>CAVENX010000037.1:0-27826 GCA_963617275.1 bacterium
AAAACTGGGCCCCGCATTTCTGCGAGACCCAGCCTTTCTTAACTTAGTGACATTGAGCAAAAGGTCGTCCTTTCAAAATGGATCATGGCCTCACCGAAGTTCCTGATCCTCGACGAACCGACACGCGGCGTTGATGTCGGCGCAAAATCCGAGATACATACGCTGATGAGCCAGTTCGCCGCCCATGGTATGGCCATTCTTATGATCTCCTCAGAGCTTCCCGAGATGATGGGTATGGCCGACAGGATCATCATATATCATGAAGGGCGGCAGAACGGCGAATTCAGCCGCGCGGACATTCTCAGCGGAAAAGTAACTCAGGACGATATTCTTGCAAAAGAATTCGGTCAGTAACAGGAGGGTACAATGGGCGCAAAGCTTAAATCAAAAAGCAGTTTCTTTGAGTCGGATTCATTCCGCCTCTTTATGGGAAAATACGGTATCGGCGTTATCCTTTTCATCATGCTGGTGTGCCTGAGCATCGCCGAACCCAGTTTCCGCAGCGGCAGGAACCTGATGAACGTCGCAAAGCAGGTCGCAATAAACGGCTCTATCGCGTTCGGTATGTGTCTTGTGATCACCGCGGGCGGCATTGACCTGACCGTCGGCTCACAGCTGGCTCTCGCCGCCGTTCTGCTCGGTGAGTTTGTCATGAAGCGCGGCTGGGGCGTTGTGCCCGCGTGCCTGCTCACTCTCGCCGTCACAACGGCTCTCGGCCTTGTAAACGGCATCCTTATCTCGAAGTTCAATATGTTTCCGTTTGTCGTCACGCTTTCGATGCAGCTCGTCATACGCGGCATGGCGCAGGTCATCAGCAACGCGCAGGCCATTTCGATAACCGACGCCAGCGTAAAGGTGATCTATCAGGGCAAGCTGTGGGGCATCCCCGTGCCGGTCGTGATACTTCTGATATTGGCGGTCATAATGTATATCCTGCTGCATTGGACAAAGCTCGGACGGTACATTCTTGCGGTCGGCGGCAACGAAAAAGCCGCCATTGCCTCCGGCGTCAACGTCTTCTGGACAAAGGTAATGACTTATACCATTTCCGGCTTCACCGCCGGTCTCGCCGGTATCATCCTCTGTGCGAAAACCTCCTCTGCCCAGTCCAACCTCGGCGTCGGCTACGAAACGGACGCCATTGCCGCCTGTGTTATCGGCGGTACGTCCTTTGCCGGCGGCGTCGCCACCATTCCAGGTACACTGATGGGCATAATTATCATAGGCATGATCTACAACGGCATGAATATGATTGGTATAAGCTCCTATTACCAGAGCATCGTCAAAGGCTGCATGATCATTCTCTCCGTTCTGTTCGACAAGGTGATCAACAGGAAAAAGTGATCCGCGCTCCCATTTTATTCTGAAATTTACGGTGAAACCGTGAATAAAATAAAAGGAAGGAATACTACAATGAAAAAGATTCTCGCAATCGCACTTACCCTCTGCATGGTTCTGTCCCTCTGCGCATTTTCCGCTTCAGCTGAACGCATCGGCGACGTCAACGGCGACGGCAAGTTCATCGTAGGCTACATCTCCAAAAACACCACCGACACTTTCCACGGCCCCATCAACACCTATGCGACCGCTACCCTTGACAAGCTCGTCGAAGACGGCGTTATCGACGGATGGACCGGCATCCTTGACGGTCTGACCGACCCCGGCCATCAGTGCGACCTCGCTGACGACTGCATCGTAAAGGGCTGCGACGCCGTTATTATTCTTCCTGCCGAGGCTGAAGGCTCCGCTCCCGCTGTCGAAGCGCTTGCAAACGAAGGCATTGCGGTCGTTGTCGTCAACTCCAAGACCAACAACACCGATGAGCTTGCTCTGACCTACTGCGGCTCCGACGACGTTTTCGCCGGCACACTGCTTGCTCAGCACGTTGTTGACAACTGCCCCGACGGCGGCAAATACCTCCACATTCAGGGCGTTCTTGGCAACTCCGCCCAGATCCAGCGCGGCGAAGGTATGCACTCCGTTCTGGATGAGCTTGACAAGTTCGAGATGGTCGGTGAGCTGACCGGCAACTGGAACTCCGACGAAGCAATGAAGATCGCCGAAGACTACCTCACCCAGTATGGTGATGAACTTGTCGCAATCATCTGCGACAACGACGATATGTCCTCCGGTGCACAGGGCGTCTGCAACGACGCAGGCTATCCCGGCATCGTATGCGTCGGCGTTGACGGCAACAACTATCCTCTTTCCATGGTCAAGGCAGGCACGATGCTCGCTACCGTTCTTCAGGACGGTGTAGGCCAGATCGACGCAGGCATCAAGGCCGTTGTAGCTCTCTCCAAGGGCGAGCCCGTAGAGAAAGAATACACCATTCCCTTCGTTCTCGTAACCGCTGAGAACGTTGACGATTACTACACCGGCGAGTAATCCGGCTCACGGTATTTACCGGAAAGCCATATGGCCGGGATCCCGGTCATATGACGCAAAGGACTGACGCCGCTTTTTGCGAACAGTCTTTTGCTTTCAACTGATTGCAGAGAACCTGCATCCGCACATAATACGGATGCAGGTTCTTTTGTCAGAAAACACAGTCTTTTCCCAAAAGCGCCGCAAAAGTTTTCGATACAGTCCGATTTTTGGCGGTTGACTTTAATTATCGGTTGGTGTATTCTGATATATGGAGAAAGTTGCAGTTATCGGAAGGTCGTGCATTAATGAAGAAACAGCTTTTTGCCTCTGGCAGAATGGAGCTTGCCGGGAACCACACCGATCACCAGAACGGCAGAGTTCTGGCCGGTGCGCTTGACAGCGGCATTTATGCGCAGTTTGAAGCAAACGGGACAAATTATATACGTATTCGTTCAGTCGGATTCAAGCCCTTTGAGATCCGCATAAACCAGACCGGAGTACGCACGGCGGATTTTGGGACATCCGGCGCGCTTGTACGCGGAATGGTCAGCGGCTTCCGCGATCTCGGGCTCAACGTGGGCGGTTTTGACGCTGTAATGAAGAGCAGTCTGCCCATAGGCGGCGGGCTCAGCTCATCGGCGGCTTTTTCCGTGCTTATCGGGCGGATCCTGAGTGAGCTTTTCAACGATGGGCAGGTTCAGCCCGTCGTCATCGCACGTACCGCGCAGGAAGCCGAGAACAAGTATTTCGGCAAGCCCTGCGGCTTGCAGGCGCAGCTGACGATTGCACTTGGCAAAACCGTGTATATTGACTTCAAAACCGGCGAGATAGAGCCTGTCAAGGCTGATTTTGCCTCGATGGGGCTTACAATGTGCCTGACGGAAACCGGCGGCAGCCACGCCGGGCTTGATACCTCATATGCACGCATCCCCGCCGATATGATATACATCGCAAACCTTTTTGACAAAGGCGTTCTGGGCGACGTCGATCCGGAGGAGTTCCGCAGTAAGGGCTGGGATCCCACGAGCCGCCCCGTCCGCCGCGCAATGCACTTTTTTGACGAGAATGAACGTGTCCCGAAAATGCGCGATGCCCTCAAAAACCGTGACGGAGAGACTTATATGCGCCTGATGAACGAATCTGGCCGCTCCTCCGAAAAGCTTCTGACAAACGTGTACACATCGGTGACCGGCGATACGAAGCTTACCGAAGGACTTGATCTGAGCGCAAAGCTTCTCGACGGCAAGGGCGCGTGGCGGGTACACGGCGGCGGGTTTGCAGGCTGTGTGCAGGCGCTTATGCCATCGGATTACTACACATACTACAAGCAGGAGATGGACGCCCGTTTCGGCGAAAGCGCCTGCCGCAGAATGAAGCTCATATAATCGAATAGCAGACGCCATTCCAATTTTCTTTGGAATGGCGTCCTGCTATGCAAACCAAGAAATGCGCATCATTTCCTCCCCCACTGCAGGGCGGCCGGAAATGAAGCGCAAAAACTTCATACATCGGCAGCCGCGCGTTTTTAGGTACGGTGCTCATGCATGAAGTTTTATGGCCGTATTCAACAAAAACGGCAGAGGAAACCGGAAATATGTCATAAGCCTCCCGGCCGCAAAAAGCTACCGCAGCTCAAAGGTTCTATATTGTATGGCTTCGGCGATGTGATCGGGCTGGATATCCGCACTGCCGTCAAGATCGGCAATGGTGCGGGCGACACGGAGAATACGGTCATAGCTTCTGGCGGAGAGGTTCATGCTGTCGAACGCCATATGCATAAGCTCTTCGCTTCCGTCGCCTAAAACGCAGAACTCACGTATCTGCTTCGGCTCGATATGGGCGTTGCACATCGTGCCGCTGCCGCCGTAGCGTGTCCGTTGTATCTTTCTTGCCGCGTCCACGCGCCGCTTTATTTCGGCGGAGCTTTCCGAGGGCTTTTTCTGCCTCAGCTCCTCATAATCGAGTGCCGGTACTTCGATGATGATATCGATCCTGTCAAGCAGCGGGCCTGAAATGCGGGAGTGGTAGCGCTTCACGTCCTGTTCGCTGCATTTGCATCTTCCCGACGGATGCCCGTACCAGCCGCATTTGCATGGGTTCATAGCGCATACCAGCATGAAGCGGCTCGGAAACGTCACCGTTCCGGCGACGCGGGAAACCGTGACCTCGCCGTCCTCAAGCGGCTGACGCAGCACCTCGAGCACATCCGCACGGAATTCCGGCAGCTCATCGAGAAACAGTACGCCGTTGTGCGCAAGGCTTATCTCCCCCGGCTTCGGGATGCTCCCGCCGCCGGAAAGCCCCGCGGAAGACACCGTGTGGTGTGGGGAGCGGAACGGGCGGGCGGATACTATCGGGTTCGTGCGGCTTGTAAGCCCCGCGACGGAATGTATCTCGGTAGTCTCGATCATCTCGTCCCGGCTCATGTCCGGCAGTATACCGGGCAGACGCTTTGCCATCATTGACTTCCCCGCCCCCGGCGGACCGATAATGAGTATATTATGTCCTCCCGCCGCCGCGATCTCAAAGGCGCGCTTTACGTTCTCCTGTCCCTTGACGTCGGCAAAATCCGGCAGTGTGCCGGGTGCAGCCGTGATGTCGGGCGCGGCGGCGGGCACGATCTCCTCCTCGCCGCTGAGGTGGCATATAAGCTGATGCACGGTTCTGACGGGGTAGATCGCTATCTCGTCGGCAAAGGCGGCCTCGGATGCGTTGTCTTCGGGGACGAAGAGCTTTTTTATTCCGCAGCGCTGCGCCGCGATCGCCATCGGCAGTGCGCCCTGAACAGGACGCAGCTCCCCGGTCAGCGAAAGCTCACCGAAAAAGGCGCTTTCCTTATCCGGCTGGCGGATATCGCCGAGCGCCGAGAGTATTCCGACGAGCATCGGCAGATCGTACACCGTGCCCGCTTTTTTCTTGTCGGCTGGTGCAAGATTGACTACAACGCGGCTTGCGGGAAAGCGGAAGCCGCTGTTTTTGATCGCGGCGCGGACGCGTTCACGCGATTCCTTTACCGCCGCATCCGGAAGACCTACTATATCGAACGCCGGAAGCCCGTTGGATATGTAGACCTCAAGCGAGACCTCATATCCGCCGACTCCGGTCACGCCGAAGCTTTTAACGGTTGACAGCATATTTCTTCTCCTGCAAACAGCGAAAATCAGTACAATAGCGGGGCAATACGCCCCGCTATATTTTAAAAATCATTCTTCCAGTTCGCCGACAAGCGCAATATGCAGCTCGTCAAGCTGCTTCTGCTCGACAACGGAGGGCGCGCCCATCATGACGTCGGCAGCATTCTTGTTCATGGGGAACGGGATTATCTCGCGTATGCTGTCCTCTCCGGCAAGGAGCATGACCATGCGGTCAACACCCGGCGCGATACCGGCATGAGGAGGAGCGCCATAGCAGAACGCGTTGTACATCGCAGGGAACTTCTTCTTGACGTCTTCTTCACCGAGACGCACCATCTCAAACGCCTTTATCATGATCTCCGGATCATGGTTGCGCACGGCGCCGGAGGAAAGCTCGATGCCGTTGCACACAAGGTCATACTGATCTGCGGTGATAGTCAGAGGATCGACCTCGCCGCGCTCCGCCTTGAGCAGAACGTCAAGTCCTCCTGCGGGCATGGAGAACGGATTGTGGCAGAACTCAAGCTCACCGGACTCCTCGCCGATTTCGTACATTGGGAAGTCAACGATCCAGCAGAACTCGTAGCGCTCCTTATCCATATGGTTGGGGCAGAGCGCACCCAGCTGCTTGAGCATGACGCCTGCTGTCTTGACGGCGGCGTCATGTACACCGGCGGATACCATAACAAGCGTGTTGGGTTTAAGGTCAAGCTGGGCGGTAAGCGCCTCGGCGCGGTCGGTGACGAATTTTGAGATGCCGCCCGCGATCGTGCCGTGCTCATCCATCTTGAACCAATAGGGCTTGAATCCGGACTGAACCTCGACGTCGGTACAGAGCTTGTCTATCTGCTTGCGGGTAAGCGCACAGTCGGACACGGCGACGGCCTTTACGCACACCTTGTCGGTGTTGAACGGCGCGAACTCGGTATCGCGGGTAAGTGCAGTGATATCCTCAACGTGCAGGTCGATACGCAGGTCGGGCTTGTCGCAGCCGTAGCGCTCCATAGATTCAAGATACGGGATGCGCCTGAACGGTGCGGAAGAAGCGATGTTATATGTGCCGTATTTTGCAAAGATCGGGGGCAGAACGTCCTCAAGAACCGCGAAAACATCCTCCTGGGTGGCAAATGCCATCTCCATATCGAGCTGATAGAACTCGCCGGGAGAGCGGTCGCCGCGTGCGTCCTCATCGCGGAAGCAGGGAGCTATCTGAAAATAGCGGTCAAAGCCGGAGGTCATCAGCAGCTGCTTGAACTGCTGAGGCGCCTGCGGAAGGGCATAGAACTTGCCGGGGTGCTTTCTTGCGGGGACAAGATAGTCGCGTGCACCCTCGGGAGAGGAAGCGGTAAGAATAGGCGTGGTTATCTCAAGGAAGCCGTGCTCGGTCATTGCCTGACGGAGAGCGGCGATAACGTTGCAGCGCAGAATGATGTTTTTCTTGACGGCGGGGTTCCTGAGGTCAAGATAACGGTACTTGAGACGCAGAGTCTCATCCGCATCACGGCTGCGGTTTATCTCAAAAGGCAGCTCGTTGTAGCGGCACTTGCCCAGAACCTCGATTTTTTCGGGGACGACCTCGATATCGCCGGTCGCCTGCTTGGGGTTCTTATTCGAGCGTTCGCGGACAACGCCCTCAACGGAAATGGTGGATTCCTTGTTGAGCGGCTTGATGATCTTCATCATTTCCTCGGACTCAACGACTACCTGAGTGGTGCCGTAAAAGTCACGGAGAACGATGAACGCGAAATTGCTGCCGACCTCGCGGACATTTTCCATCCAACCGACTATTTTTACTTTTTCGCCTGCATTGGCAATGCGAAGCTCATTGCAGGTGTGTGTACGTGACTGAAACATATCTATCCTCTTTTCTCAAACAACAAATGTTGCGGGATTACAAATTATTTGATTGAATGCTTCCGCTTTTACCGAAACCCGCCTGCGGTATCGCCGAGGCGGAAGACCATGCCGTGAAATTCATCGCCGCCGGAATATGCAAGATCGACCGATATCCGTTCCGCCGGGACACCGTATGCCAACAGCATGAGCACAAGCGCTTTGAAATCGTCCAGCGCCTTGTCAAACTCCGGAGAAATACCGCAGTACTGCTCAAGCGCAAACACGGTATCCGCCGCGCCGCCCTTGGCGCTTATAAAGTCCAGCAGTGTCTCTGCCTTGCACGGGAGCATATGCACATCGTCTATAAGCCGCTGCCTTACCGCCGTCTCGCCTTCGGCGGCAAGATGAGCTATCGCGGCGCATATCTGTCCGCTTTTGCAGTCCATGCCGTTCATGGCAAAAAACGCGTCAAGCATAGCGCGGCTGCCGAGAGTCACGGTGTCCTTCTTTCCGCTCATAAGCTCCGCAAGGCGCTTTGCCTCGTCGGCGCTTTCACCGGCTTCAAGTATCATTATGCCGTATTCTGCCATATGCCGCCGCCTTTACAAAAATCTATGGCGCGGCAAAATGCCGCGCCGGAGGTATCACTCGTGGCGCATTATCGCTTCTGCGGATTGACGATGTTGCGCCAGTCCAGATCGCCGCGGCGAAGTCCCTGCACAAGGACCTCCGCCGTCGCGGCATTGGTAGCAAAGGGTATCTGATACTGGTCGCAAAGACGCTCTATCTTGTTTATATCGTCAAAGCCCTTGGGATTGGCGGGATCGCAGAAAAACAGCACCAGATCAAGCTCGTTATACGATATTCTCGCGCCTATCTGCTGTGCGCCGCCCTGATCGGCATGAAGATAGAGCGTGATGGGAAGCCCCGTTGATTCGGACACCAGCTTTCCCGTAACGTGGGTGGCACAGAGAGAATGTTCGGCAAGGATGCCGCAGTATGCGATGCAGAACTGCACCATAAGCTCTTTCTTTCTGTCATGTGCCATTAATGCTATATTCATGTTATTCCTCCATACGCAATCAGCGCATAATTTGTTTTTTATAAATCCCCGCGCACAGAGGATTCCGTCCGCGCCGGGCAGCACCGCTCCGGCAGCGGGTACGGCGGTTTTGCCGTATACTTTTTTCATTATAACCGCTGTTATTTTACGATGCAAGACTATTTTTGCATTTTTATGATTATTTCAGCAGAGTCATCTCTTCCTCCGAGGAGTCGCTGTATCCACGTATGGTATGATACGCATCGAGAATGTTTTTCGCAATAAAAGCAACGCCCGCACCGGAACCGCCTCGTTCTACAACGACGCTTACCGCGACCTCCGGATTGCCGAAAGGCGCGTAGCAGATAAACATACCGTCATTGGTGATGTTTTCGCCCTTCTGGGCGGTTCCGGTCTTGCCGGCTGCTTTTGTATTCTTATTGTTCAGCTTGCCGTATTCGCAGGTGATGAACAGGTCGTAGTTTGCTTTATTTCCGGGATCGTTGACAACGAGGTACATCCCCTCGTGCACGGCATCCCAATTGTATTCCGGCGTTTCCACCGTGCTCAGCACTTCCGCCTCGCGCTCATAGAGCTTTTCCGAGTAGTCAAAAGAGCGGACGGACTTGAGGATGGACGCGGAATAGCGTTTGCCGCTGTTAGCGACGGTCGCAACATATTCCGCCATCTGGAGTGGGGTGAAAACCGAGTCGGACTGACCTATGGCCGCCTGAAGCGTGTCGCCTATACGCCACTCGGCTCCGGCATAGTCATAGTGGTTTGCGCGGTTGGACATGTTGCCTGTCGTCTCGACAAGCTCTATCCCCGTATGAACGCCAAGTCCGAAGGCATGGGCATATTCACCGAGCGCGTCAACGCCGAGGTCGTTGGCTATCGTATAGAAGAAGTAGTTGCACGAATCCCTGATAGCGGTTGTGACGTTTTCCTCGGGGTGGGTCAGATGCTCGGATGTGGAGTTCCATATCCAGCACTCAGGGGAGTAGCCTTCCGCTGAGTATCTTGTGTAGACGCCCTGACACTTGACAAGCGTTTCGGTGTTCAGGTCAACAAGCTTTTCCCCGCTCGTGTCCGTCGCGGTCAGCGCGGCGATAGCTGTGCAGAGCTTGAAGGTCGAGCCGGGAGCGTATGCGCCCATGAGCGCCCGGTTGAAAAGAGGGGCGTTAGGCTCTTTGAGAAGATCGGAGTAGTTTTCTATTATTGTTGAAACGTCGTACGTCGGCCAACTTGCCATGGCAAGCGGTTCACCCGTGTTGACGTCAACGACAACGGCGGCGGCGCCGGTTATCTCGTCCTTCATGTCGGGGTTATAGTCGCCTCTGGCAAGACCCTCCGCACGCTCCTGCTCACGCGTTTTTATCATATCCTCCATTGCGGAGTTAAGAATACGCTCAACCTGCTCCTGAAGGGTGATGTCTATGGTGAGATATATATGATCGCCTGGCACAGGCTCCTTTTCATAAACCGTGCTCAGCACCGTACCGGAAGCGTTTTTCGTTTCAAGCACCGTGCCGTCTTCGCCGTGGAGCCTGTCCTCGAATGCATACTCTACCCCGTCCTTACCGACCATCGCGTCGGTGGAGTAGTCCGCGAGAGAATACTTTTCGTATTCCTCCTGCGTCATAAGTCCGGTGTAGCCGAGAATGTGCGCGGCGTAATCGGTGCCGTAGTCGCGGGTGAAGGCTCTGTTGACCTGGATGCCGGAGAGCTTGTTTTCCATAATGGAGGTGATAAGCTGCATACTTGCGTCGCTGACAAATATATAGTCGGCGGTATTGATGGCATATCTTACGTTGATCGAATAGCGCACGCCCGCAATGATGCGCATTTCCTCGGCGGAATAGCTGTTGTCTATATTATAACGTGTGCGCATATAGCTCATAAGCTCGACCGCTGTGGGGTTATCGGACGGCAGATCGTCTATTTTGTCCTTGATATAAGCCGTGAGCATCGTCCTCTGTATCTCGGTCATATCCTCGGTGAACTCAAAAGGCGGCGTCTTGGTAATAGGCAGATCGTCGGTATAGGTATCGCCGTAGCCCTCGACCATCTGCACAAGGCCGAGTATCGTCGCGTTCGGATCCTCGTTGGCAAAAAGCTTTGCCGTATCAATGGTGAGGTTATAACACTCCGAATTGCTGACAAGCACCCTGCCGTAGCGGTCAAGAATGTTCCCTCGTGCGGCGGTAACGGTACGCTTTTCGGTTGTGATCTCGTTGCTCTGGTTGTAGTATTTCTCACCCTCGATTATCTGGAGCTTGTAGAGGAACACCACGTATACGGTGAGCAGCGTTACAAGGAGCAGGGCGAGAGCCGCAACTCTGCCAGGTCTTATAAGTCTGTGCATTGAAAAGTCCTTTCCGAATACAGTGCGTGGAAAAATTTATAAGCAAAACGTCTTTCTCAGGCAGCGTCGAGGATTTATCGTCGGATGCCGCAGGCGTATGGTGCCTCCCCGTCCTTATTCTATCCATTCCGCGGGCGGGTAATAAGCCAGCACGGCGGGCGGCATAGACCACAGGGTCTGGAGAAAAACGGTGACAAGCATCACGGGCGCGAAGGCATCAAGAGCGCTGGTTTTGAGCATTTGGACGATCCCCGTTGCAAGAAGCCCGACAAAGGCGGCACCCATATAGGCAAAGAAGCGGCGGTTTATGAAAAACTGCGCCACAAAGCCGGAAGCAAAGGCAAGCGCGGGGAAAAGGATGGTAAAGGTCGTTGTGTTTTCGATAAAGGCCATGTCGGCAAAGAAGCCCATTATGAGGCTGAAAACCGCGCCGAAAGTTGCGCCCTCAAACATGCCCACCGCGACAGCCACAGCCGGAAGCACCAGCGGACACACGCCGAGCGGGCGTATCTGTGTGAACAACATATTCTGCGTGATCAGGGCAAGAAACATATACAAGGCATATTTCAGCAGTCTTTTAACGTTTTTCGGCGAGAAAAATTCTTTTACGTTCAAATCTTATTCCACCACTTCGTAACTCTTGATGATAAACACCTGGACGAGCGAGTCATAGTTGCAGGCGGGCTTTATAAGTCCGTACTCTATCTGTCCGCCGGCCTCGGTCTGGATATTCGTGATAGTTCCGAGGACAAGCCCCGCGGGAAACGCGCCGCCTGAGCCGGAGGTAAGTATCTCATCGCCGACGAAAAGCTGTGCGCCGTCGGCAAGAAATGTGAGCTTTGCAAGCTTCTGCTTCATGAGCGCGTACTCACCGATGACCATGCCGGAAGAGCCGGAACCGCTGACATATGCACCCACGCTCATATCGACGTCAAGAAGCGTACTGACCGTCGCCCATGTTTCGCCCAGCTCCGTCACCTGCCCGACGACAACGCCGTATTCCGTGACAACAGGGTCGTTAAGCTCTATCCCGGAGCTTTTGCCCTTGCTTATCGTAAAGGAAGATGACCAGTTGGAGGACGACCAAAGAACCACCTTGCACGATTCCATAACATAATCGGTATGCTTTTCCCGGAGGTTGAGCAGCTCGCGCAGTCTCACGTTTTCCTCGGAAGCATCCATGCCGTCGCGGGCAGACTGCTGCGCGTCGGCAAGCTGCTGGCGGAGGGATTCGTTTTCCGCCTGCAGGGAGTCGTACTTATAAAGATAGCCGTATATCGTGTCAAACCAATTGACCGTAGAGCTGAGAACCTTTTTGATAGGCGCTTCGACTATGCCCGTGACGTTCTGGATAAGTCCTATCTGCCCGTCTCGCGCAGCGGAGCTGAAGCCGACGATAAGCGCCACGGCGATGACGATAATGCCGATACGTATTCCGTTTTTCTTCAGATATTCTTTCATGTTCAAGTGAGGAAACGGACAGAGGAAGAAAAAGTTTCCCTCTCTGCACGTCACCCCCGTACTCCCGTTTATATCAGATTATAGCCGATTTTTTTCATCATGCCGTCAAGCCTGCACAGCGGCAGACCCATAACGTTGAAAAAGTCTCCGTCAATGCCGCTGACGAAAAGAGCGCCCTTGCCCTGCGCACCGTAGCTTCCCGCCTTATCCATCGGTTCGCCCGTCGCAACATAGCGGTCGATCTCATCGGGTGAAATTTCCCTGAAGCGGACATGGCTCACTTCACATTCGCTGATGATCTCATCTCTGCTTATGACAGTCACGCCGGTATAGACCTGATGTGTGCGCCCGGAAAGCTCGGACAGCATCCTTTTTGCTTCCTCTTCGCTGTGCGGCTTGCCGAATATGCGCCCGTTGAACCAGACGATAGTATCAGCCGCGATTATAATGTCCCCGTCCTGCGCGGCGGCGGCGACCTCAACGGCCTTTTGCCGCGACAGCGCCCTGACCGTTTCTTCCGGGCCTGCGCCCTCTATCGGACGCTCCTCGCCCTTGGCGGGAATTATTTTCATATCTTTGACTTCCAGCATCTCCAGAAGTTCCTTGCGGCGCGGAGAGCCGGACGCTAAAATCACGCTCATTTATATACCTCTTTTTGATAAATGTGGAGTGAGGAGTTGTGGCGTCGGCTTTGCCGACACATTAAATTCTCTCGGTTGTCCAAGCTGTTCTTTCACAATTCGGATTTCCGGAAAATTCAAGCCTTTTATGATAGCTTGGATGTTGAGGCAAATATGATTTGCCGCGTCAGCGGCTCCATAACTCCTCATTCTTCACTCCTGACTTCTCACTGAGCAGCGCTCACTTCGCTGCTCTCAGTCTACTCCACGGTAGTACAGTCCTCTTGTAAGGACGTTCGGCTTGTAGTCTGAAAGCCCCAGATGTCCTTTTGCGACCTCGATGCACTCTCTCGGGCTTTCCGTTGTGAACATCATGCGCAGTGCCCACAGTCCCGCAGAATAGAGATCTTCCTTCTTGTCGGCGAGATAGAGCTTGTGCGCGTTGTATATGACGTTGCGGCAGGCAAATTCCTTCACCACCGGAAAGACGGAACCCATACGGTCCGACATCTGCGCAGGGGTCTGGCAGCTGCACCGGCCGGAGCTGTGGCTGATAATACACTGATCGGACACCATGAGCGGAAGCCGCCCATACATTATGACCTCGGTATCAAGCGGCTTTGCCATATCCTTTATCTGCGCAAGCCTCAGCTCAAAGGACGCTGTCGCGGAGAGAAAGCCCATCGCACTGAGCATTTCCAACGTGCGTGAGTTGAAGGCGTTGAAGCCGAAATCGGCGCGGAGCTTCATCCCGGCTTTCCTCGCCAGCACGACCTGACCGAGATTGCCGACAAGCGCCTCGTTGACGCCGTAATCAAAGAGCTTCTGAAGCACGGTGTATACTTCCTTGGCCTGATCGTCGGTTATTATTCTCGGCAGCACCGCGACGGGAACACAGCCTTTTTCCGCGAACGGGAGAAGCAGCTTCGGATTTTCCGCCATGATCATGGCGGGGACGTATATATACGCCGGCTTCAGCTGAGCAAGTTCAGGCGTGAGCTGGTCGGCGGTAAGCACCTGAAAAATAAGCTTGGGGTCGGCGACGGTCTGCACGTTCTGCGGAGGGGCGGGCATGGGAAGATCCCGCCTTGCGGGAGGAGCGGCACGTTTTTCCGAAAGCTCGGAGACAAGCTTGCGTCTCAGCTCGTTTACTTCCGCCGCGGGAAGGTACAGTCCCGCATCGGCTTTCGCCTTGTTTTCTATGCAGTTGTACGGCGTTCCGCCGGTTTTGAACATCTGCTCGATAAGATAGCCCTCGCTCAGTCCCTGACGCATTGCCTTTTCAGGCACGGGTCCAAAAGCCACGGCCTTGTTTCCGTCGTTATCAAAAGCGATCGCCTTTATCCGCTCGTTCTTCTCCGCTATCGTATAGAAATGCACGGGAACGCGGCGAAGCTCCCCGTCGGCATAGGCGCGTCTCGCGGTGGTGAATATTTTTTCCGAACCCTCGGCGCTTTCACCGCGGATGCCGAACATATCCTTTTTGTCGCCGTTGAAATAGCCCTTGGTAAAGCCCTGCCTCGAAAAAGCCTTTGTCAGCATGTCCATCTCCTCGGGAGTGGGAGCGCGGTTTTCCTTCAGGGCTTTGGAGTAAATGCCGGTGACAATGGCGGTGTATTCCGGGCGCTTCATCCTGCCCTCGATCTTGATGCACGTCACACCCGCATCCTCAAGCGCGCCAAGCTCGTCCACAAGGCAGTTATCCTTGAGCGAGAGCGGATAATCGTCCATCCGCCCGCCGAGAGAATACTGCATGCGGCAAGGCTGGGCGCACATGCCGCGGTTGCCGCTGCGCCTGCCGATGAGTGCGGACATATAGCACTGCCCCGAATGGCAGAAGCACAGAGCGCCATGGACAAACACCTCGATCTCGATCGGTGAATTCTTACAGATGAATTTTATCTGCTCAAGGCTCAGCTCACGTGCAAGCACCGCCCTCGTAAGCCCCATTTCCGCCGCCGCCTGAACGCCCGCGAGATTGTGGATAGTCATCTGCGTGCTGGCATGGAGCGGGATGTCCGGTACCGCACGGCGCAGAGCGCTGATAAGCCCGAGATCCTGTATTATAATGCCGTCCGCCCCGCAGCGCGAAGCAAGGCGCGCACTGTTGACCGCCTGCTCCATCTCCCTGTCGTTGACGACGGTGTTGAGAGTGAGATAGGTCTTGCACCCGCGGATACGGCAGTACCGCACGGCCTTTTCAAATTCCTCTTCGGTGAAATTTTTTGCGCCCCGGCGGGCGTTGAAGTCGCCAACGCCGAGATATATCGCATCGGCGCCGTTCTGTACGGCGGCGATGACCGCCTCCGGCGAACCGGCCGGAGAAAGAAGCTCAAGCATCGTATCATTTCCTTTGTATCAAATACGCAATTATACATGCTGAATTATAGCACATATATACCTATTGCGACAAGTCAAAAATGATGCTATAATCGTAAACGATTTTTGAAATTTCTGTTGACGGATCATATTCAGGATCGTGGGAAGGGGGTTCCGGAATGTCGGAGGCAAAGCGTTTTGAGATATCTTCACAGGATGTGGACAGGCTTATCGCCGCTCATGACGCGGAGGTCGCGCTGCTTTATATATACAGACTGCGCACCGGCTGCACCGACGACGAGCGCACCGCCCGGGATCTCTGCATGACGCTCAGGGCGGTGAGAGAGACGAGCGAAAAGCTTGAGCGCATGACACAGCCGGCGGGCGCAGCACAGAAATACGCCGCCGTGCAGGAGCTTTCCGACGGAATACCGGAATATACCTCCGCCGACGTCGTCAGGCGCAGTGAGAGCGATCCGGCGTTTTCCGCGATAGTCGCGGAGGCGACCCGTATAATGGGCAAAACCATCAGCAGCCCCGATCTCAAAATACTCTTCGGGATATATGAGCATCTCGGGATGCCGGCGGAAGTCGTGCTGCTTATGCTCAACTACTGCGCGATAGTGTATGAACGTAAATACGGCTCTCAGCGGCGCCCGTCCATGAACGCCTTCCGCAAGGAGGCGCTTTATTGGGCTGACAGGGAAATTCTCACGATAGAGGCGGCGGAGGAGTACATAGAGTGGCAGAACAGGCGCACCAGCGACATCGGGCGAATAAAGGAAGTCCTCGGCATACGCGGGCGTGAGCTTGTGAAATCGGAGCTTGAAAAGATAAACTCATGGCTCGACATGGGCTTTTCCGAGGACGCGATATCTATCGCGTATGAACGTACCGTGACAAACACCGGCGCTCTTAAGTGGAACTATATGGACAAGATAATCCGCAGCTGGAAAGAAAAAAACCTTATGACTCCGCAGGAGATAGAGGAGAAGGACGGCAGGCGCGCAGGCGCGCCGAAGCCCTCCGGCAAGCCGAAGGACGGCGATATGGGCAAATATTTCAGCGCCCTTGACGACGCGCTCAGCAAGATCTGAGCCGCCGCACTTTTATAAGACAGCAGTGCTGCAAAGGATGATGTGCAATGGCATACGACGGGAAACTTCTTGCAAAGGCAAGAGCAGAGCTTGAAAAAATACGCAGCGGCAACAGAGCCGAAATGCAGCGCAGGCGCGGCGCGGTGTATTCACGCATTCCGCGCATTTCCGTCATTGACGGCAGGATGCGCGAGCAGATGACGGAGCTTGTGCGTATGACCATCGCCAGAAGGCCGGATATCCGGCGGCAGGTGGAGCTGCTTGAAAAAGAAAATCTCGAATTGCAGGCCGAGCGGGCGGAGCTTCTTACGGCGAACGGCTTTCCCATCGACTATCTCGACGATATATGCACCTGCAAAAAATGCGGCGATACCGGAATATATAATGACAATGTGTGCGAGTGTCTGGACAGGCTTTATAACGCGGAGCTTACAAAGGAGCTTGGCACACTTATCCGCCGCGGGGACGAGTGCTTTGAGCATTTTGATCTCCGGCTGTACAGCGACGAGCCGGACGAGAAATACAATGTCGTTCCGCGCCGTGTTATGGCAAAAACGCTGGAGGTCTGCCGCCGCTTCGCGGAAAATTTCCCGAACGTGTCCTCAAACCTGCTCATGCAGGGCGACACGGGTCTCGGCAAGACCTATCTTTCCGCCTGCATAGCGCGTTTCGTTGCCGACAAGGGATATTCCGTATGCTATGATTCTGCCTTTACCGCGCTTGAGTATTTTGAAAAGCAGAAGTTCAGCCACGATGCGGATGACTGGGAGGCAGCGGACAGGCGCGTGAAGCGTATGCTGGACTGCGACCTCATGATACTTGACGATCTCGGCACGGAGATGACTACGCCGATGTCGCTCAGTGCCCTGTATATACTCATAAACACCCGCCTTGTCAACGGCAGGAGAATGATAATCAGCACCAACCTCATGGACGAAGAGATAAAAAAGCGTTATACTCCGCAGATAGCGTCGCGCCTTGTGGGCGAATTTCTTCACCTGCCGTTTGCCGGCAGGGACATCCGCCTTATCAAGCAGGAGCTTTGATAAGAAACACCCCTGAAAGGAGTCCGCTTGTCAAAGAAGCAAGCTTCTTTGACAAAAGGGGTTGCACTACGCTCTGCGCCTCGGTTGTTCGCCGCAGGCGAACAATTCGACACTCGCTACGTGAGAAGAATTTTCTCCGACGTACACGCCGCCGGAGAAAATAATTGAAACTATTTTTTGCCTGCGGGCAAAAACTCTGCGAGGCTTTTTTGACAGTCTCACCTGAAAGGAGTTGCAGATCATGCAGCATGAAATTACACAGGAAATCCCATTGCTGGACGAAAAGGGAAATCTTACCGAAGCGGGCTACGCGAAAAAGCTTCTCCCCATATACAGCAGAAAGGCGGTCAAAGTCTCACCGATGCGCATCAAGGAGTGGGATTACTATCTTGTGAGCAACGGCCGCTATGCAATGGCTCTCACCATAGCCGACAACGGCTATATGGGTCTTGACTCGATTTCCCTGCTCGATTTTGAAAACAACATCAACATAACGCAGAGCCCGATGAGCTTTATGCCGCTCGGCAGGGTGAAGCTGCCCGAAAGCAGCCGCTGCGGCGATACCGAGCACAGCGGCAGTGGCTACGGACTGAGCTTCAAAAATGACGGCGGCGGCAGGCGCGTACTCACCGCGCACATGGACGCTTTCGGTCCCGAGGGCGCGTTTGTGAGCAGTGTGGAGCTGTTTGACGAACCGGAAGAGAGCATGGTCATATGTACGCCCTTTGATAAGCCCGCCCATTTCTATTTCAACCAGAAAATAAACTGTCTGCGCGTCAGAGGCGAGATGAAGTACGGCGACAGGACGTACACTTTTGACCCCTCCGACAGCTTTGCCGTTCTCGATTGGGGGCGCGGCGTGTGGACGTATCATAACACGTGGTATTGGGGCAGCGCTTCTTATCATGTAGGCGGCGTACCGTTCGGCTGGAACATCGGCTATGGCTTCGGCAATACATCTGCGGCAAGCGAAAATATGCTCTTTTACAACGGCCGGGCGCATAAACTCAGTCAGGTCAGGTTCAACATTCCCGGCGATGAAAAGGATTTTCTCTCCCCGTGGACATTCACTTCCGACGACGGCAGGTTTGAAATGGACTTTGTGCCGCAGATGGACAGAGCCTCATGCACCGACGTCAAGCTCATAAAATCCGATCAGCATCAGGTGTTCGGCCGCTACTCCGGAAAAGCCGTGCTTGACGACGGCACAGCAATAAATGTAAAGGATTTTCCCGGCTTCGCCGAAAAGGTGGAAAACAAATGGTAAATCTCTCCCCCGCCGAACAGAACGGAATATTCAGGCGCAAGGGCGCGCTTCTGAAATTCATTCTATCATACGGCGTTATCCAGACCCATGTTTTCAACGCCGGAATATACTCTCTCGAGAGCACGGACGGCGCTTTTGCCGCGTTTGTGCTGTGGCTTGAGAATAATTGGATCGTCGCCTCGGGGCTTATCATTCCCGCGTTCTATTTTATCTCCGGTTTTTCGTATTTCAGCGGCTATACCTACGCCGCCACGCTTGACAAGTGGAAGCGCAGGGTGTTCACGCTCTTTATACCCTGGGTGTGCTGGAACACGATAATGTGGCTTTTCTATATTGTTGTCAGCCGTATCCCGGCGATCTCTGCGCACATGAACACGACGCTCAATTATCACTTTTCGCTTAAATCCTGGTTTGTGGACGGACTTATTCATTCCGCCGACGGACCCATGTGGTTCATGCTCAACCTGATAGTTGCCGTACTGCTCAGCCCCGCGATATATACACTGATAAAAAACAAATACACCGGCGCAGCCGCCATACTCTGCGGCATCGTCCTTGTATACCTCACCGACGCGGGCAGATATACTCTGACGGTTTCGACGCTGTTCTTTGCCGAGGCGGGATACCTTGCTATACACTTCCGTCCGCTCTTTCTGCGGCGGTATAAGCTGCCGGTACGGCTCGGCGCGGGCGCGGTGCTGGTGCTTTATATGATATTCTGCGCCTCTCCCAAGCTCCAGAACGGCGGGCTTGCCCATGTGCTTGCTTTCAGCGTGACAAGTCCGGCGATATGGGTGCTGCTGGGCGACGGCGAGATGCACGCGTTTACCAAAAAGGTCGATAAATACCGCTTCTGGATGTACTGCTCCCACTATTTCCCGCTGGAGTGTGTGGAAAAAATCATCCTTATCGCAATGGGTGTTTCAGCGGGCGCGGCGCTGTTTGACTTTCTATTCGCTCCCATAATAACAATGGCGCTTCTTATCGCGGCAGGCTATATCGTGAAAAGGCTCATGCCTGCGGTATGGGCGGTTCTCAACGGCTATATGCCGCCGTACAGGAAAAACTGATCTGTCAACATCTCATAAGGAGGAACAATATGCTTTCAAATTATTCGTCTGCATCAAAGGCTCAGCTTGAGGAAGAATATAAGCTGTGCTCGGGAAAATATGAGGCCCTCAAGGCAAAGGGTCTGAAGCTCAACATGGCTCGCGGAAAGCCCGGCTCAAAGCAGCTTGATCTTGTAAGCGATATGCTCAATGTCCTGCTCACACCGGAGGATTTTGCCGGGTCAAGCGCCGAGGCCAGAAACTATGGCGAACTTGCAGGTCTGCGCGAGGCAAAGGAGCTTTTCGCGGATATACTCGCCTGCAAAGCGGAGGAATGTCTTATCGGCGGCAACTCGTCGCTCAATCTGATGTATGATACCGTCTCAAAGGCGTTCACCCACGGTCTCAACCATTCCGTCTGCCCGTGGTATAAGCTTGACAAGGTAAAGTGGCTCTGTCCCGCTCCCGGCTATGACAGGCATTTCAAGGTGACGGAATCTTTCGGCTTTGAGCTTATCACCGTACCCATGACCCCCGCAGGACCTGATATGGATATGGTGGAGGAGCTTATAAAGGATCCCGCCGTCAAAGGTATGTGGTGTGTGCCGAAGTATTCAAACCCCGACGGGATAATTTATTCCGACGGGACGATCCGCCGCATCGCCGCGATGAAGCCCGCCGCGCCCGATTTCATGCTCATGTGGGACAATGCCTACTGCGTCCATGAATTTGAGGGCGAGTTCAAGCCCTTTGAGGATATCCTGACGCTCTGCCGCGAGGCGGGGAACCCCGACATGGTGTACGAATATGCTTCTACCTCGAAGATAACCTTCCCCGGTGCGGGCATTTCCGTCATGGCGACCTCGGAAGACAATCTCAAGGCTTATCTGAAGCTGCTGACGGTGGAAATAATTTCCTACGACAAGGTAAATCAGCTCCGCCATGTGAAATACCTCAAGGATAAGGAGCATACGCTTGCCATGATGAAGAAACACGCCGCCGTGCTTGCGCCCAAATTCAGGTGTGTGCTGGAAAACCTCGAAAAAGAGATCGCACCGACAGGAATTGCAAGCTGGCAGAAGCCGACGGGCGGCTATTTCGTGTCGGTAAACACCGTGCCGGGGCTTGCAAAGCGTACTCTCGCCCTGACAAGGGAAGCGGGCGTCACCATGACCGGCGCAGGCGCAACCTATCCCTACGGCATCGACCCCAACGATTCAAACATCCGCATCGCGCCTTCCTACCCCGAGGTGGATGAGCTTGACACGGCGATGCAGGTCTTCTGCGTGAGCATGAAGCTCGCCGCACTCGAAAAGCTGCTGAACAAATAACCTCCCGCCGTTGTTAACCGAAAGTTCACCGAATGGGTGCACTTTTCCTCTTGCCCTTTTTGTCAAAAGATGATAAGCTGTGTTATGTAATCCAACAACTGAATTTAACATAATTCATAATTATCAATATTGAAAAGGAGCGTGGACTACATGGTTAAACTGATTATGGGTCTCAAGGGTTCGGGTAAGACAAAGAAGCTTGTAGACCTTGTTGTGGAGGCGGTAAAAGACGGCAGCGGAGACGTGGTTGTGATAGAAAAAGAGCGCAGTCTCACCTATGACATTCCTTATCAGGCGCGGCTCGTTGACGCGGGCAGCTATGATATCGGCTCTTATGAACTGCTCAAGGGCTTCCTCAGCGGTATTCACGCAGGCAACTATGACATCACGCATTTCTTTATTGATAATTATTATAAGCTCGTCGGCGACAAAAGCCCCGAGGCAATGGTCAGTTTTGTCAGATGGCTCAACAGCTTTTCCGAGAGTGAAAAGGTCGATTTCTATCTGAGCATCTCCGCCAATCCCGAAACCGTTCCCGAAGAGCTCAAGCAGTATATAATATAATAGATAATAGACGAACACTCATTTTGCCCGAGTGCTTGGGCATAACATAGCCCCCTGATACGCTTTGCGGCGTATCAGGGGGCTCAGCTTGTCGAAGAACCTCAATAAGGTTCTTCGACAAAAGGGCTGCACTGCGCTCTGTGCCTCGGTTGTTCGCCATAGGCGAACAATTCGACACTCGCTCCGTGAGAAGTATTTTCTCCGACGTACATGCCGCCGTAGAAAATGATTAAATCTATTTTTTGCCTGCGGGCAAAAAACTCTGCGAGGCTTTCTTTGACAGTCTCAGCCCCCTGATACGCTTTGCGGCGTATCAGGGGGCTTTTCTCTGCGGATCTCTGCGGAAATTTTATTTTGTGTTTTCCTGCTTGTCGGCAATTCTGAGGAAGATGAAGCCGAGGAAGAAGAATATCGCAAGGCAGGCGACGGCGACGTTGACCGTGCCGCCGGCAAGCTTGACCCCCGCTATAACAGCGGAGCCGAGGAAGGATGCGCCTTTGCTGAAAATATCGTAGATGCCGAAATATTCGCCGGAATTTTCGGCGGGAATGATCTTGGAGTAATAGGAGCGCGAAAGCGACTGTATGGAGCCCTGGAAGCAGCCGACGCCGAACGCCAGGATTCCGAAATGAAGCAGCGTTTTGAGCGTGAGCGCGTAGAGACATACGCAGAAGTAGCCGACAATGCAGACGAGGATGAGCTTCACGGTATCGTACTTCTTTGAAAGCCGTGCGAAAACAAGGGAGCCGCCGAACGCAACGACCTGCGTCGCAAGCAGGAACACCACCTGCCCGACGGTATTTAGATTGAGGTCGGTACCGATGTTGATGCAGTTGTCGATGATCGTGCCGACGCCGTCGATATACAGGAAAAAGGCTATGAGGAAGAAGAGCACCTTTTTCTCGCTCACCGCTATACGTCTGAGCGTCGCAAATATCTTGCCGAAGGTCTTTCCGACGGTGTTGTTCTCGACCTCGACATAGTTGGACTGCTTATAGGTCTTGAGAAGGGGTATCGTGACAAGCAGCCACCATACGGCGGTAACCGTGAAGCCGATGATCTTCGACAGCGAGCCGGACAGTACGCCAAGCATATCCGGTCCGAGAACGTATGCGATAAGCGCCACAAGGAAAGGAATACAGGAGCCTATGTACCCCCATGCGTAGCCGTATGAGGAAACTTCATCCATGCGTTCCTCGGTGGTGATGTCGTTCAGCATGGAGTCATACACGGTGATCGAAGCGCTGTAACAGACCTTTGTAATGACATACAGCACAAGAAATATGACCCAATGCGATATAAAGCCGTTGATAACACAGCCCGTGACGCCGCAGGCCACAATTGTACTGAAAATGATTTTCTTTCTGCCCCGGTGATCGGCAAGGACGCCGACTACGGGGCCGATAAGCGCGGCGATGATAGTGACTATCGAAACCGCTGCGGCATAGTACGCCGTAGCCCGGTCAGGGGAGATCACGCCTTTGGCAAGACTTTTGAACCAGATAGGTATAAGCGAGCAGGCGAGCATTGTAAACGCGGAGTTGCCAACGTCATAAAGCACCCATGCAAACTCCTGCTCATTGAGCTTGCTGAAAGCCTTTGCGCGGTTGAGGGTTCTGAAAAGAGATCTTGTTTCGTGATTCTTTTCTGTTTTCTCCAATAAAATCATTCCTTTCACTTTTTTGTGTAAAAACTATATAAATTATACCATTTTATTTTATTTCGGGCAAGTATGTTTTTATGTTTCCCGATCAAAACAAAATTTGCCTGCGTGCGCAAAAAAATTTCCGCAAAATGTGCAACATTTTGAAAAATGCCGCGTCTATTAGCCATGAGAAGATGATTTGCTATTGTAATTGCAAAAATCGTGTTATATAATGTTATGTAAAGCAATATTTCGGAGGAAGAAAAATGAAGAAGTTTAGAGTAAAGCTTTTCGCGGTTCTGATGATCGCCGCGCTGCTTTTCCCAATGGCTCTGTCCGCTTCTGCCGCGGCGGAGATGCCGCTCACAATACTGAAGGATCTTGATCCTGTCCGCACCGTCTCTCCCAACGAGCAGGTCACGCTGAGTTTTGAAGTCAGCGGAGGCAACGGTGCCGTTTCCTATGAATGGTACAGCAACGCAGGCAAGATCAACTGGTCGTCCTCCAGCATCACCTTTACCGTTTCTTCAAACGACAAGATATACTGCATCGCAAGAAGCGGTCAGTACGCCGTGACTTCCACTGCATGTGTGCTGAACGTCACTTCCAATCCCGGCGGCAACGTCTACCCCACCGCCACACCTTCTCTTGACGGTACCGCGCCCGTTACCCCGCCCCAGATAGTGACACAGCCGAAGAATACCTCCGTGGCGCTCGGTCAGTCTGCGACGCTCTCCGTTCAGGCGACCTGCGCATGGCAGAATCAGGGCGTTGCGCTTGAATATCAGTGGTACTGCAACACCACCGGCGATATGAGATATTCCACCCCGATAAACGGCGCAACATCCGCGACCTACACCGTTCCCGTCTCTTACGCTCCCAGCAAGCTGTATTATATCTGCGCTATCCATTCCACTAACGGCGTTGACAAGAGCCAGGATGTGTATACGGACGTCGTGTACGTGTACTCCGGTGAGATGAACATCACCAAGCACCCGACCGGCGAGACCGTAACGGCAGGCGGCAAGGCCACCTTTATCGCCAGAGCCGACGGCGCCGCCTCCTTCCAGTGGCGCATCGTCAAGAACGACGGCAGCAACAGCTTTATCCGCGCTGACGAAGCCCCCTCTTATATCAACGGTCTTCAGGTATACGGTGCGAACACCGACACGCTCGTTCTGAGCAATATCCCCGCGTCCATGAACGGCATGAGCATCATATGCGTCTTCTATGCCGACGCCGCCAGAACTCAGTTCAAGATATCGAACGCCGCGAAGCTCACCGTCAGCAACCCGTATACGGCACCGACGCCCGCTGCCTCCTCCTATATTCCGGGCGCAGCGACGCCCGCGCCTACCGCGCCCGCGGTAACTGCCGCCCCCTCCGCCAACACCACCATTCTCGCGCCCACCATTTCCGTGCAGCCTGAGGGCGCCGTGGTTGAGAACGGTCAGACCACATCGCTGTCCGTCGTCGCGGTCGATGACAACACCAGCGGCACCCAGCTTAAATATCAGTGGTACAAGAACGACAAGAATTCCAATGCCAACGGCACCGCCATTGCGGGCGCACAGTCTGCGACATATACTCCCGAGACGCTTTCGGGCAGCAAATACTACTATGTCGGCGTATGGGCGACCGACGGCACCAAGACCAGCAAGGTCGTTTATTCCAGTCCCGTCGCCGTGACCTACACCGCCTCCGTTACCGCTTCCCCGTCTCCCTCGCCCACTCCCACTCCCGCTCCATCAAGGGGCAATGACAAGAGCCTTCTTTCGCAGCTGGCTCTGCCGCTCATAGCAATGCTTGTTGCGGCCGCCGTGGGTATCGGCGCGTTCATCGTGCTGAAAAAGTCCAACTCCGACGATAATGGCTATCGCGGCAGGGGCAAAGGCAGGCGCAATTATGGCAGCAGATATGACGACGACGATGATTACTACGACTGATAACACGGTGAAGCAATGAGCGCATTCGCCGTCAAAATGATTGCCCTTGTGTCAATGCTTATTGACCACACCGGCTGTATGCTTGCATACTTATACAAACTGAGCGCATCACAATACCTGGTGATGCGCTCTTTAGGTAGGATCGCTTTTCCTCTGTATGCCTTTCTTATCGTCAACGGCTTTGAGAAAACCGGAAGCAGAACAAAGTATCTTTCCAGGCTGTGCGTATTTGCCGCTCTTTCCCAGATACCGTTCAATTTTGCTCCTCTGAGGGCAAGCTCCGTGCAGCCCGCGGAAAGCCTGTTCGCTTTCCGCACCGACGCAGCATATCTTGCCGTTTTTGCGCTGCTGTCGGCCGCATTTGCCGTCTCCGTCTTCCGGAAAAGATATCTTTCGCTGTCCGCCGCCGCGCTGACCGCCTGCACCGTCGCCGGGACGTCGCTCTCGCTTGCCGGCATGACCCTTCTGGGCGGCAAGCTGAACGTTTTCTACACGCTTGCCTGCTCGCTCGCGGTCATCTGCGTTATTGATATGTTTGAGCGCCGCGCGGAATACCGTCCCGCAGATATTGCCGCCGCCGTGCTCCTGACGGCGCCGGTATGCGCGCTGCTCCTCGGAAACTCGGACTACGGGTACATGGGGCTGCTGCTTATCGCCGCGCTGTATCTTTTCAGACACAGCCGTGCCGTGCAGGCCGTTTCCGTGGTGCTGTGGGGCGCAGCGCTGTACCTGCCGCAGGGTACCGCACGGCTCGGCATGACGGCCGCCGCCGCGCTGGCCGCAGTACCGGTGCTTATGTATTCAGGAAAGGCCGGCAGAAAAACAAAAGCGTTTTACTATGCCTATCCGGCACATCTTATATTGCTCGGTATAATATACCGGCTTGCGTAATCAAGGAGTTCTCTTTATGGAGCAGTACATGCTTAAACAGTATATGATGCAGTATCCCAATGAAAAGCTCAAGGATATTGTCTCAAGAATGTTGTATGACGACATCATCAATCTGAGGATCCCACCCGGAACAAAGCTCAACATCAATCAGATAGCGACGGAGCTGGGCATTTCCCGCACGCCCGTCGCGGACGCCGTGGCACATCTGACAGACATCGGCTTTGTCGTATCGCGTGAGAACGCAAACGGCAGCTTTGTGCTGAGCCTTGATATAGACGACATGATCAAACTCTATCAGGTGCGCGACGCGATCGAGAGCGAGGCCGCCTCACTCTGCGCGCACAACATGGACGAGCAGACGATATACCGGCTGAGCGCGTTGGCCGAGGCGTTCAGGGAAAGCGTCCGCAAACGCGACGTGCGCGGAATGAAGGACACAGATATGCCTTTTCACCGCCTTATCATCGATTCCTGCGGCAATCCGTACATCGCCGACAGCTATGAGCATCTTCTGCCGAAGCTCACAATGTATCAAAGCTCCATGCTCAATTTTATCGGCGACGAGAACAGCGAGAAAAACCCGTGGCTGTCCAAAGTGATGTATAACCATACCTCCGTTGTGTCGGCGATACGTATGCGTATGCCCGATCTTGCCCGCAGAGCCATGAGCGAGCATATAGATTCTTCTCTCAGCTTCATCTCCCTCTCCGGCCCCGACAGCAAAAATCCGTTTGAAAACTGAACCGCCAGCGGCAAATGCCGCTGGCGGTTTGAGACTGTCAAAAAAGAGCCTCGCAGAGTTTTTTGCCCGCAGGCAAAAAATAGTTTTGATCGTTTTCTCCGGCGGCGTGTACGTCGGAGAAAACTCTTCTCACGGAGCGAGTGTCGAATTGTTCGCCTGTGGCGAACAACCGAGGCACAGAGCGTAGTGCAGCCCCTTTTGTCAAAGAAGCAAGCTTCTTTGACAAGCTCCGTTAGCGGCAAATGCTGCTGGCGGATTATTTTCTGCACAGATACAGATTTCCCAGCAATTCATCGCAGAATGTGGCGTATATTTCCTTTTCCGGCTGCTTTGTCAGTATCACGACCTCCGGCTCCATAAGCCGCTCCCCCTGCAAAAGCCTGAGGGCGATGTCTATACTCGCTCTTGTGGGGCAGACGCACTCACTTATCTCTTTTCTGCTGACCTCCGGATACATTCCCTCCTGAAAAATGACCGATTCCATGTCGTCCGGGTAGTCCGGCGACGCCATGCGGTTGAGTACGACCTCCCCCGCGCAGAAGCGCAGCTGCTGGGAATACCTTGTTGCCGAAAACGCCTTCGTTATGTATCTTGACAGCAAATACAGCTCGTCAAACGAAACATATCCTTTCTCTCCCGGTACTTTTCCGCGCAGTTTTTCCACCCCGCGCCCAAGTTCCGCGCTTCCGCTTTTTGCGGCTTCCGCCATCATTTTAAGATAGTCCGGCTTCGGTTCCGGCTCTCTCACGGCACAGGTGCACAGGCAGAATGTTACCGCAATGAGCAAAGCCGTCGTGAGGTATTTCTTGAGCTGCCTTTTCATGCCTTTCCCCTCCATACAATATCTAAAACATAAAGTAAGTAAGCATATTATATGGGGTGGGAAATAAAAAAACGGTCGTATTATGGCCGGAAATAAGATACTTCTCCAAAAGACCGATTGTTGGCTCTATATCAAATGCCGGAGCAGAGCAAAAAACCACCCTCCGGCAAGCGGAGAGTGGTATTGACTGCTTGTCAAAGAAGCAAGCTTCTTTGACAAAAGGGGCTGCACTGCGCTCTGTGCCTCGGTTGTCTGCTGTAAGCAGACAATTCGACACT
>CAVENX010000038.1:0-15366 GCA_963617275.1 bacterium
GCCTTGCGGTCGCCCCGCCTGCGGAAAAATAGGCTATCAATATCTTTTTCATATGCGTTTACTCCTGTCAGTTTAAAATATGCTTTACGTACAGAAATTGCTTGTTCAGACTTTCCTGCCAGTCTGATAGGCATGCTCCAGTGCGGGATGTCCGGCAATGTCACCGACCTCGTTCACACCGCCGGCAAATACCGTTTCAACCAGTCGACAGCGGGGAAAACAGTCCACCCAGCCTTGAACGGCCTTCACCGCACCTTCCGCCGTCTCCGGCTCGTCCTCTGCCGCCGCCGCAAGCAGATAGACCTCGGTGAAAGCGTAGTCCGTGTCAAACAGCGGGTTGGCGCGGTCGAGCATGGTTTTAAGCTGACCGCTGACACTGTAATAGTACACCGGCGTTACAAATACCAGCACATCCGCATCGTGCATTTTCGCTGCGATCTCCACAGCATCATCCTTTATGACACAGTGCCCCAGCTTCAGACAGGCAAAGCAGCCCTTGCAGAAGCCGTATTGCTTCTCCCGCAGATGCAAAGTCTCTACTTGATGGCCCGCTTCCTGCGCACCATTTGCAAAAGCTGCCGCAAGCGCCTCTGAGTTGCCGCCCTTACGCGGACTGGATGATAGAATCAGAACCTTTTTATTCATCATAAAACGCTCCTTGCACTCCAATTTCATTTGTGTTATTATGATGATAGCACCTAAACCTAACTTTAAGTCAAGATGTTTTTTGAAATTTTTTCGGAGGATTATCTATGTACACGATCGGCCAGGCGGCGGAGATGTTTGATTTACCGATTTCTACGCTGCGTTATTATGATAATCAGGGGCTGTTTCCGAAAATGGAGAGGGTCTCCGGTATCCGTAAGTTCAGTGAAACCGAGATTGAGGCACTCCGAGTCATTGAATGCCTGAAAAAGGCCGGGATGGAGATAAAGGACATCAAGCAGTTTATGGACTGGTGCTTGGAAGGCAAGTCAACATATCCGCAGCGCAAGGCAATGTTTGAAGCACAGAAGGCGCATGTTGAGGAAGAAATCGCACGGCTGAACCGTACACTGGATATGCTGAAATTCAAATGTTGGTACTACGAGCAGGCTATCCGGGACGGAAACGAAGAGCGGCTCAAGTCCTTGATCCCCGACCGACTGCCGGAGGAGATACGTCCGGCTTATGAAAATTCCCACAAAGAATAAAAGACGGCTTGCCTCTTCATGAAACGCCAAATCCCACAGTCCTTGAGACTGTGGGATTTTTCTCGTTTTTTCACTTGTTTTTATCACGTTTTTCAGGCTTTGGAATACTTCATTCCCGCTCAGAATACAACAGCGCCGGCAACGCTGTTGAACACAAATAAGCGTCACTTTTACGAACGGATTTACGAAGGGTTTGTACTGCCTGCCGAGTTCGGCGCGCTCCTCCTGAAGCTGCGCCAGATCTGAAAGGCGCTTGTTGAAGATGTCCAGTGCGTTCTTCTCCGCCTCGCTGAGCGAATCGACCTCTATGCCCTCCGCCGCCATTTCCAGTACCCCACGGTCGGTAAGCGGTGAACTGCGCTCTTGATACTGTTTGTCTACACTCTCAGGAACGCCGTTATCGCTTCTCCCGATGCCTGATATACTTCCTCCGGTGTCATTTCGTAGTTCTTCTCCGACAGTATATCCAGAAAGTATTTCAGCTCCTCCGGAGTTTCTATCGCTGAGAGAATATCCAGCCGCATTTCTCTGGGAACGTCCATCAGGATCAACAGCTTTGCCAATTTCACGCCTTGCTCTTCCGTCAATGTTCTCTCCATTATAATTTTTTCTCCCATCGAACTGTGCCCGTGACAGCTCTACGCATCCTTCCGCCGTTTTCTCGTAAAAGTGATGTTTACCGAAGCGGTAAAATCTCTTTACTTCTCCGACAGGCGCAGAACCGTTTGACCACTGTAAAAATAACGTCTCTGTCTCGCTGTATACGCTTCTTTTACTATACTTCCGCCTGTCGTCATCGTCAAGCTTTTCCCTTGCCTGATACTGAACGGCGTCTTCCTCATCCCCGATTATCTGTTCCTCTTTCGGGTTGAGGATGTCCATGATCTCATTGAAGCGGGCTGTTTTCCTGTCAAGCTCCGCCTGCTTTGCAAACGGCTCCGCTATCATCTTCTGCTGTGCCGCAAGATCGGCCTGCGTCTCTTTAAGCGCCTCATTCCACGCCTCTATCCTGCCGTCGATGCCCTCGACGACCGAGGCGATGTCTGCTCAACTCCCCTTTACTTATCCCCACGGATTCATGGCCTGCTGCATTTCCGCTTCCGCTAGACCGACATAGTACCATCCGCCTCTTATCTCTCCCGTGCAGCCTATCCCAAAATAGTCGTTGAACATTACGTTTATGTTATTCATTGTGATCTCTTCGCTGTACGGGTTGAGATAATCGTTTATCATCGGCACCCACTGATATACAAGGATCACGGCATAGCTGTACCCCTCGCCGAGCGTCTTGCCGACAGTCGGAACCGTATAGAAATTTATATTTTCTTCGCTGCACATAAGCGCCTGACGTGCAAAATACGCCATATTCGCGGCGGTCAGGTCGGTATCGACATTTTCAGTAAGAATATTTATTACCTTTCTGAGGTTGGGAACATTCCCGAGGGAGATCATCTGTTTCGCAACGGTTTTAAGGAAATCATGCTGGATCTCTATCCTGCCGAGGTCGGCGTCGGCATATCCGGCACGGTAGCGGACAAGGCACATCGCCTGATATCCGTTAAGGTGCATCTTCCCCTGCGGAAGGTAGGTAAAGAGGTTCTGCCCGGCGTCATCCATCCAGATATCCTGCTGCACCGTGTAGTCCACCCCGCCGATTGCGTCCACAACATCCATGAACGCCTGCAGGTCAATAACGGCGTAACAGTCCACCTCAAAGCCGATAAGCTCAGTGACCTTGTTTTTAAGCTCCTGCGCGGCGTCCGCGCCGCGTTCCTTTGCTTTATAATATACGCAGTTGATCTTGCGCACATCCCCGTCCATGTTCAGCAGAGTGTCTCTCGGTATGCTGACAAAATCCATTTTATGGGCGTTCGTGTCGATTTTACCGACAAGTATCGTGTCGGTATTTCCTGAGCTCTGATCCTCTCCGGCCAGCATTATTGTATAAACGCCGTCCTGTCTTGCAGTTGTAGGTGCGATCTCCTGAATGGGTTCCGGGGTAGGCTCAGGCGTCGGCTCAGGCGATGGGATCGCAGCCGCCCCGATATCGGGTGCGGGCGTTTCCTCCGTGACCGCAGTCGTGCTTTCTGCCTTCGCTCCCGCGACGTCAGGCGCCTTCTCCCACAGGAAATAGAATATAAGTACCGCTGCGGCAACAAGGACAATCGCCAGTATTATGTAAACTATTGCGGATAGTCCGCGCTTCTTATTCTGATGCATTTATCTGTCCTCTGAAAAGCCCGGTTTCATTCCTCGGTTTTTTTCTTATTGAAAACAAAAAGCTTGCTGAACACATAATTTCCTATAATAACGAGTACGGCGGAAATAAGCGTGGCCGCGTAAAGGTTCATGCCGACAGCGCCGAGTATCTGCATTACAAGGATATCGAGCACAAGGGTAGAAACTCTTGAGAGCACAAATTTTACGCACTCCGGCAGTATCCTGGGATCCCTGCTCTCAAACACCCACGCCCTGTTGGTTGGATAGGCAAAGGCAACGCCCGCCGTCCAATTGACCGCGCTGAGTACAAAATTCTGAACCGCAGTGGGATGAGCCGTGCCGGCGTAAAAGATAAAGTTAAAGGCAAACTTTGCCGCCCACGAAACAACGGTCGTAAGTACGCCGACCACAAGATATACAACTATCTCGATCTTATCGATCCAGAACTGAAAAAAGGCCTCAGCTTTTCCTCCTTCGCGGCAATGCTTTTTGAAGAACTCAAGTATTGTAAGTATAAGCTTTCTCATTTCTTACCTCCGACCATACTGGAGATTATATAGCGCGGTCTGCCCTTGATCTCCTCATAGATGCGGGCAATATAGTATCCAATTATCCCAAGACTTATCATGACGACACTGCTTGAAAACAGCAGTAGCAGGATAACCGTTGTAAAGCCCGCAACGGCCTGTCCCGTCAGCTTCTGCACAAGCGAAATGATACCGAAAATTACCGAAATGGCAAGCATTGTCACGCCCAACCCCGTGATAAGGTGCAGCGGTGCGGAAGAGAAAGAGCCGATATTCGTTATCGCGTATTTGATGAGCGACTTTGTTGACCACTTGCTCTCGCCCTCGGTGCGCTCCCGCACACAATAATACACAGCAGTCTTCTTATATCCCACCCAGAAGGACAGCGCACGGAAAAACACGTTTCTCTCCGGCATAGCGTTGAGCGTGTCCACGACCTTTCTGTCAAGGAGCTTGAAGTCGGACGAGGAGGACATATCCATACCGACGGCCTTACTTATGAGAGAATAAAAGCTGTTGGCGGCAAATTTATGAAAACCGCTCTCCTCGCCTCTGTCCTCCTTTATTCCCTCGACGACCTCATAGCCCTGCTCCCAGAGCCTGTACATCTCAACTATCTTCTCGGGCGGATGCTGGAGGTCGCAGTCCATAACAACGCAGCAGTCCCCCGCCGCTTTTTCAAGACCAGCAAACATCGCGGCTTCCTTGCCGAAGTTGCGGCTGAAATGTACGCCGGTAACCTTGGGATCCTTCTTATTCGCAAGCGTGATATTTTCCCACGTTGCATCCTTTGAACCGTCGTCTACAAACACGAGCTCATAGTCTATATTCTCGTTTTTCAGTATGCCGGAAATCGTTTCCGCGGCTGTTGATATCATTTTTTCCTCATTGTAGGAGGGCAGAATAACCGATACCATATTTATCTCCTTATTTACTCAAAAGGTATACATCGGAAAAACCATTGCTGTAAAGGGGCGTTATCGCGGTATATCCCGTGCTGCTCTGAAGCTGCTCAAGTACAGACTCCGAATCATAGCCGCTTGCCCAATCCTTGCTGATGTCTATAAACACCACTGTCTCGGGAGCGTCGGCAATGTAATCGAGCATAGCCTCGGATGAGGTGTCATTTGTCACAAGCAGGTCGTCAAATATCATTATCTGAAGCATATCATAGGTAAGCGGCGAGCTGTAATTGTCGTCGATATAGACGCAGGGTGCAGATTTATGCGCCGAGAGCAGAGCGTCATAATCACTGTATTCGTCATAGAGATAATCCGGCGGAACACATCTTGCGCACCAGAGCGCACCCGCCGTCAGAATCAGCAAAACACTCTTTTTGACCGCAAAGTCATATTTAAATTTCCCCAAAGCGTTTTCGGCAAGGTATATAAGAAAGCTGACCGCAAGGACAAGCATCGGCACAATATTATATATATACCTCACTTCAGCCACCGGTGAGACGACCGCAACGACAAGAAACGTCACAACTGCAGGAACGATAAGAACAAGTGAGTCAGAATCGACACGTTTCTCTTTTACCGCAGCAGATATTTTGCCGCCGAAAACAGCGCACAGCGCGGCCGCCCCGGCAGCCGAACAGATCACCGCTTTCATCCTGTGTCCGCTCTCCCGTACAAAGACCGCTGTTCTCTGCGCGTATTGTCCAAAATTCATAAGATTATCGACCGCGCTTCCTCCGGAAACAAGCACGTCGGCGGTGAGCTGTCTTATGAACGCAGGGAACGCCGGGAGCAGGCACAGCACACCACATACGGCGGACAGAGAGAACATCACGAGCTCACGGTATCTCTTCTTTATCAGGAGGTATATATCAAACGCAAGGCAAACGAAAAACGCATAAAAGACATAATAATACTGCGTCATCATACCTGCAAACACCGTAACGGCCACAGCAGGATAATGCCATGTGCGCCCGCCGCGCATAAGACAGGCGATAAAATACGCAAGCAGCACAGTCTCAAACGTGAGAAGGACATACATACGTATCATGATCATCGTGGAAAGTCCCACACTGCTCAGCCCGTACAGCAGCACCGCAGCAGCGGCATTATCCGGACTTTCAAAAAGCTTCAGCGTAAGCAGGTACAATACAACGAGCGTCAAAAGGTAAATGACAAGGTCGAGCACAAGTCCCGTCCACAGGCTGAAATTGCCGCAGTTGAGGCTTGAAGCGAAGTTGAAAAGCCAATAATAAAGCGGCGGATGAACGTCCTGCGACTGGTTGTAATATACAGAGCCTGCGCTGAATTTATCGCTGTCATCCACGGTGAGATAGTCAAGCAGCTCCTGACGTGTGATGACCTTGTCTATCATATCGTCATTCTTGAGGTCATCCACATATGGTGCATAATAGCTGTTTGAAAGGCCGTATGTATAGACCTCGTCAATAAACAACCCCTCTTTGCGTCCGGCGAAGAACAGGCACACCGCACAGATCAGCACAAGCGCAAGGAGAAAAGCAAAATGTTTTTTCAGGACAGTCTTCATAACCCCTCCGTAGAAAGCCTTATTAGGGTATTATATCCCCGATACCGCTTATCCGCAAGATTTTTTGCGTTCGTTTACGTTTTCTTAAAATTTAGTGAAGGAGCGTTCTGATGTTCACAGCGGCTTTTTTCATTTCGGATTCAACGTTCGCATAAAACCTGGCAAGATGCACCCCGTCCGCAAGGGCGTGATGTACAAGCACAGTAAGCGGCATCATGAGCCGTCCGTTATGATTCCTCTCATATTTTCCCCATGTGATGCGCGGATTTGATTCATCCGCGCAGGCCGCTGGCTGAATAAGGGCGGTATAGCTGAACCATGGCAGAGTGCTTATGAAATAATAATTATTCACATCCCCGTCTTCCTCTATACTTCCGTCAGTCCGGCAGCCCCGGCGGCAGCGTTCGGCATAATCAAAAAAGTCTTTCCACCCCATGTCGTGCCGAAGCGTACAATAGCAATAGGTGCCGTTCGGGAGCGCCTCAACATGCGAGGTGCAGCAGCTTTCATAGCAGACTATGCCGCCGTCCTTTATCCGGTATCTCAGCTCCTCCACGCCGTCGGCGGCAAGCGCGGCAATATGCATAAACGCAAGATAGAACGAATGACCGCTTTTCTTGCAGGCTTCCGCAAGCTCACTCACGTCAACGTTCACCGTCGTGCCCATGTAGGGATATGCAAGACTTCTGAAATAGTCAAAATGCGCCCTGCGCGGGTATTTCTCCATATCAACGATCGTATATTCCATATATTTCCCCTATCAGCAAAAACTCCGCGCCGTTTTCCGGCACGGAATTTTTTCGGATCATGCAGCATTACTATCAATTGGCAAGAGCACACCGCCAGCACCTTGTGTATTGGCAAGGACTTTGAAACGGCATGGACGTTTTTCTGTCTGACAAAACCGTGTGTGTCCTTGTCAGCTGATGGCATTATCCGCAAAGCATTATTATCGTCTTATCCGCCGCCTTGAAAGCCGCAGCAGCTCTGCCGGGAGTGCCGTAAACAAGCGCCGTTTTATCGGGTGCCGGCACATTGACCGGCGCGCCGTTTCTCTCCCCCGATAATTCATACAGCCTTATATCAGGTTTTTCCGTGCCGGAATTTATTTTTTTCATATATCTCTCAGCCGACTTCATTACTTTTTTATAGCCGTCCGACTCCGGTAGCAGCGGATTTGCGGTCATTTTTTCGCTCCCGTCAATGCCGCTTCCGGGCAGATACTTCAATTTTACGGCATCGTCCCCGCACATAACTTCAACATTGCAAATGCCAAGCCATTTGTCATGAGCCTTTTCCATATCGACATAACCCACGACCGTCCAATGCGGAACCGCAAGCTCAACAAGTCTCACCGCATCTTCCTTATTTCCCTGAATGACCTGCACAAGCCCGGTATTATCTCCCGTCTTCGTATAGGAGCTTACTATACCCATATGATTCGGAATAGCCCCGTCGTCGGCGATAAAGATCAGGTCTCCTGGCTTAGGCACATACGCGGATGCAACCTCCAGCATATTCTTTTTTTGCAGCAGCTGTATCCACGTCTCAACGCCCGCCGCATACGGCACCTCACTCTGGGGGACGCCGGCATAGTTGAGGCAGAACGCGCCGAACATCGCACACCAATCCCCATAGGGATAACCGAACCAATGTCCGTATCGTGTATATCCGAGCCGTGTTTTTCCGTCTTCGGCAATAACCGAGTTATAGAAATTTTCCGTATAGCCTATCTGAGAAGACGCTACAGTGAGCACATCCTCACCCCAGTCCCCCGTAAGCTTGTTAAACGGTACCGTGCTTTCCCAGACAGCCGCATTTTCCACCCCGTCAAAGGCTGCGAACATGCATATGACCGGGTCGTGCTTATGCTCCTTTTTCCCGCATATGCAGCGTCTCTGCCAGCAGGACGGAGTATGCGCGTGTATTTCATAAGGATTTCCGTTTTCGTCTCTTGGGTAACATTCACTGCCGTGCATATGCTCACCCTTGCCGCAGGCAAGGGACTCCTCAGTAACATAACAGTCCTCCGAGTGGACATGCTCCTCCGCACCGCAGATAAGACGCCCCTGTTCGTCATAGCACCATTGCGTATGTGCGGTCTCGGCAAACGGGCACGCCAAATATGTTTCCGTCCGGACGCAGCTCAGATCGTGAAGATGTTCTTCCGTTATCCCGCACAGCGGCAGATGCTCCTCTTTTCCGCAGACAAGCACCGTATCATAGCAGCTTTCGGAATGAGTATGCTCTTCCTCGTACCCGCACATATACCCGCCGGTCAGCGCATACGCGTCAGTAGGAAAGCACAGCGCGGCAAGCAGCATATACGCGGCCACTGTCACAGCGGCGTTTTGTATTCCTCTTTTGAGCGGCTTCAAAACAGCGCCTCCCTTCCGAAAAGTTCCGCATCATGGTTTTACAACTTTATACAAAATTTATTATATCATATGCCGCATAAAAAATCTACATTTTTTTCTGCTTTTTTCCGCTTTTCAGAGCCGATATCCCGTGCATATCGCTCAAGGCATTTTGCCGAGCGTTCCGAGCTGATAAAACGCTACCGCAGACGCCGCCGCGACATTGAGCGAGTCCACGCCGTGGGACATCGGGATCTTTACCGTATAGTCACAATTGGCTATCGTATCCGACGCAAGCCCGTCCCCCTCCGTTCCGAGGACAATGGCAAGCTTTCTGATCTTTTTCAGTCTTTCATCGGCGATACTGTATGAATCATCCCGGAGCGCCATAGCCGCGGTCTTGAAGCCCATATCATGCAGAAGCTCCTGCCAATCGGAATCCGCCGGAAGATATGTCCACGGGACCTGAAAAACCGTCCCCATGCTGACGCGGACGGCCCTCCTGTACAGCGGATCGCTCCCCTCCTGCGTGAGCAGCACCGCGTCTATACCGAGCGCCGCCGCAGAGCGGAAGATCGCCCCGACATTCGTAGGATTCATAACGTTTTCAAGCACCGCTATCCTCGCCGCGTCCGCGCATATCTCTCTCTCTCCGGCCGTCTTCGGTCTTCTCATCGCACAGAGCATACCGCGTGTGAGATGAAAACCGGTAAGCTCTGTCAGTACATCAAGCTCAGCGGCATATACCGGAATCTCCGGACAGCGGGCGATCAACGCTTTTCCCTTTCCCTCAACGTGCTTTTTCTCCATAAGGAAAGACACCGGAACACAGCCCGAGTCAAGCGCCCGCTCTATCACCACAGGACTTTCCGCGACAAACATCGCATTTTCCGGCTCCGCCCGGTTCACGAGCTGGTTCTCCGTCAGCCTTGCGTAAATGTCCAGCTCCGGCGCGGAAAAATCTGTTATCTCGATCACTTTGCTCATATCTTCATCTCCATGCTATATTCCGGCATCGTATAGTTCGCTTTCAACGTCCCATATGTCCGCCATGTCGATCTCCATTCCGTCGGACAGAAGAAGCTTTCCCGTATATTCATCGACCCTGCGGATATTTGCGTCCACCGTGACGTATTCCCCGCCATCCTTTTTCTCATCCGCAGCAAAAAACGTGACGCGCACGGCCGGCATCTCGTTTTCATTTCGCTTCAGCTCTGCAAGGCGTCTGTTTATCTCGCTTTTCCGCTGCTCATCCGGTATCATTTTCTCATGCGTCTGACGTGCGCTTTCCCTGATGAGCGCATCATACCCAGTAAGCGCCGAAAATGGTGAAAACTGCGCCGCCCTGTCCCTTTGCGGCATGGGTGCATGTGTGCGTGAAACGGGATGCGGCAAATCTATTATATCGTTATATCTGTCAGTCACGCCTTGTGTCCCCCTATATTGCCGTTCCGTTTTATCGCCGTCGCGCCTTCCTGAAAATTCATTCCCCTCAGAATGGCGTTTTTGCCGTAGCGCTTCTTGATCTCAAGCACAGCCTGCTGGCGGCGGCGCTCCTTTTCAAGCGCTTCCCTTTCCGCCTTCCCGCGCTCTCTTAAGCCGTCATAGTCCGTGAACATATCAAGCTGTTCATTCACGGCAGGCTCGCTCTCCGCGGCGGCTTCGGCACACACATGGTTGGCGGTGATACTTATTCTCCGGACAAGAAGCTTTCTGCTCAGTATACGCACTGCAAGCTCATCCGCGGCATCGGTTATCAGCTTTGCGGAGGACGTCGGCATTTTCAGATTTATGCTCCCGTTGGCGTGCTTCGGAACTTTCCTGCCATACCTGTCGGTTTTTATCTCTCCGGTATATTCCTTCGCCATGTCCTCATCCGCAACGTTTTCCGCATCATAGCCTGCCGTGAGTATCAGCTGATCGGTGGTAAGTCCCTTATCGAGCAGGTCGAGAGCAAGCATATCCGCCATTTCACGGATAACAAGTCTTGCTTTGTCATATTTGTACGGTTCCTGAAGCACCTGTCCGGAGCATATGCTGTTGTTTTCCGGCCGGTAAGCCTTTATGTCGCTTATAGTGCAGCTCTCCCAGCCCCACGCATGGTCTATAAGGAGCTGGGCGTTTATGCCGAAGAGCTTGTATAAAAGCTCCTCATTATGCCGCTCACCCGGCTTCCCGAGTGAACAGCGGGCAATATCGCCCATAGTATATATACCATTTTCGGCAAGCGATCTCGCCGTTCCCGCGCCGACACGCCAGAAATCCGTCAGCGGCACATGATCCCACAGTTTCCGGCGGTATGTTTTCTCGTCAAGATACGCTATCCTGACCCCGTTTTCATCCGGTTCGATATGCTTCGCCTCAATATCCAGCGCTATTTTGCACAGATAGAGATTCGTCCCTATCCCGGCAGTCGCCGTAATGCCGGTAGAGTTGAACACATCCGAAATCACACGCATCGCAAATTCCCGCGCACTCAGCCCGGACGTTCTGAGATACCCCGTAATATCCATAAAAACTTCGTCTATCGAGTAGACATGGATATCCTCTGCGGCCACATATTTCAGATAAATATTATATATTCTCCCGCTGTAGCGCATATAGTACGCCATACGCGGCGCCGCCGCTATATATCCAAGCTTCAGAAGCGGGTTTTCCTCAAGCTCATCCGCGCTGCACGATTCCCCCGTAAAGCCCAGCGCCCCGCAGCTTCCGAGGCGCTGCGAGTTTACCGCCTTCACCCGCTCTTCTACCTCGAACAGCCTTGCCCTGCCGGGTATGCCATAGCCTTTCAGCGCCGGAGAAACGGCAAGACATATCGTTTTTTCCGTGCGGTTCCTATCCGCAACCACAAGGTTTGTCCGGAGCGGATCAAGCCCTCTTTCCACACATTCAACCGAAGCGTAAAATGATTTGAGATCTATTGCGAGATATACTTTGTCCGCCATTTTCCGCCTCCTTCCGTTTTGCTGATTTTATCATAAATAAACAGGCAAGTCAAAAAATGCCGCATCCCGCATACAGCCGCAAAAGGCTTCCGTTTACCATGATTTGTTTTTCGGCGCTTCTTTTGTCGGAAACAAATTATGTCTTTTTTATTAACATACGCCTTTTATGTGCAGGAAACGCAAACTTTTCAATTGATTTGTCTGATTTTCTCCGCAAATCCGCGCAAAAACCGCATTGACAACGATATGACATTCTGATAGAATACCATACGGAAATATGGGTGGAATATACCCAAAAACAGGAAAATTTGGAGGGTTATCTGTGAAAGATCTCAAACACCTGATTTATTTTGAGAATCTGCTTCAGCAAGCCAACAACGAACTTGTCCAAAAGGCAAAGAAAGACGGAAAGTTTGCGATAGGCTACACCTGCTACTTTATGCCTGAAGTGCTTCTCGACCTTCCCGGCTGCTTCTCGGTCAGACTGAGAGCGCCCGGATGCACCTCCCCGGACATTGCGACCTACTACCTCTCGGCCCGCACCTGCCACTATGCAAGAAGCCTTTTTGAGCGTGCCCTCGAAGGCGGCTTCAATTTCCTTGATGCCCAGATGGCAACCGAAACCTGCACCGCTACCTGCCGTTTTCAGGAGCATCTTCAACAGAAGGGTCTTTCCTCTGTTGACGACATGAAGATCATTCAGAACGATAACTTCTTCTGCGAGTTTACGGACGTGCCGTTCAAGAACAACGAAAACGGTTATGAGCATTATCGTGAGCAGCTTCAGTATCATGTGCTTGACAAGCTCCATGAGAAGCTCGGCATTGATACGAGCGACGAAGCCCTCATAAAGACTATAGAGCAGCATAACGAGGTCTGTCGTCTCATAAACGAGATCGGAGACTACCGCAAGCTTGATAACCCCACCATCACCGGATATGAGTTCCATGTTATCCAGCTTGTATCTCTCGTCTGCCCCAAATACCTCATTCTCCCCTATCTGCGCGAGACAGCCGAAGAGCTGAAGACCCGTCAGCCGGACGAAAAATGGCCGTTCCGCTGCAAGGTCGTTCTTGCCGGTTCGGAGAACGACGACCCCGAGTTTACCAAGCTCGTAGAGAGCTGCGGTGCGGAGGTCGTATGCGACAGATACTGCTACGGTGCCGTTGAGTCGCGTATCCCCATTGAAGTGGCCGAGGGACAGTCTCCGCTGGACGCCATCGCCCGCCACTATCTCAAGACTTCCAACTGCCCGCGCTTCATGCCTCAGGATGAGATGCGTGCAAGAAAGCAGCGTCTTGCGGATCTCGCAAAGGAATACAACGCGGACGGCATCATAGTCGCCTCCAACAAGTTCTGTGAGTATTGGAGCTATGAGCGCGTCATTGACACAGTCATCATGAAGCGCGACTTCGGCATCCCCGTTTGCTCCATTGAGAAGGAGTACATAAACTCCGCTTCCGGCCAGCTTCGCACACGTTTCCAGGCCTTCGTGGAGAGCGTTGAGATCAAGCAGATTCAGGAGGGCAAGTAATTATGGCAAAGAAGAATATCAATGATATAAAGAAGCTTGCCAAGGATTTCTGGTACGGCAAGCCCCACACCGCCGAAGAAGGCGGCCGCCGTCTGGGCGAGCTCCAGATGGATAAGACAGGCCTGTATTATCATAGAGAGTGGCGCGGCGTCAAGGACACCATGTACTACTTCTACATGATCTGGCTTTACAACTACATCCACATGGTATACGACGTTGTAAGATACGGCGGTCTTGTCAATTTTGCAAAGGGCGTTTGGAGATACCGCTGGGTCGGTCAAACATACCTGCCCGTTCTGCACTGGTTCGACCGCGGCATGGCCGGTCTCCGCGGCGATGCGCTGAAGGCTTCCGCATGGCACTACCGCGGCATGGTCAATTCCACCATCAAGCAGTTCCAGCGCATGTTCGTCGCTGACAAGAGGCTTCACGGCGGCAAGGAAAACGATGCCTATAAGCACACCATCGCACACAATGAAACGGTCTGGGGCGGCGTCTTTTATCCCTGGCGCGACGCCGGCTTTGAGAGCGTTCCCATGGAAATGATTCCCTACTTCGTCACCTGCCACGTCAATTCCCATACCGTTCTCAATTATATAGACGCGGTGCAGTCCATCGGTCTGCCCGGCGACCCCTGCCCCATGTGTCAGGCGGAGTCAGGTCTTTTCGTCCTGGACGATATGCCCGACTATTCTCCTTTGGTCATCACCTCCAACGAGGCATGCGATGCTTCCGTCGCCACCTCCATTCTTCAGGACTGGTTCCTTGACAAGCCTCTCTTTGCCATGCCTCAGCCGATGCAGTTCGACGACCCGCTGGTCAAAAAGCACTGCATGAAAGAGATCGAAGAGTGCTGGAAGTTCGTTGAAGAGCAGACAGGCGTTCCTTTCAGCTGGGATTCCCTCAAAAAGTATCTTGAGCGTCAGAATGAGCTTCAGGAGTTTGAGTGGGAGAAATGGGACGTTGCGGCACATACCAATTACTACCCGATCAACGGCGTTGCACAGGCTCTGTACCGTATTTATCAGTCTCAGTACGGCGACAACGAGATCTGGCACTTCTGCGACAAGAAGGTGCGTAAGATCCTCGAGAAGTGCGTCTCCAAGAAGATCAATTCCTTCCCCCAGACCCGCCATAGAGTTATCGCGTGGTCCTGCGCGCCGCTGTACTTCTCCAACTGGTGCACATGGGCATACAACTGCTGGGGTCTCAATGTCATCATCAATATGGACTCTCTTATGTTCGATATGACGATCCGTACCGACAGTTACGAACACACCCTCGAGGATATGGCCACCTATCATATGTGGGCGCCTATGCGCCGCATGGCGGTCGGCGGCATGCATCACATCTTTGAGCTGTGGGAAAACATGGAAAAGTTCAACTGCGACATGGTTGCAATGTACGATCAGCTTCAGTGCAAGGGTATGCAGGGCGTTCACGGCCTGTTCGAGGACGAATTCCGCAAGAGAAACGTCAACGCTTTCTGGATCCCCCACGCTCTGCCCGACAGCCGCACCGTCTCCCGTATGGAGATACGCCGCATGATAAACGACTACATGACCACCGTTATGCATGAGGAGCCTCTGGATCCGTCGCTGCTTGACTTTGATGACTCCATGACATGGTAATTAGGAGGAAGAATTAATGAAAAAATGTAAATGCAAGTGCGGCTGCAAAGTCAAAAAGTTTTTTTTGAAGCTTTTGGGCATTTTTGCCGTCACAAATATTGCCCTCTTTGTTGTTTTCTTCTTTGACCTCGACGGCAAACTTCTGTTCAACGTCGTTGAGCCGTTCCTCAAGAAGCACTACGACAATATGGAGCGCAAGGACACACTTAAAGCTCCTTACGACATGGATAAATTCCCCAAGTACTGATAGCTTATGTTTTCCCACAGCTTGCTGCTGTGGGAAAACAATTGAAATTTTCACTTTTTTCCGCAAAACCTGATCAAAAAGGAACATATCGCTTTTTTGCGGTATATTTCGAATAACGTATAAGAAAGAATACGGAATTTCCGTACGGAGGGTATACAAATGAAGTATTTCGGCGGCTGCGATGTAGGTTCCACCTATACA
>CAVENX010000039.1:0-42912 GCA_963617275.1 bacterium
TCAAGCTCCCCCGCTGCTCTGTTATCTGACTTTAAAACATAGTTTTTTGACAGGCCGAAGGCGCTGCCGCACCTCTTTTCAGTGGACGAGCTTCCTCAGCACCGGAAGTTTTTTGAAAAGCATACTTATCAGCGTACATAGCGCGGTAAGCACGGCGGCTTTCAGCAGATTGAAAAGAAGCCCGTCGGCAACGTGCAGCCGCTCAAACACCGTGGCGGCGAAAATCCAATGCAGATAGTACACTGACATTGTATTGCTCCCGACCGTTTCCACAAGCCTGCCAAGCATATTTTCCCCGCTAAGGAATTTTTCGCAGCGCAGCGCCAGCATGAACACTCCCGCCGTCAGCAGTACGCACGGGAGATTGTCGTAGCTTAAAAAGACGTTATCATACGTCTCACCGGAGTATGAGGAGTTCAGCCGCCATTCCAGATACAGCAGCACGAGCGCAAGCGCGACCGCCGCGGCGCACAGAGCTGCCGGAACACGGCGCAGTCTGTCGGAATACCTGACGGCAAGTCCGCCCATCAGGAAATAAAACAGCATTGAGCAATAGCGTGTGCCGGAAAGCGGCAGAAACAGCTGCCATCCGCCGAGCTTTGCCTCGCTGAAAAACGGTATGACCGGCTGGATGAGCATAAGATCCTCAAACAGGAAGCAGAAAACCAGCAGTACGCCCATGAGCGGCAGGATACGCCACATCCCGCCCTTTTCGTCAAGCGTTGAGAACAGGCTGTGCAGCGCGGGAAGCCAGACGTATATACAGATGAGCATCGGCATGAACCACAGGTGGTTCACATTTACCGCCGGGAAATTCTGCAATAAAACAAGCGCGTTTACCCATGTTGTGAGGTTATAGGCGGAAAAATCAAGTCCCTGATAAAGTCCGATCAAAATTATGGTTACGGCGCGCCAGAAAACATACTGCCCGAAAAGCACCGCCGTATTTCTGAGGTGCTTTTTGCCGTCAAAAGGGCGGTTCAGGAGCAGCGCCCCGTTCACCGCCATGAACAGCGGGACCGCGCATGCGTTGAACGCAAACAGGAATCTTCTCATCGCCGGGAGAAACGCCATGTCCGGCGCAAACTCCATATCCCCGCACCACGGGAAATGCAGCGCGCATATGCAGATAACGGCAGTGGTCTTGATGAGATCAAGGCTGCGCAGGCGTTTTGTTTCGGTCATAACCCAAGTCCTTTCGGAGCATATCATAATATATTGCCATAATAACAGAAATCGCATTTTTTGGCAATCAAAAGAAAGCTCTGTGTTTTTCCTGTCGTAAAGGAACAAAAATGCCTCTGCGGCAATCATATAAAGTGATATATAAAGACGGAGGTTCTGCCGATGAAGCACGTAAAGCTTTTTGTTTTTATCCTGACCCTTGCGGCGCTCATGTCCGGTGCGGCGTTTGCCGACGCCGCTATGGAGCAAACCGGCGCGTCCGGCGTCTTTGACGCGGTGATAAACGACTTTGACAGCACATATTATAACGACGGGAAAACCGTTTTCAACAACTACGGGACTGTATATAACAACGGCGGCATCGTTTATAATAACGGCGGAACCGTGTACAATAACGGCGGTACGGTCTACAACAATGCCGGAACCGTCTACAACAATGGCGGTACCGTCTACAACAACGGCGGAGAGGTCATCGGCAATTCTGACGACGGAACGGTGATCGACAGCACTGCCGCTTCCGCCGCTTCCAAGGCAGAGGAAGCGGAAGACGCTGCGGATGCCGGTGATGCCGAAGAAGCGCCGGAAACGCCCGCGGAGAACGGCAGGCACCGGATAAGCCTTGCCGCAGATTACAGCCGCTTTGCGTTTATAGAAGGCCCCGATAAGTCAGGGCTTGACTATTTTATGGAAGAGGACGACGAAATAAGGATCACGGCGAAGCCGGGCTTCACCCTGCTCAATTCCGGCGCAAGCACAGGCCGCTGCACCATGCAGGACGACGGCTCCGTCGTGTTCAGCAATGCCGAAAGGGACGGGATACTGACGCTTGCTTTCAAGGTAGACGCCCCTGTCATCACTCCGGCGTTCGGAACCTACGGCGAAGCGCAGCACGTGAATATCATTGTTCCTGACGGTGTGACGGTATATTACAGCACAGATGGCGACAGCGCAGTCAGCGAGGGAAGCAGCGTATACAGCGAACCCGTTGAAATTTCTTTCAGCACCCTCTTGCAGGTCATGGCGACAGCCGACGGTGCGGAAAGCAGCCGCATAGTCTCCGGCCGCTATCTCATCCCCATAATAAAAGCCCCCGTATTTGAAAAGCAGAAACAGGGGTACAAAACGATAGAGCCGCAGGCGATAACAGTTGAAAACACCGGCATAGACAAGCTCAGGATAGAAAGTGTAACGCTCACCGGCGAAGACGCCGGCTGCTTTGTTCTCAGCAATGAGTCCGGCGGAAGCGTCGAGGCGGGACAGCGCGACAGAAGCACATGGAAGGTTGCCCCCGCCGACGGTCTGAAGGCCGGTGAATACAAAGCCGCCGCAGAGTTTACATTCTCCAACGGCAGCACGGCAGATATCGAATTGATTTTTACTGTGACAAAATAAACTGAAGCTTGTCAAAGAGTCCTTGCAGGACTTTTTGACAAGCTTTTCGTTTATGAATTGAGCGCAAGTCTCAGCGCGTCTATTGCGCGCCTTTCAAGGCGCGACACCTGAACCTGCGATATGTGCAGTACCTTTGCCGCGTTCTGCTGGGTCATGCCGTGGTAGTAGCGCAGAACGATCACCTGCCTTTCCCGGGCCGGAAGCTTTTCTATCGCAGCACGCAGGGCGACATGTTCTATCATGCGCTCCTCGGCGTTTTTATCGCCAAGCACAAGTTCAAGAGAGAATCCGTCCTCCCCGCTCTCCTTTTGCAGGCTCTCTGCTGGGCCAGTTGCAATCTCGGCAAAAGCTATCTCCTCGGGCGTGAAGCCCGTCTCCCGCGCAAGCTCGGAAATGTTCGGCTCCCGGCCTATGCGCTGCTCAAGGGCGAACCTTGCCGCTTTTATCTGCGCCGCCTGCTCCTTTGTGCTCCGGCTGACCTTCACGGCGCCGTCGTCTCTTAAAAATCTGCGTATTTCCCCGGAAATTTTCGGCACGGCATATGTTGAAAAACAGGTACCGTATTCCTCGCTGAACCCCTCGATAGCCTTGAGGAACCCGACGCAGCCGAGTTGGTAGAGATCATCGGGATCGACGCCCCTGCCGAAAAACCGCCGCGCTATGCTCCATATCAGGCCGGAGTTTTTTTCAATCAGCTCTCCGGCGGCGTCACGGCTGCCCGCCTGTGCCGACCTTATGCCGGAAATGATGTCACCGCTCATCGGCTGCCCACTCTCCTGATGATGCGCTTGCACATTGTGACGGTAGTGCCTTTGTTCGGGAAAGAGCGGACGCGGAGTCTGTCCATGAAGCTGCCCATTATCGTAAAGCCCATGCCGCCGCGATCCTCTCCGCCGGTGGTGAACAGCGGTTCCATTGCCTGATGCACGTCCTCAATGCCTCTGCCCCAATCCTTTACGGAGATTTCAAGAATATCGTCCTCGAGTATTCTCATTCTCATGCTGATGCGGCCTATCTCATCGGGATAGGCATGGACGATGCAGTTCGTCACTGCCTCCGAAACTGCGGTTTTGATATCGCCCAGCTCCTCCATTGTCGGGTCAAGCTGTGAGGCAAAGGCGGCGGCGGAAGCGCGGGCAAACGCTTCGTTGCTGCTCTTGCCGGGAAATTCCAATTTGATATAATTTGAAGTGTTCATAGTTCGATCCCCCATGCGGTCTTTCCGCATATATTATTTCAATATGGTGCTGCTTGTTCCTCTTGCCGCAGACGCCGCGCCTGCACAGCCGCCCTACCGGCTTATCGCCACCGGGACAAGCCGGTCTATCCCCGAAGCGTCGATGACCCGCCTCGGCTGTGCGGCGGGATTTTCTATCCACGCCCTGCCGCCCATATCCTTCATCTTCCTGTTGAGACGGATTATGAGCGCAATGCCGGAGGAATCCATAAAGCTCAGCTCGCTCAGATCAAGCACGCAGTCACGCGGAAGATGCTCGTCAATAAGCTCGTCCACTGTATTCATCGCTTGCCTCGCCTGGTGGTGGTCAAGCTCGCCGGAAAGACAGACTATCAGCTTTCCGCCCGAAAACGCTGTTTTTATAGTCATTTGTTCACACCCCGAAATAGAAAAATGGCATTGCACCTTTATGTATCGTGCAATGCCATTTTATATGCTTTTGTGCAAAAATTCTGTCGAAATCGTGATTATGCTGAAATATGAGTATTATTTTTTCATATTTGCAAGCTGGAGCCTGAGATTTTCGATGAGCGCTTCAAGCTTTGCTTTCTTCTCACGCTCCGCGTTGACGACCGCCTCGGGCGCACGGGAGACGAAATTCTCGTTTGCAAGCTTCGCGTTCTGCCCTGCCAGCAGTTTCTCGGCGTTGGCAAGCTCCTTCTCTGTGCGGGCAATTTCCTTCTCCATATCCACAAGCTCCGAAAGGGGCATGAACATACGTGTGTTATCGGTGATGACGGAAACCATACCCTCGCCGCCCTCGGGATCGTTGTCCAGAACGCTGACCTCGCTTGCGTATGCAAGCTTGCACATATATGCTTTTCCTGCCTCAAAAGCCGCTTTCTTGTCTGTAACGACGATCAGGTGAGCCTTGCGGGAGGGCGGAACATTCATCTCGCTGCGGCGGGCGCGCACCGCCTTTATGGCGGTCATGACCATTTCAAAGTTTGCCTCGTCCTCGCGGAAGCTGAGAGCTTCGCTGAACTCGGGATAGCGCTCGATCATGAGCGCCTCGCCGTCATGGGGAAGCGCCTGCCATATCTCCTCCGTGATGAACGGCATGAACGGGTGCAGCAGCTTGAGTATCTCAACCAGGACATACAGCAGCACCTTCTGTGCGGAAAGCTTGCTCTGCTCGTCGTCGCCGTTGAGGCGCGGCTTGGTAAGCTCGATATACCAATCGCAATAGCTGTCCCAGATAAAGTCGTAGATTTTGCCCGCGGCCACGCCCAGTTCGAAGCTGTCCATATTCTCGCATACCTCTTTGACAACATCGTTGAGCTTGGAGAGTATCCACTTATCTTCTATCTCAAGCTTTTCGGGCAGCTCGTTTTTGTCGATAGTGAGATTCATCATCACGAAACGGGACGCGTTCCATATCTTATTGCAGAAGTTGCGCATAGCCTCGCACTTCTCAATATAGAAACGCATATCGTTTCCGGGGCTGTTGCCGGTTATGAGATTGAAGCGCAGCGCGTCCGCGCCGTACTTGTCTACCATTTCAAGCGGATCGATGCCGTTGCCGAGAGATTTGGACATCTTTCTGCCCTGACTGTCGCGCACAAGGCCGTGAATGAACACGGTTTTGAACGGCTCCTTGTCAAGCTGCTCCATAGCGGAGAATATCATACGGGAGACCCAGAAGAATATAATGTCATAGCCCGTGACCATGACGGAGGTAGGATACCAGTAATCAAGCTCAGGCGTTTTGTCCGGCCAGCCCATTGTCGAGAACGGCCAGAGCGCTGAGGAGAACCATGTGTCAAGCACATCTTCCTCGCGCCTGATATTCTTGCTGTGACAACACTCGCACTCGGCCGCATCCTGACGGGAAACGGTGATGTGACCGCAGTCATCGCAGTACCATGCGGGTATCTGATGTCCCCACCAGAGCTGACGGGAGATGCACCAATCGTGCACGTTCTCCATCCAGTTGGTGTAGATTTTCGTGAATCTCTCCGGCACGAACTTCACGCGCCCGTCATTGACGACCTCAAGAGCCTTCTTTGCCAGCGGTTCCATCTTCACGAACCACTGCGGAGAGGGAAGCGGTTCCACGACCTTGCCGCAGCGGTAGCAGCAGCCGACATTGTGGCTGTACGGCTCGACCTTGACAAGATAGCCCTGCTCTTCAAGATCTGCAACTATCGCCTTGCGTGCCTCGAAGCGGTCCATTCCGTCGTACTTGCCTCCGTTGATTATCCTGCCGTCCTCGTCGATGCACTGTATCTGCTCAAGGTTATGGCGCAGGCCGACTTCATAGTCGTTCGGGTCATGGCAGGGGGTCATCTTGACCGCGCCCGTGCCGAAGCCCAGCTCAACATAATCGTCCGCAACGATGGGCAGCTTTCTTCCCACAAGTGGGAGTATCGCGTTCTTGCCCACAAGATGCCTGTACTTTTCATCCTCCGGGTTGACCGCAACGCCGGAGTCGCCCAGCATCGTCTCGGGGCGGGTTGTGGCTATGATAAATTCCTCATCGGAGTTCTCTATCGGATAGCGGATATACCAGAAAGAGCCGGGAATATCCTTGTACTCGACCTCGGCGTCGGATAGGGCGGTGCGGCAATGTGTGCACCAGTTTATCATGCGGCGTCCCTTGTAGATAAGCCCTTTTTCATACAGCTCGCAGAATGTTTCCCTAACGGCCTTTGCGCAGGTCTCGTCCATTGTGAAGCGGCTTCTGTCCCAATCGCAGCTGACGCCCATGCTCTTCTGCTGCTCGACTATTCTGTCACCGTACTGCTGCTTCCACGCCCAGACACGCTCAAGAAACTTTTCGCGTCCGAGGTCGTAGCGGGTCTTGCCTTCCTCCTTGCGCAGCACTTCCTCGACCTTTATCTGGGTCGCTATGCCGGCATGGTCAACGCCGGGCAGCCACAGCGCCGAAAAGCCCTGCATCCTCTTATAGCGGGTGAGTATGTCCTGCAATGTAGAGTCAAGCGCGTGTCCCATGTGGAGCTGTCCCGTTACATTGGGGGGCGGCATAACGATGGAAAACGGCTTTTTGTCGGGATCGATCTTTCCCTTGAAATAGCCGCCTTTCATCCACATATCGTAGATTTTCTTCTCGACTGATTTCGGGTCGTACACTTTCGGAAGTTCTTTCATACCTTTTCTCCTTAAAACGAAAATGGAAACCTCAAGCCGTATATAGCGGCGCAGCAGCAAAAAACGCCCTGAGGCCGAACGCCTCAGGGCGATAATCCGCAAATTACCGTGGTACCACCTGAATTCCGCTGTTATAACAGCGGCACTCAAAAGCCTTTAACGCAGGCTGTACGGCAAAGCTACTCCATTCACTCTGCGTGCTCCGGTCCGACCTTCACCGACGCCTCACAAAAGCTTACACCTGACCGCTTTCTCTCTGCGCATCCGCAGCCGGCTACTCCTGACCTTCTCAGCAGTAAATAGTACCAGTATTATAAATACCGTATACCTATTTGTCAACAATTTTCATTTTTTCTCTTTTCCGCCCTCGTTTTTCTGACGAAAAAGAGCAGCGCAATAAACGAAGCCGCGCTGACCCCCAGATGAACGCAGACGGAAACGATAAATGCGGGCGAGGACGGATCGTCAACGGCGTACCCCATTACCGTCATAGGTATTGCGAATTGCAGCATTCCCAGCACACTCGCCGGAAGGTAAGTTTTGTATTTTATCTCCGCAGAGCCCATGTAAATGCTCACAACGTCATACGGCAAAATCCCCAGCAGCCGCGGCAGCAGCACAAAGAGAAAATCGTTCGATGCGCGCATTTCCTCCAATATGCTGAGCTTCGGATATTTCGCCTCAAGCTTTGCTATCTGCCCCGCGCCTATCAGCCGCCCGATACCATAAGGCACCGACGCGATGACCGCGCAGCCCATAATGGCAAGCGGCAGGGCGTATTTCAGTTCAAACATAACGCCGAGAGCAGCAAACAGGATGCCGCTGTACATCACAACGCTCAGGCTTTTAAGCGCAAACAGCAGCATCATGATCGCTATCGCGGCAAGCGGGTTTTTCGGCGTGAAATTAACGATCTGATCAATGGTAATGTTGCGCATGGTCAGAAGACACACGACGATTATAATGAGCCAGACTGCCCCCACTGTGTATTTGAATGCCTTGCTGTTGAATATTCTGCCGAAGCGCGCCACGGTTTATCCGCCTTTCAGTTGCTGTTTTTCTGTGTAGTATATTACAACGAAAAAGGGCTGTCAATACCGCCGCAGGAGCGGCGCGCCGCCCCGCGGCAAACTTTTCCCTTGCAATTATCCCCGTGCATGATATAATATGCCATAAGATTATGTAAACATTTACGGAGTGACCTATGAAGCGTCTGAAAGTGTCCCTTTCTGTAATATGCGCCGCATTTTTTGCGCTGTCCGTATCGGCGGCAGCTTTTGCCGCGCAGCCGTCGGATACGCCGGTCGTTGAACAGGCAGGCGGTACGGCGACAGCGGTTTTATTTTTTGCCGTTCTCGTTCTCGTCTTCGCATCGATGGCGTTTGTCGTCAGGCAGGGCAAATCCGGTCGGGCAAACGTGCCTTGGGCGATACTTGCGATAATCCTGTCCGGCCTCGCACTTATGACGTGCGTTGTAGGCTATTCTTTCGGTACGCTTTACACCAAGCCCGACGGCGACCCGAAGGATACTGTGGAGACTTTCTTCTCCGCCCTTGAAAGCGGCGATTATCAGAGCGCATACCCCTGTCTCGGCGACTACACAAGTCTCGGCCTTGAAAACGAAGCCGCCGACGAAAACGGGAAGCTCATATATCAGGCTCTGCGCGACAGTTACAGCCACACCGTTATGGGTGAAGCGACAATAAACAAGCTAAGCGCTTTTGTGCCGGTGCGCTTCCGATACCTGAACGTCAAAGACACGGAAAGCAGCATAGGGGACAAGGTAAACGGCATACTTGAAAAGTTTGTCGAGGACAACCCTCACAACAAGGTTTACGACGCAAACGACAAATATCTTCCCGAGGTCACGGATAAGGCGTATTCCGACGCCGTAGCCGAGGTCATGAACAACATATCCGCTTTCTACACCACGGAGCAGTTTAATGTCGAGCTTGAGTATAAGAACGGCAAGTGGTTCATAATCACAAGTCCGGAACTTCTCAATGCCGTTATCGGCGGAACGGCGCAGTGACCATCACTTCCCTATCGGAGGTCAAAATGAGCAAATACGACGACAGTTTTGATATAGACGATATCCTTGCGGAGTTTACATCGTACAGCGATTCCATTGCGGGCGAAGCGCACCCTGCGCGGAAAGAACCGCGCAGAGAAGACCTCCGCACCGCCCCCGAATACTATGAAGAGGAGTATGGCGAGGCCGGGCACGGTGAGTCGGAGTATGACGAACCGGCATACGATGAACCCGTATATAAAAAGCCTAAAAAGCCCGGGCGCGAAAAGGCGGCGTATGCAAAGCCGCGGCGGCATGAGCCGGTATATGACGAGCCGGAGTACGGGGATGAGTCTGTACCGGAAAGGCCGCGCAGAAAGCCTGCCGCCAAGCCGAAAACGCGCCGGAAAGAAGCACCGGAGCTTTATGATGAATATGGGCGGAGCAGTTATTCATACGACGACAGGGCGGCGGAACGCCGGAGAACGGCCGCGGGGCCGCTCAGAGGTGTTGTCACGGTACTGTTTGTTTTCATCACGCTCCTGACCTTTGTCTGGATCTCAAAGAACGTGCATCCCGATTCGGGAACCGTGACGGCGGCGGCCGTGCAGAACAACACGAACCTTGTCAGCCGTCTCGATATGTATGTGAATAACGCAAAAAGCGAGGCTTTAGGCGATCTTGCATACATAAGAAAGCTCTATACAATTCCAGAAACGGACACCGTCGCCCCCAAGCCGAATGCGGCGGCTTTCGGCAAGACCGACGATATGTCGGTTATCCAGAGCGTCATTGACGACGCAGCGGAGCTTCTTGACGGGCAGGAGCTTGTATGGAGCCCCGATCTTGATTTTTATCCCGATAACTATGTCTACTACTACCGCGACGCGACAATACTTGCGCTTGTCTGGCGCGAGAGGATAAATAACCGCAGTGCGACGGTCGCGGAAATAAAGATAGCCGACGGGTCGCAGATACGCCGCAAGCTTTCCGAGGACACCTACGGCAGCTCCGTGCAGTCCTACGCGTCAAAGCTGGCGGAGTCGGCAAACGCTGTTGTCGCAATGAACGCGGACTTCTACGGCTTCCGTCAGATAGGCGTCACCGTGTACCAGCGCCAGCTTTTCAGATTTTCACCTGACAGGCTTGACAACTGTTTTATCAATTCCAAGGGCGATATGCTGTTCATGAAAGCCGGAAGCATTGCCGACGAGGCGCAGATGTATCAGTATATCGCGGACAACGACGTACTGTATTCTCTCTCTTTCGGGCCGATACTTGTGGACAACGGTGAGCTTCAGTATTGCAGCAGCTACCCGATCGGCGAGATAGACCGCGAATATTCAAGGGCGGGGATTGGCATGGTGGACGAGCTGCACTATGTTTATATGACGGTCAACCACTGCAACGGGCAGAATCCCCGCTGCAACGTCAACGAATTTGCAGAGATAATGTATTCCAAGGGCTGCTACAAGGCATACAACCTTGACGGCGGACAGACCTCGGAAATAGTGTTCAACGGTCAGCCCGTGAACTATATTGACTTCGGGGCGGAACGCACGGTAACGGATATCATATACTTTGCCACAGCTCTCCCGGAATCGGAGGTGAGCCAATGAACCCGATAGCCATTTCGATAGGCTCAAACGTAATATATTACAGCGGCATCGTCATCGGCCTTGCTGTGGCGGCGTGTTTCTGCATAAGCTATTCGCTGTATACCACCTATGCCGGCAACGGCAGAGCCTTGTGGGTCATGCTGCCCTTTGCGGTGTTTTTCTCCGTTTCCCTTTGCAGGCTTCTGCACTGGTACTGCCACGCCGAACAGTATTCCGGCCTCATCGGCGCTCTGACGGACTATTCTGCCGGAGGGTATGTCCTGCCCGGCGCGATATTCGGCACATGGCTGGCAGCCGTGCTTGTTAGGGCGCTCGGCTTTACGGATAACGTGCACCGGCTTCTGGACGCGGTCGCGCCCGGGGCGGCGCTCGGCATCGCTTTCATCCGCCTCAGTTCGCTTTTCAACAACTCCTGCCGTGCAAAGATCGCCATTGACGATCCGAAGCTCCAGCATCTTCCGCTGGCCGCGCCCGTATACACAAACAGCGGTTCGGATTACCGTTTTGCGACGTTTTTTGTTCAATTTCTCATTATGCTGGTCGTTTTTGTATGGCTTTACCGCTTCTGCTGCGACCGGCGCGGGCATCCGATGAAGGGCAGCATTCCCGAGGACGGACATGTTGCAAGGCTCTTCCTTCTCATGCACAGCGCGGTGGAGCTGATAATGGATTCCACCCGCTACGACTCAAGCTATATGCATTTCAACGGCTTTGTCAGCATCGTGCAGATGGCCGCAGCGCTGTGCATACTCGGCGTGTTCATTTATTACAGCGTCTGGTCCGTGCGCACCAATGGCCGAAGAGCCTATCATTTCGTGCTCTGGGGTATATGGTTTCTGTCCCTCGTCGGCGTGGGGCTTTCGGAATACTTCGTGCAGCGCCACGGAGATTGGTACATAAAGTGCTATGCGGTGATGGCGTTGAGCGTGACTGTCATGTGCGCGGCGGTATTCAGAATGTACAAAAGCTGCTGTGAGCCAAGAAAACGCCGCGCTTAAAACAATGCCTTTACGGTGAAAAAAGAACCGGAAGACTTGAAATTTCAGGTCTTCCGGTTCTTTTTTACTCTGTTTTGCTGTTTATGCTGTCTATTTCCCGACCGATCGTCTCAAGGACGTTCCCGATATCCGGATACGCCTCTTCCGCTTCCCCGGGCTTTCCGTCCAGATCGCACAGAAACGACTGCCATTCGGAATTGATAAGCTCAATGGTTTTCTGCTGCTGCTCCCTGAGTTTGGCGATGCACGCGCCCACGCGCTTCACCGCATATTCCTGCCAGTGGGAATCCTCCGCAAGCATCTGATCGCGCTTATCCTGCGCTTGCTTTATTATCTCGGCGGCGCTGGCGTTGGCCTTATCCACAATGTCCTTATACAGGCTCTGCGCGGACATGACCGCCTCGCCTATCTCCGCTTTCTTGCTGTTAAGACCCTCAAGCTGTTTTTTAAGGGCTTTGTTTTCTTCTGAAAGAGCTATCGCCTGATCCCGGATCTCATCAAACACGGCATTGACTTTATTGGCGTTGTAGTATTTCTTTTTTACAAGTTCGATGCTTATCGAGTCAAAATATTCCCTGTCAAGTGCCATCAGTCAAGCTCCGTTCTTATTGAGCGTCAGCAACCGATACGCTTGCTTCGCTGCTCGTCTTCTTGATCCCGTTGACGTCCGAAATGACGCAGCGATATGTTCCCTCGGCGGCCTTGGTTATGCCGTTTGCCCAAAGGACGGATTTATATTCGCCGTCTTCCATAAGGTTTTCAAGCCTTAATCCATACTGATCGTTGGAGGTCGCTTTCCCGGTGAATACTATCTCCTCCCAGCCGCCGGTGGTGGAATTATACTTCTGCCACTCGAACGATGTATTGAGATTGAGATTGCCCTTGGCCTTGATGATGAACATCATGTTGTATTTGCCGAGACTCACCGGTCCTGTAAGGCTGGTGATATCCTTTGTTATGGATATGCTCGTGCTGGCAAGCTGGTTATACGCCTCCTGCTGAACATTGGCAACCGTGCTGTCAAGACTGCCTATCCTTTCCTCAAGGGAAGAATACGACATCTGCACCTGCGCGACCGCGGCTTCAAGCGTGTTTGCCCGATCCTTGAGATTGGCGTTTACCATGCAGACCATAACAAGGCAGACGAAACTGAAAATCGCCGCGGCGGCGGAGATGACCGTAGCCGCCTGAACCTTGGGAAGATTTACGTTCACTCCCTTCTTCGCCGGTTTTTCGTCCTGCGTAAAGGGATCCTCCTCAAAAGTATCATTTGTCTCGCCGTAGCCGTAATGATCGTATCCGGCATCGCTGTCATATCCGCTCTGGGCGTAATCGCCCTGATCGTAATTGCTCTGGTCATAACCGGTCTGCGAATAGTCGCCCAAGTCAAGGCTTTCCTGCACATAGTCGCTCTGATCGTCGCCATACAGAGGGCTGTTGCACACGGGGCAAACCTGCGCGTTGTCATCGACTTCGTTTCCGCAATATTTGCAAATCATTTTCTGCACCTCATGTTCCTGTGTATACGTTTAAAATGGTTCCCATATTCAAGGTTACATAATTATAACACTGTTGTAACCATTTTGTCAATATATTACTGTGTAAAGTTACAAAAAATATTTCAGTTCTCCGCGCATCACATCCAGATGAGCCAGAGAAGGATATAACCGGTCGTAACTGCCGTAAGTGTAAAGGGAACGCTGTATTTCATGAACTCGCCTGCCTTGACCTCGTAACCCTCGCGGCGCAGGATGGAAAGTCCCGTTATATTTGCAGACGCTCCGATTGGCGTAATGTTCCCGCCGAGAGTTGCGCCAACGAGCAGTCCGAAGTAGAGCAGGTTTGTCGGAACCACGACTTCCCCGACGGAGGTGAGTTTTTCGGCAATTACCGCCACCACGGGAAGCATCGTGGCAGTATACGGGATGTTATCAATGAACGCGGAGAAGCCGACCGACGCCCAGACGATGACCGTATATACGAGGAAGACCGATCTTCTGCTGCCATCGCCGCCAATGGAGCTGAGCAGAGAGCCTATAAGGTCGATTATTCCGGCCTTCTGTATCCCGCCGATAACGACAAAAAGACCTGCCAGCAGCGCTATGGTATAGAAATCTATCTCGCCGAACGCCTTTTTCATCACTTCAAAGCTCTTGTCCTTTATACTCTGCCGGATAACGCCCACAAGGAAGAAAGCAATGCAGATGAGACCATTTGTTATGTCGGGCTTATAGAACTGCCCGGGCTTTGCGTTCATTTCGTAGGGGATAAACGAAACGCCGATAAGCGCCGCCACCGTTCCGACAAGAAGCCATGTCGGCACCATATCCTCAACCGGCGTAACGTCGCTGACGCGCACCTTTTTGTTGTCCTTGCGGCACATTATAAGGATAATGACCGCCGAGGCAAGCGCGCCGACCTCCGTTACCCAGAACATACCGGCTTTTCCGTCAACAAAGAAGAAATCCATAAAGTCAAGATTCGCGGCCTTGCCGAGGAGGATAGATGTCGTATCGCCGACGAGCGTAGCCGCACCCTGAAGATTTGACGACACGGCGATGCAGATTATCGCCGGTACGGGGGAAATGTCGATTTTTCTGCACAGCGCTACCGCCACGGGAGCAACCATGAGCACCGTCGCCACGTTGTCAACAAAAGCGGAAATAACGCCCGCAAACATTGACAGCGTTACTATTATCCATTTCACAGTGCTGACCTTTGTGATGATCAGATCGCTCAGCCTCTGCGGCATTCTGGATTCGATGAAGAGATACACCGTCCCCATTGTACCCGCTATCATCATGATAACGTTCCAGTCTATCTGGGAGAGTGCGTCGCGCCATGTATAACTGAACTCCGGAAAAATTCTCAGGCTGCCGGCCGCCACAAAAATAACGGCGGAGACTATCGCAACGTATGGTCTCAGCTTCTGGAAAGCGAACATGAGTATGTAGGTCACGGCAAAAACGATCAGTGCAAAGACAGTCAGTGAATCCATATGCCCTCCAAATTTTTTCAAAAATGAACTTCTAACCTTGATATTATAGCACCTTTCTTATGTCTTGTCTTAGAAATTTCTGTAAATAAACGCAGAACGAACGGGCATCAGCAAAGTCCCGTTTTTGGCTTAATAAAGCCACTCTACAAATAGTATAGTCGCAGCGGCGGTAAAAATGTGAAAAAATTGTTGCTTTTGAAAGCGCAAAGTCCTAAACTGTTCTGCAGTACGGTCATAACAGATATAAGGGAGTAAAGAAAACAGTGAGTGATGCAGAAAAGAAAAAGAGAAGACGCGGCGACCGGCGCGACGCGCGCTGGGTAAGAGAGGCACCGGGTCTCCAGACGGTAATGTGCGACATCATGCCAAACCGCACCGACTGCGAGGTATATCTGCATGATACCTTTGATGCGACAGAGCTTCTTAAATATCTCGAAAAGAAAAACGCTGAGCACCCCGATTACAAAACCACGATGTTCCATGCGTTCGTCGTGTGCGTTGCACGTATGCTCAAGGAGCGGCCGAAGATGAACTATTTCATCTCCGGACACCGGATATATGAGCATAACGATATCACCTTGTCTTTTATAGTAAAGCGCCGTTTTAACGATTCCGCCGAGGAATCGCTCATGGTATACACCGCCAAGGACGGCGACACGCTCGACAGCGTCAGCCGCAAAATAGTCGGCGATGTCAGAGAAACGCGGAAAAGCGAACATTCCACGGACGGCATAGACGTGTGGATCGACCGTTTTGCCGCTATCCCCCGTCCGCTCAGAATGTTCCTGCTGCGCGTTGTGCGCTGGCTCGATTTCTGGGGGCTTGTTCCCAGGGCGCTTACCGACGGCGACACCAACTACAGCAGTGTGCTTCTGAGCAATCTGGGCAGTATAAAGGGTCCCGCGGTATATCACCACCTCAACAACTACGGCACGAACAGCATTGTCGTCACTATTGGCACGCTCCGCAAGGCGGAGGTCGTCAGGGAGGACGGCACAAAGGAGATACGCGATGTGTTCGATGTAGGCGCAACGCTCGACGAGCGCATCGGCGACGGGTTTTACTTTGTCCGCAGTCTCAACCTTGTAAAATATATGTTCGCTCATCCCGAGCTGCTGGAAAAACCGCTTAGCGAACCCAGCGGATACGATTACAAATAATTTTCTGAAGAGGTTTTATAATGGAAAACATCACCGCTAAAACCCCATGGGAAAACTTCATGGGCGGAGTGCCAATGCATCTGGATTACTTTGACGGTTCAATGTACGACGCCGTCAAGGCGATCGCCGACAAATACCCGAACAACGTCGCTTTTGACTTCATGGGCAGATCGACCACATATAAATCCATGATGGCGGATATAGAAAAGTGCGCAAAGGCGCTGAAAACCATCGGTGTGCGTGAGAACGAAAAGGTCACGATAGCCATGCCCAACTGTCCGCAGGCTATCTATATGTTCTACGCGGTGAACCTTATCGGCGCTATCGCCAACATGATCCACCCGCTCTCCGCCGAAAAGGAGATCGAATTTTATCTCAACGAATCCGACAGTGTCACCGCGATAACTCTCGACCAGTTCTACAACAAGTTTGAGAACATCCGCCAGAACACCAAGATCGTAAATATCATAATCGCCAGCGTTCAGGACGCGCTTTCCAAGCCCATAAGAGCCGGATATATGCTCACCGAGGGCAGGAAGATCGCAAAAATACCCAAGGACGCACCCGTTATCCGCTGGGATGAGTTTCTCAAGCTCAGCAAATGCTGCTTCTATAATTATAAGGTAGAGCGCAGGAGCGACGATCCCGCCGTTATTCTCTATTCCGGCGGCACCACCGGCACGACCAAGGGCATCGTGCTTACAAACCGCAACTTCAACGCACTCGGCCAGCAGGTCATTGCCGCCAATCCCATGTTCCGTCCCGGCGACAAAATGCTCTCCGCAATGCCTATTTTCCACGGCTTCGGCCTGGGCGTGTGCATACACACCATGCTCTCCCAGGGCGGCAGATGCATCCTCGTTCCGAGGGTCAATCCCAAGGAATATCCCAAGCTGGTCGTCAAGAACCGCTGCAACTTCATAGCGGGCGTCCCGACGCTGTATGAAGCTATGCTGCGCGCCCCCTCCATGAAAAATGCAGATCTCAGCAGTCTCAAGGGCGTTTTCTCCGGCGGCGATTCGCTTTCCATAGAGCTGAAGAAAAAATTCGATAAATTCCTCTATGACCATGGCTCAGTCGTGCAGATACGCGAGGGTTATGGCACGACCGAAACGGTCACAGCCTGCTGTCTCACTCCTCCCCAGATGTCCAAGGAAGGCAGCATCGGCGTTCCCTTCCCCGATACATATATCAAGATCGTCAAGCCCGGCACCGACGAGGAGCTGCCCTACGGCGAGGAGGGCGAGATCCTGCTGGCAGGCCCCACCGTCATGAAAGAATATATGAAGCACCCCGAAGAGACGGCAAACACTCTGCGCCGCCATGCCGACGGCCTCACATGGGTCTACACCGGCGATCTCGGAACGATGGATCAGGAGGGCTTCATCTACTTCAAGGGCCGCGCAAAGAGAATGATAATCTCCTCCGGCTACAACATCTACCCCGGGCAGATAGAAAACATTCTCGACGCGCATGAAAAGGTCGATATGAGCTGTGTTATCGGCGTTCCAGACGCATACAGAATGCAGAAGGTCAAGGCCTTTGTAAAGCTTCCCGCAGGCGTACCGGCAAACGACGAAACCAAAGAGGAACTTATGTCATACTGCCGCAAGAATATCGCAAAATACGCCATGCCGTATGATATAGAATTCCGCGATCAGCTGCCCAAGACCCTTGTCGGCAAAGTCGCTTACCGCGTTCTTGAGGAAGAAGAGCTTGCCAAGATAAAGGCCGAGGAAGAGGAAAAAGAAACCGTAACCGTATGATAAAAAGCAGGGCTGTTTCAATGTTTTTTGAGACGGCCCCGTTTTTTTTGCTGTTGAAAAGCCGCGGATGTTTCGGTATAATATGGCTTGTAATTTTGTCTATAGGGGGAGGGGCATTATGAATAAAAAGGCTGTGATCGCATCGTCGCTTGCCGCCGCGGGGCTGTGCCTTGCGGAGGTTTACCGTTATGCCTTTTTCCGGTATCTGGGCATTCTGAAAGTTTTTGACGGAAAAACCCACGCGGAAGAATACTATGAGAAGCGCGACCGGCTGCACGCACAGCTGCTTGCCATGCCGCACACCCGGCATACCATAAAAAGCCGCCGCGGGAAGAAGCTCGTCGGCAATTATTATTGCTGCGGCAGCAAGCCCTGCGGAAAGATCGTTTTTATCGTCCACGGCTACCGCTCCGACGGGTCGGAGACAGCGGGACCTTTTGCGGAATACTATTTTTCCAGAGGCTGGGACATATTCTGCCCCGACCATGCCGCCCACGGAGAGAGCGGCGGTCTTCTCATAGGCTATGACTCTTTCGAGAGTATCGACTGTCTCGATTGGCTGGATTATCTTTCCGGGCAGTTCGGCAGCGGCATACGCGTTATCCTGCACGGCTTTTCCATGGGCGGCGGCACGGTGCTCAAGATGAGCGACCGTGTGCCGGACACGGTGAAGTTCATCTGTTCCGACAGCGGCTTTGCCGATGCGGCGGAGCTTATCCGTCCCAAACTCGGCGCGCTTTACGAGCCTTTACGGTATGTCAACCGGCTTCTGAACGGGTATGACATTGAGGCGACGGACGTGCGTCCCAATCTCAAAAATGCCCGCGTACCCATTCTTTTTGTGCACGGCACGGCGGATCCGACGGTTCCGTTTGAAATGGGCAGGGAACTTTACGAAATGTGCCCCACGGAAAAGGACTGTCTTTTTACCGAAGGTGTGCTGCACATAGAGAGCATATATGCTGCGCCGGAAGAATATGCGCACAAGCTCGACAGCTTCATATCACGTTACGCAGAGGAAGGAGAGCAGTAATGAAATACGATTTTGAAACCGTTCTGAACAGAAAAGGAAAAGATTCCAAGGCTTTTGATATGATCCCGTTTGAGGGCGTCGCCCCGGACGAGGGCTTTGACCCTATCCCGATGTGGATAGCCGACATGAGCTTCCCCGTTTCCCCCGCCGTCACAAAAGCGATCCTCAAACGCATGGAGATGCCCAACTACGGCTACTTTGCCCTGCCGCAGGAGTATTTTGACACGATCATAAGCTGGCAGCGGCGCAGAAACGGCGTAACCGGCCTTGAAGAGAAATATATCGGCTATGAAAACGGCGTTCTCGGCGGCATAAGCTCCGCCGTGCAGGCGTTCTCATCCCCCGGAGAAAAGATACTCATGCACTCCCCGACATATGTCGGCTTCACGCACGTCATGGAGGATACGGGACGTCCCGTTATCCACAGTGAGCTCAAGCGTGACGAAAACGGTATATGGCGCATGGATTACGAGGACATGGACGCAAAGCTCAAGACGCACAACATCCACCTCGCCATATTCTGCTCACCGCACAACCCCTGCGGCAGGGTGTGGGAACGCTGGGAGATAGAGAAGGCGATGGAAGTCTACGCCGCAAACGACTGCATCGTTATCTCGGACGAGATCTGGTCGGATATCATAATGCCCGGTCACAGCCACATCCCCACGCAGACCATATCCGAGGATGCAAAAAACCGCGTCATCGCGTTCTACTCCGCAAGCAAGACCGCGTCCCTCGCGGGGCTTGTAGGGTCGTATCATATCATATACAATTCTCTGCTGCGCGACCGCATCGCTCACAGAGCGGAGATGAGCCATTATAACGACCAGAACGTTCTCTCCGTGCACAGTCTCATCGGCGCTTTCTCGGCGGAGGGTGAAGAGTGGATAGATGAGATGATACAGGTCGTCGAGAAAAACTTCGCATACGCCATGGACTTTATCGCAGAAAACTTTGACGGCGTTGAGTGTATGAAGCCTGAGGGGACTTATATGCTGTATCTTGACTGCGGCAAATGGTGCCAGGCGCACGGTGTGAGTATAACCGAGCTTCAGCACAGAGGCGTCAGATGCGGTGTTATCTGGCAGGACGGCGAGGCGTTCTACCGTAAGGACACTATCCGCATGAATCTTGCCCTGCCCTTCTCAAGGCTTGAGGAAGCGATGGACAGGCTTAAAAAATACGCATTTATATAATATATCTTATAGAAATGAACCAAAAGGCTCGTGTTTTCTGGTCTTTTGGTTCATTTTTTATGTCAGGCCGCTCTGCGCCGCAGTCAGTGTTCCCCGATATGGCTTCCGCGGCCGTTTTCATTTCTGCGGACGGATATTCTGTCAGGAATATACTCCTCCAGATTATCCACGTGGCTTATCATGCCTATGAGCCGCTTGCCGCCGGATACCTGCTTGAGCGCCATCAGCATATTGGTCAGCGCATTTGAATCAAGCGTACCGAAGCCCTCGTCCACAAACATTGCCTCGATGCGCCGTCCGCCGAAGGCGTGCGCCTGCGCAACGTCTGAAAGGCCGAGTGCCAGCGCCATTGACACCTGAAAGCTCTCCCCTCCGGAGATAGAGCCGATCTCCCGCTGCTCACCGCTGCACCGGTCGATTATGTTTATGACAAAATCTGCCGCGGAGCTTTTGTGTCTGCCGCTTTCCTCATGCACGAGAGTGAAGCGCCCGCCGGTCATAACGTCAAGATGCATTGTTGCGCGGGCAAGTACCTCGTCAAAGGACTTGCCAAGCACATACCCGTCAAAGGCATGTTTTCCGCCGTCTCCGACCGAACCGTTGGCGGCATCGGAAAGCTTTTCTATGCGCCGGTACGCGCTTATCAGTTTTTTCTGCGTATCAAAGGACTTTTCAATCGTTTTCAGCGCGTTCAGATGCATATTACGCCGTGTTTTGAGTGCGTCAAGCCTTTCGGAGATGTTCTCCCTCTCCGCGCCGTATTTTAAAAGCTTTTCTTCTATGTCCGATGTGTCGCTTCTCTCATACCCGGCGGTTTTTTCACGCTGCGCTTCAAGGTTCTGCGCGTTATTTTTCACGCGGCCGTCATAATCGTATATTTCTTTTTGCAGCGCGGCAAGCAGCGCCTCATACCTGGCGCTGTCCGCCCCCGGGAGCGCCTCGGAATACGCCGCCTCATCCGCAAAGCCGCAGGCCGTCAGTGCATCAAGATACGCCTTCTGCGCTACGCGCTGCTCTGCGGCGGCATTTTCCGCCTGCCGTTCAAGCGTCTGCCTGCTTGCAAGGGCGGCATCCGCCCGCTCCTTGGCCTCCGTGTACGCAGTTTCGATCGCCGCTATATCGCGGCGCAGCTTTTCCGCTTCGCTTTCCGCCGTATTCTTCATGCTCAGCGCGGTGATTTTATTCTCGTATTCAAGCTTTTTGCCGAGATTTTCTATCGTTTCCCTGCTGTGGGCGATATTTGCCGCGCATTCCGACAGCAGCTTTTCCGCCTGCATTATCTTCTCTGTCAGCGCGGCGATCTCAGTTTCGCATTTTTTGCCGTTTTTTTGCAGCAGGCCTTTTCTCAGCAGTCTTTGGCCGGCGCTCTCCACGGTCTGCGCCGCCTCGGCTGAAAGAAGCTCCTTCGCACGGATCGCCGCGGTAAGCGTGTGACCGTCAAAAAGCGTATCTGCCGACCACGGCGCATGATCGTCCAGCAGCTCGTCCGCCTTTCGAAGTGCTGCGGCAAGCGCATTGTCGAGCGCACTTTTTGCAAGCTCATATTTTGTGACAGCGGCAGAAAACGCCTTGTCAGCATCGGTTAAGTCTTTTTCCGCGATTTTGACGGCATCCTGCGTCACATCATCTTCGCTGCCTGCGGCAAAGGCGGGGATATCCCGGCGGCTGACGTGCGTCCCGCATACGGGGCAGCTGGCTTGGTCACACTCGTCAAGCTCAAGCCGCAGCGTGTCTGCAAGGACCGACGCCTGACAGCGGAAAAACCGCTCGTTCAGGTTTTCATAGCTTTCCCTTGCCCGCTGTCTCAGCGTGTATTTTTCATTTCGCCCGTCATACGCGCCGCGGTACTCCCGCTTGAGTGCCTCTATTCTTCCGACGTCCTCTGCAAGCCCGTTTTTCCCGGTGAGCGCGGCGACAAGCCGCGCCGCCTCGGCTTTTGCGCTCTCGGCACGCGCCGCGTCCGCTTCCGCCGTGCTCAGTTCCGCCAATTCGCCGTCTATCCCGCTTTTAAGCTCTTTCTGCGCCGCTGACTCTTTTTCCGCCGTGCTTTTATCCGCCATGGCTTTCTCCTGCGCGATCTCCGCCGCGCCGAGTGCGCCGACGGCATTGGAGAGTCTGTCATAATCCGGCAGCGACTCATTTATTTGCGCCGCTTTTACAAGCAGTCCTTCCCTCCGTGCCTTCATGGCAGCCGTCTTTTCCAGCTCCTCTGCGGCCTTTCCGCGCCCGCTTTCGGCAAGCGTCCACTCCTGCGCGGCCTGCGCTGCGCCCGTGCTCAGCTCTGCCATGCGCCGCGCCGCCGCTGCTGCCTTTTCCCACAGCGGGAACACTTTTCGCACCGCTTTTTCACCTTTTTCAAGCCTTGCGCGCTTGACGTCAATACCGGCCGTCGCACTGTCAAGCGCTGCCTGCTCCGCCGTAAGCCGTTCCAGAATGTCAAGCTCGCCGTTCCTGTACGCCGCCGCGCTGCGCGCATCCTTAAGCTTCTGCAATACTCCGTCGAGTGCGGAAAGCTCATCGCCTATCAACGCCGTCTCCGCGTTTTCACTCTCCGTAAGGGCGCGTATGTTTTCAAGAATATCGGGGTGGTCGGGTAAATATCCGGCTCTCTCGGCATCCGTCAGGTCGTCGGGAAGCGGAAAAACCGCCGGATCCAGCGCACGCTCGCGCTGCTTTTTTATCTCGGTATTTTCCGCGGAAAGTTTCTGCTTCGCCGCAGAGAGCGTTTTCATAAGTGTGGAATACGGTGCGCTGTCGAAAACCTTTCCCAGGATCTCCTTGCGCACATTGTCCCTCGCCTCGAGAAACGCCTTGAACTCGCCCTGCGCAAGCATCGCTATCTGCCGGAACTGCACCGCATCCATGCCGATTATGCGCTTTATTTCCGCCGTGACCTTTTCCGAACCCGTGACGGACAGCGCATCCCCGTCGGAAAGCTGCGCGTCAAACTTTGCATCACCGTATACGTCTGCCGTTCCGCGCACTCTGCTGTATTTTATCGTTCTGACGACCGTATAGCTTTTCCCGTCCTCCTCAAAGCGAAGCTCCACCTCCGTCGGCTCACGCTTGGGGACGAAGCTGCTGTGCAGCATACTCTTGTCGCGCACGCTCCCCTTTTCGGTATCCTTGCCGTTCGGTTTGTTGCTCGTCTCCTCGAAAAGGGCGAACATAACTGCGTCATATATTGTGGTCTTCCCCGCGCCCGTATCGCCGGTTATCAGGAAAAGTCCCGCCTTGAAAGCGGTAAAATCCACCTCCTGCTTTGCTATATACGGGCCGAAGGCTTTCATGCTGAGATACAGAGGCTTCATTTTTCTTCCTCCTGTTCCATGGCAAGGCGCACGAGCTGATCGGCAAGTTCCTCCGTGCCGGTATCCTCACCGCTGCCTATACTGTGCGCTGCGGTCTCGATAAGTTCCCGCTCCATGGCGTCCATCGCCCTGCCGCAGCGCGCCTCAAAAAATTCTGCGAACAGCTCCGGCATACTTTTTTCGTGAAGATCGTCCGTTAAACCGCCGTCTCCGCCGGCATAGCCGCCCTCCGGCTGAAAGTTTATCTCAAGCAGCTTCGAGCCGTGCGATTCAAGCAGTGCGCGGAGCTGCTCGGCGGCATCAAAAACGATATCGCCGTCGGTCATGACGGCGGATATATACTCGTCCCTTGCGGGCGAATGGCGTTCCCGCTCGATAATATCGCCGAATTTCCCCGTGATCCTGCGCATATTGTGCAGAACCGGCAGTTCAAAAAGCTCATACTCCGGCTCTGTACCTTTCGCGCCGAGTGTCACCATCAAAGCGCCCTTTTTCTGTCCTATCTCGCTGAAATGATAGCACAGCGGCGCACCGGCGTAGCGTACCGAAGCACGCCCGATATGCTGCGCGTTATGTATATGGCCGAGAGCAACGTAGTCGAAAGCGTCGAACACGGAATGATCCACCGCGCCCAGACCGCCCACCGCGCTTTCGGAATCGCTCGGCACAGGCGTGTTCTGCCCCGCCGTGACAAACTGATGTGCGATGAGGACATTCCTGCGTGAGGTATCGATATCCTGATGCTCCAGCAGAACGCGGACGGCGCTTTCATAGTCCGGCACGTCCTCGGCGGTGAGCGAAAAGAGGTCTCGCACCTTCATCGGGAAGACATACGGCATGAGCCAGAATGTCACCGGCTCTCCGTCAGCGTTGAGCGTAACGCTTGTGAGTGTGCGTTCCGCCGTGCCGGAAATATATACGTTCTGTCCGGCCAGAAGCTCCTTTGCAAAATTCAGCCGTTCCCCTCCGTCATGGTTCCCCGCGATCATAAGCACCGGTATTCCCCGTTCGGGACCGGCAAGAGCGGAAAGGAAGCCGCCGAGCAGCGTCACCGCTTCTTTCGACGGTACGCCCCTGTCGTAGACATCCCCTGCGATTACGACGGCATCCGGCTTTTCCCGGTCGATAAGCCCGATGAGCCGGTCAAGATAAAAAGCCTGATCGCCGTTTTCCGTGAGTGATGCGCCGCACAGCATTTTGCCGAGGTGCATATCCGCAAGATGAAGAAATCTCATTTGTCTCTCCTCTCTTCAATGTTTTGTCTGTTGTCCTTATTATAACTTACGCCCTCTTCCGTGTCCACTCCTGTCGCCATGCCGCGCTTATGCCGTCAACCCAATCTTGCTTAATGTGCTTCGGCATGATATAATAAAATGATTAATTATTCTTTGAGAGGTTCTTCTATGACCGATGTCATTGTGTGGGCAACCGGCGTTCTGGTGTCTTTGGCGTTTTTCACCTTGATTCCGTTTGGTTTCGGATTGATTTTTTTCAACAAAGGCGTTCAGGACAGAGGCGTTACATATATTTTCGGGCTGTTTCTTATGCTGAGCCTGTTTGAGTTCGTATATCTGTTCTTCTTTTTCGCGGGGCTGTCCTTTTCACTGCTGACCGGGGTGTTCCTCGCGTCTGCCGCCGCGCTCGCTCTTGTCGGGTTTCTGATGTGGTATAAGCGCAGGCCGGAATATCCCGTGAACAAAACGCCCCTTTTCAGGAGCGAAAAGACCGCGTTGATCGTCTTTGCCGCTGTTGCGGGCTATCAGCTCCTGCGCGTGATATTCGGCGCGGGCACATGGAACATAGACGACGGCTGGTATCTCGCAATCGCCAACGCTGCCGTCGAGGGGGACGAAATTCTCCGCAGCGACGTGCTGACCGGTTATCCCTATGATTACGCGCATCACTTTGCGGAGGCGGCGGAGTATGTGTTCTCCCCGTGGCCGCTGTTCTGGGCGATGCTCTCAAAGCTCACATGGTTTGAGATAACTGTCCTCATGAGGACTGTCATGCCCGCTCCTTTTATTCTTCTTTTCTACTATATAGTATACAGGCTCATTTCCTTTATCTATAAAAACAACCGGGAAAAGGTTTTTGTCGCCATGGCGGCGCTCGCCGTTTTCTATGAGATAACCGCAGTCGCAATGAACGTCCGGTATACATGGATCATCTGCTATCCGTGGATGGGCAAAGCATTCGGGCCGAGCGTTATCTGCCCGGCGGTACTGCTGCTGTTCCTGCTGCTTGAGGAGGAGCGGGAGCCTGCCCGCCGCAGACTGCTGTGGTTCGGCGTTTTCCTCGGAAATATTGCAGGCTGCATGGTCGCCTCAAGCTGTGCGGAGCTGAATCTTATGGCTCTGGGCGCATGGGGACTGGTCTGCCTTATCCGTAAGCGTGATTTTTCGGTCGTCTGGAAGCTGGCTCTCTGCGTAAGTCCGAGTCTGCTTCTGACCGCCAGTCATCTGGTACTGTAAGGGAGGTGGGGACAAATGCTTGATATTCTGAAGAACATTGTTTCTGAAACCTTGGAGATATACTCCCTCGCCACTCTCGGCGGTGTACTGTTCATACCGTTTTTTATCTGCGTAATATACCTTATTCTGGACAGGAGCGCGGAACACGACCGGGCAAGAGTATATCTTGTCTATCCCGCTCTCGTCATAATGCTCATCATCTTCAATCCCGTTATCATTCACCTTCTTTATAAATATATCGGGGTCGAAGAGCGTATCGTCAGGCTCTATTGGCCGCTGCCCATGGACGCGGTCATAGTATATTGCTTTGTGCGCATCATGACATCGCTTGACAAGCGCTGGAAAAAGCTCTTTCTCTCCGCTGCTGCCGTGTTCCTGCTGCTGCTCGGCACAGGGTTCACCCATTCCGGACAGTCCTACGGCGCTGCGGAAAATGCGCAGAAAATGCCCGTCGGCACAAAGGAAGTCTGCACCGTTATTTACGAAAGCAATATGCACGAGCCGTGCGACGTGATAATGCAGCCGGAGCTGTTTTTCTGGGTAAGGCAGTACCGCTCAAGCATAAGAGTGCCGTACATCCGCGAAATAAAAAATTGGTACAATGACGACGGTGCTCTCGATCTTGATATCGTAGGCGAAACCGGCGCGGAAAACGGCTGTAAATTTGTGGTGCTCAACACCGGCGAGGCGTTCTCCGGAGAGCTTGAAAAATACGGTTATTCCGTGTTTGAAACCGTTCCGGCGGGAGACGATGCGTACATTATTTATATCCTCGATCGGTTAAAATAGCGCCGCCGCAATTGAAGTTTGAAAAAATATGTGATAACATAGGACAGCAAGGAGCAACATATCCATGAGGATGAGGAAAAGACACAACCTGTCGCCGCGCATGGAAAAATGCGCATCTCTCATGATCTGCGACGGGCAGAGTATGCGCGGCAGATGGCGCGAAAGCTTTCCCGGATACAACAAGATTTTCGTTGAGCTTGGGTGCGGCAAGGGGCGTTTTACGGCAGACACCGCCGAAACGATGCCCGACACACTGTTTATCGCGGTGGAGCTTGTCGCCGACGCGATGATAGTCGCCATGGAGCGTGTCATGGAGCGCGGGCTTGAAAACGTCCGCTTTATCAACGGAGACGCAAAGAAGCTTGCGGAAATTTTTGACAAGGGTGAGATCGACAGGATTTATATAAACTTCTGCGATCCGTGGCCGAAAGGCCGTGACGCCAAATTCAGGCTGACCGCGCCGGCTTTTCTGCGCATCTATTCCGATGTGCTTCCCGTCGGCGGCCAGATACACTTCAAGACAGACAACACTCCGCTTTTCGATTGGTCGATCGGGCGTTTCTCCGAAGAGGGCTGGGCGCTCAGCGAGGTCACACACGACCTGCACGGGCACGGTCAATGCGGCGTTATGACCGATTATGAAGCGAAATTTACCGCGGATGGCATGAAGATAAACCGGCTTGCCGCGGAAAAAACAGCGCTGACGCTTACGACCGCCGCGGGCGATCCGCCGAGACTGCGCAACAGCTCCCTCACCGATGCAAGAGGCTACGATAAGAGCGCGGCGGCAGGCGTTCCGGCTGAGGAGGAGTAAAAATGCGCTTTATTTCATGGAACGTAAACGGCCTTCGCGCCGTCATGAAAAAGGGCTTTGAGGACAGCTTCTACGCCCTGAACGCAGACTTTTTCTGTTTGCAGGAAACAAAGCTCCAGCAGGGGCAGATCGATCTTGACCTGCCCGGCTATGAAAGCTTCTGGTGCTACGCCGAGAGGAAGGGTTACTCCGGCACGGCCGTGTTTACAAAGCATCCCCCTCTGAGCGTGAGCTATAATCTCGGCATTGCCGAGCATGACACCGAGGGCAGGGTAATTACGCTTGAGTACGAAAATTTTTATCTTGTCTGCGTATACACGCCGAACGCGCAGGACGAGCTGAAGCGCATTGATTACCGTATGCGCTGGGAGGACGATTTCCGCGAATATCTTATGAAGCTTGACAGGAAAAAGCCCGTCATAATGTGCGGCGATCTCAACGTCGCGCATGAGGAGATCGACCTCAAAAACCCGAAGACCAACATCGGCAATCCCGGCTTTTCCTATGAGGAGCGCGGCAAGTTCACCGAGCTTCTGGACGCCGGATTTACCGATTCGTTCAGATACCTCTACCCGGATAAAACGGACGCCTACTCATGGTGGAGCTACCGTGCCGGCGCAAGGGGTAGAAACGTCGGCTGGCGTATCGACTATTTTGTAGTATCGGACAGATTGAGGGAAAATATCAGGGACGCGTACATTTTCCCCGAGGTAATGGGCTCCGATCACTGTCCGGTAGGAATTGATATTGAATGGTAAAAATAGGAAATGTTGAGCTTGGCGGAAAAGTGACGCTTGCCCCAATGGCGGGTGTGACGGATTTCGCGTTCCGCTCCGTCTGCCGGAGACTCGGCGCGGCGCTGACGACGACCGAAATGGTCAGCGCACGGGCGCTGACCTATAGGGACGAAAAAACAAAAACGCTTCTTTACATACCCGAGGACGAGCACCCGTCGGCGGTGCAGATATTCGGGCATGAGCCCGAGGTCATGGCGGAGGCGGCGCAGATGGCACTGGAGCAGTCCGGCGCCGACATACTGGATATAAACATGGGCTGTCCCGTCGGCAAGGTCGTAAAGGGCGGCGACGGTTCCGCGCTTATGAAAACGCCCGAGCTTGCGGGGCGAATAATCGAAAGCATCGTAAAAGCCGTCGATAAGCCGGTCACGGTGAAGTTCCGCAAGGGCTGGGACGGCGGCAACGTCAACGCGGTCGAATTTGCGCGCATCTGTGAGCAGGCGGGCGCCGCTGCGATAGCCGTCCACGGCCGCACAAGGGTGCAGATGTACGCCGGGCGTGCGGATTGGGACATAATAAAAGCAGTCAAGCAGGCTGTGCGGATACCGGTCACGGCGAACGGGGATATTTTTTCCCCCGAGGACGCGGCGCATATTCTCAGATATACAGGCTGCGACATGGCGATGATAGGGCGCGGCTGCTTCGGAAACCCGTGGCTTTTTGAGCAGTCGAACGCTGCGGTCGATGCGCGGCCGGTACCGCCGCTTCCGCCGCTCGCCGAAAGGGTGGATACCGCCGTCGCCCAGATCGAGGCGCTTGCCGAAAGGAACGGCGAAAGGCTTGCCTGCGTAGAGGCGCGGCATCAGCTGCCGTGGTACCTTCACGGCGTGGCGTACAGCAGCTGTTACAGGCAGCAGCTCGTGCGTGTGGACACACTGGACGATATAAGAAAAATCGCAGCCGATATCAAAAGAGATTTGAAATAAATTACAATATTTCCGGAGGGGGGAATGAAAATGACCCGGGAACAGGAAGGTGCAGTCATAAACGCCGTTCTGAACGGCAACGTGAATGCATATGAGGCTCTCGTAAGGGAATACGAAAAAAATGTGTATAACCTTGCTCTGCGCATGACGGGCAACAGTGAAGACGCGTATGATATGTCTCAGGAGGCTTTTATCAAGGCATACAATTCGCTCTCTTCTTTCAGGGGCGACAGCAAGTTTTCCGTATGGCTTTACCGCATCGTCTCCAACGTCTGTCTTGATTTTATCAGGAGCCGCACCAGAAAGCCAAGCGTCTCTCTGTCAACCGAAAACGACGACGGGGAAGACGTTGAGATCGACATTGCCGACGAAGGGCAGACGCCCGAAAACCTCATGGACCGTAAGCTTACAAGGGACGCCGTGCAGCGCGGGCTCAAGTCCCTGCCGCCCGATCACCGGCAGATACTGCTGCTGCGTGAGATCCAGGGGCTAAGCTACGAAGAAATATCCGACGCACTCGGACTTGAGGTTGGTACTGTGAAGTCAAGAATTTTCAGAGCGCGAAAAAAACTGTGCGCTTTTTTAATTGAGGACGGGAACATTCCCGATTACATCTCGTCAAGCAAAACGAGAGGAGGTGATCTGTCATGAGCGAATGTAAATATTATCAGGAGCTTATCAGCCGTATGCTTGATAAGGATCTGACCAAGCGCGAACGAGCCGCCGTGATGGAACACCTTGACAGCTGCAGCGAATGTGCCGCAATGTATGAAGCCTTTTCCATGCTGTCAAATACTGTTTCCGATAATCTGGTAGAACCGCCCGAAGAACTTGCCGAGGATATCATGGCAAACATCCGCCGTTCCGAAGTTATACGCAAAAACCGCAGGGTTTCGCGCCAGATGAAAACCATTATCGCTTCTGCCGCCTGCGTTGCAGTTCTTGTGGCAGTTGTCGGAGGCTTTTCGATCATCAAAAATCTCCGCAGTCAGAACGTCGTATATGAGTCCGCTCTTTCCGAGGGCAATATCAATATTGACCCCGCTTCCGGCTCCTCCGCCGCCGACGATATGACCCAATCCGCAGTTGCCGGAACAAACGGCAGTGATTCCGCACAGGGTGCGGCCGTAAATCCCACTATGCCGCCTATCCAGTTCGGTGAGAACGTCAAGAGCCCGTCCGCGACCACACAGGTCGTTCAGCAGGTTGATCCCACTTTCCCGCCTACGCCGGTTCCCACGCCTGCACCTTCGCAGAGTATATGGAGCGGTCTGTGGCAGGGCATCCAGCAGGGTATTCAGCTTTTGCAGCCCTCTGCAACTCCTGCGCCGACTCCCGTACCGACTCCGAACAACAATATTGTTGTCATCCCGACCACGCCTGCACCGACGCCGGCGTCAAACGGTCTGACCCTCATCCCTCAGGTGACACCGGAGCCTACGCCGGAACCTACTCCGGAACCCACGGCTGAGCCTACTCCGGTATATACACCGGAACCCACTCCCGAGCCTACGCCGGAACCTACTCCCGAACCTACACCGGAACCTACTCCCGAACCTACACCGGAACCTACTCCCGAACCTACACCGGAACCTACTCCCGAACCTACACCGGAACCTACTCCCGAACCTACACCGGAACCTACTCCCGAACCTACACCGGAACCTACTCCCGAGCCTACACCGGAACCTACTCCCGAACCTACACCGGAACCCACTCCCGAGCCTACACCGGAACCTACTCCCGAGCCTACGCCGGAACCCACTCCCGAGCCTACTCCCGAGCCTACGCCGGAACCCACTCCCGAGCCTATTGTGGGCGCTGAGGTTCCATCGGATGACATCTGGGGACAAATCGAATTTCCCGAGGAGCTTGACCCTGAATTCGGAGTTGCCCCTGAGAGCAAGGAGCCTGTCCGCATTGACCTTACGTCTATGAACACCGACGCGTTCATCCCCCTGCTGCTGGGCTTTGATCCCAACGCGGCGTCAACCCCCGCAGATCAGGGCGACGGCACGGAAAATGTTGTGATCGACGGAGACGGCCAGACAGGCGAAGCAGGCGGCGCTGAAGAGCCTGCGCTGGCAGCATGGTACGATGTTCTTCCCGCCGACGCTGAAGCCGACGAGACAGATCTGATCGCCTACAAGAGCGGCGACGTCATCCGCGAGCTTGAGGTCAGGATCTACGGCAGCGACGTATATCTTATTTACGACAACGCCGGAAACATTACCTGCACACTTGCCGGGTACAACGCTGACGCATACCGTTATGCTCTCGACGAGTTTATCAGAACCAATTCCGAAAGCGCTCTCCCGCAGGATTATAACGAAATATACTGATGCCGCAAAATAAAATGTTCTAAAACAAAACATAGCCCCGGAAAGCTTTGGAGCACGCTGAAGCTTTCCGGGGCTTTTGCTATATTTTTTCGGGGCGGGCTTTACTTCTGCCCGTAATAGGCGTTTGCGCCGTGTTTTCTGAAATAGTGCTTGTCCATGATATAACGCGGCGCGGGCTGCACGTTGGGGTCAAATGTCTTTGCAATAAATGCCATGTGCGCAGCCTCATCCAGAACAAGTGCGTTTTCGACCGCCTTTTCCGCGCTTGCGCCCCATGTAAACGGGCCGTGCTTGCACACAAGCACGCCGGGAGTTGCAGCCGGGTCTATCCCGCGGGTATTGAACGTCTCGACAATGACTTTGCCGGTGTTCAGCTCATAGGCTTCCGAAACCTCCGCTTCGGTGAGATGGCGCGTGCAGGGCACTTCGCCGTAAAAATTGTCGGCATGGGTAGTGTTGTAGCACGGAAGCGCCTGCTCCGCCTGCGCCAGAGCCACAGCATAGCGCGAATGGGTATGCACAACGCCCTTTACCGCGTCGAAATTGCGGTAAAGCTCAAGATGCGTCGGCAGATCGGAGGAGGGTCTGAGTTTGCCCTCAACCACATTGCCGTCCATATCTACCACAACCATGTCTTCCGCACGCATCGCGGCATAGCTTACACCGCTTGGCTTTATAACAACATACTTTCTGTCATCCGATATCTCGGAGGCGTTGCCCCATGTGAGCACCACAAGCCCGTACTCAACCAGCTTGAGATTTGCATCCAGCACTCTTTTTTTAAGTTCTTCTAACACCGTTTATCTCCTGTTCAAAAATATTTTTGTACAAGGCACATGATACTACAAACCGGCTGATGATTCAAGCGGCGTTATCCGGCAATACGCATGAATATTGCCGGATAACCGCATCAGAAATACATGTCGTGGAGAAGCTGCGCGGCAATGGCAAGCTGGCTTTTATCTGTCACAAGATACAGGCAGTTATTGCGGACTCCTCCGCCGGAAACACGCACCCCGCTGTCCGCAAGCTCCAGAACGGTCTGCGGCAGCAGCTCCGCGCAGCAGCTTTTGCCGACAAGCGACACCTCGCCGGTAAGCTCATTTTTCGTAACGCCTGCCAAAGCAGGTCTTTCGTTGTCCGAAAGCGCCGTTACGATTGAGCCGCCGCCCCTTCTGCCTGCTGGAAGCAGGTGGATGTTCACACCGTTTATCATTGCAAGCGTTACACTCTTATGATGCAGCACCTGCGAACCCTCCATGGAGAGAGTGAGCATATCGCGGTAGTCTATCACGGCTATCCGCTTTGCGTCCTTTATAAGTCTCGGGTCGGCGGTATAAATACCGTCAACATCTGTATATATCTCGCATCGGTCGGCCTTGAGCGCGGCGGCAAGCAGCACCGCCGTCGTGTCTGAACCGCCCCTGCCGAGCGATGTGATGTTGCCGGTTATGTCCACGCCCTGAAAGCCCGTGATCACCGGAACCACGCCGCTTTCCAGCGCCTCTTCTATCCTGTTCGGAAAAGTGACCTCGGGGGATGCGTCTCCGAAAACACTGTCGGTAAATATCCCGCTCTGCCAGCCGGTCAGCGATATCGCCCTTGTACCCAAGCTGTCCAGCATAATGGCCATGAGCGCCGCCGACTGCTGTTCGCCCGAGGTGAGCAGAGCGTCGCTCTCGCGCTTTGGCGGGTCGGGGTTTATTTCGTATGCAAGCTCCGCAAGATCGTCCGTGGTATCTCCCATTGCCGAGACGACCATAACGACCTTTTGTCCGTTCTGTACAGCCTCAATACACCTGTACGCGGCGCGGCGGAGCTTATCTATATCAGCAAGCGAGCTTCCGCCGAATTTTTGAATTGTAAGCATCTGATTTCCTCCCGCTTCATTATACTCACCGGCGTGCCGCGCCGTTACGGAAGCAGGCTGTACATAAAAATCAGACTTTTTGAAAGCTCGCCGCACCGCGCTCTATGCCAAGCGCTTGTCCGTAAAGCCCCTCACTCAAGATTTGAATGTCTTATAAACGCCGAGTCCTTTTTCAGTCCGTAGCTTTCTACAAGGAAGGCAATTATTGCGTCAAGAAAGATAAAAAGACTCTGCTCAAAGCGGCCGCCGCCCGGCTGGATCGACTCCCCCAAGCCGCCGTGCGCAGTGGTTCTGCCCGGAATTTTTATCACCATGTCCGCAAGCTGCCCCAAAGGGGATGCAGGGTCTATCGTCAGCACAGCCGTGACCGCCCCCGCTTTTACGGCAAGCTGCGCCATGGCATTCACCGTTGATAAGTGTCCTGCGCCGTCTGCGGCGATAAACAGATCTCCGCACTCTGCCGCAGGAGTGTTCGTATCGGGAACAAAATATGTCTCGAACCCAAGGTGCATAAGCCTCATGCAGAATGCCCGCATTACATAGCCGCAGCGCCCTGCGCCGTAAACAAATATTCTTTTCCCATCCCGTTTCTCCTTAAGAAGAGCGAAAAATCTCTCTGCCTCTTCTTCGTCAACGTGCGCCAGGGTCTCTTTAAGCTCGTCGCATATTTCCATTGCAAAATCTGTTATTTTCATGTTCCACCGTCAAAAAAAGAAGTATTCCGTTTGTCATTCACAGAATACTTCTTTTTATCGCCGTATGTCAACCCATAATGAGGTTCGGAACAAAGGTTATAAGAGCCGGGAAATATGTAATAAGTATTAGGACAACTATCATCAGCCCCGCCATCGGCAGAACCTCTTTGAAGACGCTTGTAAGCTTTTCGTTTGCGATTCCGGCAGAAATAAAGCACATCATGCCGAACGGCGGCGTGACCGAGCCTATCATCATGTTGACCGTAAGCACAACGCCGAGGTGTACAAGATCGACGCCGAGAGCCTTTGCAACCGGAATAAGCAGCGGGAAAAACACAAACTCAAGAACATTTGTGTCAAACAGCATCCCTAGAAGCAGAAACAGCACATTTACTATCAGCAGGAACACATATTTATTGTCGGTAAGCCCCAACGCAAATGATGAGATGATTTTCCCAAGCCCCGATGTCGTGGCATAATACGAAAGAAGATACGCGCCGATAACAACAGAGAAAATCTTTCCCGTCTGTATAACAGTGTCCTTGATGACCCTGACAAGACCTTTCATACTGAGAACGCGGTAGGCGAGGAACGAAATGAGGATTGTATACAGTGCCGCAAGCGCTCCGGCTTCCGTCGCGGTGACAATGCCCGTGTAGATTCCGCCGAGAAGTATCACGGGAGTGAAAAGTGCGGGGAGGGCGCGGAGCGTGTACGTCCAGAATTCCTTTCCCGTAAAGCTCAGACCTTCCGGATAATTTCTCTTTTTGGAGAGGAAACTGACATATATTCCGAGAATTATACAGATAAGCACAGCGGGTATCATGCCGCCGAAAAAGAGCTTGCCGACGGAAACCTGAGCGAACATCGAGTATATGACCATAGGTATGCTCGGCGGGAATATCGGCCCTACGGTGGCGGTTGCCGCGGTTATAGCGGCGCTGAACGGCATATCGTAGCCGTCTTTTTTCATCTCTTCGATCTCTATGGTGCCAAGTCCCGCGGCGTCCGCCGCCGCTGAGCCGGTCATGCCGGAAAAAATCAGAGAAAGGATAATATTCAGATGCGCAAGCGCTCCCTTGCGCTTGCCGAGTATTGCCTTGACAAAGGTGAACATATACTCGGTGACTTTTCCGGAGCTCATAATGTTTGCCGTAAATATGAAAAGCGGAATGGCGATCATTACGGTGCTTGCATACAGCTGGCTCATGACCGTATCGGCGATTATCCCGAGGCTCATTCCCTTTCCGACAAAATAAACCGCGCAGGAGATTATCATTCCGAGGCCTATCGGCAGCCTTATAACAAAGCAGATCATCAGCACAAGCAGCGGAAGAAAAACTATGAAGCTGTTCATTTTTTCTCCTTTCCGCACTCGGCAATGCCCTTTACGGCATTGACCGCCTGAATGCAGTGATGCAGAATAGTCATTACGTTATAAACAATGATCGGTGCGTAAATTATGTTGAACGGTATTTTCAGCATCGGGGATTTTTTGATTTTCAGGAAGGATACCGACTCAATAGTATGCGGCAGTATCATTATCAGCGCCGCGACAATGGCGGCATCCCCAATAAGGTGGAAAATATGCTGGGTCTTAGGGGAAAGCTTGTCATAAAACATCGTGAACATGATATGGTTATCGGCGCGGCTGCTGTACGATGCTGAAAGGATCACCGTCCACACGAACAGTATCATGCTCAGTTCATAGACCTTGTTTACACCGGCATTGAATATGTACCGGTACAGGATCATAATTACATATGATAAAAACAGGGCAACAAAAGTTACCGACGGGAAATACACTTCTATCACATCGGAAACTTTTTCGTATACTTTTCTAAGTTTGCTCATGATTTTCACCCAAATTATTTTATAATACATTCCCTCTTTTGCAGGAGGGAATGTATTGCTTCATGTTCCGTTGATCAGTACTCCATATTTGCAATGGAGTTATAGAAATCCATATCGAGATCCTTGACCCAGTCTTCCTGAGCGAAGTAATAATCGGATACTTCTTTGCGGTAGGAAGCAAGCTCCTCATCGGAGAGATAGTACACTTTGATGCCCTTGTCTTCAAAGTAGGCAACATCGTCGGCTTCCTGAGCCTGAATGGTATCGCTGATATAATTGCAGCCCACTTCAACCGCCTCGCGGAAAATCTGCTGAAGCTCAGGAGACATCGACTGCCACATTTTTTCATTGATCGTTACGAAGCCCGCGCTGATCATATGGCCGGTCACGGTAATGCTCTTTGTCACTTCGTCCCAGCTGAAAGAACGGGTCGTGGAGAAGCCGTTGTCCTGTCCGTCAACAGTGCCGGTCTGGAGCGCAAGATAGAGTTCGGACGCGCCGAGAGGAACGGGATTTGCGCCGAGAGCGGTGCCCATATTCTGCCATGCCTCACTGCTTGGCATTCTCATCTTGATGCCGGAAAGATCATCGCGGCAGGTAACTCTGATGTCCTTATTCAGGTTGACACTTCTCACGCCCTTGTAGTAAACCGGGGTGAACACTCTTATGCCGGTTGTCTCCGCGATCTCATCGCAAAGAGCCGCAGCATCATCGGAGGCGAAAAAGGCCTTCATGTGATCCCAATCAGCAAACAGATACGGTACATTGAGAACATTCAGCTTGTCCATGTAGGGAGAGAGCCAGTCAAACCAGCAGGCGTTCATCCCAAGGGTGCCTTTCATAATGGACTCGATCTCCATATCCTGAGCCATCAGAGAAGAAGCATAATAGGTATCAACGGTAACCGCGCCATTGGTTTTTTCGCTTATGTACTCTTTCATTTTGTCCATGCCCTGAGCAACAACGCCGCCGTCGGCTTCGGTCATTGAAAAAGAAATGGTCATAGGCTCAAACTCATTGTCCGCGAAGGACGCCGCCGCGCCTGCGGTGAGCATAAGCGCAAGGGCAAGAAGCATTGCAGCAAATTTTTTCATATTTTGTCTCCTTTTTGTTTTTTATTTTACGCAGAAATAACTCTATTTCTGAATAAATACGGGTTCGGGCAGCTTTTCCGCCCACGGCTCACCGATCGTGCCGTATGTGTTTTTCATCATTTCGACGTTTTCAGGCGCCGCCATGCACTGGAGTGAACCTTTGAACATTGTGTTGTATGACGCGCAGGCGCAGCAGAAGCTGCCTATCTCCGCCAGTTCTTCGCCGGAAAGTTCCGGGATTGGCCTATTTTTGCTGCACAGGGCATACAAAAGCGCGCCCATGAACGAATCACCCGCTCCCGTCGTCTCCTTGACCGGAACGGCGAACGCCTTGCAGGCGGCATAAGCGTTTCTTGTGGCAAGATAGCTTCCGTTTTCCCCTCTGGTAACAGCGACGATCTCCGTTTTGCTGTCCTTAAAGACCTTTTCCAGTCCTTCTTTAAGCTCACTTGCGTCGTAATAAAAGGCCAGCTCTTCATCCGTCAGCTTGAGCACGGTGCAGCATTTTGCCTGCTCAAGAAGAAATTCCTTTTCGTCTTCCGGAAGCGCTATCCCGCGCCACTGCATATCCGTAACCAGCTTGACGTCATTTTCGAGCGCTATTTTTTTCAGCTCGTCCATTGTTTGGTTGACCGGGTCTTTTTCCGGAAAACGGATGGATTTGATGTCAAAAAATCTGCATCTTTTGAACTTGTCTATATCCACATTTCCGATAACCGTCTGCGATTCGTTTCTTATTGATCTGTAATCGCTGAAATAGCGGCTGTTTCCGTCGTGGTAGACAAACATAAAGCGCGTCGGAAGCGTGCCGTATGCCACGGACGACATATCAATATTGAGTTTCGACGCGACCGAATAGAGATAGCGGCTGTGCTCGTCTGCGCCCAGAGTTGTTATCAGCATACTTTTCCCGCCAAGTCTGGCGACCTGAGCCATTACATTCGCCATCGAGCCGCCCGGCGTCCTGACGTACATCGAGTTGCCCTCGTCATTTTTCCCGACATAGGAAAAGTCGATCATCAGATCTCCGAGACCGGCAACGTCATAATCTTTCACATTTTCTTTCGTCATAAACTCACATTTTCCCGCCGTCAAGGAACAGCCTTGTATGCTTGTCCGCTATAAAATCCTCTATAACGCCGCGTGCATAGCCGAGGTATTTTCTCGGGTCAAGATGCGTGGGATGCATCAGCATATACTCGCGTACCGCGACCGTGTACAGAATTTTTATCTCCAGTGCGGAGTTTATCTTGCACACCCCGTACTTATAGCTTTCCTGCAGATCCTCGACCGTGAAGTTGCACGGCTTTGCCATGCAGCCGCCTACCCTGTTGGCGCGGTCTACAAACTCGGGCGCGACAATGGCCGTCGCGTGCAGAACGAGCGGGATGTCCGGTATAGCCTCATGAATTTTTCTTATCTGATCGACCCGGAGCTTTTTTGCGTAATCGTCCGGCAGATCGTGCGCATTGCCGCAGCACACCGCCAGAGAGTCGCAGCCGGTAAGCTTCACATATTCCGCCGCTTCCTCGACGTCCGTCCAATATTTGTCCGGGCCATCGACAGGATGAAAAACCTCGCCCTCGACGACCGCGCCGCGGGCATGGGCATAGTCGCATACGGCCTTTGTCTTTCTTACATTTTCTTCAAAGCTGTCATGTTCGTTATCAAGCATAACGGAGGTGAAGCCGTTATCTATGCAATGCAGGCAGCGCTCCACGGTGTCGCCGTGATCCAGATGCAGCACAACATCGGAATCAAGCTCATCCGCGACCGCCTCCGCCATTTTCCTGAGCATTTCCGCCCCGGAATAGTCGATCACTCTGCACGACGCCTGAAGCATGACCGGCGCTTTCACTTTATGCGCTGCTCTCGCAGAAGCCTGCATAATTTCCATATCATATCCGATAAAACCGCCAACCGCCCAATCCTCATTGAGACATTTGCCGTAAAACGATTTTGATGTAATTATTCTTCCCATTTCCTACATCCTTCCGTTTTTTTGTTTGCAGCCTAAGCAAAAGGGGAGTAGCCGAACTCCGCCTCAGCCATGATTTTTTGCCCTTTCTCTGCGTTATCGTCCTTGAAATACGGCAGTATTCCTGCGTCCTCTGCCTTGATAAAGAACAAAAAATCTATGTCGGAGGTCAGAGATTTTTAAGCGTGAGAGGGGCGGTGCAGGCAAGGCTTTGCGATTGAGGAAGGCTTGACGCCTTGTGATTGAGCAAAACGAAGCCTGCAGCGCTCATATCCGCTTAAAAACGGGTTCGGTTATTCACCTTGTGCTTAAGTATAGCAAATCCGAGTCAAAAATAAAAATGCCAAATACTCTATTGACATATAACGCAGATGTTATATTATTATGGATAATACACAAAAGGAGCGGAGCACATGACGCAGCTTGAGCTTTCAACGTTTCTTGCCATCGCAAAATACGGCAGCATTTCCGAAGCAGCCGACAGACTGTATACATCCCAGCCCGCGCTCAGCCGGAGGCTGAAGTCTCTTGAGAGTGAGCTTGGCTATCCCCTTTTCAGAAGGTCGCAGGGCAAAAAAAATCTCTCCCTCACAAATCAGGGGACGGAATTTCTTTCCATAGCCGAAAACCTGCTTTCATCGTGGAATTCCGCAATAAATCTGAAAAATAAAAACTTTTGTCCGAACTACACCGTCATACTCAACAGCAGCATGGGCTGCCACGTGCCTCTTGCTCTCGGGGAATTTATCGCTTCAAATTCAGACATAAACTTCAAATACCACGTATACCATTCCCTTGAAGCATACCAGTGGATGGAGTACAGCAAGGCGGATTTCGCGCTCGTCTCAAAGACCGTAGCCCACTCCACCGTGCACGCTGTTCCCGCCTATCGGGAAAAGATGATATTCCTTGCGCGTAATATGTTTTTCAAGGACAACATCATAACCGTGCACCAGCTCGACGTCTCCAGCGAACTGATGATCCCGTGGTTTCCCGACTTCCATGATTGGCATGATTATTGGTTTGGTGCGACCGCAAACCCCAAGGTGTACGGTGATAACGCCTCGGTCATGAATTATTTCTGGAGCAACGAAAGCGCGTGGTGGAGCATCGCGCCCGCATCTTTTGCGCAGACACTGCTCAAGCTCGACGGTGTGCGTTCCATCCCGCTTCTTGAAGCGCCGGATGACCTGATCATTTACTATCTGTCAAAAACCGGCGGCAACAACGTTCTTAACGACAGCTTTCTCAACTGTCTTGTAAAGCACGCATGCACCGTCTCCGGAATAAGCTCATGCATATAACCGCACAAAAACCGGGCGGTCTCAAGGAAATCCTTGAGACCGCCCTTAACAATCTGCGGTATTCTTTTATTTGAGCAGAGCTTTTACTTTTGCCGCGATATTTTCCGCGGTGAGACCGTACTGCTCAAAGAGCACATCGGGCGCGCCTGACTGACCGAACCTGTCCTCGACGCCCACTCTTGCGAACTTTGCGCCGCCCTTGCCCGCTATCGTCTCCGCGACCGCGCCGCCGAGACCGCCGACCACAAAACCTTCCTCCGCGGTGACGATTGCCTTCACCTTGCCGTTGTAGGCAAGGATCGTTTCCTCGTCAAGAGGCTTGATGGTGTGGAAGTTGACGACCGCCGTGCTGATGCCTTCGCTCTCAAGCATCTCCGCCGCCTTGAGCGCCCTTACGACCATAAGACCGTTCGCAAAGATCGCCGCGTCGCTGCCCTCTTTGAGAACAAGCGCTTTGCCGGGGACGAAAGGCGTGTTTTCATCGGTAACGTCGTCGGTATTCGAGCGTCCCAGACGCAGATACACAGGGCCTTCTATCTCCGCCGCCGCCATGACCGCCTTGCGTGTTTCCGCCGCGTCGCACGGGCAGAAAATGGTAAGGTTGGGGAGAGTGCGCATAATGGCGACATCCTCAAGGCTCTGGTGGGAGCCGCCGTCCTCGCCGACGCTGAGACCGGCGTGGGTGAAGGCAAGCTTTACGTTGGCGTTGGTGTATGCAACGCTGTTTCTTATCTGCTCAAAAGCACGTCCCGTGCCGAACACGGCAAAGGTGCTGGTGAACGGAATGTAGCCGGAGAAGGCAAAACCGGCAGCGGCGGTGATCATGTCCGCCTCGGCAATGCCGAAGTTGAAAAATCTCTCGGGAAAGGCTTTTTTGAAGGTAGACGTCTTGGTAGAGCCTGAGAGATCGGCGTCCATTGCGACTACCCTGTCGTTTTTCTGCCCCAGCTCCGCCAGAGCAAGACCGTAAGCTTCTCTTGTTGATTTACCCATCAGTGCTGCACCTCCAGTTCCTTCATTGCCGCTTCATAGTCAGCCGTCTTTATAGCCGCGCCGTGCCATGCGGGGTTGTTTTCCATAAAGGAAACACCCTTGCCCTTGACCGTCTCACAGCAGACAAACTTAGGCTTGCCGGGAGTGTGAGGAGCCTTGAGAGCGGCGGTGACCGCGTCGATGTCGTGCCCGTCAACGGTCACGGTGTCGAAGCCGAAAGCCGCAAACTTTGCGCAGATGTCTCCAATATCCATAACATCGCAGTTCCTGCCGTCGATCTGCAAGCCGTTATGGTCAAGTATCACGGTGAAATTGTCAAGCTTGTAGTGAGCCGCCGCCATAGCAGCCTCCCACACAAGACCTTCCTGACATTCTCCGTCGCCGACCATGGTATAAACATGGTACGTCTTCTTGCCGAGCTTCGCGGCAAGAGCCATTCCCATTGCAATAGAAATGCCCTGACCGAGAGAGCCGGTGTTGGCGTCAACGCCCTTGGTTTTGCGCATATCAGGATGCCCCTGGAGATGGCTTCCGAACTTTCTGAGAGTGCCAAGCTCGCTCTTGGGGAAATACCCCTTGTCCGCCAGAACCGCGTACAGCGCGGGACAGCAGTGACCCTTACTGAGGACAAACCTGTCTCTGTCTTCCCACCTGGGTTCCTCGGGGCGGACGTTCATCACGTTATAATATAGTGCAACAAGCGTATCAATGCAGGAAAGAGATCCGCCCGGATGGCCGGACTGTGCTTCATACAGCTCGTTGATAATGTCAATTCTCAACTGGGCTGCTTTTTCGCTCAGATTCATATTTACATTCCTCCTGAATAGTTGTGCCATAATTATACACAGTTTCTCCCGCTCTTTCAAGTCAATTGTTTTGCAAAAAGCATCTTGAAAGAAAAGCTTTTTTCTGCCATAATTGTCCGACAGGGAGTGAATGGAATGAAATACAGACTTATTTGCTTTGACCTTGACGGTACGTTTCTCAGCGACGACAAGACCATCCCCGCAGATAACCTCCGCGCCATCGAGGCGGCCGCCGCGCAGGGAATATACATCGTCCCAAGCTCCGGACGTATTTTCCCCGGTATGCCCGAGGAGCTGAGGGATGCGCCGTATATACGCTACTATATCTGCGGCAACGGCGCGGTCGTCTATGACAAACAGGAGGATAAGATCCTTTCAAGCGCCGAGATAGAGCCGTCGCTTGCGCTGCGCCTTGCGGAGTACATGGACACTCTGCCGGTCATATACGACTGCTATCAGGACGGCATGGGCTACATGAGCAAGGATATGTACGATGTCCTTCAGGACTGGACGCCGACCGCCGCAATGGGCGCTTACATGAAAAAGATACGCCGCCCCGTCCCCGACCTCAAGAAAACGCTCGCCGAACGGAACCGACCCGTCACAAAAATGCAGATGCACTTTCACGATCTTGATGAGCGCGACCGTCAGCTTGAGCTTGTGCCAAAGCTTTTTCCGGAACTAATTGCCACTTCCTCCGTCATAAATAATATTGAGCTGAACAGCACCGCGGCCACAAAAGGTCAGGCGGTTGAGCGCCTTGCCGTGCTTCTCGGCATAGATCTGTCGGAAGTTATCACGTTCGGGGACGGCTCAAACGACATCGACATGATAAAAACCGCCGGAACAGGAGTTGCAATGGAGAACGCCATCCCCGCCCTGATAGAAGCGGCGGATATGACCGCGCCGGACAACAACGTTGGCGGCGTTGCGCGTGTCATAGAGCGTTTAATATTAAAAAAACAAATAATTTTAAAAGAAAACTCAGCTTGTCAAAGAAGCTTGCTTCTTTGACAAAGGGGCTGCACTGCGCTCTGCGCCTCGGTTGTTCGCCGAAGGCGAACAATTCGACACTCGCTCCGTGAGGAGTGTTTTCTCCGACGTACACGCCGCCGGAGAAAACGATCAAATCTATTTTTTGCCTGCGGGCAAAAAACTCTGC
>CAVENX010000040.1:0-10047 GCA_963617275.1 bacterium
GTGTCTAAGCAGCTTCATTTTAAAGGATTTTTCTGTTATGCTCTACTCTTATTTTTTCAACATGCTAAAAGTTGGAGTGCCCGGGCTTACCCACGCACCCCAACTTTTAGTTTACAACCTCTCAAGGAACAATACTGCCTATTTTTTACTTCTTCTCCATTTTCTTACAAAAATTATGCTGTCTCAAGCAACCATTTCATTATACTGCGAAGGCGTGGGCGCCACGCCGCCCACACCTTCGCTGCTATTTCTTGCTAAGCTCTACCCCAACTATTGACACTGAACCAATTATAATCAAGCACAACAAAAAAGACGCCTGTTTGGCGTCTTTTTTGTTGTGCTTTGATTTGCTCCGGCTATCAGTTCTCCGTCTCGCCGCAGCCGCTCTCTATGAACTCCGCAAGGGTTCTGACGGCTTCTTTTTCGTCCTCGCCCTCGGCGCATATCTCTATGCTTTTCCCGCAGACAATGCCCGCAGAAAGCAGCGCAACGACCGATTTTGCGTTAACCGTCTTTTCACCGGCAAGCAGGCTTATGTCGCTCTTAAAGAGCTTTGCCGTCTTGACGAATGTCGAAGCGGGACGCGCGTGAAGTCCGGATTTATTTATAACGGTAACTTGTCTTTTTTCCATCTGATCCTCCATGCATTCAACAGCGTCCGGCAATGCGTCCGCTCTGTCTGAAGCTTCTATTTTCTATACTTTTCCGGCTGCATTCCGTTCAATATATTCTTTACCTGCGCAACCGTCTCCGCTTTCAGCAAAAGTTCCGCTTTCGCCGAACACTCTTCATAGGAAAGCTCGGAGATGAGCCTGCGCACGCGTGTGATCTTCGGCACGGAAACGGAAAACTCATCCAGCCCCATTCCAAGCAAAGCCGGAACAAACGCCAGATCTCCTGCCGCCTCGCCGCACATACAGCAGGGAATGCCACCCTCGTGCGCGGAGCGGATGACCCACGCGATAAGTCTTATAACGCCGGGATTATAGTGCGTATAAAGCTTCTGTACGCGTTCGTTTCCGCGGTCAACGGCCGTAGTATACTGCGTGAGATCGTTTGTCCCTATCGAGAAGAAATCCGCCTCTTTCGCAAACACATCCGCCATTACCGCGGCGGCGGGAATCTCTATCATCAGCCCCACCTTTACGTTATCCGCCACGGCTTCGCCCTCATCGGCAAGCTGCCTGCGGGCTTCCTGCACGGCGGCTTTCGCCTCGCGAAATTCTTCAAGAGAGGAAACCATCGGAAACATTATATGAAGCTCTCCCTTAACGGACGCTTTGAGCAGTGCGCGCAGCTGCGTCATAAACAGCTCTCTGCGGTCAAGGCAGATCCTTATGGCACGGTAGCCCATAAACGGATTCTGCTCCGGCGGGAGATCAAGATATTTCAGTTCCTTATCACCGCCCGCGTCAAGCGTGCGTATGGTAACGTGCCGCCCTTTCAAAACTTCCAGCGCTTCTCCGTACGCGGCGCACTGCCTTGCCTCATCCGGCAGACCGTTTGACTCCATGTACAGAAACTCACTGCGGAGAAGCCCTACGCCGTCACAGCCGGCCGCAAGCGCCTCGGCACAAGCGGAGGCGCTTGCGGCATTCGCGCTGACCGTGCGCGCATGGCCGTCCGCCGTAAGCGTCGGTCTGCTTCTATACATTTCAAGCGCTTTGCCGTCCTGCTCGCTTAAAGCTTTCTTCTCGTTAAACTTACTCATTGCGGCTTCATCCGGTTGCAGGACGACCTCGCCGGTTTCCCCGTCGATCGCCGCGCCGTCCCCGTCCTTGACCGCCGACAGCACACCGGCACAGCCCACGACCGCCGGCAGCGACATTGCGTTTGCAAGGATGGCGGTGTGCGACGTGCAGCCGCCTATCTCGGTAACTATGCCCTTGATATGCGCCGCGTCCATATTCACGGTGTCCGCCGGTGCAAGGTCATGAGCAAATAGTATCACGTCCCGCTCAACGGAGGATATGTCTTTTGCCTTTATTCCGAGGATTTCCCTTACCAGCCTGTCGCCAAGCTCCCTGAAATCCGCCGCGCGCTCACGCAGCGTTTCATCTTCCAGAGAGCTCATCATTCCGGCAAGCATTTCAAAATGCTCATGCACCGCCTTTGCCGCGCCGCTTCCGGACGCTATAAGCTCACAGACCGGCTCAATGACGGAATCATCGTCATCAAGAAATTCAAGATAGGCTTCAAATATTTCCGCCGTTTTCCCGTCCGTCCGCGTTTTTGCCTTGTCGATCATGCCGGAATAGAAGCTTCTTGCGGAAGCCACCGCCGCCTTGAATCGCTCAAGCTCTTCTTCGACCGCCTCGCAGGATTCCGGAATGACCGGCAGCTCTTTATCATAAATGAACGCCTCCGCCGCGGCAACGCCGGAAGATGCGCCCACGCCGCGGAATACTCTGTTTACCATATTACTCAAACAGGCGCGCTATCTCGTAATCGGGCAGATCCGAAAGCTCTCCTACGCTCTTGGCGATGTTTATTATGCGCGCGATACGCTCGGACGAATCCATGCGGTTGAACGCAGTAGCCAGATCCGGTCCGACGGAGAGAGGCCCGTGGTTGCCAAGCAGGACGATGTTATGGTTCTTGAGGAACGGCCCCATCTTTGCGTATATCTCATCCGTGCCGGGCTTGCCGTAGGGAACAACGGGTATCATATCGCCCGCCAGCATCATAAACTCAGCATAGGCGCGGCACACAACGGGCTTGTTGCAGATGGCGTATGCGGTGAGATACGGAGAATGGCAGTGGATAACGGCGTTTACATCGGGCCGCATAAGATAGGAATGAGTATGCATGGGCAGCTCGGAAGAGGGCTTGAAACGTCCGGCGATCTGCTTTCCGTCCTCATCGAGAACCGCGATCATATCCGGCGTCAGCTCTATCTTTCTTTTGCCGGAGGGCGTTATATAGAGCAGTCCGGTTTCTCTGTCCTTGATGGAAAGGTTGCCCTCAAATGCGTTTACCATGCCTTTTTGATCCATCTGGATGCCGATTCTGATTATTTCGTCAATAATTTCTCTTTTGATTTCTTTTTCCATTTTTACTCCTGTCTGCTGTAAAACATTTTTTATTTTTCACCTAAGCCGGCGCTGTAATTTTCCGGCTTTGCGTAAATGACCGCTATATTCGGGGGGTATATTAGTTCAGCGTATTCAGATAAGCGATAAGCTCGTCAAAATTCCTGATTTTCAGGACTCTGTTCACGCTTTCCTCGCTGTCGGAGAGATTCACTATCATCTCATAGAAGTCCCGCAGAAACTGCTGTTCCCCCGCCTTGACCGCCATCATAAACACTATCTGCGCCTTGCTGCCGCTCCACTCGACAGGGCGCGCAAGCATGGCAACGGATATGGTCGTTCTGTTTGAGTAAAAGCTTTTCGGGTGCGGCAGGGCAATGCCGTTTTTCAGCACGGTCGTTGAAAAGCTTTCGCGCTGAATGGTCGATTCCTTAAAGTTTTCCTGCGCAATGCCCGCCCGCGCAAGGTCGTCCGCCATGATGTTGATCGCATCGGCAGGGCTTTTCACGTCAAGTTCCGGATAGAAAAACTTTTCGTCAAAGAAGTCCGTAAAGCAGTGACTGGAGACGACATTATACTCCGCCGCGTCTATGACCCTGCCAAGCTGCTTTGCGTCCCTTGCGTCCGGAATGAGGTTTATATAGGCTATCGGCGTATTGCCGCAGTTTATCATGGCGGTTTTCGTTGTGGAAATTATAATATCCGGCTGCTCTTCCATGATCGAAGCGCTGTCAAAGACCGAATACGGTCCGCAGAGGAAAAGCCGGTTGCCGAAGAGCGAGAGTATCTTCGCCATAAGGAATTTGGAAGTTGACAGACTTGCATGGCACACCAGCACGGCTTTCAGCTTATGCGTTCCGTTCTGCATCTTCAGCCGCTCGACCGCCGCGCCGAGATGTACGGCAATATAAGCCGTTTCGCTCTCGTCAAGCGCGATTCCGAGCTTCTGCAAAAAATAATCGCGGAACGTGATGGCAAGTTCGAAAACAAACGGGTACTTGCTGCGCACATCTTCCAATATCGGATTTGCATAATGCTGACCGTTGCCGCGCTTGTTGACGGTGGACTGCAAATGATAGGCAAGGTTTATGAGCAGTTCCCTGTCATTGGTAAGATCCATGCAGTATATGCCGCGTATCTCCGCAAGTATCTCCGCTACGGCGTTGAGATACTTCGCGTCAATATTCTCCTCCGCGCTCTTATGCGAATTGTCGCCGAGGCTGAAAAAGCGCCGGAAATAAATACAGTAAGCCAGCGCTTCATATTCATACCGATTCGCCTCAACGCCGAAACGCTCTTTCATGCGCATAAAAATTTCCTGCGCGGCGGAATATTCGGCGGAGCAGTCCTCCCTTTCGCTTTCGGAGAGGCATTTGCTGTCGAGGGCAAGCCCTTTTTCTATCCTTTTGATCGCAATAAGGCTGTGTACGGCTATGGTGAGCCGCCCCGTGTCGGAAACGGCTATATTATGGCGGCGCAAAACGTCGTTTATCGCCTCTATCGTACCGTGCAGCTCATCATACGGGAAGTATGCCGAGTAGCCCATAAGGTCGTACGACATAGGGTTGTGGAAGCGGTTGTCCATGTGATAGCTTATCATAACGCGCTTGCTGCGCTCGTTTCCGTCAATGAGCAGAGTGTTTTTTCTCCTCACAAGGACAAGATTGCTTTTGCTTTCGCTAAGTTCTTTTTTAACGTTTTTAAGCTCGTTTTCAAGTGCGGTACGGCTCATAAAAAGCCTGTCGCACAGCTCGTCAATATCCTCCGGCGCCGACAGATCGAGCAGTTCAAGCATAAGGTCGCGGCGGAATCCGGCATCGGCACACACGCCGCCGCGAGAGAGTACCCGCCTGAGCGCCGGTTTGTCCGCCGCCGCTATGCGATACCCTTTGCCTCTTTCCGCTATCAGCTCTATGTCCTCCCCATTCAGCAGACCGCTAAGCTCCGCAAGCCTGCTGCGGACCGTTCTGTCGCTTACCTGCATTTTTTGAGCAAGCTGTGTGGAGGTAAGCCAGTCATCGGTCTCCAAAAGATTCAATAATATCAAATCATTCTTTCGGCCTATTCTTTCCACCTCATAACGCTCCTAACAAAGCTTCCGCCGTTTATGCCGGCATTATTATATACACATCCTCCGAAGTCTGTAAACTCGTTATATACCAATATGCCGGATGACTCCGGCATATTGGTTGCGGGTTATATGCTGTAAATTACTTTGCGGCAAAGGCTGCTTTGTCCGCAAGACCCTCTTTCTTGAAGCCCTTGACAGTGTAGATAAAGCCGATGATGTAGATAACGGCGATGATGAGCGGGACAAAGTTGCCCTGCAGGAAAGTGAAGAGCTGCGAGAAAGCGTAAACGAATATCGGGCAGTCCATACCGGCGCTGGCGATCAGAGTTCCCTCGGAGATAATGCCGTTTTCTATGCCGAGTGCGGAGATGGTGGGAGCAAGGGTGGTTGCGACCCACAGATACGCGGGAGTGAAAGCGATGTAGAGGATGAACATTCTGAGAATGTTTCCGTTGGTGACCATGTATACGCACAGACCGAGAGTGAGGTTGTCAAGCGCTGCAAAGGGCAGGATCTGGTTCCAAGGCAGGAGGAATGCAAGCAGCAGGGTGACGGGCATACACATCATAACGACTATCCAGATAGCGTCTTCGCCGAGCAGCATGGGGTTGTCCAGGCCGATGTAAACTTCCTGATCGGATTTGAGGACTTTCTTCATGCGTGAGGTGGCGGCGTCGGCAATGGGATTGAGCGCCATCATGAATATACGGACGACTATCGGCAGCAGATAGAGCGCAGTAGCGGCAATGATACCGAGCTGAACGGACTCTATGACTTTCTTTCCGGCGATCAGCCCGAACATTGTGCCGAGGATAAGGCCGAGGATATGGCGCTCAAAGAGCAGGCCGAACTTTTTGCGCAGGGTGTTGAGGTTGAGGTCTTTGTTGAGGAAGGGGATCTTGCGCAGGAGCATATCAACGGGGTATATCAGGGAGCAGAGAAGCATATGGCGGTGGGGGCAGCTGACATTCTCTATGCCGGTGATGCGCTGTACGCGCGGCTGCATTGCATCGCCGAGGATGAGTTCCATAACGATCATAACGATCGCCATGAGTATGCCGAGGTAGAGCTTGCCGGTAGCGGCAACGGTCAGATAGCCGATAAAGGCTTTGCCCCAGACATTCCACATATCTATATTGAGAGTCTTTGTTTTCTTGAGTGCAAGCATAAGGAGGTTTACGCCTATCTGGATCGGGAACATCAGAAACGCGTACTTCCATGTCCATGTTATGGAGGACAGAGGCGCCCAGCCGCCGTCAACTATCGGGAAAGATCTGCCGACCGTCTCCGCCATTGACTTACCCACAGGGCAGATCATGTCGGACATATATCCGGTCACAAGACCGACCGCCTTGAACGCGACCGCAAGCAACAGGCCGGAGGAGAACGCTTCTTTCCACTTCATTCCGAATGCCTTGCCGACTATCATCATAATAAGCGGCAGAACAATCGTTGAGCCAAGATCATTTACTATAAAGCCGAATACTTTTGACAATATTTCCATCTTGTCTTACCTCTCGTTTTTCTATTGTTTTTTAATTTCACATCTGCACCGGCAGGTATCTTACTGCTGCAAAACATCTATTATTTTTTGCAGTTCTTTCTCCATGCCGACGCCCGTCAGGAACGCAACGCCGTTGCACATAGGCACGCCGTAATCCTTATTGGGCTTTATGACGCACACGTACATACACGCGCCTCTCAGCGCCTGTTCGAGTCCGGTGATCTCCGTTGCCTCTACATTTGCCTCCAGACCGCGCTCTTCAAGCAGTTTTTTGATCTTGCACGCTATCGTTGCGGAAGTGGCAACGCCGGCGTTGCATGCCACTACTATTCTTTTCATTCTGTCTCTCCTTTCTTTACGTATTTATTTTCAGAACACCAAAGTGTTGGTCAACAAGGGTTTCAACGCCTTATAAAAGCGTCTCCGCCCTTGTCAACCGGCGCAATAGTATTCATAAATAACTTTGAATATCTCCTCCGGAGTATCCGCTTTTTTCAGAGCGTCCGTCGCATCCTTGTCGGAACACATATCCATGAGCTTTTGCAGCAAAGGGACCTGCTCACCGTCATTTTTCAGCAGGAGCAGAAAGACATACTTCGCCGCGACCGTTTCGTCATCACTGCCCATTGCAACAAAGGTCACGGGGTCGTCAAGCTTTGCAACTATAATGACCTGCTGTATGACATGGCAGGCATCCGTATGCGGTACGGCAAGGTCAATATATTCCGTACTCAAGCCGGTGGGATAATCTTTCTCGCGGTCTATCACCGCTTTGGTAAAGCTCGGCAATACAAGCCCGCGCTCAACGGCAGCGCTCCCAAGCCGTTCGATAAGCGTTTCCTTATCTTCCATGTGCGGAAAAACAAATATAAGCTCTTTGTTGAACATTTTATGTACGTTTTCGGCTATGCGCTCTTCAACCATATTTCCATTGCTCCTATTTTATTTTTCTGCTTTAAGATTACCAACGCTTCCCCACATTTTCCAACATATTTTTTCCGTTTCCAACGGAAAAAACAGCGTCTCTTCCGGTATGAGCGCGCATTGCCGCTCATATATTTCATCAGGAACGGTTGTCCCGCCGGATAACTTTGCTCACGCCACGGGTATTTTATGTTCCTGAGAGGGTGTCCAAAATGTTTTCATATATTCTTATCGCTTTATACGCCGTGCCTCTGCTGCTGTGCATTATGCGCGGGGACGCGGATGCCGTCTCATCGCTGATGACGGGGGCGGATGAAGCGGTGCGCTTTTGTATCTCCGCCGCCGGAGGGCTTTGCTTCTGGTGCGCCGTCACGGAACTTTTTGAACAATGCGGCGCGGCGGAGACCCTCTCGGGACTTCTCCGTCCGGTAATACGCCGCTTCTTTCCGAATGCCGCCGCGTCTCCGGAAGCCTGCGCCGCAATCTCCGAAAACATCAGCGCAAATCTCATGGGGCTTGGAAATGCCGCGACCCCCGCCGGAATCAGAGCTGCAAAAGCGATAGTCTCGCTCGGAGATGGCAGGGAGATCGCGGATGAGCTTTGTATGCTTGTGGTTATAAACACGGCTTCGATACAGCTCATTCCGACTACCGCCGCCGCTCTGCGCGCAGCGGCGGGTTCAAGCGCGCCGTTTGACATTCTGCCCGCAGTCTGGGCGGTATCCGCGCTGTCGCTCTCCGCCGGATTATGCGCCGCATTCGTGCTGAAAAAGTTTTGGAAATGACTAAACTTTTCTCTTTTGTGCCAGCGCTCATAACGGTTTTTGCCTGCATACTCGCCATGAGTAAAGGCGTGGATATTTATTCCGCCATGGTAAATGGCGCAAAAAAGGGGCTTCACACGCTTGCCGCCATTATGCCCGCAATGCTGTGTCTGTTCCCTGCCGTTTCGTTTCTCCGTGCCTCCGGCGCTGCCGATGCGCTCGGCGCGCTCGTCTCTCCCCTGCTCGGCGCATTGGGAGTACCGCCGGAAAGCGCGCTCATGCTGCTTATAAGGCCGCTTTCCGGTTCGGCGGCAATGGGAAGCGCCGCCGAACTTATAAACAGCTTCGGCGCGGATTCGCTCATCGGCAGAACCGCCGCCGTAATGCTCGGTTCAAGCGAAACAACGTTTTACGTCATATCGGTCTACTTCTCCGCCGCCGGTGTGCGCGGCAGCCGCTGGGCGGTATACGCGGCACTGACCGCCGATATTGTGTGTTTCCTCACCTCCGCATGGATCGTCCGGCTTATCTGGGGATAAATTCTCGTTTAAACACTTTTTAAAAAATGTATGTGCTAAAATGATGTGACCCAAAAAGAAAGAGAAGTAGCTTCGAGATATGGTATAATGAATTCACCACAAAAACATCAACCAAGGAAGAAGTACTTCTCATGAAAATAATAACACAAGAAGCGAGAAAAAGGCAAGAAATAGTTGAGCAGGCGAAAAAGCGAGGGAAAAGTCAGACGAGCCGAAAGTACGGAGTGAGCCTATCAACATTAAAACGCTGGTGCAAGAAATATGACGGGACATGGCAATCAATGCTGGAAAAATCCCGGCGACCGCACAGTCACCCAAAGAGACACACGGCAAAAGAAGAAAAGCAGATAAAAAATTCCTTTAAGAAGTGCTATGCCCGCTACGGATGGGATGGAGTATACAGCGATTTGCAGCGAAAGAAGTACACACGCAGCTTTTCGGGAATGGTATATGCAGCAAAAAGACTGGGGCTGGCAGGGGAAAAAGAAAGGTTCAGTGTCAATAGTTGGGGTAGAGTTTAGCAAGAAATAGCAGCGAAGGTGTGGGCGGCGTGGCGCCCACACCTTCGCAGTATAATGAAATGGTTGCTTGAGACAGCATAATTTTTGTAAGAAAAAGGAGAAGAAGTAAAAAATAGGCAGTATCGTTCCTTGAGACAGCAGCATACTGCTTCTAAGCTGAAAACATCTTGAATAGAAAGAGCGTGTAAAAGATGTTTTCAAAAGACTTATCCACGTCCATCCTTCAACTGTGCAGCAGCCGTGATCTTAGCTATGAGAAGGCTGCAGAACTTTGCGGCCTCAGCCCAAGATACTTTGGCAGTGTCGCCAGAGGACAGACCAACGCATCGATCATTATCCTTGAGAAGCTGTGTAAGGGCTTTGAGCTCACACCGAACGAACTGCTGAGGATCCCGCCGCTGCCGGATTCCAGAATGCCCATGGCCGTTGTGGAGAGCCGCTTCATCTGCGGGCTGGGCTGCTATCCAGTGTGCCCGTACTGCAAGCTGACGCTTGACCGGGAATACCAGCGTTTCTGTGACCGCTGCGGGCAGAAGCTCGATTGGGGGGATTATTCCAACGCGATCATTATCTTTCACAGCCGGTCATGAAGCGCAGTGAAGGATCCTGTTTCTGAAGGTGGGGAAGCTTCTGACGCCGAAGCAGACACGCTTGAGTACCTTGATCTTGTTGTTGCAGCCCTCGGTGAAGCC
>CAVENX010000041.1:0-12111 GCA_963617275.1 bacterium
CGTCAAAACAACACCATAAGGTCATCAGCCGCCGCAGGCGGCGTCAGATCGACCGATGGTGTTGTTTTTCCTTTCCGAATTGAACCCGCTGTGCTGGGCTTCAATTCGATTTTTTGTCTGATAAAGGCAGGGACAGATGCCTGCACTGTCAATGATGAGGCGCGTCAGGACATATATTCACCGTTGTAGCTGACAAGTGTGGCGGCGGAAACGCCGTCTGTCTTTTGCAGCTCATTAAGAAACGCGGTTTCCGTACCGTCAAGATTGATTTCAACTGTCAGTTCAACTCCAGCGGCGCTTACGGTTTTGGATTTGACAATGTACTTTTCAACATAGGCGCTCAGCGTTGCCATAGCTTGCGTTTCTGCCGTATCGGTTCTGCACTGCAAAACGAGAATATACGGAACGGTATTTTTTTTCTGCCGTGTAAAAAGGTAAAAAACAAGACCGAGAATGATTGAGCCGAACACGGCAAGCGGAATCATTCCCGCGCCGAGCATAATACCGACTACGATCGACCAGAACAGAAACGCAATGTCCAGAGGTTCCTTGATCGCAGTGCGGAAACGGACGATGGACAAAGCACCCACCATACCGAGCGACAGCACGACGTTCGAGGTCACGGTCATGATGGCAAGATCGGTTATCATTGCGAGTGCAAGCAGGGTCAGTCCGAAGCTGCGGGAGTACATTACGCCGCGGTAGGTGATCTTATAGACCTCATAAATAAAAAGTCCGATTGCAAAGGCAAGGGCAAGGGAGATGAGCATATCGGTGACGGAAAATGATGTCACCTGTTCAAGAAAACTTGATTTGAAAATATCGTTGAAGGTCATGACAATTCCTTTCTCTTTGCAGAAGCATTAAAAATTTGTAAGGCGGCAAGCCGCGTATTTTGAGAACGATGAACTGCGCCGTGCATCAAGCTGCACAGCATCGCGGATGATCGAGGGACAGTAGGCGTCGTACTTTACTTCAAGAATGACAGGATGACGGATATCGGCGGGAATCGTGACAAACGGATCAAACATCTGTGTTGCCGAAAGACCGCTTCTCACTTCGTCATCAATGGTCACGCGGACGTTACCCGGCGCGTAAACGAAGGCACGGCGGGTATAGTCCACTATAACGCACGGACGGAGAAGCTGACACTGCATTTTGGCATACAGCTCGCGGTAAAGCGGCTTGTCCGAACCGGCAAGCCATTGTATGTCGCCGTCGATGAGTTTCTGACAATCTGCCTTTGTTATCTTCACGCTTTCCTTGCCGCAGAGCGTGTTGAACTTGCTCTTTTTTTCGAGAACGATATAACCCGTATCGCCGTTATAGTAACGGATGCGGAATTTTTCGCGAACCTCGCAGCCGTTCAAACGCTCTGAAAGGGCTTTGTTGTATACATTGTCAAAGTAAAGACTGCGGATACGATACGGTTCAGCGCCATAGTGCGGGTCGGGAGCGGCTATCACCGACAGGCGGTCTGTAATGATCTGCTTATCCACGGGCGTGATGTGGTGCTTCCACTCATGGCGGAGCTTCGTATTTTTCGGGGCTTCAAACAGCATTTTTTGCACGCTCCTTTCGTCTTATCGGTCTGGGGCGGTTGTTCTTATCCGCTTTTATGACGATCACAAGAGCCACCGCAAGCACAATGAACGCCGCGAGTTTTTCAAATATCGCCAATATCACGCGGAGGGCAAGCTGCTTGACCGCCGCTTCCAGCGCTTCGATATCACCGATCCGCCCGGACTGCATGAGCGCACTTACGCTTCCTTCCGCGTGGTCGTCCTCGGTTCGCGCAAGACTCAGCAGATCGCTTATTGGGACGATACTGACGGTCGCAAGCACGTCCATCTGAGGCACGAGCGTTCTCAAAAGATCCTCTATGTAAAGTCCGCTGTCTTCGGGAAGCAGAAGCTCAACAAGGCTTGCCGAGTCGGGGCTGATAAAAGCAGAGCAATCAACAAGCGTTTCCGGATGCTCCGCTTGTCCCGCACGGGTCGTCGGAATCCCGCCGTCAAGCTGCCCGCGGATGCTTTTTGTGCGCAGGGAGATAAAATCCATATCCGATTGCACTGCGATGTCAAAGAGTTCCGCCGTAACGCCGCTTGTCGGATCGCTTTCAACATAAGGACGTATCATTGAAATAGCGCTTTCGGCCGTCCTTTTATATCTGCCGCTTTCAATATAGCTTTTCAGAAATTCGTCAAGGTAGGCGTGATATTTTGTCTTGTTTTCTTCGTTTGCAAGCAGAGTGCGCAGGAGCGGTCGTTCTTCGAGCGTGGTGCCGATCAGCGGTTCGTCGATTGGCGTGTTGATATAGTCCGTCCAATTGTCCGTCCCGTTTGCGGCGCCGGTACAACCGAGCGCATGGTCATAGTCCCACGGGATCAGTGACAGCTTTCCGTCCTTCTCATACAGCCCGTAGTTGTGTCCGGCGTAGGAGGTATAGCAGTCATCGTTCAGAACAAAGGTATTGACCGCAAAGTAGCGCAGGAGCGTGTCGGTGTCAAGCGCTGGTGAAGAATCTGTGCTTTCGTTTATTGTGCGTATTGAGCTTATAAGCCTTTTTTTATCATTTTTTCCTATATCAAATATTGCGTTGTTCCATATTGCGTCGTAAAGGGAAAAATCCTCGCCCTGATACTGAAGACCTACGGTTTTGTCGTCCACGCCGAGAAAATCGCAGGCGTTGACCGAGCCGTTTTCACCCGAAAGCTCGGAGAGATGAATAGAGCCGTTTTTCTCTGTGCCCGTAATCATTCCGGCAATATCCAACTGCTCGGGCTTATACATCTTCCCATACTGTGTGCCGTAGTTGCGCAGGGCAAAGGATTCCGCAAGGCTTTCCACTGCCGTGTAAAGCCCGATCACCTCGCCGTTCAGCGATACCTGCACAAAGCTGCAAAGTGGCGTCGGGATTCCCATTTCGCTCATCATGTCGTAGCAAAGATAGTCGCGGATAAAGCTGCTGTCGCAGATATTGTTGTTCAGCGCCACCTTGTCAAGCCCGTAATATCGTTGGCTCTTGTCGAATGCACCGAAGTTCAGCACGAGCGAATAGCGTTCCCATTCGCGCACAATGCTCTGTATCAGTGTCGTGTTGCCTTTTGTGCGGATGCCGACATGGTAAAATGTTTCGCCGTCTATCGTTACATTGCAATCGTGATATTCCTTGTAGAGCGCGTTATCCTTCAGGTCATTCCACGCGCCCGTATCCATCTGTATTTCCACGGTGTGTACCGCGCCGGTGTCAAACAGCCGGTTTTCGTATTCGATAGAAATACCAATGGAAGATTTGTTTCCATCCGCAGACGACGCCGCATGACCGGGCGCGGCGGCAATCAGACCGACGGAATACATGACTGCAAGCAGCATGGCGACAACGGAAGTGATAGTTTGTTTCATGTTGCTCCTTATAAAGCATCTGAGCCGGGCAACCCGAAACAGTTGTCCGGCTTATATTTTGCTTTGAGATTATTCTTTCGGATATTCCGGGGAAAGTACGCTGTCTTTCAGCGCAACGCTCTTATCTCTGCCCTGATACATGATGTAGTAGGGCGGTATGTGGTTGATCTTGTAAAGCAGCTCCTTCTCAATCTCCTTCATCTTCAGCGGATTGATCTTCGGGAGATCTTTTGAAGTGAAATCACCCTTAATGGCGTTGAACTTCATGATCTGCTGCTTGAAGTATCGCATATCGTACTGCGCGGGGTTGACCTCGATGATCTCTTTGTCAAGCCCGGTGAGCTGGTAGACTGCCTCCAGCGGTGTGCGCACGGAGGTTTCCACCGTGAATACCACATCACCCGGCACTTCGACGAACTGACCGATAAAGCCGAGATTTGTGCAGCCGTCCGGCACGACCTTCGGGCGGTCTGTGCAGGTGCGGGGCATAAACTGACTGGTGATATACGGCATCATGCAGGTGGAGATATGCGCGTGGGAGAGCACCTCGTCCTTCATGTCCATCAGATTGAAGTGGTACAGAATCTCGGTCAGAATTTCCTCGCCGGTGCATTCTGCCATCGGCTTTTTGATATAGTTGCCCTCACGCTCGCCGAACAGACCGTCACCCCACAGGCAATCCTCGTTGTTTACACGCTGGTTCGGAAAGTAGTCACGGTCATAGAGCATCAAACTCATTTCCCAACCGGAATCCTTGACGGTGATGCAGCCGCCCGTGCCGGGCTTGCTGCCCGTGAGCTTTTCAAGCCGCTCAAAGAATTCGGGATAGTCCTTGATCGTGATGAAGTAACTCATCCACTTTGTTTTGTCGATAGGACCGATGAACTTTTCGGGGTGACCGAACTTCTCATGCTTCTTTGCAAGGTTCTGCCAGATGGTGAACAAGCCAAGATCATCGGTTCTGCGGTTTGTAGGTGCAACATGCGTGTTGTCGCCGAAGGTGCTGTTGGTCATGAGCGAGCCGTTGGTGACGAGAACGTAGTCCTCCGGACGAACCTCCACGCGCTCCTCCTTGCCGTCCACGCGCATACGAATACCCTCTGCCGTGTTGCAGTCCTTATCCAGATCAATATCGTAAACGGCACAGCCGCCCTTGATGGTAACGCCTTTTTCTTTGAGCCACAGGGTCAGCGGCTTGATAATGGAATCGTACTCGTTTCGTTTGGTATGCAGAATGCCTTCCAGATAATCAATACGCCAGCCCAGACCGAAACGAGACAGATAACGCTTTGCCTCCAGTGCACTGTGATAGGGCTTGAACGCAAGCATCGGATGGAAGCACCACCACATAGCGGAGTGGAAAAACGGACTGTCCTTGCCGAAGTATTCCTCAATGGTTATGTTTTCAAGGTCTTTTTCCGGCTCAGTGATGAACTTCTGGAGTTTTTCAGTCGTCTCCGTGTCCATGCGGTAGTCATGGATGCCTTCCCAAATGTGACCGCAATTCTGAATGGCACGGCACTCGGAATGAATCGGCAGATCGCGGTTCACATCCACAGTTTCGTCAAGCACGGTGCGACAGGGAGAGTCAAGTGACGGAATCTTGGAGCAGAGATACCACAGGCACTCCATGTGCGGCTCCAGCTCGCGTTCGCCGGGACAGACATACGCACCGTCCGTGCCGATCACACCGCAGCAACCGCCGACATCCTGCCGCTTTTCGTAAATGGTGATATTCTCTCCGGGCATTCCGGCGTCGTCCACAAGGAACGCCGCCGCAGCAAGTCCGGCAATACCGCCGCCTACGATGTAGGCTTTGCGTTTTTCAATACCTTCCGGCTTTTTCGGATGATAAAGGAAATCATAGAGTTTCATAAAGCGTTCCTCACTTAAAAATTACTGATTTTCCTTCCGCTCGGAATAGTATTCCGGTACGGGCGGGATCTGGTTGACTGCGTTCACTATTTCGTTCATAACCTGAGGAAGCTTGAGCGGGTTTATCTTGGGCAGGTCGCTGACATCGATCTTATCCTTGCCAAGCAGGGTCTTGAGCGCCACATTGACCATGCGGATATCGTACTGCCCCTGGAACAGCGGCGTGATGGGACGGTCAAGGTGCAGCAGACGGTATACGGCGATCATAGCTGTGCGCACAGAGGTTTCCACGGTGAATACAACATCGCCCTCCAACTCGACGAACTGTCCTATGAACGCAAGGTTTTTGTTGCCGGCGGGAATGATTTCGGGGCGGTCAGCCAGCCTGCGCGGCATGAACTGACTTGTAATATAGGGCATGACCACGGGAATAGCGGTGATATGCGGCATGATCTCGTCGATCTTATCCTCAAGTCCGCAGTAGTACAGGAACTCGCGCATGATCTCCTCGCCGGAGCACTCTGTCATGGGCTTCTTTGTATATGCCCCGCAGTTATTTGCGTGCAGACCGTAGAACCACATGAACTGAACATTTTCCGGCTGGTCAGGAGCCACGGGCTGAAGAGGAACATTGTAATTTATGAACCAAGGGGCATCCACAAAGGTTGAGCAGCCGCCCTTACCGGTGAGATTGCCGGTCTTTTCGGCAAGATAGCCAAAGAACTGAGGATAGTCCCGTACGGTCACAGAGCAGGAAACGAAGTTGCTCTTGTCGGGGTCGAAGGCGAACTTTTCGGGATGACCATATTCGGGGCACTTCTTCGCGAGTTTTTCCCAAAGAGTGAAGCAGCCGCGGTGTTCGGTGTCGCGGTTCATTACAGGTGCTTCAGCCATACTGCCCTGCGTGGAATTCTGGGTCATAGAGCCGTTGGTGAAGAACACGAGATCCTTTTCGGCAACTGGAACGATTCTCTCGGCGCTGCCCTCACCGATACGCAGCGCCGTCACGGTCTTGTCGCTGCCCTCGATCTTGATGTCCATATCCGTGACCGTTGTGCCTGCGGCAAAATTGACGCCGTTGTCGGCGAGATATTTCTGAAGCGGACGTATCAGGCTGTTGTACTGGTCGTACTTGGTACGCAGGATACCGCGCAGACTCTTGATCAGGTGCAGCTGGTGCATGAAGCGCACGGCATAACGGCGCATTTCAATCAGACTGTGGTAGGGCTGGAAGGCCAGCATAGCGCTCCAGTAATACCAAAGCTGGCTCTGGAAGAACGCGGGGCTGAACCACTGCTCGATGGTCACATCCTCCAACTGATCTTCTGGCGTGAGCATCATTTTGATCATCTGCTCTTGAATTTCGGGAGTGACGCCCATGGTAGATTCGTCGTGCGCCTTGAAGCCCTGCTCCCACAGACGATGCTTGGAGTCGATTTCCCAGTTCTTGTTGCACTCACGGGTTTCATCCAGCACGGTGCGGTCTTCCTCATAGAGGGAGGGAATACTGCCGAACAGATCCCAAAGGCACTCCATATACGGCTCAAGCTCACGCTCACCGCGGGAGACATAGCCGGTCTCGTGAGTTCCGGCAGCATCCATAGAGCCGCCGAATACAGGGAGCTGGTCATAAACGGTGATGTTCTTGCCGGGCATCCGCGCGTCACGCACAAGAAACGCCGCCGCTGACAGACCGGCAATACCGCCGCCGACTATATAAGCTTTTCTTTCGTCAATGCCCTCGGGCTTACGAGGGTGAACACGGTCATAGTTTCTCATAAATCAGAACTCCTTTCATATTACAGCTGCATAATTTTACACAGCTGTTGACTTTTGACTACGTTTGCAGTATAGTATGTATGAGAGAAAAGTACAACCGTCAGATTTTGACAAACTATATAAAATCAGACATATATATGAAAATTGATGGGGCTTGGAGAAATATATGAGAGAGAAGAGCGGCGGAAAAGCAGAATACCGCAGTGCGATCCGCTCCCGGCGGATGATACGTGAAGCGTATGCACAGCTTTTAAAAGAGAAACCATTGAAAAAAATTACTGTAACGGATATTGTAAATCGGGCGGATATAAACCGTGCGACATTCTATGCCCATTACCCGGATGTCCGAGGGGTCACTGAGGAGATAGAAAACGAGATCATTGCCAAGATGCTGGATGTGCTTAAGGAATTTCAATTTACAAGCTTTTTCCGCAATCCTGCGCCGCTGCTTCTGAAGCTCAGCCGTTATCTTGAAGAAGACGCAGATTTTTACAGAATTTTGATCAAAGACAACGATTCGGAAATATTTATGGAAAAGCTGAAAAAGATATATACCGACTATATGCTTAACAACAGCGATATCCCCGACGAAATGCGTCATTCCAAAATGGTGGAGCTGCGTGTGGCATATTTTGCAGGAGGCATAGTGAACCTCTACAAACAGTGGTTTCGCGGCGGCCTGAATTGTTCGCTCAATGACATCGCCATGGAGGTCAGTAAGCTGCTGCAGCTGGAAGCGCAGGAGTTGTTCAGCTCTTAGCGCCAACGGTTTGTGCACTGCGACAAAATAACACCATCGGTCGATCTGCCGCCTGCGCGGCAAATCGACCGATGGTGTTATTTTTCCTTTCAGAACCAAAACCCGCTGCGTTGGGCTTTGATCCTCTTTTCACTCAGTATATCCCGTAATCCGAAAAATCGTCCGGGCAAAGGTGAATGACGTTTGGATTGAGCGCAAGGAGCACAACATCCGGCTTTACGCTGTCGATATAGTCCTTTACCGTGACGTTTTTCAGGTAACGCGGATCAACCGAATCGACATACTCGAATGCGGTTGACAGATACGCCTGCAGAGGCAATGAGAACGACTCTTTTATGAGGAGGATTTTCAGTTTTCCGCTCGCGTTCGGATTCCTTTGCATGACATAGCCGTAATCTTCGCCCATATACATGCAATAGGCGTTTTTTTCGTAGGGATCCTTATCCCCGGTAATTCGTGCCATTCTGATGTTGGCCTGTGAAAAATCACCCTCGTAGTATTCTCCCGTATCAAAAATCTCGCATGATATCTTGGTATCAAATTTCGGGGTATAGTATGTCATATCGTCGAGACCGGCAAAAAATCTGCCTGTTCTTCTCCCACGGCTTCCCAGAAGCCAATTTTTGACCGTATGGCTTTCCCAATTTTCAATATCGCCGCACGAAAGGTCAATACCGCACTCGGGAAAGCGCTCATCAAGCTGACGGAGAATCTCGGAAAAGCCTTGGAAAGCGCCGTAATAGTTCCAATGATGATCCGTGCGGAAAAAGTTTTGCTCAACGCTTTCCACGCTGCCGCTCAAAAGCGGCCTCAGATCCATGACGTCTATACCATCGTCAAGTGCGGCAATGAGTTTGTCGGCATTTTCGTTGCTGTAATCGTTCTTACCTTCGATAACTAACGCCGAGTCATGGTCAAGCTTGTACGGAAGCTGGATATAAATAAAGTCCGCGCCGCTGTTCTGCGTATATTCTTCCAGTACGTTTATTCCATCAGAGATGCCTTTGATGTCACATTCCGGCGTGTTTTCCTCCGTGAGCATACCGTTTTTCAGCTTCATAACACCGTTGTCGGTTCTTCTGCCTGTCAATCTCATATAAAGCCCGTTCAGATCTACAAAGCCGTATCTTCCGAGAGTGTCATTTACGTAGCTTTCGTGTACAAGCTGGGTGAAGCCGGCAAACCCTGTCTGCCCGGTCATGAGCTGGTAAGCGGCGGTTTTGAGATGCGGCATATTGAGCGCGGCAAAAACCAATATCACGCCCGCAAATGCAAACGAAAACACGGCAGATATTTTCTTTCCCTTTTGCAATATACTCACCTCAAAAATTAAAATAGATAAACGGATTGTACGAGTTCATAATAAGGAACGATACGCTGACGGCAAACAGCGCGATGTTGACAAACCAACCTGCGCAATCCAGGACTGTGGCCTGCCGATCTCCGGACGCCGAAATTTTTCCCCCGAGGATTTTGAATATTGGTGTGGAACAAAGCGCGGCAGCGGCCAGCACTACGGCGTACTCCCTGACGTAAAACGCAAACTGCGAGTCGGAAAACGCGGATGCACCAATACCGAAGAAAGCTTTCATGTATCCCCACAACACGCAGAAATTATCCGATCTGAACATCATCCAGCCCAGCACGACCACAAATAAAGTGTATATGTGCCCAAGCACCGCAGCGGCTCCGGATTTTTCGCTGCGCTCAGGCGCGTCTGTCAGCTTCTCAATAATGATCACTGCCCCGTGGAGCATACCCCAAAAAATAAACGTGAAATTAGCCCCATGCCATATCCCGGTAAGCATCCAGACTACGGCAAGGTTGAAGTATCTGCGGGCGGCAGATTTTACACGCGAGCCGCCAAGGGGAATGTATACGTAATCCCTGAACCACGTTCCGAGGGAGATATGCCATCTGCGCCAGAATTCCGTTACGCTTTTTGAGATAAGCGGATAATTGAAGTTTTCAAGGAATCTGAACCCGAACATTCTGCCAAGCCCGATCGCCATATCCGAATACGCACTGAAATCAAAATAAATCTGCAATGTATAGGCGATAAGTCCGAGCCAAGCCATGCATACGGAGAGCTGGCCGGAGGCAAACGCCGCGTCCGCCACCTCAGCCGTTATATTCGCAAGCAGGATTTTTTTGTTGAAGCCTATTATGAATCGCTTTATACCTTCCGAAAAATCCTCCGTTGTTACTGTGCGCTTGTTGATTTCCTCCATCACGGTCGTATAGCGCACTATCGGTCCTGCGATAAGCTGGGGAAAGAACGAAATATACAGTCCGAGAAAGCAGATGTTATGCTGTGCCGGGATACCCCTGTACACGTCTATCACGTAGCTCATTGCCTGAAATGTGAAAAACGAAATACCGATCGGCAAAACTATCTTGGTCACGGGAATTTTTGAAAAGATGCCATGAATTATTTCAGTGGTAAAGTTGAGATATTTGAAAATAAAAAGCAGCCCGAGATTGAATACGACTGATACGATCAGCACGGCTTTCTTTTTGCAGCTCTCGTTCCTGTATTTTTCGACAAGTATAGCCGCGCCGTAATTGAAAGCGATCGAGCCGGACATTATGAAAACAAACTTCGGTTCGCCCCATGCATAAAAAATGAGGCTTACGACCAGCAGCCAATAGTTTTTCACGCACTTGGGGATTATGAAATATATAACCGCCGTTATCGGAAGAAAAAGCAGCAGAAACTCTAAGCTGGAAAAAAGCATCTCAAATCTCCGTAAATTTTTTATATAATTATAAAATAAACCGGCGTTTTTTGCAACGGCTGAGCCATATAAAAAATGTTGACAAACTGCCGTAAAAGCGCAAGAATAATATATAATTTATAAGGTGGTGCAGGCTTATGTTAAAGGATCGGGCGAAAGATTATTTTGAAGAGCAGGACTTCAACTGCGCTGAGACGGCATTGCGGGCGATAAGAGACGAATACTCTCTCGACATTTCCGACGATGATCTCAAGCTTGTCAGCGCGTTCGGCGGGGGAATGGGCTGCGGAAAAACCTGCGGTGCGCTTTGCGGCTGCCTTGCGGCATACGGGAAAATGACCGTGCATGAGCGGGCGCATGAGGATAAGCGCTTTGGAAGCAGGTGCAAAGCATTGTGCGACGGCTTCGCAGACAAGCTGGGCAGTACGCAGTGTGCGGAGATCAGAATGCTCCACAAAAACGATTGGAGCGGATGCCTTAAAACTGTTGAGCTGGGGCTGGAGGCTTTTGAAGAATTTTTAAATAGCCAAAATCAATAATATAAGAAGAAACGGACGTTTCCGGGATAGCGGAGTGTCCGTTTCAAATTATGGTCAGCGGTATTGACCGGTATGGAATAGTATCATAGATCAGCGGCTTTTTCGGGCGGTATGACGTCAGGGTAGACTTTTCCGCAAAGGCGCTCGTAATACAGTGCGTATGTCATTCCGAAATACGGAACCGTCCATATCTGCACAGCCCAGCCGATTATCGTCAGCATGGCAAGCAGCTGCCAGCCGATAAAACTCAGATCAAGCACAAAAAGCTCTGCTTTTCTGCCGTTCATAATGCGCTTGCTCTCCCTGATACATTCCATAACGGACATTTCCGGGTGATCTATAAGAATGTAGATAGCCTGACGGTAGCTGTATGATGCGACGATTCCCGGCACGACAAGCAGAAAGCTCCACAGAAAGATGAAAATACCCTCCAGCAAATACAGCAGGATGACCCTGCCTGCGATCCCGAAACCGTCAAGGAGATTACCGGCGCACGGCGATGCCGACCTGATCGTATTCAGCAGGAAAATGGTAAAGCCGACCGACACTATGGACATTACCAATTCTATCGCGGCATTGATGAGATAGGATGAAAACGGCGGCATATACTGCTGCACATATGCGAAAGCGAAGTCATAATTCCCGTCCAGCATATGCGTGTATATCTGCGCGATGTCGCTTTCCGTCAGGTTTGCACCCATGAGCCTTGCTGATAGAATGCTCATGAACGAAGCCAGCACGACATAGATCATCCCGATATTTATTACCTTCGGCTCAGAAACACGGATAGTCTGTTTGGCATACCTTTTCAGAGTCTGTCTGTTTATTTCCATTACAAAGCCTCTTTTCATAAACCTGAAAATAATACTATCATCAGAGACGGGATAAGTAAAGAAAAATTTGTGTAAATTATTCTTGACATTCCGCAGCGGCAATGCTATTATAATTGAGCTGCTAAAAATGCGCGAGTGGTGGAATTGGCAGACTCGCTAGATTCAGGTTCTAGTGCTCACTC
>CAVENX010000042.1:0-14301 GCA_963617275.1 bacterium
CAAATCTATTTTTTGCCTGCGGGCAAAAAACTCTGCGAGGCTTTTTTGACAGTCTAAAGCGCCTTGGAAAAATCCAAGGCGCTTGTTTTTCAAAGAAGCAAGCTTTTTACAAGCTTTCATGCGTTATTCATCAAGGCCGTCGTCACAGATAAGGCCGTAACCGCCCTGATTGCGCTTATAGACGACGGAGACGGCATCGTCCTCATCCATGTTCTTGAACACAAAAAACTCATGCCCGAGCAGGTTCATTTGCAGGATAGCCTCCTCGGCAGACATTGGCTTTATGGAGAAATGCTTGCTGCGGACGATCCTGAATTCCTCTGCCTCCTCGTCGGCAGGAACGAAGGCAGGTACGGCTTCACGCTCCAATGCCCCCTCACGAAGCTTCTTCGCAAGACGGGTCTTGTTTCTGCGGATCTGGCGCTCTATCGCGGCGACGCCGGAGTCCACAGAGGCGTACATATCACTTGTAAGTTCGCTTGCCCTGTAATACATACCGTTGTTGTGGATGGTTATTTCGGCGAGGAAGCGCCCCCGTTCGATACTGAACGTAACAAACGCCTCAGCTTCGGTTTTGAAGAATCTGTCAAGCTTACCTATCTTGCGTTCGCAATAAGCTCTCAGTTCCTCGGAGGAATCCATCTTTTTCTCGGTAAAAGTGAACTTCATACTGCCAACTCCTTTCGATCATTGCGTAACATACCAAAAGGCTCGTCCTTTTGATATGTATATATTACCACATAATCACATTAAATTGAAGTCTTTTTTGTGAACATTGCAAAATACGTCATGTATAACAGACTTTCATGGCGCTATTTGTATATTCATACAAAATTTCATATAAAAAGCCGCGGCAAGGCGCATTCTATCAGCGCCTTGCCGCGGTTATTTTGATCAGTCTATCTCGGTCCTTTTGTCGATGATCTCTCCGGTGGCGGGGTCGAGAAGATACTTATACTCGGTAAAGCCGACTTCAAAATCGACCTCATATCTGGCGATGCCGTGCTCCTTCTCAAATTCGACATCCGTGTCGGTAACTTCCGTCATGCTGACGCCCGCATCAGCAACGGCAATGCCAAGCGCCTCTTTTTTTGATATGTATTTGCTGTTGAAGCTCCACACACAGTACCCGGTGATTGCGGCGGCAACAAGCACAACAGCGACAATGATCGTGACAACTTTTTTCATACTTCTCTTTTTCCTTTCTCTTCACTTCCATATAATGGATGCGTCTGCCCCGGAAAAGTTACAGCTTTATCAAAGTTTTTTTAATATTTTTTTGCGAACCATCAGCCCGCGAAATGCATTGCCGTGGATTTCAGCGTTTCGTTGTGTTCATCTATCTTTATGGCGTTCCACTGCTCCTGCGTACCGGAATAGTATATATCCTTGAGCGCGGTGCAGCCTGAAAACACATCTATGCCGATAGCCGTCACGCTCACCGGTATCGCAGCGCCGGTAAGCCCCACACAGTCGGAAAAGGCGACATTGCCTATACTCTCAACGCCGGCGGGGAGTGAAATGCCCGTAAGACTGTCGCAGCTGAAAAACGCGGCGTCACCAATGCTTTTTACACCTGTTCCCGTAATCAGTTCCGTAAGACTGTCGCAGTTAAAAAACGCAAAGGCGCCTATGCGCTCCAGCCCTTCGGGTATCGTCACACTCACAAGGGCGCTGCACTCGGCAAACGCGAAATCGCTGATATCCGTTACGCCCGCTTCGATTTTAACGCCGAGGATAAACGGTTTGTATACTTCCCAAGGAGCGGCGGCTTTTTCCGAGTATTCTTCCATTTTTCCCGTCCCGCTGATAGTGAGTATTCCCGTATCGCTCAGCGACCATGTGAGATTATCGCCGCATGTGCCGGAGTCGGTTTCGGAAGCGAACGCCGACGGCATAAGCGATAAACACAGGGCAAAGACTATAAACAGGGCAAAATACTTTCCGGATATTCTTTTCATGCAGCGCTCTCCTTTTCGGGTCATATAAGTCAATTATAAAGCGGTTTTAACCGCGTTCGTTTTTATCCCATAAGTTGTTCGACGACAGAATCATAGATTTTGTTCGCCTCCGGAACAAATTTTTCGAGCATGGCGCGGATCTTCCCGTTCATCTCCTCCGCAGCGGCTCTGTCTTTCATAAGGCGCGTGTTGACATAGACGTTCAGCGCCGCCGCCCTCAGCGCCGCCCTGCACAGCTCCGCCCCGCATCCCGCGTCGGAAACGGCAAGAGCGCTGCCGAGGAGCGCAAAGCGCTCCATAAGCTCTATTGCGCGGCAGCTTATTTCCGCGATCTCCATCGGTGCGGAAGCGGCAAGAGTGAGACAGCTTTCCATTACCGCATCGCGCTCCGGCGCGTCCTTCGGCAGAGCGTAGGCGCGGCTCAGCGGCTCAAAGCACTCGGCGTCGGCATCGACAAGCTCAAGCAGGCGCTCCTGTATCCGCTTGGCCTGTGCGGTTATTTCACACATTTCAGGCTCATTCGCGGCATATTTCTTCTTTCCTATCGTAAGGCTTCCGACCATCACGCCAAGTCCCGCCCCAAGCGCGGAAACAAGCGCGCTCACACCTCCGCCGCCCGGAACGGGCGCGGAAGACGCAAGTGCATCGCTGAAATCATTTATTGTCATTTCTCTCATAAACATACCTTAAAAAACTGTGGTCATCAAATTTTGGACGCGTGGTCAGCAGAGCCGGCCGTCAAAAAAGCTTTTTCTATTTTACCAATAAAATTATAACCGCCGACGCTTTACCTGTCAATCACGGCACAGCGCTGTTTTTTGCATATACTCGGAAAAATCGGGAAAAATGTGTGCAAATACTGTTTTTCGGAGAGAGGCAAATGGGTATATACAGAGCTGATATGTACATTGATGATGATAAGCTGTATGATTACGCCGCAAACACGGCAAAGCTCATATCGTCATTGCGTGAAGACGGCTGCATCGGCGCCGCGGGGACTATAAAAAGAGCATATCACGGCGTCAGGAAATGCCATGACGAGATAAGCCGCAGGTATGCTTCCGTTGCCTCCCCTCCCAAAAGCTGTGATTGGATAATGGATAACTTCTATATGGTGCAGAGAGAGTACGCCTCGGTTCTCCCCTCCGTCCTGCGTGCGTCATATGTCCGCAGCTGTGCGGAGGGGCTTCTCCCGCTCTATATGTGCCGCACGCTGCTTTTATGCAGCGGCGGTGCGGTCTCTGAAAAGCGTCTATCCTCATTTCTTACCGGATTTCAATCCGTTCTTGTGCTCAGACGTTCCGAGCTTGAGCTTATTCCCGCAATGCTTCCGGCAGCGATCATAATAAATCTTTCGGAAATTCTCGGCGAAATGCGCTCCTCCGCCGAGCCTGACAGCTATGCGGACAGTCTTGAAGCCCTTTTTTCTACTCTCAGGCTCTTTTCCGTGATCGACACGGCAAAGCTTATTTCAAAGGCCGATGTACCCGACAGGATACTGCGCTCCGACCCTACCGGTGAATACGGAAAAATGGACAGCGGCACACGTCAGGCATATCTGCGCCGTCTCCAGCAGCTTGCAAGAAAAGAGCGCCTTGACGAGCACATATACGCCTCCCGCCTTATCGAAAAGGCAAGAGAACAGAATGTGCATATCGGGACGCTCCTGTTTGAGCAAAAGGACGGCAGCGGCGGGCTTTATATCTGCGCCAATATTCTGCTGACGCTGTTTATCGCGTTTCTTCCCGGCTTTGCCTACCGCAGCTTTCTGTCCTCTCTGCTGCTGATCCTGCCGGTATCCGAGCTTGTGAAAGCGCTTATCGACTTCACGCTCTCCCGATTCGTAAAGGCGAAGCGGCTTTTCAGGATGGAGACAGAAAACGGCATACCGCCGGAAGGGAAAACCATAGTCGTCGTGTCGGCTCTCATAGGTGACATAGACGGTGCAGAGAGGCTTGAGCAGCTTTATCATGCCTGCAAGAGCGAGGGACGCGTCCTTTCTTTCGGGCTTCTTGCCGATCTTCCCGCGGCGCAGACACAGGAGCTGCCGGAGGACGCGGCAGCGCTTGCAAAGTTAAGACGCTCCGTTGCGGGGCTTAACCTCAAATACGGGAACCGATTCTATCTTTTCACGCGCAAGCGCCGCTTCGACGGGGAGAAATTCACTCCGCACGAGCGCAAGCGCGGCGCGATAACCGAGCTTGCAAAGCTTCTTTGCGAAAAGGAAAACGAGCTTGCCGTTACCGGCGATAAGGACGCTCTTGCAGGAACGAAATACATCCTCACGCTTGACAGCGATACGCTTATATATCCCGGCAGTATAGGCGAGCTTGTAGGCGCGATCCTTCACCCGCTCAACCGCCCCGTCGTGGACAGGGCGAAAAAGCGCGTTGTCGCCGGTCATGCCGTTATCCACCCGCATATCGATACGGAGCTAAGAAGCGCCTGTGAAACCGATTTTGCCCTGATCTTCGCCGGAAGCGGCGGATGCGACCCTTACGGCACCGTCGCCGGGGAACTTTATATGGACGCGTTCGGAAGCGGCGGATTTGCCGGCAAGGGCCTTATCGACGCGCATGCGTTCCTTGAGTGTACCGGAGATTTCCCGGAGGGACGTATTCTCAGTCACGACGCGCCCGAAGGAGCGGTGCTGCGCGGAGCGTATATGGGCGACGCGGAGTTTTCGGACGCGTTCCCGTTTCTCCCTCTTGCATGGTACAAGCGCCTGCACCGCTGGATACGTGGCGATTGGCAGAACATCGCATTTATCTTCGCTCCCGATCTCAGAGATATCGACCGCTGGCGGCTTTTCGACAATCTGCGCCGCAGTCTTATAGCGCCCGCGACATTTATTGCCATCCTCGCGGGGCTTTTCGGAAGCGGCATAGGGCTTCGGCTCGCGGCGGGCGCGGCGGTGCTGTCGCTTCTTAGCGGGCTTTTGCTGTCCATGCTGGAGAGCAGCATGAAGCACCGTGAGCATATCCCCCTGCGCCGCCACACAAGGCTTCTGAGCGGCATGGGCGGCGCAATGATCCAAGCTTTTATAAGGCTGTGGCTTCTGCCGTATGAGGCGTGGGTATCTCTCAGCGCCATAGTCACAGCGCTCTGGCGTATGCTTGTCAGCCGGAAAAAGCTTCTGCAATGGCAGACTGCCGCCGCATCTCTCGGTGAGACCGGATTCGCCGCGCATGTACGCGCAATGTGGCCCGCCGTGCTTATCGGTGTAGTGCTCATGGCACTGTGTGAATCGGTCATGGGTAAATCTGCCGGACTAATGTGGCTGCTCTCTCCCGCCGCGGCGGCCGCTCTCGCCCTGCCGTCGGGCAGCATAGATACGTTGCCCGACACGGAAAAGGATTATCTGCGCGAAGCGTCAAGGCGGAGCTATAAATATTTCAGCACATTCTTCACCCCTGAAGATAATTTCCTCCCGCCCGACAATTTTCAGGAGCAGCCTCCCGTCGGCCTTGCGCACAGAACCTCGCCCACAAACATTTCTCTCGCCCTGTGCTCCGCCGTTTCGGGCTGCGACATGGGCTTTCTCAGCCCCGCAGACACCGCAGAGAGTGTGGAGCGGATAATAGAAACGCTCGAAAAAATGCCGCGCTGCAAGGGACATTTTTATAATTGGTACAACACGCGCACTCTCACGCCGCTGACCCCCGCCTTTATTTCCACCGTAGACAGCGGCAACCTCTATGCCGGACTTGTTGTTGCTAAGGAGGCCATGCTCGAAGCAAACGAGCTGTCCCTTGCAATGAGGATCGCCGCGATAATGGAAAAAATGGACTTTTCGTTTCTCTTTGACAGGGAGCGGCGGCTTTTCCACATCTGCTACGACACAGTGAAGGAGCAGGGTACGGGCGGCTGGTATGACCTTATGGCAAGCGAAGCGATGCTGACAAGCTATATCGCCATCGCAAAGGGCGACGTACCGGTAAAGCATTGGCGGCGGCTCAGCCGCGCACAGCTTCAGAAGGACGGCTACCGCGGTCTTGCAAGCTGGACAGGCACAATGTTTGAATACCTCATGCCGGAGCTATTCCTGCCGATATACCGCGGGAGCCTGCTGTATGAAAGCGGGCGTTTCTGCGTGTATGTACAGAAGCGCCGCGTATGGGCGGGCAAGCCGTGGGGCATCTCGGAAAGCGCGTTTTACAGTCTCGACAGCGCAATGAATTACAGATACAAGGCTCACGGCTGCGATGCTCTCTCTCTCAAGCGCGGTCAGGACGAGGACACGGTCATTTCGCCGTACAGCAGCTTTCTCGCCCTTGCGATAGACGCAGAGAGCAGCATAAGGAATATGCGACGGCTTGAAGCCTTCGGCGCTCTCGGCCGGTTCGGCTTCATCGAAGCGCTTGACTTTACTCCCGAGCGCTGCCGGAGCAGCTGCGGCGAACAGGTCCGCTGCTATATGGCGCACCACATCGGCATGAGCATCACCGCCGCCGCAAACGCCGCATGCGGCGGGAGCATAAGACGCCGCTTCATGGCATCGCCCGATATGGGCGCGTTTGCAATGCTTTTGCAGGAGCGTCTGCCCGAAAGCGCGGCAGTGATAAAGAAAGAAAGCGCCGACATTCCGGAGCGCATAGACCGCGGCGCCGTATGCGGCTGGACAATGCGCGGAGGTGCGGAGGACACACTTGAGCATTGCTGTGTGCTGTCAAACGGCGCGTACAGCATCATGTCCACCAACCGTGGCCGCTCAAAGGCGGTATGCGGTCCCGTGACCGTTTACGACGCTGACGCGTCCGACTGCGGTTGGGAAACAGAGCTTGAGATAAACGGCCGCTGTGAAAAGCTCATACCGGCCGAAAGGTGTGATATGTGGGAGATGAACGAAAGCAGCGTCTCCTTCTCCGGGCGCGCCGCAGGAATTTTATACGGCTGCACGATCGGCACGGCATGCGGAGAATGCGGTGAAAAGCGCACCGTCACTCTGCGCGCCGACAGCGACAGAGAGCTTAGGCTGCGTTTCAGGCTGACCCCCATATTGGCTCCTATAAAAAGCTACGCCGCGCACACGGCTTTCAGGCAGCTGGGAATCTGTTCGCAGGCAAGCGGCAATACGATCACGATACGCCGTCTGAGACGTCCGGACTGTCCGGAACTGTGGCTATCCATTGCCTGCGACGCGCCTATAAAATTCGACGGTGCAGACGGCGGAAGCGTCACATGGTACGCCAATCCCGTTATCAGCGGCGAATGTTCCGTCTCTCTCACCGCCGGAAAGGAAAAGGCGATCTCCTTTTCCATGTGCATAAGTACGCAGATGAATGAGGCTTTTGAAGGCTGTCAGCGTATATTGGTATCCGAATGCGGCGAGTACGGCAGTCTTGTGAGCGCCGCCGCGGCGCATCTGAAAATGTCATCGGCCGACATAAGCTTTGCTATGAAGCTGCTCAAGCGCATATGGCGCGGCACGCTGCACGGTGCGGCGGCAAAAAAGGCGCTCTGGCAATACGGCATATCCGGCGATTTTCCGCTTGTCTGCTGCGACGGGCGCTCAAGTGAGCTTGAAAGGGTCATAAAGTGCTTCTGTCTTCTGAAAAGCTGTCAGGTTGAGGCGGAATGTGTCGTTTTCTCCGATGAACAGGGCGAATACCGGCAGCCGGTATTTCAGAAACTCAGCAAAATGCTCTCCGGCGTTTCGCTTGAAAGCCTCATAAATACGGCAGGCGGCGTGCATCTTGTGCCGATCTCGGCAGTCCCCGAGGTAATGAGCCGTTCGGTCTATTCTCTCGGCGCGAAGGAAGAGAAACGGAGTGCAATTCCTTCTTTCCCCTACTCCGCTCCCAGAGCGCCGCGGAGTATTCCGGCGTATTCCGACGGCGGCTTGTCTTTTGATTATTATATAAACTCAAATCTCCCTGCGCGGCCGTGGCAGCTTGTGATGTCAAACGGCAGCTTCGGGTATATCGCCGCAGACTGCGGAAGCGGGTATATGTGGCTTGACAACGCACGGGAAATGCGCATAGATCCGCCGCCTTGCGATGCGCTTTCAACACACGGAAACGAAATGCTGTGGCTTGAGAGGAACGGCGAAAAAATCAGTCTCTTTGCCGCAAACGACGGATATGCCTGTTCGGTAAGCTTCTCGCCCGCTCTGGCTGTATGGGAAAAGGACATGGGCTTCTGCAAGTCGCTTCTTAAAGCGTTCGTGCCGGAAGATGTGAACGCAAGAGTTTTTACCGTAGAAGGGTGCGAGGGGCAGCGTCTCCGCTGGCGTCTGCTCCCCGTCATGGGCGCCGCAGACAGCGCGTCGGTTCAATTTTTCTTCGACGGCAGGAGCGTAAGAATAACTAACCCGGAAAGCTATTATGACGGCGCGGTGCTCACGCTCACCTGTTCGATGCCGATGCAGTGTTCTTTTGATTATGAGGACAATTCCGTCATTCTCAGCCTTGTTGCAGACAAAAAAACCGTTCTTGTCTGCGGGATCGACAGCGCAGAGCGGCTGTCAGCGCTCTGTGAAGATGAAGCCTGCGCCGCCGCGGCGGAGAAGGTAAGCGGTGCATGGCGGGCGCTGCTCTCCCGCTTTTCGCTGTCATGCGGTCTGGAGCCGCTTGACGGCTATATGGGCGGATGGTGTCTTTATCAGATCATTGCGTGCCGCCTGAGAGGGCGTGCAAGTCTCTATCAGAGCGGCGGAGCCATTGGCTTCCGCGATCAGCTTCAGGACGCGGTGAACCTCATTTTGTTTGACTTTGCTTATGCAAGGGAACGCATTATTGACTGCTGTATGCATCAGTACACGCAGGGCGATGTAATGCACTGGTGGCACGCCCACCCTGACGGTGACATGGGCATACGCACACGGTGCAGCGACGATCTGCTCTGGCTGTGCTGGGCGGTGTGCGAATACTGTGAAAAGACAGGCGACTACGCAATATGCGAGCAGGTCGTGCCCTATATTGATTCACCCGCCCTCAAGGACGGTGAGGATGACAGATACGAAAAAGCCGTCCACTGCGCACAGGCAAGCGTTATCGACCATGCGATCGCGGCACTTGAGTGCTGTATGCGCAGAGGGCTGGGCGAACATGGCCTTCCGCGCTTTGGCAGCGGCGATTGGAACGACGCGCTCAGCGAGGTAGGCGGAGAGAGCGTATGGCTCGGCTGGTTCGCGTCGTCATGCGCCGTTGGCATGGCAAGGCTATGCGAACACCTTGGCATGAGTGCGCACAGATACAAAAAATACGGCGTAACGGTCGCGGCGGCAGCCGAAAGCGCATGGTCGGGCAGATGGTATCTGCGCGGGTATTTTCCCGACGGTGAAGCGCTCGGCGGTGGGGACAGGATAGATTCCGTTGCCCAGAGCTGGGCGATACTTTCCGACGCCCACACCCCGTCCCCGCGTGCGTCCGGCGCTCTTGATGCCGCGCTCCACAGGCTTGTTGACCGGAAAAATTCACTTATAAAACTTTTTGATCCGCCATATTCCGGAGATGAGCGCAATGCCGGCTATATAAGCTCATACGGTGAGGGCTTCCGCGAAAACGGCGGGCAGTACACTCACGGGGCAATATGGCTTGCAATGGCCTGTTTCAGACTCGGCCGCAGCAGCGACGGGTGGGATATCCTCCGTATGCTTCTGCCGGAAAGCCACGATATGCAGCGCTACAAGGCTGAACCCTTCGTACTGTCCGCTGACGTGTATTCCGCCCCCGGCCATGAGGGCGAGGCGGGCTGGACATGGTACACCGGCTCAGCGGCGTGGTATTTCCGTGCGGTCTATGAAAGCATGCTCGGCTTTACGCTGCACGGCGGCGCACTCACGCTTTCGCCGCGCCTGCCCTCTGATTTCCCCGACTGCAAAGTCAGATGGACTTCTCCGTCAGGCACGGCATACGACATTGAGGTACGCCGCGACGGCATTTCGGTCAACGGGAAGGAATACAACGGCGAAAAGCTGACGTGAAATCTGTCGTGCGCCGCCGTAAATAAAATCCGCGCAAGGCTCTATCATCCTGCGCGGATTTGTGGTATGATAAGGAAAAATATACGGAATATGCGGAGGTGCAGTGTGGATATTTCAAGAACAGAGATAATGAACGGCGTCGCGCTGAATTATCTGCAATCTTTCAAATTCAAAACCGCCTGTATGAGCGTTTCGATGCTCACACAGCTGTCGCGGGAAACAGCGGCGATGAACGCGCTCATTCCGTTCGTCCTCCGCAGAGGAACGGTCGGCTATCCCGATATGGACGCCGTTTCCGCAAGGCTTGACGAGCTTTATGGCACTGCTGTTGAGCCGCTTGTGCGCAGGATGGGCGAAATCCAGTGCATCGGTTTTTTCGCAAGCTTTCCAGAAGGTCAGTTCCTGCCGGATAATCAGGACGTGCTCAGAGACACGGCAGGTCTTGTCGGGCAGTTCCTGCTCTCCCCCAACACAAAGGGCGGGCTGTTTCTGCCGGAATACGTCAATAGTGAGCGCGAGAAGATGCTTGACAATATACGCGCAAGAGTGAACAACAAGCGCAGTTACGCGGCGGCGCGCTGCATAGAAGAAATGTGCTGCTATGAGGATTTTGCGGTCGGCCCGCTCGGAAGCGAGGAGGACTGTGAGTCTATCCGCTACAAAAAGCTCACACAGAGATACCGCACGCTTTTGCAGACAAGCCCTATTGAAATATTCTACTGCGGGCGTTCAAGAAAGAGTGATGTTATAGACGCATTGAAGGACGCGCTCTATACCCTGCCCAGAGGTGAGATAGATTACGACATCGGAACCGACGTGCGCATGAACGCCGTTGAGGCCGAGCCACGCTATTTTGATGAAGAAATGGACGTGACACAGGGCAAGCTCGTCATGGGCTTCCGTCTCGGTCAGGTAATGGAGGAGCCTGACTTTGCCGCGCTCAATGTGTTCAACTGCATTTTCGGCTCCGGCAGCACGTCAAAGCTTTTTATGAATGTGCGCGAAAAGCTTTCGCTTTGCTACTATGCAAGCTCCTCTCTCAACACCCACAAGGGGCTTATGCTCGTCTCCTCCGGTATTGATTTTGACAAGCTCGACGCCGTTAAAAATGAGATTTTCGCCCAGCTTGAGGATATCAGGAACGGTAAAATTTCCGAGGATGAGTTTGTTTCGGCAAAGGCAGGCGTCTCGTCGGAACTGCGCTCATACATGGATATGCCCCCCGCGCTTGAGAGTTTCTATCTCTCGCAGACGCTGAAAGGGCTTGAGTACGGACCCATGGAAATGGCGGAGCTCGTGCAGGATGTGACGCGTGAGGACATTATCAAAATCGCAAAGAGTGTTGAATGTGACATGATATATTTTCTGAAAGGAGGCGTAAGCGAGGATGATGAATAAAACCGAATACAAAAAAATAGACGAACGCTTGTTCTTCGCCGTTTCAAAGAGCGGACTCAGAGTAAATGTCATCCCCAAGAAGGGATTCAACAGCTTTTACGCCGTGTTCGCCGCGGATTACGGCGGGGCAAAGAGAAAATTCACGATTGGAAAAGAAACCTTTGACACGCCCGCGGGAGTTGCCCATTATCTTGAGCACAAGATGTTTGACATGCCGGACGGCGACAATGCGCTTACCGTTCTTACAAACAACGGCGCCGACCCCAACGCTTTTACCTCCAGCGACATGACCGCATATTACTTCCAGTGCACCGATAAATTCGAAGAAAATCTGCGTCTGCTGCTCCGCTTTGTTTCGACTCCGTATTTTACCGATGATACGGTCGAAAAGGAACGCGGTATAATCGCACAGGAGATCCTGATGGGCGAAGACAATCCCGGCATGAAGATATACTATAATCTTCTCGGTCTTCTCTACGATCACCACCCCGTGAAGGACAGAGTTGCCGGCAGCGTCGAGAGCATAGCGGAGATCACTGCCGACACGCTTTATAGCTGCCACAGGGCGTTTTACTGCCCCGATAACATGGCGCTGTGCGTTGAGGGCGACGTTGACCCGGAAAGGATAATGCAGATCGTCGAGGAAGAGATAACGGAACCGTACCGCACAGCCCCCACGGCGGACTACGGCAAGGCTGAAAAGCTTATGCCCGTCGGCGCCGTCAAGCGTGAAACAATGCCCGTTTCCGCGCCGCAGTTTCTCATCGGTGCAAAATTCAAGCCCGAGAAGAGCGGCAGGGCGCTTCTCAGGCAGGATCTCGTCTCGGCGCTTGCGATGCGTATGCTTGCCGGTCAGTCCTCTCCGTTTTATACGCGCCTTTACCGTCAGGGGCTTCTCAACCGCGATTTTGATTACGAGGTGGATTTTACTGCCGGAACCGGCACGATAATAATCGGCGGCGAGAGCTGCGACCCCATGGCGGTGCTTGAAGAGTTCAAGGCTGAGCTTGGGCGCGTTTCAAACGTGGGCTTTGATGAGCGCGCCTTTATGCTTGCAAAGCGCGCCATGGTCGGGGCGCGTCTGCGCGGACTTGAGGATTTTGAAAACGTCTGCATTTCTGTCGTCAGCGGCGTGTTTGACGGGTACAAGGCGCTCGACAGCGTTGAAATGAGCGAGAGCGTCACAAAGGAGGAGTGCGAAAGATTCATTTCGGAAAACCTCCTTGCCGACAGACTCGCAATATCCATAATTGAATCGGGTGATACGGAGAAGTGAATACTGCTGTTTTTGAGACAATACAAAGAGATTCGATCATAAGCTTTCCGTTTCTGGGGCTTGAGCTGAACCCACCATCCTATTTCACCGTATTCGGCAAAGAGATTTATTTCTACGGCGTGATAATCGCGGCCGGATTTCTGCTTGGTATTCTGTTCTGCGCAAAGAACGCAAAAAAATTTGGCCTCACTGAGGACAATGTATACGACGTGATAATATGGCTTATCCCCATGTCGATCATCGGGGCGCGAGCGTATTTCGTGCTGTTCCGACTTGAGGATTACATCTCCGATCCCATCGAAATTTTTGCCGTGCGCGAGGGCGGACTTGCGATATACGGCGGCGTTATAGCCGGGGTAATTACAGCGTATATTGTCAGCAGGCGCAAGAAATTTTCCTTTGCCGCAATGCTCGATCTGCTGATTTTCGGCCTGCTTATCGGGCAGATAATGGGGCGCTGGGGCAATTTCATGAACCGTGAGGCTTTCGGCGGCGAAACGGATATTTTCTGCCGCATGGGGCTTACCGCTCCCGACGGAACGACCATATACGTCCACCCCACTTTTCTTTATGAAAGTCTATGGAATCTCGGCTGCTTCATATTCCTGTACCTGTTCGTGAAAAAAGGCAGGCGCAGATATGACGGGCAGGTCATACTTATTTATTTTCTTGTCTACGGCATCGGCCGGGCATGGATAGAGGGACTGAGAACGGACAGCCTTTATATCGGCTCGACCGGTATACGTGTTTCACAGGCGCTGTCGATCCTGCTTGCGCTGGCGGCAGGGATCGTTCTTCTTGTGCAGTCAAAACGTCCGCATCCGCCGGAGAAGCTGTTTGTCAACCGTGTAAGAGCCGAGGCGGAGAACGCCGAAGCAGAGGCGGAAAAAGATCAGGCGTCAGTTTCCGGCGCGGAAACATCTGAAAGCGCGCCGGACGGCGCGGAAAATGCAGCATGGCGCTCCGGCGCCGCGGGAAAAGGCGGCGCAGAAGAACTGCGTACCGAAAAAGGCGATTCTGAGCGGACATCAGAGGCGGAAAGCAATGCTGAGCCGTCCGACCGCACAGAAACCGGCAGTACGGAAATTAAATAATGTTGTTATGTAAACTATTTTATGGAGGTATCATATAATGTCCGATTACATGGGTCTGATAAACGGAACACTTAAAAACATTGCGGAAAAGGTAAAGGACGCGGCGGAAGCGACAGGCGTGCGCGAGGTTTACGAGCAGGGTATCGAGCGCACAAAGAGCTACGGCACGATCGCTAGGCTGACTGTCGGTATAAACAGCGACACCGAGGAGCTTAAACGCGTGTATCAGGAGATAGGCCGTCTTTACTATGAAGAGCACAAGGACGCGCCCGAGGGCTTTTATTCTTCCCTCTTCTCTCAGGTCGATGCACTCAACGCCGCTGTCAGCGCCAAGCGCGAGAAGATCGAGACGCTCAAAAACGGCATTGATTCCTCCGCCGCGAGCGATATCGACGTTGAAATATGCGAGTTTGAAGATATCGTCAACAGCACCGAAGCCGACGGCACCGGAAAAAAGTAATCAGACCTATATAACCAACCCCCGGCGTGGAAAGCCATAAAAAGCTTTCCACGCCAGGGGTTATTTGCAAGGATATCATTTGTCATGTAGACGTACCGCTTGCCGTAAGCGTCATTTTCGGCGCTGCGGCATATTTTACGTTCATTGTCAGCTTAACGGGCGTAAGCCAGTCTTTGGATTCAAAC
>CAVENX010000043.1:0-69756 GCA_963617275.1 bacterium
ACTTTTTGGAATAGAACGGCGGCAGCCCTCGAAGCTGCAAAATGCACCGATCTCCGGGCATGGTGGCAAGCTCGCTGGGGGTCATCAGCTCCCGGCCCAGCCGCTGCGTGTTCTGGCTGTAGCTTTCGGATTGGCCCCGTGAGCGCCCCTCGGTCTGCATGGAGATGGTGGCCTTTCCCAACCAGTTCTCCGAAATCTCCTTGATGGTGGAGCTTTCGCGCCCGCCGAGGAACAGCACACTATCCATGTTGCCGAGAATGGTTTCCGCGTTCTTATCGTAGATGGCCTTGCACTGCGCCAACTGCTGATACAGCAGGCATAGGCTGATTTCACGGGAGCGGATGACGGCTACCAGCTTTTCAAGCTGGGGCACCTGTCCCGTGTTGGCCGCCTCGTCCCACAGTACCCGCACATGATGGGGCAGCCGTCCGCCGTGAACATTGTCGGCCCGTTCGCACAGGAGGTTGAACATCTGCGAAAAGGCCAGCGCCACAAGGAAATTGTAGGTGCTGTCGGTGTCGCTGATGCAGAAGAATGTTGCCGTGCGCCGATCTCCCATGCGGTCAAGCTCCAGCTCGTCATAGGACATGATCTCCCGAAGCTGGGGAATATCAAAGGGGGCAAGCCGAGCGCCGCAGGAGATCAAAATGCTTTTGGCCGTCTTGCCAGAAACGTTTTGTCAAGGACTTTTTCATCAAATTCACAAAAAGCTCACAAAGAACAAGGCCGGGAATCCATTGCGGACTCCCGGCCTTGGTTATATGGCTTGTTTGCGGTCAACTCACATCTGCCGTACCTCGTTTTTCAGCATCCGTTTGATCTTATCGCTCATGGTTTCGGTGCTGGTGGTGCTGAAATGTACGCGCACATTGTAGGTGGTCTTTCCGATCTTCCGTACCAGCGCCGGGGCGTTCTGCTCCGTCTGAACGGTCGTTGTGCGGGGCGTATTTTCAATGTTCATCTTCATAGCTCCTTTCTCTGGGTGACACGATCTCCTTTGCCGCTGTTCTCGTTGCCGCCGCATTTTTCTCTCGGAAGTTCTTCCCGGCAAAGAGAATGGGCGCACAGCGTTCCAGTATGCGGTCATAAATGCGGGCGTGGGCAAGGTCTGGCGGGTTCTTGATTTCCTCTAACCGCAGATTTGTCGTGATAATCATGGGCTTGCGGCTGCGGTAGCGGCTGTCGATCACATGAAACATCTGCTCCATCGCATACTCTGTGCTGCGCTCCACGCCCAAATCGTCAATAATCAGCAAGTCATAGAGTTCCAAACTGGCAATAAACTCCGCTCTGTCCTCAGAGAACATTCCCGTCAGCCGGTTCAAGATGGACGGAAAGTTCGTCATCAGAACAGGAACATCCCGGTCAAGCAAAGCGTTTGCGATACAACCGGCGAAAAAGGATTTGCCGGTTCCCACATCTCCGAACAGCAGCAGGCCGGTGTTGTTGCGAAAGGCTTCCTCCCAATGCTCCACATAGGCATGGGCTTTTGCTATCAGCGGATTTTCCCCGTTGTCGTTGGCAAAGGTATAGTCGTACAGATAACGGTCTTGAAGCCCCTGTGCCTTGCGGCGCTTGATCCGCTCCATGCGTTCCCGCTGCGCTATGGCTTCTTTGCGTTTGCGCTCTGCCTCGGCCTGACAGGGGCAGACGCACCGGGGTATGAAATATCCCGGCTTGCCGAAGTTGGGAACAACCGTCTGCCGCTGACCTTTGCAGGCTTTACAATGGATCAGGCCGTCGGCTGGGTCAATGTACTCGTCTGCGGTCAACTCTGTCGCTTCGGCATTGCGGTCGATCCATGCACGGATTTCCTCAGTTATTTCCATCATACGGTTTCACCCTCCCGAACGCTGTAATCCCGGTTGCGGGTCTGTGGTGCGGCTTTCTTCCTGTCCTCGGCTGCCCAACGGCGAATGGTGGCGGCGTGGCGCTGGTACTGCTTGCCGGTGGATGCCATGTACTCAGAGAGTCGGTCAATATAGGTCTGCCACAGGGCGGGCAGTTCTGTTTGCAAATCGGTCAATTCCTCGTCGGTGAGAAACACATTCTGATAGCGTCCATAGGCGGGTGCGCTGCCACTCTCTCTATTCTCTTTATCTCTAATATCTAAACTCTTATCTCTAATCTCTGGTGGACAAATGTCCGCTGAGATATATGGTGGACATTTGTCCGCCTGCCCGGACGGAAGAAGATTTTGCCGCTTTAGGCGCATCCGCTCCTTTCGCTTGCGCTCACCCTCGGTGGAGGACTGCCCGATCAAAAGCTGAATGTCGGCCATGTAATAGCTGCCGTTCGTCAATATCTCCACAAGGCCAAATTCCAGAAAGACTTTGATCGCCCGTTCCACCGTGCCAATCTGATGGCGGGTAAAGGTGGCGATGGTCTGCGGCGTGTGGGGTAAATGGTCGTTGAGCATGAGGACACCGCTGTACTTTAACGACATGAGGTACATCTTCAGCAGCAGGTTAGAATAGAGCAAGCCGTCCTGCATACTTTCCAGAATGACCATCTTGGCGTCCGTGAAAAAATTCTCTTTGAGCTTCATGTAATAATACTTGCGATTTTCTGACATAGGGTTCTCCTTTGGGTTTGGTAGGGCTTCTGTACGCCTTTCAGTGCCGTTTTTCTGGTGTGGATGGGAAATGTATCACGCCCCCATTGACACCGCTCCAAAAGTCCTTGATTTACAAGGCTTTTTTCGCCTCTAAAGCGTGACATCTCTGACGCTGTTTCCGCTTGCGTGTAGCGGCGCTTTTGCGCTTCATGGCAGCGGCGCAGTTCGGACAGTATTTGGCGTGGTTGGAGCCGGGCAAAAACCGTGCGCCGCATACGCAGCACCGTTTCCTGTCCGCACGGTAAAACAGGGCGGCTTCCAGTTCCTTGTCCTGCGGCAATACCGCCGCTCGAAACCAGCGGCACAGTAACGAATAGGAAATACTCTGGACGCAGACACATTTCTCTCCATCGTCCAGCGCAAGGCAGTTCCCGGAAGCATAGTTGCAGCAGGAATGTACCAGTCGCCGCATCCTGCGATACTGCCGATAGTCCATAATGGGGATAGCGGAAAACACTTGGTTGACCTCCAAAAATGAAATTAGCGTGAATTATTCGTGCAAAGCATTGATTTCTTCGTGCAAACGGCATATACTATACTCACCAGCAGGAAAGGAGATGGTTTTATGGCTGGCTCCACCACGAATATCAGCATCCGCATGGATTCGGATTTGAAAGCACAGGCCGATGCGCTCTTTGGAGAACTCGGCATGAACCTGTCCACGGCGTTCAATGTCTTTGTCCGCCAGTCGCTCCGCGAGGGCCGTATTCCGTTTGATATTTCTCTCAATCAGCCCAACAAGGAAACGATCAGCGCCATGTTGGAGGCAGAAAGGATTGCAAAAGATCCGTCCGTGAAAGGGTACAACGATCTGGATGAACTCTTTGCAGACCTGAAAGCACAAGGATCATGCACTGACCGGGAATTGGATCGGACACCGTGAGTGTCACATCCTCCCGGATTGGCTGCTGATCTACCGCATCGAGGATGAAGTGTTGGTGCTGACCTTAGCCCGCACCGGGACGCACAGCGACCTGTTCGGGAAATAACGCCTGCCGCCGTATGGAAGTCATTCTGTACGGCGGTTTTTCTTTGCTCAGCGTTCGGGTTCATTCCGCTTCTGCTCCTTTGATTGAGCGTCCTTTTCAAGCTGCTCCGCCGTTTTCCGCAGCTTCTCCACGGCCTTGATCTCCTCTCGCATAGCGCGTAACTCCTGATACTGCAACTTCTTCTGCGCGGTCAAAACATCCGCCTCGCTCCGCCATTTCTTCGGCGTGATGGCTTCGCCCTCGGCTTTCAGATTTTCCAGATACCGAACGGCGGCGTCATACAAGGCAAGCTCGGCGTGGTAACGCTGTTCAAACTGCTCCTGCTTGGCCGGCTTCATCTTGGCGTACTGGCGGTGAATGGCCTTGTATTTTTCGTACTGCTGGAACATGGACAACCGTTCTTCCAGCAACGCGATCCGGCGCTCGGCGGACACGATTTTGCCGCGCAGATCGTAATAGCGGCTGTTCATGCTGTCTACCTTTTCATAAAGCTGCCGCATGGTGGCGATGCCGTTGGAGGTAAGCAGGCTGAACAGCGCTGCCTGTTCCCGCAGCTTCTTGATCGTGCCATAGCGGGAGGTCGGCTTGCCGCCCATTGCCTGCTGTGCCTCCCAAAGCTTGGATATGGTGGGCTGGCTGCTCTGCGGCTTGGCGGCCTCGTCCTTTGACCAGCGGTACAGCCGGGTAATACGGGCTTTGATCTCTTTGAGCAGCTTATTGTCAGCGGCAATCTGGCGGTTCAAATCGCCCTTGCGGGTGGAGATGCCGCGCTTTTCCATCTGTGTGGCGGCAACGCCCAAATGCACCGAGGGGATTTTTTCAACGCCTTGCCGCTGATAGCTGCGGTGGTCGATCCGCTCCGGCCTCCCGGCGGCCTCCAACGCCTGATTGGTATAGGCCGCCCATGCGCTGCGCCAGTTTTCCGCCTGCTCCCGGCTGTTCCAGTCGGTCGTGTCCTCCCGATGATTTTTCCAGCCGCCCTTGCCGTCCGGGATGCGCTGGCCGCGCTCGTCCAGATCATAGACCTTGCGGCACTTTGCGCCCCATTGTCCGTTTTCTTTCAGCGGTCGGACAGTCAGCAGAATGTGGGCGTGGGGGTTGCCGGTGTTGCGGTCATGGATGGCAAAATCGGCGCACATCCCTTTGTCCACGAAATTGTCTTTCACATAGGTGCGGACGAGGGATAGCTGCTGCTCCCGGCTCAGCTCCACAGGCAAGGCTACTTCCACCTCGCGGGCAAGCTGGCTATCCTTGGATTTTTCGATTTGCTCCACGCTGTTCCAGAGGATAGAGCGGTCTTGAAACTCTGGCGGGGCGTGGGCTGGCAGCATGATCTCAGAATGGACAACGCCGCCTTTGCGGGTGTAGTCGTGAGTCATGCCGTCCCACTCGTTTACGAGCTTTGTACCGCTGCGGTATGCGGCAGCGCCAACGGCAGATTTGCCCTTGCTGCGCTGTACCATTTTGAGGGTGCAATGGAATATGGCGATAAGTAATCCTCCTTTCGCCGGGGTTACTCCGGCTGCATGGAACGGAACAGCCGCTTGCGGATGTTTCGTTCTGTGCGGCGCACAAGGGGGTTGGGGAGCGTAGCGCCCCATCGCGGTCTTTGACCGCAACAGCTCTCGGCAAAGCGCACAGCACCGGCAACGGTGCATAAGTGCGCCCTTGGAATCCCCGCAGTTACCCTGTTTCTCCGTTTTTGGCCTCGGCTTTTGGCAGCTCCGGCGCTCCCGGCAGGCAGGAAAGTGTCAGAAGAAACGCTTTGACTTCCTCACCCGGCAATGCGGTAAGGGCGGGAAAAGCGCTCTCCAGAATCGCGCCATGCTCGATCAGGCGGCGGGTTCTGGCGCGGCGTTCCATGTCGCTCTGGCGGTTCAATAAAATCTTTTGCCAGTTCTCCAACTGGCGGATTTTCTTCAAGACCTGTTCCTGCTCGGCTTTTTTCTGTTCCGCTTTGGCGGCGTTGCTTTCGTGCATATCGTGACCTCCTGTGTCGGCTCCATCCAGCCGTGTTTGATAAAATACTTGCGTAATTTGGCAATCGCTTGGTAGGTTGTCGAGGTAGCTAACGTCGTGCTGATACCCTCGGCCTCGGCAATCTCATGGAATTTCAGACCGTCCACGAACCGGGCCCTGATACAACAAGCCTGCTTCGGTGTCAAGGTCGCAAGCGCTTCTTGCAGCCGCAGCAGCATGAGATCATTCTGTTCCTCCTTTTCTCGCCGGAGTTCTTCTGCCAGAAAAACGTCCTCGGCGGAGGGCTCTTGTTCGAGAAAGTGATATTCCAGCCCCGGCGAACAGTCAAAAGAATAGGTATGTCCCTGCAAGCGGCGCTCGGAATTATGATCCAAGCGGTGTTCTTCCTCGATGGCGTCTGCGATCTCGTCCGGCAGCTCAATGATCGTGTCCGTTTCGTAGAGCGGATAGTAATACTTTTTCAGATTGATCCGTTTCATAACTTTCCGTTCCGCTTCTGACGCAGAAAGCGGCGGCGCAGCTTCTTGATCCCGCCGCGAATGGAATCGCTGACCTGCCCAGGCGTGATCTGCTCCAGTGCGGCGATGTCGCTGATTTTCATACCCAGCATATAACGGGCATGGATGCGGCGGCGCTGAACAGGTGTCAAATCATCCAGCCATTCATAGAGCTTCCGGATCATATCTTCCTGCGCGGCCTGTTCCTCCAGCTCGATTATGTAGTCCTCCGGGGATGGTTGCTCCCAGCCGATAGCTGCCGTTTCAATACCGTCCTCACAGTCGAGGGAATAGTAGGCTTTGTGGTAGTAGACTTTTCGCCTGCGGTTGTTTTCCTCTCGCTGCATCAGCAGGAGGGCTTCTGCCACCTCGTCGCTGACCTCGACAAATACATTTTTGCTGTAATGTGGGAAATAGAGCTTTCTCAGGTTGATCGTTTTCATAGGCTGTCCTCCTAATGCAGAAAGGGCAGACAGCTTGAAACTGCCTGTCCTCTCCGCTTTTGTGATGGGAAGAAGTTTCCCTCACTGGGTAGCCCGAAAACGCTTATTCGTTAGGGTGCTGTGCCCAACATTTTTTGACTTTCTTTCTGACCGCCTCAATGCTCTCAAAGATGGACACCTTAGAGCAGCCGTACAGAGCGGCGATCTCCGCATAGCTCATGCCATCCAGCGCATAGAGCAGGAAACGGCGGCGCTGTGCCTCGGTGCAGCGATCCAGAACCGAAAGTAACTCGTCCAGCGTTTCTTTCCGGCAGAGATAGTCCTCCGGGGTTTCGCTGAACACGCCCACGCCCTCGGTAAAGGCGATGTACTCGTCAAACTCGCGGGCATCCCAATGCCGCCGCTTTTCGTGGGCAAGGTTTTCTTCCTTGTGATCGGCACGGTCAAGAAATTCATAGACTTCAATGCTGACTTCTACGGACACGATCTGCCCGTTGTAATTGATGGTGACTTCCATCCGTTTTTCCTCCGTTCAGATTTTTGAAAAATCCGAACGGAACGGCGGAGAGCGGCACCGGGGAACATCTGGACACTGTGACCAGAAGTACGAGGATATAAAAGCGCCTGTCTGCAAAACGCAGACAGGCGCAGAAGAATTATAAAATCTATTTACATGATTTCTGTGTTCATACTCATAGCCGGAATAGTCCGATGGAGGGGCTACGCTTTTTTTAGCTGGTGCAGATCATGGACGCTGCGAAAAAGCAAAAAGGACACGGCGATACCTCCCCGGATACCGCCGTATCCTTAAAAAAGGGCGACTTTACCACACCCCCCGTAAATCCATTTTTTCAAAAGGAAAACGGCGGCTTGAAATACAATATTTCAAAACCGCCGCTTCGCGCCGCAAGGCCGATCTCAACGGTCTTGTTGTGTGCAATATCGATTATATGTTATAAATGTGTGTCGCTCTTATAAAATCAACTGTGCCATGAGAAAAGGATCATGCTCCCACCGCATTGCCAGTATAAAGCTGATAATACCGACCCTTTTCTGCAATCAACTGTTCATGGGTTCCTCTTTCAATAATTCGCCCCTGTTCCAAAACCATGATACAATCCGAATTTCGCACGGTGGAAAGTCTGTGTGCAATTACAAAGGTCGTTCTGCCGTGCATCAGTTTATCCATACCGTCTTGCACCAAGGTTTCGGTTCTCGTATCGATAGAGGATGTTGCTTCGTCCAAAATCAGAGCAGGCGGATCAGCAACCGCAGCTCTCGCGATTGCAAGGAGCTGTCTCTGGCCCTGACTTAGATTTGCGCCATCTCCGCTGAGCATCGTATTATAGCCGTCTGGCAATCTGCGGATAAAGCCATCGGCATTTGCCAGTTTTGCGGCTGCAATACATTCTTCGTCAGAAGCATCCAGACGACCATAGCGGATATTATCCATCACAGTACCCGTAAATAGATGTGTGTCCTGCAATACCATACCCAAGGATCGCCGCAAATCTGCCTTTTTGATTTTTCCGATATTGATCCCGTCATATCGGATTTTGCCGCTCTGAATATCATAAAAGCGGTTAATCAGGTTTGTGATCGTGGTTTTACCAGCGCCCGTACTTCCGACAAAAGCAATTTTTTGACCGGGCTTTGCGTAGAGCTTTATGTCATGCAAGATCATTTTTGAGTCATCGTAGCCGAAATCTACATCTTCAAAGACGACATCGCCTGCTTGTCTCACATAGGTCACGGTTCCATCAGCCTTATGCGGATGTTTCCATGCCCACACGCCTGTTCGTTCCGAAGTCTCAACTACTGTACCGTCAGGCTGCTCTTTTGCATTTACCAGTTCCACATAGCCTTGATCTTCCTCCGAGGGTTCATCCAGCATTTCAAAAATACGTTCAGCACCAGCAAGAGCCATGATGACATTGTTGATCTGCTGGCTGATTTGCGTAACAGGCTGGGTGAAGTTACGGTTCAGATTCAGAAAGGAAACCAATGTGCCAAGCGTCAGGCCCCAACTGCCGCTAAGTGCTAACGCTGCACCGACAACCGCGCACAGTACATAACTGACCTGCGACAGGTTTGCGTTGACCGGCATCAGGATATTTGCCAGCTTATTTGCCTGATTGGAACTGTCGCGCAAGGCCGCGTTGACTTTATCAAAATCTTCGATACTTTGTTCTTCATGGCAAAAGGCTTTTACCACTTTTTGACCATCCATCATTTCTTCGATATAGGCGTTGACCATGCCAATATCATCCTGCTGCTTTATAAAATACACCGAGGCTTTTCCGCCGATTTTAGAGGCCGCGATCCACATAACAACTACCATTACTAGTGTAAGCAGCGTGAGCGGAACATCCAGCGCAAGCATACTGATAAGCGTAATCAGGATAGTAACGACAGAATTGATTGTTTGTGGGATGCTCTGGCTGATAAGCTGGCGGAGGGTATCTACATCGTTCGTGTAGACAGACATAATATCTCCGTGCGGCGTAGTATCAAAATAGCGGATCGGCAGCGACTCCATGTGGGTAAACAATTCGGTTCGGATTTTTCTAAGTGTTCCCTGACTGATATTAACCATGATGCGGTTATAGGCATAGGCACACAGGATTCCGAGCGCATAAACCGCAGCCAGCGTGAGCAGAGCCTTTCCCAGCGGGCCAAAGTCAGGCGTTTCCGCCTGTGTCAACGGTAGAATGTATTCATCTACCAAACTTTTCATAAACAGCGTTCCTCGAAGTGTTGCTAACGCAGAACCGATAATAAAGAGAACAACAAGGATCGATGAAACCTTGTATTCCTTTACCACAACGCTTAGCACACGCTTCATCAAAGGTAACTGTTTTACCTTTTTATTCTTTTCCATGTAGCATACTGTCCTTTCTTGTCCATTCACGATTCATGGTCGAAATCTCCGCCGCCTTTTGTCTGCGTTTCGTAGATTTCCTGATAGATGGCGTTTGTTTTCAGCAAATTGTCATGGGTATCAAATCCGCTGATTTTGCCATCCTCCAGCACCAGTATTCGGTCTGCATCCTGCACAGAAGAAATGCGCTGTGCAATGATAATCTTTGTTGTGCCCGGTATCTTCGTTCGGAAAGCTCTGCGGATATTGGCATCGGTAGCCGTATCCACGGCACTTGTAGAATCGTCAAGAATCAGAATTTTAGGTTTCTTCAGCAATGCTCTTGCAATACAGAGGCGCTGCTTCTGACCGCCGGAAACATTGGCGCCGCCGCGCTCAATCCATGTCTGATAGCCGTTTGGAAGCCGTTCAATAAATTCATCTGCCGCTGCCTGCTGGCAAGCGTCTTTACATTCTTCTTCGCTGGCATCAGCTTTACCCCAACGGAGATTGTCGAGAATCGTGCCCGAAAACAGAACATTCTTTTGAAGAACAACTGCGACTTGATTTCTCAAGGCCTCCATATCGTAATTTCTGACATCGATTCCTCCGACCTTTACGGCACCGCTATCCACGTCGTAAAGGCGGCTGATAAGGTTTGCAAAACTGGACTTGCCGCAGCCTGTTCCACCAATCACGCCGATTGTTTCGCCGGATTTGATATGTAGGTCAATATCTTTTAGCGTTTCTTCACCGCTGCCGTGCTTGTAAGAAAAGCTCACATGGTCAAAATCAATACGCCCATCAGCAATATTTTCGATAGGATTTTCCGGATTCTTCAAATCCGCTTTTTCTTCCAATACCTGTACGATTCTACGTCCGCTTGCCGTACTCATGGTAATCATAACGAAAACCATAGAGAGCATCATCAGGGAGAGCATCATACCCATTACATAAGTAAAGAGAGAAGTCAGATTTCCAGTGGTCAAATCACCAATAACAATGAACTTTGCGCCAAACCAGGAGATCATCAGGATGCTCCCGTAAATCACAAACATCATAATCGGATTGTTAAGCGCCAAGAGACTTTCTGCTTTCACAAAAAGCTGATATAGGTTATTGGCCGCTTTCTCAAATTTTTTGTTTTCGTAATCCTCTCGGACAAATGCCTTTACAACTCGAATAGCAGAAACATTCTCCTGTACGCTTGCGTTCAAATCATCGTATTTGTGAAAAACATAATCAAATATCTTTGTTGTCTTTCCAGTAATGAACACCAGAGAAAGCCCCAAAATGACAAGTGCAGCCAAGAAGATAAGGCTAAGACGAACATTGATGAACAGACACATCACCATGCTGAAAATCAGCATCAAGGGTGCCTTTACCGCAATGCGCAGGCACATTTGATAAGCCATTTGAATATTTGTAACATCGGTCGTCATACGGGTGACAAGGCCCGCAACGCTGAACTTATCAATATTGGAAAAGGAGAATGTCTGAATGTTCTCGTACATCCTTTTTCGCAGATTGTATGCGAATCCCGAAGCTGCCGACGCGACATATTTTCCGGCCAGAACACCAAAGAGCAGACTCAAAAGTGCCATCCCAAGCATGACTGCGCCGTAACTGTATACCTTTCCCATATCCTGAGATTCGATTCCCTCGTCAATCAGCAGTGCAATGACAAGCGGGATCAGGACTTCCATGAGCGCCTCCAGCGCTGTAAAGATCGGCGATAAAATAGAGTCTTTCTTATATTCACCGAGCTGGTTCAAAAGTGTTTTCAGCATAGGTCATTCCTCCCGGTTGCTTCTTGTTGGACATTTACCAAAAATGTTTTTAATGTCTGTTCCATGCATTCCAAGTCATGCTTTGGGACACCTTTGCAAAGACATTTGGTGAGGTCATCCATATATTGCACTACTACGCTCTTTTTGCTGTATGCCTTTGGCGTTAGAACAATCGGCTTTTTACGGTTATCCGCTGCATCCATGTCCATCTGGATATAGCCTTTTTTCCGAAGTTGCTTTAAGGTAGAGGAAACCGTAGCACGGGAGAACCCCATCCGCATACTCAAATCGGAGGCACATAGCCGCTTGTCCTGTTCTATGGAAAACATTTCATTCAGCATAAAGACCTGTGCCGGGGTGATCTCATACGCTTCTAACTTGCTGCTCCCATATAAGCTCACGCATATATCAACTTGACGCAGCATCAGGAGAAGATTCCCATTAAGCATTTCTTTGCTCCTTTCTGATAAAATTTTTGGTTATGCTTCTTACAATCAGAATTGTGATAATCAGCATCACCATAGATTATTATAGCCATTTCTACTTGATTGTGAATTTAGAATATGTTATTATCGATAAGCAAAGTTTATCAATAAAGGAGCTGCCAGGCTATGAATACTATGCAGTTGCATTGCTTTCTTGCTGTTGCAGAAACCCTAAATTTTGCCAGAGCCGCCGAGCAGTTGAATGTCACACAACCGGCCGTTACGCAGCAGATACAATCGTTAGAAGAAGAGCTCAATACAAAGCTGTTCAAGCGAACGACTCGAACCGTAGAGCTGACTTCTTCCGGCAAGCTGTTTATCAATGACGCAAAAGGGATATTGGGAATTTCTGAGCGAGCAAAAAGACGCTTTGAGGAACAAGCCAAACAGGAGAACCAGTATTTTTCTATTGGATGTCATACCCATGCAGAATTGTACTTGCTGTCAAATGTTCTGCGGAAAATGCAAGCGATTCATCCAAATTTCCATCCACTATTTCAAGTGCTTCCGTTTCAGCACTTATATAAGTTTTTGGAAGATGAATCGCTGGATGTTATTATCTCTTTTGACGAGGGCAACAAGAAAAAAATACATGGTATCTATAAGGAGCTATTCAAGGTTCCAATCAAAGCCGTTTGCGCTGCCGATCACCGGCTGGCCAACAAGCACGTCCTTTGTCGGGATGATTTAAGGCGAGAAATACTTATTATTAACGATCCATCTAAATGTCCTGACAGCATTGCAGAAATTCAATCTGGAATGATTGAAAGCCGACCTGTCTCTGACTTGCTTTTCTGCGAATATGCTGACGCCGCAGTTGTTATGGCGAAGGCAGGCTATGGTATCGCAATTCAACCCGATCTTTTCGCTACGCACGACCCTGATTTGAGCTATATTCCGTTGGAGGGAGTCAGTTCTGTTTCTTACGGTGTGTACTATAAGCAGTTGAAAGGTAAAACAATGCTAAAAGACTTTGTCCAAATTGCATTGTCGGAATTTTCTGAAATTATGAATGTGCAAAATAGATGATTTATTTAAGCTAATGCAATGAACTAATAAGGCACATCCTTGAAAACGAGGTGAACAGTAGAATGTAGTAGGGTGAATGGATATGCCTAAAAGAACGAAGAAAGATAAGCGGCCTGTTGCGAAAATCGACTTCAAGCCGTATGGCGCAGCAATCAAAGCTGGGCGCACAAAGCAAAAAGAATCCCGGAATAAGGCAGCCGATGCGCTGTTTATTTCGCCGCGCTATCTCGCCAACATCGAGAATAAGGGACAGCATCCCAGCGTACAGGTATTCTTAGAGCTGATGTCCCGCTACCATATCTCTGTGGATCAGATTCTTCATGGCGAAACTATGGAGGGCAAGTCAACGGAGCGTATGCAGTTTGAAACGCTGTTAGACGAGCTGACGGATGCGGAAATCAAAATTCTCACGGCAACGGCGCAAGCGATTCTTGACGCAAGATCAGACAACGAAACGGAGGGCGTTTGACACCCTCCGTTTTCCTATGCCTATTTGTCCTGCAAGCACTTCTCCCGCAGCTCTTGACACCGTGCGTCCAGTTCTTTCTGCTCCTGCTCGGTCAAATCCCGGTCGCCGTTTGTGACCTTTTCCTCCACATAGCTGGAATATGCGTCTATCAGCGCGTCCAGCATGACCTCCGGCGTGTCCAGTAGCAGAGCGCTGTACCATTCCTCGCGGTTCGGCTCCCACCCCAGCAGCGTGTAGCCGTGGCTGGTGGAAACGACCTCATACAGCGGGTCTTGCCGGAGAATATCATCAAAGACCTGTAAAATCCGGTCAAAGCGCAACATCTCATTCACCCTCCTTGTCGAAAATCAGTTCTGTCAGTATCATTTCCTCGGCCTGCGCTTTCAATGCGTTCATCAAACCTACCCACCGCATTTGATCTGCGGCCTTTAATGCTTCGTCCACACCAGCAGCTTTCATAAGCTGCGGCATGAGCGTGTCCATGCGCTCGTTTGCCGCCTTGTCGATCTCCAACAGGTGCGGGTATAGCTGCTCCTGCAAAATCAGGCTGTTGTAAAGAATGGGGCGATGCTTTTCCAAATACCGCTTTCGCATATGCCCGTATTTCCCGATGGGCGTTTCGGTCTGTTCAGATAACTTCAAATCAGGAATATAGTAATCTCCGCAACGGGAATAAGTCAACTCTTTCATGCGCCTGCTCCTTTCCTCATACGGCGGCGCGGGGCTGCGCCGGTGCTTTCTGCGGTATCTGCGGTGGTAGCTGTCCGACCGGGATAAACACGCCGTTGGACACATCCTCTGCGCGGATTGCCGCTTTTGCGGCATCCATTTTGGCCTTGTGCTTGGCTTTGTACTGTTCCTCCCATGCCTTTTGTGCGCCGCTGGCCTTTCGGCGCAGATAATTCTGGTGTAGTCTGTCCTTGCGTTCCTCCCGTTTTCGCAATTCTTCCTGTTCCTCTGGCGTCAGCGCCACTTTCCCAAAGTGGGGCGGTACATACTTTCCGACAAAGTTGAAGTAAATTTCGACCTCCTGCGTGGTGTCCTGACTGCCTTTCCGGGCGCGTTCGTGGACAAGAATTTTCTCTACAAATTCATTGAGCATGGTCGTTGTCAGCGTATCAAAGTTTTCGTATTTGTCAACCAGCGCGATAAACCGCTCGGCAGATTTGCGGTTCTGTTCATAGCTGCTGACGGCCTTTTCCAACTGAACGATCTCGCGTTCCAGTTCATTTTGCTCCGTGGCGTACTGTGCGTCAAGGGCGGCATAGCGGGCGTCCGGCAGTTTGCCCAGCACATTATCCTCGTAGATTTTGCAAATCAGCTTCTCCAGCTCCCCGGCGCGTTTCTGCGCCATGGCCAGCCGCTTTTTCTTCTTGGAAATATCGCTTGCCTCCTGTGCGGTCTGTGCGTCCTGAACGGTCTGAACAAACTCGGCGCGATTGTTCTTGGAGTAGTCCGCAATCGCCCGGAGGGTGTCAGCAATCAGAGTAAGTACCGCTTCGGCGCGGATTCGGTGCTGCGTGGCACAGAGTGTCCCGATGGGGTATTTGCTATACTGGCTGCAAGTGTACTGCGGAACACGCTTGCCGTTGTAGGTGCGGTGGACATACATCTTGCCGCCACAGTCGGCGCAGTACATCAAGCCGGTCAGCGGGTGCGCCTCGCCCCAACCGTCCGGGTAGCGTTTCACATTTGCCCGGATGCGCTGCACATTGTCAAAGGTTTCCTGGTCGATGATGGCTTCATGGGTGTTTTCAAAGATCGTCCATTCGCTCTCTGGAACATAGTGGCTTTTCTTATCCTTGAAGTGCTTGCGGGTCTTGAAATTGATGGTGTGGCCTAAGTATTCGCGCTTCTTCAAGATATTGACGATGGTGGAAGAACCCCAGCCGTAAATATCCTTGACACTTTTCCCTCTGTTCACGCCCTCACCATGACGGGCAAGGTGGACGGAGGGAATTTCTACTTTCTGCTGCTTCAAAATCTGCGAGATTTGATAGGGCCCGTAGCCCTCCATCGTGAGGGAGAAGATCCGCCGCACGACCTCGGCGGCTTCTTCATCCACCAGCCAATGCGTCCGGCTTTCATCCCAAAGATAGCCGTAAAGGACGGTGCCGGTCAGGTGCTTGCCGCTCATGCCCTTTGCCTTGAATACGGATTTGATCTTTTTGCTGGTGTCCCGCGCGTAATACTCGTTCATAATATTGCGGAACGGGGTGAAATCATCGTCGCCGTTGATACTGTCCACGCCATCGTTAATGGCAATCAGTCGAACGCCTTTCACACGTAGGATCTCCATGATCTGCCCGACCTTGAGATAGTCGCGCCCCAACCGGCTCATGTCCTTAATGATGATTGCCTCCACGCGGCCAGCCTCGACCTCCTCCATCATGGCGGTAAAGCCGGGGCGGTCAAAGCGCGTGCCAGAAATACCGTCATCGGTGAAATGGGTAGGGTTCGGAAAACCGTTCCGGCGGGCGTAGTCCTCCAACATCTGCTTCTGGTTGGAGATAGAATTGCTTTCGCCTTGCAGCTCATCGTCGCGGGAAAGCCGCTCATAGAGGGGTGTTATTTTCGTTTTCAGCATACTGTTGTCCTCCTTTACGAAAAATGCTCTAAGCGTCCTCATTAACCGTGAGAAAAATCCCGATTAAAAGGTCACTTAGAGCATATAACACCGCTGCTGAGCTTGTATTTCTTATACTGCTTCACCGCAAAGCAATTCGGCTTGCGCTGTTCCAGCCCCTTGAACATATAGTCCACGGCGTTGAGAAAATCCTCGTCATCCTCCTTGACCTCCATGCCGGAGATCATGTCCACCAGCGTATTCATGTTGCGATCCTCCTCGGCTCCCTCAAAAATGATGTAGCCCAGCAGGGCGCAGTACAAAAGCGTTTCCGCCTTCGTCCAAAATGGATCGCCCTCCTTGCCCTCGCCCTTGGTGTTGGAAATGAGGGCGTTGACAAACTTCAGAATGTCAGCCTCGGTCTTGATGTACGCCAGCGGGTTATAGTGCATGGATTTTGAAAAATCAATGCTGTTGAAAACCTTGATTTTGTATCCCCGCTTTTGCAAAAACGAGCCGACCTGCCCCAGCACACCGCCCTTGGGGTCTACCACCACATAGGAAGAATGGGCTTGCAGGAGCTGCGGCGTGAGCCAAAAGCGGGTCTTGCCGGAGCCGGACGAGCCGATGCCGCAGAAATTGAGGTTGCGGGCGTTGGCGGGATTTTTCGGGCGGGTGTTCATGGTGAGCCGTTCCGTGGCGGTCAGCAGCATATTGTTTTCAAACTTGGGATCAACAAAGGGCTTGATGTCCTTTTCGTTGCCCCATGAAGCGTTTTGTCAAGTGTATTCTTGAGTTATTGACGCAAAAAGAGGGGTGAAATGGCGAAGTGGCAAAGTGTCTGGGTTTTGCCACTTGGATTTTGCCAGTTCACTTTTTTAGGGCGTGATACCATGCTGCGCCGATACGCTTTGAGGTAATGCGCCCGTCAAGGTTTTTCTTTGCCGCCCGGACAGTACGGGCAGAAATCCCCGCGTCGGCTGCGGCTTTCTCTATATCCTCGCTGGCAAGCTCTTTTCCGTCTGCCAGTAGGTCAAGTATCAGCTTTTCAGCCTGTTCGGTCTTGGTGGCGTTGTTGCCGCCCGCGCCGGACAGCAGCTCGTCGGCGGTTATATCATATTCGCCTATCCACTCAAAGCCTGTTTCCGGGTCAAGGCAAAAGGCTATGGGCTTTCCCTCCGGCGCAAGGGAAGATTTGTCGTGAATGATAACGCGCACATTCGGCTCACGCTTTACGCGCCCAATAAGAAGCACGCTCCGGGCGGCTGCGCGGAAGTCAATAGAACCTAAGCCCCTGTATGCGCTCTGTCCTCCGGCGGCTTTGTTTAGGTGTCCGATAAGGATAACGGCGCACCCGGTACGCTCCGCAACTTCGGCAAGGCGGCGAAAAATGGGGCGTACCTCGTTTGCCTTGTTCATATCGGCTTTGTCGCCCATATACGCCTGTATGGGGTCAAGGATAATCAGACGCGCTCCATTCTGCATGATTGCTTTCTCTATGCGCTCGTCGGACAGGGTAAGCTCCCGTTTTGCTTCATCAATCACAAGCACCCGGTCAAGGTCTGCGGCGGCTTCTATCAAGCGTGGCTTAACGGTATCGCCCAAACCGTCCTCGGCAGTCTGGTAAATCACTTGGAATGGCGGCAAGGGTTTCATTCCCGGCAGCGTTCCCCCGGTGGTGCAAGCGGCAGCAAGGCGTAGGGCAAAAGTGGTCTTGCCCTCGCCGGGATTGCCTTGCACAATGGTTACTTTCCCAAAGGGAATATACGGCTCCCATAGCCATTCAACGGTCTGCGTGTCAACCTCACTCATTCGGATAATATCAACGGTTTCTTCCTGCGGCGGCTCTTTCAAGCCGTAGACCGCTTCACGCAAATACTTCCCGTCCGCGATTTCTGCCCGGTGCTGCAATATCTCATTCCAGTCCTTGTAAAGCGGCACAAGGCGGTGGACGGTCAAGCCCTCCGGCACAAGCTCTGCAAGGCGGCTGCAAGCGTCGCTTCCTGCTTGGTCGCTGTCAAGGCAGAGGTAAACAGTCTTGATATTCATACGGTCAGAGAGAAAGCGGAGCAGGGCTTTTTCTCCCACACCGCCCAATGACAGATAGCTTTGCTTCTGCCATTCTTTTTTGAACAGGCAGAGGAAAGAGAGCAGGTCAACGGGGGCTTCAAAAACGAAAAGCCTTTCGCCCTCGCCCCGGTAGCAGAAGTTAAAGGCTTTGTCGCTGCCTTTCACATCAAGCCGGAAGTTTCCCGCCGTTCCCTTGCTGTGGGCGTAGCGCGGTATTCCGTTTTCGTCCCGCCCCACAAATACGGCGTTATGGTGGGCAGCTTCCTCGTAAATATCCCCGGTGGAAAAGAAAAAGCCCGACACATCTTCATCAATGCGGCGGGCGGCTGTGAGGTAGTTCCTCGCTATGCGGTCGTCGGTGCTACGGGGCGGCAGTCGGAAGTCAGAGAGGGGCGCGGGGGTTGGTCTGTCCGGTGGTGGGGCTGCGCCTTTTTCTCCTGTCAGCATTTCAACGGCTTCGGTAAAGCTCTTTCCGTAAAACTCCATGACAAAATCAATGGGTGCGCCGCCCTTGCTCTGGCTGTGGCGATACCATTTGTTTCCCCGGACGGTCAGGCTGTCGTGCCGCTTCCAGCGGTATTCATTTCCGGCGCGGGTAAGCTGCTCGCCCTGTCCTTGCAGAAACGAAACAAGGTCGGCTTGGTTGGCGCGGTCTATCTGTTCTTGTGTGTAGTACATAAAATATCAACTCCTTTCAGCGGTCTATATCATGCCGCTTGGTGTGGGTCTGCGTCTGTTCCGGCTGCTCGGCTTTTAGGGCAACATCAACACATTTTCGTATCTTCTGAAGCTCGGCAACCTCGGCGCGGGTAGCTTTCAGTTTGGCGTAGTCGGTATCTCTCTTCGCTTTGAGGTCAGCATATTCCTGTTTCCATTCAGAGATAGGCAACACCTTTACATCTGGAAGATTTGCATGGAGATAACGGCTTGCCGCGTTCCATAAGGTCAGTTCGGCGCGGTGAGCTTCTGCAAACTTCTCCTGTTTTCCTTTCCAGCGGATTTGCCGATACTCGTCCTGCACAGGTTTGTATGTCAGATAATTCTTGCCGCATTCAATCAGCTTTTGCAACTTTTTCATGCGTTCTTCGGCAGTTTTCATTCCCTCGCGGATTGAATAGGCTTTATCGCTGACAGAGGAAATGGAAGTGTCCAGCTCATCAAGATTAGAGATACCACGCTCGGAAAGATAGTTGACCGCTGCCGCTATGGTTTTCAGTTCATCGGCTGCGTGCTGCTGTTGCCAACTCTGCGAATACTTCCGGCTCTTTTCTCTCTGAACGCTCAAATATTTCATCAGCAGATTTGCAAGGCTGGGAGATTGCGGCGGCTGCTCCGGGGCATTTTCCCGCGCTTTGAACAGGTCGGCAATCCACTCTTTGAGCTTGCTAACCTGCGCCCGGATTTCCCGTATAAGGCGGTTTGCTTTTTGGATATTTCGGTTCAGTTCGCCTTTCTCGGTGGCTACACCTTTCTTCTCCATTTGACAGGCGACTACGCCCATATGGACGGTGGGTATTTCGTCAATGCCGCGCTCGGCGTTACTGCGGTGGTCGATACGCTCCGGGCTTCCGGCACGCTCAAGATAGTCGTTTGAAATATCAGCCCATGCCTTGCGCCAAACAAGCGCGTTCTCTTGGCTGTTCCAGCCCGTGAGGTCAACTTTGTGCGTCTTATATCTGCCGCTTGGCAAGCAGATACGCTCACCGTTTTCATCAAGGTCATATTCCTTTTTTGACTTCGCCGCCCACGCGCCGCGCTCGTCAAGGGGGCGCATGGTAAGCATAATATGACAATGGGGGTTGCCGCTGTTGGTGTCATGGATAACAAAATCCACACACATTCCCTTAGAAACAAATTGAGAGGAACAGTATTCCCGGACAAACCGGATCTGTTCCTCTCTGGATAATTCTATGGGGAGCGCCGCGTCAATCTCTCTGGCAAGCTGGGCGTTCCCGGCTTTCTCGTAAAGCTCCACGCTGTTCCACAAGGTTGAACGGTCAGAGAATGAGGGCGGCGCGTGGGGCGGCAGCATGATTTCTGTATGGACAACGCCGCCTTTGCGGGTGTAGTCATGTGTCATTCCGTCCCATTCGTTTGTCAGCTTTTCACCGCTTCGGTAGGCGGCTGCGGCAACGGCTGATTTGCCTTTTCCTCGGCTCACAATGCCGACGTTCCAATGGTAAATGGCTATGGGTATCACCTCCCGGATAGGATAATAAAACCCGCAAAAATGGTACAGACGCCAACGGCGGGTGTACTGTTTTTGTGGGTGTGCAGGGATAGCCGCAAAGCGGCGCAAGGGGTGCAGCCCCTTGTTGCGGCAAAGCCGCCATATTGGAGCGCGGGGAAATCTCCCTGTGCGGAGATAAGCCCTCGGCAGAGCGCACACGCCCGTAAGGGTGTATAAGTGCGCCCTTAGTTCCTAAGGGATTTTCAGCTTGTCGCTCCCTCGGCTCGTTTTTTCAGATATTCCCGCGCTGGTTCACTCGTCAAGGCAAGCCGGAGAAGTGCTGTGGCTTCCTCGTCGGTCATGTTCTTTGCTTCCGGCACAATGCTTTCAAAGACTGCGCCCCGGACGATAAGGCGGTGGCTGCGTGTTCTGCGTTCCTCTTTGGATAGCTTCTGACGCAACATCTTTTCCCGGTTCTCAAACTGCCGGATTTTCTTCTTTCCGTCCTCAATCTCGGCTTGCAGCTCCTCGCGGGTTTTCTCTCTTGGCTTTGTCATGGCTGGTCGCTCCTTTCTGCTCATAAGCATAGAAAAAGGACAGTCGATTTTCTCGACTGTCCTTGTGGGGGAAATATAATTATTCTTCTGTGTCTAAATCAAGCGTTCCCGCACCATCATTGGTATATAGGTCGGCTGGAATTGAACTAACAGCAAGTTGTTCTTCTGACGATAAGGAATTATACCATTCAAGCCATTCAAGAGTTTCTTCACTTAAATCCGATTTGTTGAACATCTGTCCATGAAATTCAACAACTTCATTTTCGGCGTTTTCTTCAATAGGTTCATACAACCAGTATTTCCCTTCAGTCTCAACTACAATGTCATTGCCGTACTGATAAACTTTGGCTCCAACAATGGGGTGATTTGCTTGGAAGTTTTCTTTCGGAATACCGTCCGAAGCATTTCCGTTGCTATTGTTCTGTAAGTTGGTAATATCACTTTCAATTACGCCTAGATAAACGAAATCGTCTTTCAATTCGTTGTACGATGTTTGTTTAGTAGACTGCTTATACAAAGTATCATTGACATAAACCATTGGTGGTGCATCTGCTATTGTACCGTCCCCGTCTTTGGAGGGTAGTATAGAGGGTACGGTTATTATGGCAACTGCAATAAGGCATAAGCAAGCTGCAATAGCTCCCCACTTTACCCAAATGGGCTTTTTTGCTTTCTTCTTGTAGTTGAGCGCTTCATCGACATATTTTGTATCAAGCTCGCTCATAGCGTCGGAAAACTTCTTTGCATTCATACGAATACCTCTCTTTCAATCAAATATTGCTTCATCTTCTCGCGGATACGGGTCAGCCGGACAGAGATATTTTTCTCTGAAAGCCCCATAAACTCGGCTATGTCCTTGTAGCTGTCAGAGAACCAATAGCGGCGCATGAAAATAATGCGGTTTTCGGTAGTCAGCGTGTCTAAAAAGGCTTCAATGATACGGGCTAACTCTTTGGCTTCGATTTCTGCTTCTACTGTGTTCGGGGCTGCTATACAGGCTTCAATTTCTTCCAAAGCGATCGTGTAATGGCTGCTTCGTTTGGCAGCTTCCTTTCTCCAATAGATTTTGAGTGAAATGTTCCGAACGATTTTCACAAGATAAGATAACAGCGGGTTAGGTCGTGCCGGAGGAATGGCGTTCCATGCGCCTAAATAAGCGTCATTTACACATTCCTCCGCGTCTTGCCTGCTGCCTACGATATGGTAGGAAAGATTGTGGCAGACCTTTCCGTATTTTATGTCCAGCTCTCGTATGCCCTGTTCTGAACGTCCAAAAAACATTTCTATGATTTTTTCGTCGTCTATCATCTCACCGCCTCCTTTCCGGCTTCACCTATGTACTACGGTTTCAGCGGCAAATACTACATCTAATCCGAAACTTTTTCAAAAAAATTATAGCACATCTTTTTGAATAGGGCGTGTCAAGTTGCCAGAATGTTTCTTCGCCGCTTTGCTGGCGGCGTTCCTCCGTTCTTCGCTGTATGGGGCGGTCAGACGGAAAGAGAAACGCCCCTTGCGGATCACAAACTCCATGCAGCCCGTGTCCGGGTCTGCGTCGGTCTGGCGGCACTCGCCGGGGTGGGCTGCGGCATAAGCGGTCAGCCTGTTCTTGAGGTCGGTGTTGTGTGTGCGGATATGGATCAGCGGGTCTTTCTCGTCAAACCAAATATCGGTGGTCTTTTCCTGCTTCGTAAGCCCTGTTCTCATAAACTCTCCTTTCTGCGCCCCTGTTACGCAATAGGGGCTTTTTTCGGGTGTTTTTCCCGGCTCTTGACTTGGGGAAAATGAGGATTTTCAAATAGAAACCGCCCAGACAGGGAATGGTTCGTCGGGGCGGCTGTTATCGCAAGATTTCTGTTTTTTCCGGCTCTTGACCGTCAGACGCGGATAAACGCGAATTGTCGGTAAGTACCAGTTTGAGCAGCTTGTCGCGGAATGTTTCTGTGCTGCTGTGATTGAAAAACAACTCCGCAACAATGGTCTGCCCGTTCCTCTGGGTCGTGATGATACTGTCGGGGGTCTGTTCTGCCATAGGCGGCTCCTTTCTTTGGGCGTAAAAGAGGGATTTCCCGTAGTTCGGAAAATCCCTCTTGGTTGACGGTTATTCTGTTTTACTGTGTGGGCTGTGCGGCGGCTGCCTGCGCCTTTCTCCTTGCCCGGTATTCCCGCGCTTTCATGCGGTCATACTCCCGCTGCTTTTCAAGGTTTCGCGCCCGGTACTCCCTTGAATACTGCCGGTGGTAGGCGCGGCTCTTTTCCTTTTGGGCTTCTTCGATTTCCTCCCGCATTTGCCGGATTTCCTGCTCCGTCGGCTCTGCAAGCTGCGTCACTTCGTTCTCAAACTTGCCGATATAGTTGAAATATATGCTGATGTGCTGGATTGCGTATCTCGCTCTTTTCTGGTCGCGCTCATGCACTTCAATCCGGCTGATAAACTCGTTGAGAATGGCGGGGGTAAGGTCGGTAAAGGCAGCATGGCGTTCCGTCAACTTCAAAAACTTCTGCGCCCGTCCTCCTGCGTTCTCATAAGCGGATAGCTTCTCTTGGAGTGTGAAAAGCTCCGTTTTCAGCGCGTAGTATTCTTCCGAATACTTCTGTGACATCTGCTCATAACGGTCTTGCGGGATAGTGCCGAGGGCGTTGTCCTCATAGAGCTTATTCAGCACCTTGTCAATCTGTTCAAGTCGCGTCGTGATTTGCGGGATACGCTTCTGCTGTTTCTTGGTCTTGTCGGTCTGCTGCATGGCAAGGTTCTTTTTCACTAAGGCTTCAAACTCCACCCGGTTGCTGATAGAATAGTCCTCGATTTTCTTCAGCACTTCCGCGATGGTCTGCATGAGCAAATCCGCGTCAATGATGTGCGGGGAATGGCATTTGGGGTTCTTGGCTTTCCCCTTGTGGTACTCGCTGCAATAGGCAACATGGCGCTTGCCGCCGTTCCGGTAATCTATACGAATGTGCATTTTTGCGCCGCAGTCTTTACAGAAAAGCAAGCCGGACAGAGGGTGGATTTCTCCGTCCCCGTTGGGGCGTTTGACGGGCGCGTTTTCTAAAATCCGCTGTGCGGTTTCAAAATCGGTGCGGTCAATAATCGGCTCATGCACGTTCTCGGTTATCTGCCATTGGCTCCGGTCTACATAGTGGTTCCGCTTGTCCCGGAAATGCTTTGTGGTCTTGAAATTGACTACATCGCCGCAATACTCTTGCCGTGTAAGGATATGGGTCAAGGTGGCTTTGTTCCACTTGCAGCGGTTATCCTCATTGAGCGCCTTGTTTTTACACGTCCCCCGTCCCCGGTCTTTCATGTAGAAAGTGGGGGTAGGGATTTGCTCGTTTTTCAGATACACGGCGATTTGGTTGCGGTTCTTCCCGCCGATAAACAGACGAAAAATAAGGCGCACAACCTCGGCGGCTTCCTCGTCGATTATCCAAAAATCCTTGTTGTCCGGGTCTTTCATATAGCCGTAAGGGGCTTCGGTGGCAATCGGCTTTCCGCTCATGCCTTTAGTTGTAATGCCCGTTTTTACTTTCTTGCTGATGTCCTTTGCGTACCACTCCGACATGATGTTGATAAAGGGCGCAAACTCCAATGTGTCGGGCTTCTCGCTGTCTATGCCGTTGTTGACCGCGATAAAGCGCACGTTGTTCCGTCTGAATATCTCCATGGCGTTGCCGACTTGGAGGTAGTCGCGCCCCCAGCGGGTCAGGTCTTTCATAATGCACACGCCGATTTTGCCGCTTTCCACGTCCTCTATCATGCGGGAATAGGCGGAACGGTCAAAAAATCTGCCGCTTTCGTCATCGTCGATATAGTGCCGGATATTCGTCAGCTTTAGCTGTCTGGCGTAGCTTTCCAGAAATTTCTTCTGGTTCTGTATGCTGTTGCTCTCGCCGCCGTCCCTGTCCTCATCGCCTACGGAAAGGCGGGAGTAAAGGGCTGTGATTTTACTATAATCAGTCATGTGCATACCCTCCTGCGTCCATATAGGTCTTGTTTACACTTAGGATTATGCACCACAGCGGGCGCTGCCGTACTCCGCATCCCGGCGAAACTTCTTGGCGTTCTTGCTTTTGAAGTAGATCAGCAGGCGGAACGCCACCGCCCCCACAATGCCCACCAGCCAGTCAAAGGGAGCAAGGCCGGGGGCGAAATCGGCAAAGGCCGCGCCGACGGTCTGCCCCAAACCGATAAACTTATGGGCAAAATCGTCGCCCGCCGCCAGACGGTACGCCGTTCCCAGCTTGAGGAACACCCAGCCGATGAACACATAGGGGATGTTGGGCAGCACATATTTACGGAGCTTATCTGTCATGCGCCACCTCCTTGATATGTTCTTTGGGCGGCTTTTCCTTGGCAAGCTGCTGTTCCGCCTGCTTCATCTGTTCGGGAATCGTGGGTTGGCGGGACTTGGCCTTACCCAGCACCTTGCGGGAGTATTCCGAAAAGCAGGCGGTCATAGCGTCCGCCTGCCCGGACTTGAAGAACAGCAGGTATTTTCCCAGTTCGGTCTGATAAAAGGCGTAGTCTACATTCCACTTCCGGGCTACCCGGTCAAAGAGCTTTGTGCCCCCGGACAGTTCAAGGCTGCTGGTGGATGTGCCGTGCGCCATGAGCTTTTTCACGGTCTGCTTGCCGTGGGGCGTCTGCTTTGCCCGGCGCGCCTTGGCGATCTTGCGCCCTACCGCCCGGACAACATAGGCAAGCCCCCGGGCGGTCAGCTTCGACGCCTTCACCGATACGGTAATCGTGCGCCGGGAAATATCTTCGTCTACCAGCCGTCATCGCCTCCTTTCTGATAGAAATATGACCTTGGGACAAAATGTCCCAAGGTCAGCGGTCATCATGCTCCTTTCTTGGGTGCAGGCGTTCGCCCTCCAAGGAAGAACGGTCTATGACCTCCTTGTAGGCCGCCATCTGCTCCCGGATATTCAATTTGGGGTACGCAAAAATACGGTGTTCGGCGGGAATGTCCTCGATGCCGTGGTACACCTCCTTGAAGTCGCCGCTGCGGGTCAGATAGCCCGTGGGGGCAAAGTGGCCGCCCTCGTTGATCCGCATATCCCGCCCGTAGGCTTCAAAATCGAAGTAGGGCAGCACATTATCCGGCACATCCAGCAGTTCCATATCCTCCACATAGATGCGCCCCAGCGTTTCATCGTCGGTCACGCCGGGGTGCAGATCGTAGCAGTCCAGATTGTGAACAAGGTTGATGATGTCCGCCACGCTGGAAGTATGGTCGCCCTTGTTGAGCGCGGCCTCCAGCGTTTCGATCTCGTCGCTGTCCAGCTCGGAAATGAGATGCGCCAAATGGTTCAGCTCGTCCAAGTTTTCATACTCGGTGAGATAGTCGTATAAGCCCATCACATCGCCGTCAAAGGCGGTGATGAAAAACTCCTCGTACCGCACACCATCCACGCCGATGTTTTTTAAGAGCGATTGCACCTCCTCCGTGGTGGCCGGAAATTTCAGCGTTTCGCCCACAAGCTGCCCCTCGGCGTATTTGCCAAGGTTGGTGATGTAGGCTTCAAATACCGTCATTTGCACCTCCTTTTGTCAGCGCCTCCGCGATCCCCGCCATGATGTACTCGGCGCAGGGAAGCGCGATGGCGTTCCCCAATGCCCGGTAACGGTGGGAGGATAGAATTTCCTCGCCGTCCGCGCCGTACCTTGTCCAGCCCTCCGGCAGCCCCATGAGCCGCTCACATTCCGTTTCCGTGGGAAAGCGGACGCAGCCCCCGGCGGGATCGTCCTCATACCAAAAGGCAAAGGGCGAAATGCCGCCCGCTAATAGAGTGGGAAAAGGGTCAGTTGGCAGTCCGAAGCTGTTTCGGAACGCTGTTTCCGTCCGCTCCTTGGCGGATGCCCGCATACGGAAGCATTGAAAGGGGCGGGTGACTGGTACACGCCGCCCTGCTTCAATAAAAGAGCCTCGATCTCCGCAGGCGGCGGGCAGCCCGCGATCTCCGCCAAACGCAGGAAGTGACTGCATTGTGCGGGGCTTAAAAAGTATTTCGTGGGAACGCCGTCCTCCAAAGTCTGCCACAAGAAAGATGCGCTGCCGTCGTGCCAGTCGGGGGCTTGCCCAATGTTGGGCGTCCATGAGCCGCCAGCAGAGGTCAGGCGTTCGCCCTCGCACCATTCCGGCTCCTGCCCATCTTCCAGAAGCAGGCATTGAAACATCGGTGTCTGTGAAAGCGGATAGGACGGCTCTAAAATCCATCCGGTCATTTGATGAAAACGCTCCCATGACATTTTCCCAAACAGCGATTGCTGGAAATAGACCATTTGTCGCCTCCCTCATTTCACGGATAATGCGGATGGCTTGAAAAAACAGGCTGGACTTTTCTCCCGCAAGCCCCTTGCGGTTGCCGATCTGCGAGAGATTTTGACACGGTGAACCAAAGGTGATGATATGGACGGGCGGGATCTCCCGCCCGTCCAGCTTTGTCACATCTCCCAAATGCGCCATATCGGGAAAGTGGCGCTTGGTGATGGAGATAGGGGCTTCTTCAATTTCGCTTGCCCATACCGGCTCAATGCCGCAGCGCACCGCCGCCAGCGGGAACACGCCGATCCCGTCAAACAGGCTCCCCAGCCGGAGCGTCATCATCTTATCTGCGCCCCTGTCCCTTGACGGTCAAAATGCCCTCAAGGGTAGTGGCGGTGATCCCGAGCCGCTGGGCAACGGCGATGTCGTTCTTCATAGCCTCGGTGACGGTATGACCGCACACCACCAGCACATGAGAGCGGCGGAGCAGGTCACGCCCCATGTCGATACCGCTCTTATGCTCCTCGGGAACGGCGTCATTGAGGAAAAGCGGCTGATAGAGCGTCGGGCAGATGGGCGAAAAGCCCGCCTCATACACCGTGCGGCAATACTGCGCCGCCAGCTTCGTGTTTTCGTGGTCGCTGCCGCACCATGCGGCGGTAATATACGCAAGGGGTCGTTTCATCTCGAAAACCTCCAATTTATAATGTAGTAGGTCAGCCCAAACCCCACGCCCTTTCCCATTCTTGGGAAAGGGGGGCGGCTCTGGAGGATATATCCCCGCCGCTTGCCGGAGAAAAAGCATAGCCGGGACAGGCGGTCAAGGGCTGGCCGCCAAAAACGGCGGTGCGTTGCACCCTTGACAGCCCGCTCCCGGCCATGCTGAAATACGGGCGGCGACGGGGGATATAACCCAAAGATCCATCCGGGGAAACAAAAGACCTCGGGACAAAAAGTCCCAAGGTCACTTTTCCAGATCCGTTTTCTTTTCGGGCTTGCCCAGCTCGGGCGGCTGCTTGGCTTTCCAGTCATCCAGCAGAGAAATGATCTTGTCTTTTATTTCCCTCGGGGACTTGTCCTTGCCGAAATACTTTTCCAGTTCCGCACTATTGATGATCACCTTGTCTACCTCCTTTTTCTCCTGCGACAGAATACCGTCGATCACATCGCCGTTGAGCTTGCCGTCCTTGTCCAGCTCCCGCATTTTCTGCGCCTGCGACAGCGAGGGCGAGGACTGCTGCCCCTCAATGGACACGGCGATATACCTCTGATTTTTGGGGCGGATGAATGAGATCTCCACCGCCGGGGTGAACGCCAGCTTTTTCTCGTCCACCATTTTCTGCAAATCCGGCACAAGCTCGGTCAGGCGGATATACCGCTGCACCTGTTTATAGTTCATGCCGTTGCGATCTCCCACGACCTGCGTGGAGCGTTTTCCGGCGTCCTTGTCCTCCTCACCGGGGCGGGAGCCTTGGTGCTTGATGGCCTCCACCTGCATTTTGAGCGACTGTGCCTTTTCGGTAGGCAAAATGCGTTCACGGTGGCGGAGGTTATCATCCGTCATGGCGAGGATGGCTTCATCGTCCGTCATGTTGCGGACGATACACGGCATATTCGCAAATCCGGCAAGCTCGCTTGCCTGCTGGCGGCGGTGGCCTGCGATGATCTCATAGCCGCCATCCTCACGGGGACGCACCAGCGCAGGCTGATTGACGCCCGCCGCCTTGACCGACTCCACAAGCCCCTGCATCTCCGCATCGTCCCGGACACCAAAGGGGTGATTTTTGAACGGGTGCAGGTCGGACAGGTTGAGATAGACGATTTCCTCTTTTTCGGCGCGGGTGGCGTCGCGGGGCGCAGACGGCTCCGGCGTGACCTCCGCACCAGCGGGAGCGCCGCCCTTATCCACGGCAGGCTTCTCCGGGGTGGGCTTGCTTTGGGACTTTTTGTCCCGAGGTTTGGGCGGCTTGGGCTTATCGGGAGCGGCCTTGCCCTCCTTGGGCGGACGGCCTCTGCCGGGTTTGGCAGCCTTGTCCTTTTCGGTGGGCGGCTTCTGCTCGACTGCCTTTTTCTCCTCCTTGGCCGCCTCGTCACGGGCGGCGGCAAAATCCACCACCTTGCCGGAATGTGCCGGGGCGGGATCGCCCTTGTCGGGAGTGGGCGGCTGCTCCTGTTCCTTTTCGGCCTTGGGAACTTCGGGAGTGGCAGGCTCCTCCACCTCGGCGTGGGTAACAGCGTCGGCGGGATCGGGTACAGCCTCGCCCACTTCAAAGAGCGCCGCCTGCCCCTCGTGTTCCAGCATGACCGTCTCTGCGTCGGTCAGCGCAGGCTCGGGAGCGGACTGCTCCGGCACGGCGGCTTTTTCCACCGCAGGAGCGGGAGCCTCGGCGGGCGGAGCTGCCTCGGGAATGTTTTTCTTATCATCTGCCATTTGCAAACCTCCTTTTCGTGGCATGAAAAAAGCCAGTCCGCAGACTGGCCGGGTGGAAGTGACCTCCCTTCGTAGTGTTATACATGAACACGCCCCATAGTCTCTGATTGGGGTAGTGCTACATTCAAAAGTGTGATATGATGTTAAAAACTTTTAGATATAAGGGGTGTGAAGAAATGATTGAACAACTCGTGAATGAAATCAATGGCCTTTTGCGAGATGGCTACCCGTATTCGGCGTTGGGCATTGCGTTAACTCTTCCAGATATTTGCGGGAATATTGCCTATCCAAATACAAAAGTAGCTGACCACTATAAGAAGTGGTATAGTGAATATGTAAGTCCGATAAGTGCGCTTAAATTCAAAGATGGTTTTGATGAGGAAATTTGCTATAAATTGCGCTGTGCATATCTCCATAGCGGTAATTTTGATTTAGGTAATGCTGATGCAGTAAAGAATATTGATAAGTTTGAAATTCATTATAATCGAGATCCAGACCTCAGATTTGTCCAAGCTGCACAGGCAACTGATGGAAAACTGAGTTTGGATATTGATTTGGGCGTTTTGTGTTGGCAACTGTGTACTGCTGCGACGGATTTTTATAAAGCCCATCAGAGCGAATGCAGTAAAGCAACGATTGAGATTGAAGATACTACTCCATCCGAGGACGAAAGGAAAGCGCTCCGAAAGCTAATAGAAGAAAAATGCGGCTACACTTTTGAGGAACTAAAAGAAATGAAAAGGAAAGATCCCTCATTTGAATTGGACTTTGATTTTCTAAAATAGTCCCCGAACAGTAAGCTCCCGCTGCCTATAAAGATTTAGGCAACGGGAGCTTTTGTTAGAATAAAAACCTCTTGCTGACTTGCCAGATTGATACTTTCAATTTTAGTCTGTTGTAGTTTTATTTGCTGCTCGCATCTCTTCGTCCAAGTCGGCAAACATCAGCTTTAGCAAGATGTCTGCCATGCTTTCACCGTCTTTCCTGTACCGTGGCTCAACGATAAAAACGCGACCGCCAATTTCGTATCGTTGGGGCTCTCCGGCAATATATTCTTTTTCCATGCCTGCACCTCCTTTCCAACATGGACACAGAAATTATATCATGCCGTGGAGGGACGCAAAGCAGAAAAATTATTTTCCTTGATATACGGGCTTTCTTTGACTATAATGAAAGACATTCAGGGTGTGTTTTGGGATTGCCCGCGTATTGAACGCTCTTTTAGCCCGGTTTAGAGGGGTATGTAACCGCTCTAACCGGGAGAGCGCTTGAATGGCATTCAAGAGGTCAGCGGTTCGATCCCGCTTATTTCCACCAAAAATGACGGGTTTTGCGATAAATTTTGCAGAACCCGTCATTTTTCTATTGCTTTCTGTTTTGCTTGATTTCTCTCTGTTATCAACGTACTGTCAACACAAGCTGAGATCCTCAGGCTGTCAAGGAATTATGCAGCAAAGCCGGATAACAGAGCAGCGGGGGAGTTTGAGGGGGCAGGGCCCGCCTCAAATCGGATAAACCGCCGTCGAAAGCCTTGATATGTCAAGGCTTTCGGTAACAGCATTTTGATCTCTTTCAAAATGCTCGGCGGAAAGCGCGGTCAAATAAGTCCTGAATTTTTGCGAGGAGCTGTACGGCAGCCTTTGTCCGGAATTGTATCAGTAAGCGACGCCCCAATAGATCATGTGCTTGGCGGGCTTGCCGCAGCAGGCGCATACATCGCTGAGATGTTCCTGCTCAAAGGGGATGCAGCGGGACGACATTCCGGCTTTCTCCTTCATATCCAGCTCACACTGGAGTTCGCCGCACCACATGGTCTTGATGAAGCCGCCCTTTTCCTGCTGTATCTGCTTGGCTTCCTCGAGAGAGTAAGCGGTGTAGGTGTGCTCGTCAAGATTTTTCTTTGCCTTGGCGTAAAGGCCGTTCTGCACATCGTCAAGAACGCCGGGGATACACTCCGCCAACTCGTCGAGCCTTATTGTGACCTTCTCGCCGTTATCGCGGCGCACCGCCACGCAGACGCCGTTTTCCATATCCTTGGGGCCTATCTCGACACGCACGGGAACGCCTTTCATTTCGTACTGCGCGCACTTCCAGCCGAGAGAATTATCGCTGGTGTCGATTTTCACGCGGATACCGGCAGCCTTGAGAACCTCGTAAAGCTCGGTCGCCTTTTCAATAACGCCGGGCTTATGCTGCGCCACGGGCACGACAATGACCTGAACGGGGGCAATGCGCGGGGGCAGGACAAGACCGTTGTTGTCGCCGTGGGTCATGATGATACCGCCGATGATACGGGTGGACAGGCCCCATGAGGTCTGGAAGGGATACTTCTGCTTGTTGTCCTTGTCGGTAAAGGTGATGTCAAACTGCTTTGCGAAGCCGTCGCCGAAATAGTGGGAAGTGCCGGACTGCAAAGCCTTCTTGTCGTGCATCATGCACTCGATTGTATATGTGTCCTCGGCCCCGGCGAATTTTTCCTTCTCGGTCTTGTTGCCGCGGATAACAGGCATTGCGAGATAGTTTTCGCAGAGATCTGCATAAACCTCAAGCTGCTGAAGAGTCTCCTTCACGGCCTCCTCAGGAGTGGCGTGAAGGGTGTGCCCCTCCTGCCAGAGGAACTCTCTCCCGCGCAGGAACGGACGCGTGGTCTTCTCCCAGCGCAGAACGCTGCACCACTGGTTATAGAGCATCGGCAGGTCGCGCCATGAGTGGACGACATGGCTCCAGTGATCGCAGAAAAGGGTTTCGGAGGTGGGACGCACGCAAAGACGCTCCGGCAGTTCCTCGCTTCCGCCCATCGTGACCCATGCACACTCGGGAGCAAAACCCTTGACATGATCCTTCTCCTTTTGCAGAAGGCTTTCGGGGATCAGAACGGGCATGGAGACGTTCTCGTGACCGTCTCGCTTGAACATCGCGTCAAGCTCCTTCTGGATGTTTTCCCAGATCGCGTAGCCGTAGGGGCGCAGAATGAAAAGACCCTTTACGCCGGAATAGTCCACCAGCTCCGCCTTCGTGCAGACATCGGTGAACCACTGGGTAAAGTCAACCTCCATATCGGTGATCTGCTCTACTTTCTTCTCTTTTGCCATAAAATCAAATTCTCCAATCTCGCCAGAGCCCTTGCTCCGTCGTATTTCGCCGCACTGCGGCAAACAAACATTCTATATGTAATATATATTTTTGTCAACCGCCGGAAAACGAAAATTTAACAAAGCCTTTGCAATCGTGCAGAATATATGATAATATTTCAGTAAAACGAGGAGAGGAAGGACAGTTATGCCGGACAGGGGGAAAACGTGCTGCTTTTCCGGGCACAGACCGGCAAAGCTGCCGTGGCGCACAAACGAGGCCGACGCGCTCTGCATTGCGCTTAAAAACGAGATCCTCTGCCGCCTTGAGGGGATATACGAAGCGGGATACAGGCATTTTATATGCGGAATGGCGATAGGCTGCGATATGTATTTTGCCGAGGCCGTGATTGAGCTGAGAAAAAAATATTCCGATATAACGCTTGAGGCGGCGATACCCTGCGGCTCCCAGCCGGAAAGATGGACCTCCGATCAGCGCAGACGCTATAACCGGCTCATTGACGCATGCGACAAGGTGACGGTCTTGCAGATAGAATACAGCGCCGACTGCATGATGCGGCGGAATATGTACATGGTGGACAGAGCGTCACTGCTGCTGACCTGCTTTAACGGCCGCCCCGGCGGTACGATGAACACCATAGTCTACGCGCAGAGAAACGGCGTAAAGACCGTAATTATAGACGTGTGAGAGTAAAAGCCGGAAAACCCAAGGTACAGGTTTTCCGGCTTTTGCGCTTTTATAATTCAAAGAGATTGAGCTGGTTGCTTTCGGGCATATCGCCGAGAGCGCCGAAAGCCTTGAGCGCGTCAAGATGGCTCTGCGAAACCTTGGGACAGGCCTGCGAAAGCTCCTGCATGGAAATGAACTCCCTGCCGCTGTCCTTGACTTTCTCAAGGTCGAGAGCGGCTGTTTCGCCGAGCCCGCCTATTGCAATAAACGGCGGACGCAGGCGCTTGTCCTCGGTTATGAGGAACTTGAACGCCGCAGATTTATACAGGTCTATCGGCGCAAACTCAAATCCGCGCATATTGAACTCATACACCGCCTCAAGCGTCGTCAGCAGATCCTCCTCGTTCGCGGTGAGCTGGCGCTTGCGCATATCATTTATTTTGCGGCGTACATCGTCCGTGCCGCCGCACATGAGCTCGGCGTCAAAGCCGCCTTTCTGGCTGCGTCTGTAAAAATAGGCGCTGTAAAATGCAAGCGGCTCATGCACCTTGAACCACGCAATGCGAAACGCCATCATGACATATGCCACGGCGTGCGCTTTCGGAAAAAGGTAGGCTATCTTGCGGCAGGATTCTATGTACCAATCCGGTACGCCGAGATCGCGCATCTGCTGTTCGGCGTCGCCTGGAAATTCGCCGGATTTCTTTACCTTGCCCTTACGCACAGCCTCCATTGTCTTGAAAGCGAGAGCGGGCTTCATGCCCTTCTGGATAAGGTAGATCATGATATCGTCGCGGCAGCCGACGGTCTCGTTGACCGTAGCGACGCCGTCTACGATGAGATCGTGGATGTTGCCCGCCCACACGTCGGTGCCGTGGGAGAAGCCGGACAGGCGCACAAGCGTGTCGAACTGCTTGGGCTGGGTGTCCACAAGCATCTGCCGGGTAAAGGGCGTGCCGAACTCCGGAACGCCGATAGAGCCGGTTTTGCCGATTATAGGATCGTCGTCGGGCAGACCGAGAGCCGCGGGGGAGACGAAGATTGACATCGTTTCCGGGTCGGAAAGGGAAATTTCTTTCGCGTCCACGCCGGTCATGTCCTCCATCATTCGTATCATGGTGGGGTCATCGTGCCCCAGCTCGTCAAGCTTTAAAAGGTTTGCCTCCATGCAGTGGTATTCAAAATGCGTTGTGATAATATCGCTGTTTGGGTCGTCGGCGGGATGCTGCACGGGACAGAAGTCGGTAACGTCCATATCCTGCGGGATAACGACAAGACCGCCGGGATGCTGACCGGTCGTGCGTTTTATGCCGACAAGCCCGAGAGCAAGGCGGTTCTCCTCCGCCTTTGTCGCGGTTATCCCGCGCTCCTCAAGATACTTCTTAACATAGCCGTAGGCGGTCTTTTCCGCCAGCGTACCGATCGTTCCGGCGCGGAAAACGTGATCGGAGCCGAAAAGAACCTCGGTATATTTATGCGCCTTCGCCTGATATTCGCCCGAGAAATTAAGGTCGATATCGGGCGTTTTTTCGTTGCCGGGGAAGCCGAGGAAGGTTTCGAACGGGATATCAAAGCCCTCGCGCTTCATCTTCGTGCCGCATTCGGGACAGTCCTTTTCGGGCATATCCGCGCCGCAGCCGTAGGAGCCGTCGGTTATGAACTCGCTGTGGCAGCATTTTGGGCAGACATAGTGCGGCGGAAGGGAATTGACCTCCGTGATGCCGGACATATATGCGACCAGCGACGAGCCGACGCTGCCTCTTGAACCGACGAGATAGCCGTTTTCAAGCGAATTCTGCACAAGCTTCTGCGCAGACATATATATAACGTCGTACTGGTGGTCAAGTATCGTATTAAGCTCGACGTCAACGCGCTCCTGCACTATCGCGGGCGGGTTTTTGCCGTATATGCGGTGCATCTTCCCGTAGACGAGATCCTTCAGCTGCTGGGCGGAGTTTTCGATTTTGGGCGCGTACAGATCCTTCGGCAGAAGCTCGATATCCTCAACCATGTCGGCGATAGCGCGTGTGTTGGTGACAACGACTTCCTGCGCAGCGTCCTTGCCGAGATATTCAAACTCCTTGAGCATCTCATCGGTGGTGCGGAAGAATATCGGGCAGCTTCTGTCCGCATCGGAAAATTTCTTCGCCGCCTGTAAGATATGGCGGTACTGCTCATCCTCAGGGTCGAGGAAATGCACGTCGGACGCGGCGATAACGCGCTTGCCCATGCGCTTGCCGAGATTGTAGATACGGCGGTTGTAATCCTCAAGCACGTATCTGTCCTTAACTCTGCCGTTGTCGATAAGAAAGCCGTTGTTGCATATCGGCTGGATCTCAAGGTAGTCGTAGAGAGAGGCAATCTTCTCAAGCTCCTTGTCGGGCGCACCGTTCATGACCGCGCCGTAAAGCTCGCCCATGCCGCAGGCGGAGCCGACGAGCAGCCCCTCGCGGTGCTGCACAAGCAGGCTTTTGGGAATGTTGGGGGTCTTGTGAAAATGCTTGAGATATGACTTTGATATAAGCTCGTACATATTCTTCAGACCCTTGCGGTTGAGCGCCAGAAGGATCATGTGATACGTCTTCGCTACGTCCGTGCGGCGGAGCGAATGGTATATCTTTTCAATATCGTCAACCGTCTTCGCGCCGCGCTGCTTGAGCATGGGGATAAACTTGTCCATCATGCGCGCAACGACCATTGCGTCGTCGCTTGCACGGTGGTGATTGAACTGCGGCAGACCCAGATGATTGGAAACGATGTCAAGCTTGAAGCGCTTTAATTCCGGGCACAGCGCCTGAGACAGCGCAAGCGTGTCCATGAATACCGGCGAAAAGCGCAGACCGCAGCGGTTGGCGGCGGCGGTCATAAAGCCGACGTCAAAGTGCGCGTTATGGGCGATTATGGGACGCTCGCCGATGAAGTCGATGAACATCTGCATGGCTTCCTTTTCGTTCGGCGCGCCCTGCACATCGCTGTCCCTTATGCCGGTGAGCTTGGTTATCTCCGCAGGGATGTGCATTCCGGGATCAACAAAAGTGTTGAACTCTTTCAGAATGGTGCCGCCGGAAAAGATCTGTGCGCCGATCTCGGTCATGCGGTCATTGAGCGCATTGAGGCCGGTCGTTTCAATGTCAAACGCAACAAACTCCGCATCGAGCGGAAGCCTGCTCTTGCCGATAACGGCGCTGTTGCCGTCCATATCGTTGTAATAGTACGCCTCAAGACCGTATATGATCTTGACGCCGTTCTTTTTGCCGGCCTTCCACATATCGGGAAACGCCTGCGCGACGCCGTGGTCGGTCACGGCGATCGCCGGCATGCCCCACTCGGCAGCACGCTTCACGACAGCCGCCGGATCGGTGAGCGCGTCCATTGTGGAAAACCTTGTGTGCAGATGCAGCTCCACGCGCTTTTCCTCGGCGGTGTCGGGGCGGACGTACTTCTTGCCCTTTACGATATTGCGCGGGTCGATCACAAGATCGTCGTCATACTTGCTGTATGTGGCGTCGCCCTGAACGATAAGGTGTGCGCCCGGCTGGATCGCGTCGATCACAGAGTGATCCTCTTCGGGCTTGAGATACCTTGAGACGTGCAGCGTGTTCGTGCGGTCGGTGATGTCAAAGCCGAGTACGGCGGCGCCGCTTTTGGCTATGAGGCGGCTGTCCACCTTGACGACGTCACCCTCGACCGTGACGCGGCCGGATTCAAGATCGACCTTGCTCATGGGAATGGGCGCCTGCTTTACAGCCCTCCCGAACAGCACATTGCCGCCCGCACCGCCGCCTGAGGACGGCTGAGACGCCGTGGGTGCGGACTTGGGTGCGGGGAAATCGGCGTTGAGCTTAACGCCGTTCAGAGCAAAAACGTTTTTGAGCCTTGTGCACAGCTCGCTCTCCTCAGCTGGGCTGGGCATGGAAGAAAACCATGCGTTTATCGTCATGGTTTTCTCTGCCGCAGTTATCCGCACCTCGGTCACATATGCTTTTTCAAGTCCTCCGGCGAACGCGTTCATGGGAACGCAGTCCGGGAAGATGGTAAGAAACGGGGTATGCTCGCTCATCATTTATCCTCGTCGGTGTTTATTAAGTCAATAAGTGCATCGCACAGCCGCTCATACGGGTATGTACCGAGCACGACGCCTTTTTTGAAAAGCAGTCCCTTGCCTTTGCCGCCCGCAATGCCGTAATCCGCCTCGCGTGCCTCGCCGGGACCGTTTACGACACAGCCCATGACCGCAACGGTAATATCGCGCTTCATATCGCGCACTCTGTTTTCAACCTCGGTTGCAAGCGAAATAAGGTCTATCTCCGTCCTGCCGCAGGTCGGGCAGGAGACGAAACGCACACCGCCCGGACGAAGCCCCGCCGCCCGGACGATCGCAATGCCGGTGCTGACCTCACGCACGGGGTCGGCGGTAAGAGAGACGCGTATGGTATTGCCTATGCCCTCGCTCAGAAGCGTACCGATGCCGACGGCGGATTGTATAGTACCGTTCCACTCGGTGCCCGTCTCAGTGACGCCGAGATGCAGCGGATATGGGAAGCGCTCGGCGGCAAGCCGGTAAGTCTCTATCGTGAGCGGGACGCTTGAGGTTTTCATGGAAAGACAGATGTCGTCAAAATCAAATTTGTTGAGCAGCGCAATGTGTCCGGCGGCGCTTTCGACAAGCGCTTCGGCGCAGGGATGGGCGTACTTTTCGAGAAGCCGCTTTTCAAGACTTCCCGCATTTACGCCTATGCGGACAGGTATGCCGTGACGGCGGCAGCTCTCCGCGACCGCTTTCACGTTTTCCTCACCGCCGATGTTGCCGGGGTTTATGCGTATCTTGTCAATGCCGCGCTCGGCGGCCTCAAGGGCAAGACGGTAATCAAAATGGATATCCGCGACCAGCGGTACATCCGTTTGCTCTTTTATTTTATCTATCGCCTGCGCCGCCGCCATATCGGGTACGGCAACGCGCACGATGTCCGCTCCCGCCGCGCACATCGCCTTTATCTGCGCAACGGTAGCCTCGACATCCCACGTTTTCGTGCTGCACATGGTCTGCACGGAGACGGGCGCATCCCCGCCTATTTCGATTTTACCGACCCTGATTTTCTTTGTATTTTCTCTGTTCATATCACTTAAACGCAATCTTTATTATATCGTTGAACATTATCACTGCCATCAGCCCCAGCAGCAGCACCATGCCTGCGGCGTGGATATAGCCTTCGTATTTGGGGTTGAGCTTCTTCTTGGTTACGGACTCGATTATCCACGTGACTATCAGGAAAAACACGCGTCCGCCGTCCATGGCGGGGATCGGCAGCATATTCATTATCGCAAGGTTAACCGCGATAAACGCCGCCAGGAACAGGATATCCAGCAGCCCATCGGTAAATGACGCGGCGTTTTCGCCTGTCTCCGCCATGAGATCAACTATCCCGACGGGACCGGACAGATCGTCCATTTTCACATCGCCCTCGACCAGCATTTTAAGCCCCTGCCAGACCCAGCGGGAAAACTCTGCCGTTGTGCCCCATGAATAGTAAAGCTTATTGCCGAGTGTGGCGTCGTCGTAGCCGAAGTACAGGCCGTATCTTTTCCCGTCCTTGTATTCGACAGGAACAAGGCGGAAGTCCTTGAGCTCCACCTTTTTCCCGTCGCGCTTTACTACGATGTCATACGTCTCCGCAGAGGGGGAGAGAAAGTCGGAAACGTCGCTGTACTTATACACCTTGTGTCCGTCGATATTGAGTATGCGGTCATCTTTCTGAAAGCCGTCCTCGCTGTAATAGGGACAGCCCTCTGCAAAGTCCACGATAACCGGCGCACGGAAGGCGGCGGCGTCGATAAAGAGGAAAAACACAATGAGAAAGCCCAGCACAAAGTTCATAAAGGAACCTGCGACAAGGATCAGCGCACGCTTCCACGGCTTCTGGCTTGTAAACGCTCTCGGATCGCCCGTTTCCTCGTCCTCGCCCTCCATTGCACAGAAGCCCCCTATAGGTATGCAGCGCAGCGAATACACGGTCTCCCCGTGCTGCTTCTGCACGATCGCAGGCCCCATGCCTATCGAAAATTCATTGACCTTGACGCCAAGAAGCTTTGCGGCTGAAAAATGCCCGAGTTCATGCACGGCAATGAGTACGCCGAACATCAGAATACCGAACAATACATAGATAACTGTCATAGATCCCTCCGGGAAAAATAGAAAGTGAGAAGCTGCGCTCAGTTAGGAGTGAGAAGTTAGAAGTGAGGAGTTGCGGTGTCGGCATAGCCGACAGAATCAACTCATGGCTCCCCTTTCAGGGGAGGCATTATCCGCCAGGAAAAGGCCTCGCAGAGTTTTTTGCCCACAGGCAAAAACAGTTTTGATCATTTTCTCCGTCGGCACATGTACATTCTCACGGAGCGAGTGTCGAATTGTTCGCCTGCGGCGAACAACCGAGGCACAGAGCGTAGTGCAGCCCTTTCGTCGAAGAACCTTATTGAGGTTTTTCGACAGGCTGACCAAATCAGAGATTTGGTCAGCGCACACTTATGTCTCGTTCAAAAACGTTTCTCTGACGTACCGTCTTGCGGCGGCGTCCGCCTCGATTACCGTCTCAAGGTCGGGGTTCTGTACGACGCCTACGGCCTCTATTGCGCCTGCGGCGGCGTCATAAATGCGGTTGTAGCCGAGCCTGCGGTCAAGAAACGCGTGAACCGCGACCTCGTTTGCCGCGCTCATTATGCACGGCGCGGTGCCGCCCGTGCGGGCGGCGTCCATTGCAAGCTTCAGGCAGGGTGTATTTTCAAGATCCGGAGCTTCAAATGTCATATCTTTCATGTGCCAGAAATCCATGCGCTTGAACATGGAGTCCATTCTCTCCGGATATGTAAGTGCAAACTGAATAGGAAGCCCCATGTCGGGAACTCCCATCTGGGCGATGACCGTGCCGTCAACAAGCTCTACCATAGAGTGTATGACGCTCTGGGGATGTACTACCACCTGAATATCATCCGGCGTTACGCCGAACAGGTGCATTGCTTCGATAAATTCAAGCCCCTTGTTCATCATTGTCGAGCTGTCAACGGATATTTTCGCGCCCATGTTCCAATTGGGGTGCTTTACGGCGATCTCGGGAGTAATGTCTTCAAGCTCAGCTCTCTTTTTTCCCCTGAACGGGCCGCCGCTGCCCGTGAGCAGAATTTTTTTCAGTTCTCCGGCCTTCCTGCCGATAAGACACTGAAAAATTGCCGAATGTTCCGAATCTACCGGAACTATCTCCGCGCCCTTTTCCGCGGCGCGCTTCATGACTATTTCGCCCGCGCATACGAGCGTTTCTTTGTTTGCAAGGGCAATGCGCTTTTTTGCGTCTATTGCCGCAAGCGTGGGTTTAAGACCGATCGAGCCGGAAACGCCGGTCACGACGCAGTCGGATTCTTCCGTGACGGCAGCTTCGATAAGACCTTCTATACCTGAGCCCACTCTGATATCCGTATCCGCAACCGCTATTTTGAATAACTTAGCAGATTCTTCATCAGATACCGCCACAAACCTGGGATGCAGCCGCCGCGCCTGCTCTTCAAGCAGCTTTATGCTTGACTGAGCGGTCAGTGCCGCGACGGGCATACCAATGTGCTCGGCCACCGCGGCGGTCTGCCTGCCGACAGAGCCGGTGCTGCCGAGAATTGATATTGATTTTACCATTTAGTCTTCTCCGAATTTCAGAAAATTATTTGACCTTTACGCCGCCGAAACGTCTGTCCCGGCTCTGATACTCGACAATTGCCCTGTCAAGCTCGTCTGTGGAAAAGTCAGGCCACAGAACATCGGTGAAATAGAACTCGGAATATGCACACTGCCACAGGAGAAAATTGGAAATGCGCTTTTCCCCGCCCGGCCTTATAAGCAGATCGGGGTCGGGAATACCGGCGGAGTACATATAATTGCCAAAGCTCTCCTCGTCAAGTCGGGGCGCGCTGCCCAAGGCAAGATCCTCGGCGTAGCGCCTTACGGCATGGACGATTTCGTCTCTGCCACCGTAGTTGAGACATATATTTGCCTGAAAACCGTTATAATGAGTGGAAATTACGTCGGTTTTGTGCACAAGTGACTGAAGCTCAGGCGAAAGGCCGGACACGTCGCCAAGCACCCTCATTTTTATGTGATCGCGCTCCATCGTGTCGATAGCCTCATGAAGGTATTTGTCCAGAAGCTTCATTATGGTTTTGACCTCTTCGGGGGGGCGCTTCCAGTTTTCGGTGGAAAAAGCGTAGACCGTCAGATAATCAATACCGATATTTTTGCAGTAGGTTGCTATTTTGCGGAAATTTTCCGCGCCCACGGCATGACCGGCGGTTCTGGGCAGACCGCGTTTCTTTGCCCAGCGGCCGTTCCCGTCGAGAATTATTGCGATGTGACGGGGAAGCCGCTCAGGATCCCACGGCTTTGATGTTTCGGGCATGGTTTTACCTCATTTCTCAGGCAGCGCCGTATAAAACTGCGCTGCCCTGACTGCCGATTTTTTCATAATAATTCCCCTGAAAAAAACAGGGGAAGCAATAGTTCCGGCCGGAAACCGGTATCAGATTTCGGTAAGCTCTTTTTCCTTTGCGGTGCAGATCTTGTCGATCTCCTTCGCAAAGTCGTCGGTGAGCTTCTGGATGTCCTTTTCCGCTATTTTGTAATCGTCCTCGGTGATCTCAGAGGCTTTCTGCTGCTTCTTGAACTTGTCTATCGCATCGCGGCGGATATTGCGTATAGCGACCTTTGCCTCTTCGCCGTACTTCTTGGTCTGCTTTACGAGATCCTTGCGGCGCTCCTCAGTAAGCGGGGGAAACACAAGGCGGAGCATACGCCCGTCGTTCTGGGGATTGATGCCGAGATCGGACGCGATGATAGCCTTTTCAATGCCCTTGAGGATGGACGCGTCCCAAGGCTGGATGAGCAGGGAGCGCGGGTCGGGGGAGGCGATGGAAGCGACCTGATTTATCGGAGTGGGGGTGCCGTAGTAGTCCACCTGTATCTGGTCGAGAACGGCGGCGTTTGCGCGTCCCGCACGTATGGTCGCAAACTGCGCCGTAAGGGACTCGCAGGTTTTTTTCATCTTGCTTTCAAATTCTTTGTAGTCAGACATGGAACTTACCTCCGTTTAGTTATTGTATTGTAATCCATAAAGTTTTCTTTTGTGTGAACAAATATGAAATATCAGCTGACGGTCGTGCCGACCTTTTCACCGGCGACGACTCTGCCTATATTCTCCGGCTCGGCAAGGGCGAAGACGATAACGGGCAGCGCGTTGTCCATTGCAAGGCTCGTCGCGGTGGTGTCCATGACCTGCAAACGGCGGGCAAGGACTTCATCATAGCTTATCTCGTCGAATTTGACGGCGAAAGCATCCTTTCTGGGGTCGGCGGAATAAACGCCGTCTATATTCTTTGCAAGCAGCAGTGCATCCGCACGTACTTCCACGGCTCTCAGCGCAGCGGCGGTATCGGTCGAGAAAAAGGGCATGCCGGTCCCGCAGCCGAAGAGAACGACAGTGCCGTTTTCCATGTACTCCATGGCTTTTTTCGTATCGTAGCGCTCGCCCACACCCTGAATGTCAACGGCTGTCATGACCTTTGCTTTCACACCCGTCTGGGTGAAAACGTCGCACACCGCAAGGCAGTTCATGGCCGTCGCCAGCATACCCATGCGGTCGGCGCTGACACGCTCGATATGTCCCGCGCCATCCTTTACGCCGCGCCAGAAGTTGCCGCCGCCTATGACGATGCCGACCTGAACACCGCCGTCAACGCAGTTTTTTACCGCGCCGCAGACTCTCGTCACAAAGTCAAAGTCATAGCCGGTGTGCTTGTCGGCGGCAAGCGCCTCGCCGCTTATTTTTATAAGAACTCTGCTGTATTTAGCCATTTTCTCGCTCCTTTTTCAGTATATAGATCAGAAAAAACGCCGGGGAAGATGATGGAAACGCTTTTTTCACGGGAGGGGAGCTACTTATATGTCGAGTATACCCAGAATAACAACGCCGATAATCACAAGCAGGATGGACAGATAGTGCTTCAGGGAGAGCTTTTCCTTGAGGAAGAGCCTGCTCCACAGTACGCTCACCACGCAGTAAGAGGAGATGATAGGCGCAGCAAAGGCCACATGGCGGCTGTCGGCGAGGGCGTAGATATAGAAGAACTGACCGACGGTCTCAAAGATCGCGCCGGTGTACTTCGGCACCTCCTGACGCACGGCAAGCTTCTGCTTCTTGATGCCGAGCACATATATTGCGCACACGATGCCTACCGCAAGAAACGTCAGCTCGTAGGCGGCATTTGCGCTGTCCTCGTTGAGCTTTTCAAGCACGATGCTGTCGGCAAAGGTGCCCAGTGCATCCAGCAGGCAGTAGACCACCGGCAGCGCCAATGCAAGCCAGCTTTTAGCATAGCGGTGATTTGAGGCGTCCTGACGTGTGGCACGAAGCTCCTCATCCTCGGTGGATTCTGTGATGCCGAGGAACAGTACGCCCAGACACACCGCCGCGACGGCGGCATATGCCGCGGCGGGAAGCTCCGCGGCGGCGCCCATTGTTATAAGGCTCAGCACGGCGACGATCGCGCCGGAGCTGTTGCATATCGGAGAGGATATGGAAAGCTCAATATAACGGAGCCCCACATAGCCTATCGTCATTGAGAGAATGTAAAGCATGGAAACGGGCAGATATGTAAGGATTATCCCGCCGTTTATCTCAACACCGCCGAAAATTATCTGATACAGAGCGTGAATACCCATAACGGCGCCGACCGCCATGACCATTTTCAGGTGACTGTATTTATCCTCGCTGTCCCGGCAGCCGATTTTGGAAAAAAGATCGGAGCCGCTCCAGCATAAAAGCGCGATTACCGAAAAAATGAACCACATAAAAGTATATACTCCTAACCAAATTTAAGCATTTTATTCTACCACAGCCAAGCCTTTTTGACAATCAATATTTTGTGAAGAGAGTTCGATAGCGACAAATTTCACGCTGCGCACCGGCATATAATACATCCATGGAAATCATCTATGTGGACAGCTTGTTCCTCCTGAATCTCGCGATAGATTACCTGCTGCTGAGCTGTACCGCGGCAGTGTGCGGGCTGACGGTGAAAAGGCTGAGGTACTTTGCCGGGGCGCTCATCGGGGCGGCGTATTCCGCAGCAGTGTACATACCGGGGCTTGAATTTCTGTCCTCGCCGGTGATAAAGATCGCCGCCGCCCTCTTCATGGCGCTTGCGGCTTACGGCGGCGAAAAATCCCTGCTGCGCTGTTCGCTTGCTTTTCTTGCGGTAGCGGCGGCGTTCGGCGGCTTTGTCTACTGCATAACGCTTACCGGGCGGCGTCCTGCCTTTGATATGCGCACGCTCATACTGTCATTTGCACTGTGCTATGCGCTGCTGACGCTTGTTTTCAGGTACCGGGCGGCGCGGTGCGAAAGAAGCTTTGCCGACGTGGAGATAGAGCTTGGAGGAAAGTGCGTGAAATTCAGGGCGATGCACGATACCGGCAACGAGCTTCGGGATCCCATATCCGGCGAGCGGGTGATGGTAGCCTGTCCGCATGCGGTCGGCGGGCTTTTTACGGAGGGCGAGAGCCTTCCGTTCGACGACGCTGTGGCATTTGCGGAGGCCGCCGCAAAAATGCCTGAGCTTACCGGCCGCGTGAGACTGATACCGTATACGGCGGTTGGCTCAAAGGGGATGCTGGCCGCGTTCAGGGCGGACAGGGTCGTTGTCGGCGGCGAGGAAAAGGAGCTGCTGACGGCGGTGTCGGAAAGAGTGTGGGGCGACGGCTTTGAAGGGATAATCTGATACGTTTCAAGACTTCGATGCCGGAAAAATGCTGTTTGCGCGGCGGAGCCGTGCCGGCAGCGATCAAAATAAACCGGGAGGGATGGCAATGCTTTGCAGGCCGCAGATCATGTTCATAAGAGAGCAGATTTTTGAAATATTAGGGATAAAACCGCCGGCGGTTTTCTACATAGGCGGCAGCGACACTCTCCCCGCGCCGCTGGAAAAGGACGAGGAGGAGAGAGCGATAAAGGGACTCGACAACGGAGATGAGTACGCAAAAAAGCTGCTTATCGAGCATAATCTCCGGCTTGTCGTGTACATATCCAAGCGCTTTGAAAATACCGGCGTGAATATTGAGGACCTTATATCCATCGGCACGATCGGCCTTATAAAGGCGGTGAACACCTTCAATTCCGGCAAGAACATAAAGCTTGCGACCTATGCCTCGCGCTGCATCGAAAACGAGATACTCATGCATCTGAGAAAGATAAACTCCCAGCGCACAGAGGTGAGCTTTGACGAGCCGCTCAATACCGATTGGGACGGGAACGAGCTTCTGCTGTCGGACATCCTCGGCACGGATGACGATGAGGTAGCGCGGCCCCTGGAGGACGACGCAGAGCGCAAAATGCTCATGGACGCAATAGAAACGCTCAAGCCGCGGGAAAAGAGCATAATTCTCATGCGCTTCGGCCTGCCCGGCGGGCGGGAGTACACGCAGAAGGAAGTGGCGGATATCATGGGTATCTCACAAAGCTACATCAGCCGCCTCGAAAAGCGGATAATCGACAGACTGCGCAAGGAAATGATGAAGCTTCAGCAGGTCTGATAATAACGTCCGGTCAAAAGCCGCTTTTGACCGGACGAAGCGGAGGGAGAGCGGAATAGAACAAATGATGAAATATGCGGCGCACCGGCGCCGACGCGGTGTGCGCGACACACTCGAGGATTTTGCATGGTGGCTGAAAACATGGAAGAGGATGCTCCTTTTCCTGTCACATTCTCCGCGGCGAACCGTGAGAGGACTGAAAAAATATGCGCTCGGCGAAAGCTTTATCTCTGTCCCGACGCTTGTGGACAGCTTTGTCGGCTCTGCTTCGGGCGCACGGCTCCGGGAGAAGCATGAGGAAATAGACGGCGGGCTCAAGCAGTGCCTTGACTGTGCCGGCGCAGTCTTCGCGGCGGATGAGAGCATCGGCGGAAGCGGTGCGGAGCGCGGGAAAACGGTATGCGTTGACGGGGAGCGCGCCGTGATGATAATGCATGGCTTCCCGAATGTCAGGACGGCAGGTCTGAGCACGCTGACATTCGTCTTCGGACGGGACGGAGAGGCGCTTCCGGGAGTGTGCGCGTGCAGTATAGTATCCTGCCCGCGTGAGCAAACGCCGAAAAAACAAAAAGCTCCGCCGCCGGTTTTCGAGCTTACCGGAGAGGCGGAGAATATAATAGATTGCATACGTTTCACCGAAAAGCAGACCGGCGAAAGGTTTGACTGGGACGCGTTTACCGAGCGTATGTGCCGAATGACCGGCGAGCGTGGAATGAAGCCCGCGGCAGCGCTTAAAATGCTTTCGGAATTTCAATGAGAAATTGCCGCCGGAAAAAAGCGGAACCCCTCAGGCGCTGCCGCGCAGGCTCGGACAAGGAAGGTCAGGGCTTGGGCAGAGCTTCCCCGTAATGCAGCCAGTCGAGCCGCTGCCCGCAGCGGTCACAGAAGCGCTGGTACTCTCTGTCAAGGGTCAGCTTGCAGCGCGGGCATACGGGATAAGAGCCGAGGCCGCGGAAGAAATGAATTTCAGTAACCGGCATGGGCTGCCTGAAACTTTCAGCAGTTGGATTCATATAGCAGAGCCTGCCGTTTCCTTAATGTAAATGGATATCCGAAATCCGCTCACGGAACATATGGCGCGGTGCGTGGAACGCGGCGTGACAGGCAATTGACGCAGGCTTGTCAGGCGCGTTCATTTTTTCCGCGTTCCCGAAGTCTCGCGCATACGAGGAGCACACTTTCCAGCACAATACTGACGGTGCAGGCAAAGAAGAAGCCGTACCGTCTCAAAATCAGGGCCGTGACGCCAAGAATAACGATTACCGCTAAGACAAAAGCGGTTTTTTTCTTATATATTTTTTTCTCCTCTGCGGAAAGCCTTTTCTCCGGTGTGTCGATCGGGCAGAGAAGCATGACCGCCAGCGAAGAAACGGGCAATAATATCCCCGGCAGAATAACGGCAGAAAAAACCGTGCACAGCTTTATGAGCATGACCGACAAAAACATGGACAGGGAGGTAAGGACGGTGCAGGCCGCTTCGCTGCCGGCATGGATGCCCCCGGCATAGCTTCTGAGAATAAAAAACGCAAAATAGAAAACGATACTTTCTGCGGGCACGTCAAACAAGATACCAAAAAGCACGCTCATAAGCAGGAAGAGAAGCCTTGAGAGGAGCATGAAAAAGCCGTAGACATATAAATCTTTTTCCTGGTCAGAAATTATTCCTGAGGATATCATATAGTCTACGGCCTTCTCAGCGAGGGCAGAAATCACTTGGCGGATTTCTTGAATTGCGCTAAAGCGGCAGGAGCCTTGGGCTGATAGAATGCTCCGCAGGTAGTGCTGTTAGCATTTCTTCTGAGTTCGCGCACAGCGCTTGCCTTTGCTGCCTTTGCGGCAACCTTTTTTAATGTTTTCATGTTATACACCTCCCGAACAGACTTTAGCATTTTAGGTGCGTAATTACAATACGGCATGTCGAAATGCAGATAAATCGCGTCAAATTGCGGAAATTACTTACTGAACGGATAAATACAGTATTTTATTTATTAATAATGATACAGCGGATATATGCTGTAAGGCAGTGTTTTAATTTGACCTTGTCAATGTTATTATCTTTGACAAGTGGTGATCATATGGGAAATGTAGTTTTGAATAATAAGCTGATCGGGGCAAGAATAATGCACCGCCGGAAAACGCGGGGGTATACGCAGGAACAGTTGTCAGAAAAGATCGGTTACTCGAAAAATCATTTATCAAGCGTTGAGCGGGGGATATGCGTTCCGACGACTCAGCTGATATTTAAAATATGCGCGGTGCTGGGAGAAACGCCTGACTATTACCTGATAGGCAGATCGAACAGCAAGACAAAGGAAATAGAAGCGCTTGTGGAAAGCTTACCGGAATCGGAACAGAAAATGGTCGCCATTCTTCTTAAAACATATATCGAAAACCGGCAGATAGTCTGACGGCAGTTTTATAACATGATGCGATAAGAGTGATAAGATTTGGTTATCTGTCGCTCTTTTTTATTTTATGGGCGGTGAAGGGCATGAAAGTTCTGATATGCGATGATGACACCTATGCTTTGGAGCAGCTGCGTGAATATGTGCTTTATTATATGGAACAGCATTCAATCGCCTGCGAACTGACAGTTTCAGAGTCCTCCAAAAAGATAATGCGCGGGCGGGAAAGCTTTGATCTGGCTTTTCTGGACATTCAGATGGATGAAGTGGACGGGATTGCGCTTGCCAAGGAGCTGAGGCGGCGCAACGGCAAACTGGCGCTGTTTTTCATCACGAATTTTGAAGAATATCAGGACGACGCAATGGATCTGCGCGCTTTCAGATTTCTGCCGAAGCCCTTTGACTCACAGCGGCTGTTTGCCGGACTGGACAAGGCGATGGAATATATCGACGGCGCTTACATTAACGTGATGCTCAACAGCAACGGCATATATAAGCGCTTTGCCGCGGACGATATACTTTATGTCAGGAGAGACAACAGAAAGGTCATTCTCACTGCCAAAAACGGGATATTTGCCGCAAAGGAAAGCTTTGGCGGGCTGTGCGGCAGGCTGCCGGTGCGGTATTTCTTTCTGGTACATAACTCGTTCATTATAAATCTGCATTATGTGAAAACATATTGCTACTCCGAGCTGACCATGGTCAATGGAGAGAGAATTTCAATTGCGTCCCGCAAACAGGCGGCTTTCCGCAAGTTCTGGTTTGAGTACCTGAGGAGAAGATGAGTATGCTGAATATAGAGATATCACTGTTTATCTACATGATTGAAATGCTGATCGCATACTCGGTCTTTTCCCGCGTTTCCGACAGACGCCGAGGCAGTGCCGCAGTACTGCTTATCGGCGCGGCGATCTTCGCCTCCGGCTCTGCCGTTAATATCCTCTTTTCCAATACGGTCTGGATAAATGTCGCGTATACCATAGTAATGAACTTTCTCTTTGCGGTATCCTGCTTTAAGTTCAGACCCGGTACGGCGGCGATATACTCCGTGCTTATGGATCTGCTGTCCATAATATTTGAATTTATTACGGTTTTTCTCGTATCCTCACTGATAGGCGGCAATATAACAAATTATAATTCCGACGTGGGTATTCTGGCGATAGAGTCAGGCATCAGCAAGGTTTTGTACTTTGCGGCGTGCATACTGCTCCTGCGCCCGACGCTTGACCGCAGAAGCGGCGATCCGCCGATATCAGTCAGCTTTTTTCTCTATCCGATGATCACGCTCATAGTGCTGCTGGTGTTCTGGTATATCTGCGCCCACGGGATACTCAGCGATCAGCATAAGGTGCTGCTGGCGGATACAAGTCTGCTTCTGCTTGCGGGTACGGTGGTGCTGTACATAACCTTCCGGCACAGCGTTGAGAAAGACAGCGAATTGGCCATTGTAAGAAACGAGAACCGGATGCTCCAGACGGAGAAGGCGTACTACGATCTTATGAAGCATCAGAACGACCAGCTCATGATATACGCCCATGACGCTGGAAAGCATTTGTTTGCGATCCAGAGCCTCAATAACGATCCGGCGATAGCGGCATATCTGGAAAAATTGCTGGATCAGCTGAAAAATTACAGCAGGCTCTGCCAGAGCGGGAACAAGATACTTGATGTGATAATCAATAAATATGTGACCGAATGTCAGATGCTGGGCATAGACTTCGCGTTTGACGTACGCTCCTGCTGCCTGAAAACGATGAGCGAGACCGATCTGGTGGCGCTGCTCGGAAACCTTCTTGACAATGCGGTGGAGGCCGCGGAGCTGTCCGGAGAGAAAAAGGTCAGCCTTGAAAGCACGGTGAGGAACGGATATGACGTCATTGTAATCAGCAACAGCTGCGATAAAAAACCGACCGACGATCACGGCGGGCTTATAACGACAAAGAAAAACGGGAAATATCACGGATACGGAATAAAAAGCATCCGCCGGACGCTGAAAAAGTACGGCGGCGATTTTGACTATGATTATGATGAAGTCAAGTGCGTTTTCACGGCGACGGTCATGATCGGCCGGGCAGATGCAGGGCGCGGCGCGCCGGAGTACGCGCATACCGGGCAGCCGGCATAGCTTCCCCGGTACGCAGCAAAGCGGCGCCCTCACGACCTGAAATCGAGAGAGCGCCGCTGAGTCTGTCTTTTTCCCTTAATAATACTGATAAGCCGCTTTGACGCGGTGATCATTTTATACCCTGCTGCCTGCACCAGATGTCCATGACGAGATTTACCGGCAGCAGCTTGACAAGGCGAACCTGCCGTCTTACCGGATGACCGAGTATAGAGACGGCTTTTTTCTTTTTTAGATCCTTCATCGCCTGCGCTGCCACTTCGTCCGGACCGTACCATTTATCCACATAGCGGATATATTCGTCATGATGTGCGGTCTTCTGGAACTCCGTCTTTATCCAGCCGGGGCAGACGCACATGACGTGAACGCCGCTGCTTTTCAGCTCCCTGCCGATGGCGCGGGAGAAGCTGAGCACATAGCTTTTGCTTGCCCCGTATACTGCCTGATACGGCACGGGCTGCCACGCGGAGTTTGAACCCATGTTTATAATGCTGCTGCCCGGGCGCATATACGGCAGGCTCACGCGGCACATTCCGGTCAGGGCAAGTGCGTTGAGACGTGCGCTGGCAAGCAGCTTTTCCAGATCGTTTTCCGCGAACGGGCCGAACACGCCGCAGCCTGCGGCATTTATCAGCAGGCAGATATCCGGCTTTTCCGCTTCGAGCATGGCCTTGTATTCGCCTATGCTCTCAGGCTCCGACAGATCGAGCGTTATCGGACGAATGCGGTTAGCGCACACGCCCTGAAGCTCCTCAAGGCGTTCTTTCCTTCTTGCGATAACCCATATCTCGTCATAGCGCCCCTCTTTGTCAACGGCGTAAACAAACTCTCTCCCTATTCCGGCAGACGCGCCGGTTATCACTGCGATCCTCATAATTTCCCTCCTGACGCATATTTTTCCCAATAATACCGCTTTCCGGCCGCGCCTGTCAACAGTATGCGGTCATATCCGCGCCGGACTGCTGCGTGGGGATGAAAAACGCAAAACCTAAAAATGCGTGTTCTGAAAAGAGAGTATATTAAAGAAACAAACGGAAGACGTGTCATATCGGATAAGGAGGCGGATATGCTTAAATCAACGGTTCTGACGTCAGCCGGGAGGGTACATGCCGCCGAGGGACGCTCCTGTGAGGATGTGGTGCTGACTATTGAGACGGAAAGTTTCTGCTTTTACGGTCTTGCAGACGGGCAGAGCAGAAAAAGATACTGCACGGAGGGCGCGTACATAAGCCTTGCTGCGTCGGCGGAATATATCAGATCGAGCGGCGTGACCGCCTGCCGTGCGCAGCGGGATTTTTACGAACTGCAATACGCTCTGGCAAGGACGATACGCGCAGGGCTGGAACGTGCGGCGGAAGAACATTCGGCGGATATTTTTGAGTTCGGTTCGACACTGATAGCGATGGCCATCGATCCCGTTTCCGGCAGATATGTGCTGGCGCATCTCGGCGACGGGCGCGTGGCGGGGGTGCGCGGCGGAGAAACAAGAAATCTCAGTCCGCCGGAAAACGGACTGTGCCTTAACCAGACATGGCTCACCACTTCCCCCGACGCCGCACGGCACATCAGGGTGTACTCGGGAAGCGTGGCAGCCTACGGCAGGATAATCATGATGAGCGACGGTGCGGACGGCGTGTTCCGGAGAGGCGAACGCCTCGGAAAAGCGGGACTTGCCGCAGACAGGAACAGTCAGGCGCTGCTTGAGTACATCGCAGAAAACCGCCCGGACGACGATTCCGCCTGTGTCATAATCGACTGCGATTAAGCTATACAAAAGCCTGAAACCGTGAACATGGGGATGTTCACGGTTTTTGCATCGTTCAGCCTATGACGGCTCTGCCCATTTCTATAAGCTCCTGTGCGGAATAGCGGTGAAAGCTGCCGAGTACGGGTCTGCTGCTATTGTCATTGTTGTAGTGTTGGGCAAATACGATAAAACTGTTGCCGAGCCTATCGAAGCCCACACAATTGCCCAATACCGCTTCCGCCGCGGCGCCGCCGTCGTCAAGAACGATAACGGCGGTCATGGGGTAGACGGAGACGACCATCAGCTCATCGCCGATGAAGCCGCAATCAAAATATTTATACAGCGAATAGGAACCGAAACGTCCGCTCGATTCGACGCGGTTGAGGACATCGCCGCTGCGGGAGTATTCGGTGATACCACCGTCATCGACGGCAAACAGCCGCCCGGCAGGGGAAAGTACGAGCCTGTACAGATCGTATTTATTGGGCGCGGCGTCGAGGTAAGCGGCAGCGTGACCGACGCTGATACTGCCGCCGTCAATGCCGCGTATGCACAGCGAAAGTGCGCTCGAGCCGTCGTCAGCCATGGTGCAGAGCAGGTACATGGCTTCGCCGCGCTCAATATCCCAGATATATGTATCCCACAACACCTCATGCGTCAATGCCGCGCCGGTATCCGGAAACGCGCCGGAGACGGAGAGAAAGCGGTTTCCGCCCCTGTCAAAAGCCACAAAAATACAGTCTTCTTCCGAGCCGCTTTTCAGCGCGAAGCGGATGTACTTGTCCGTAACGCCGAGTGAGGACGGAGCAAACGAGCAGCCGCCGGGACAGGCATATACGGCGACGGTCGATACATCGGCGCTCCCCGGCGTCCATGAGCAAAGGCGTATTCCGCCGCTTTCCTCTGACGCGGCATAGTACATTCTGCCGCCAAAGAAAGCCGCGTCCTCAACGTGCAGGCTTTTGTCCGAGTATATCGGTTCCTCCGACAAAAGCGCGCTTTCGTCACGCAGGGACACTATATAAGATCCGAACTCGCCGGGGTTATACTCATAATCGTAGGAATAGTAGCGCGGAGTTGAGCGGAGATAGAAATATTCACCGTCGGCGGAGGAGCCTGAAAGAGAAATCTCCGTATCGGAATATCCGGCTTCGCCGCTTTCGGCAGACGGGAGCGTTATGCCGGTGCAGGTGTTTTCGCGTGTATCGGTCACATAGAGCCTGCCTCCGTCAAGAAGTGCGAAGCGGCTCAGCGCGCCGCCGGATTCATACATGTAATTTATTATGTTCCCGCAGGTGTCGGAAGACATTGCAAGCTCGGTGAAATTATCATCATAGCTGCCTAACTCATATTTTACAACGGCATCCAGTGTGCGGACAAAAACATGTCCGCCGTCGGCAGGAATACAAACATCCTCAAGCTCCGGCAGGAAGTATTTCATTATGGCGGGAACTGTCTTTTCTGTGAAGTCAAACGATGTCATACAGCCGCTGCGGAGAATGGCGTATATGCCGTTTTCCGAAATCCTGCTGAAAATCACGGGTGAGCCGAAATCATACTTGCGCAGTTTTTCACCGGCATTGAGATCAAGAAGCTCGCAGAAATCGGCAAACACAAAAGCCGCTGCCTTTGTGTGTACGCTCCCGTCGGTATAGTCTACAGGTTCTATGCGGTAGTCATAGCCCACGCCGAACCTTTCTTCCTCAATGCAGCAGACGGTTTCGCCCTTTTCCAGATCGAATATAAACAGATTTGCCGCTCTTGAATCATTGAAGATGCCCTCGCCGATGTGCGCCGTCAAATCATAGGAGCTGCATCCGACAAGATAATTATCGATCACTTTTATCGCATTAATATAATCAGGCACGGTGACAACTTCGCTGACGGCGCCGGAGGAGAGGTCAAGATAAAAGATAGTGCTGAGCGCGCTTTCCTGAAAATTCAGGAGGGAATCCGAAAGCGAGAAAAACAGTCCCTTTTCATCTGGATCAAAAACGAGCAGCTCTTCGGTGTACTCAAATTCGGAAAATTTATCGTCAAGCAGATAGTTCTTTGATACCTCGCCTGTGCGGGTGTCCATTACCGCAATGTAACAAGCCTTATTAAACGACTCGTCATACTCAGTATAAGTTACCGCGGCAAAACTGCCGTCGGACGAAAGAAGAAGCTCATGTATATATTTATCGCTCAGCTGCGTCAGCTCACCCGATTCATAGTTCCAGCGGTAAAGCTTTGAATAGCTTAATATAAGCATCTCCGGTCTGTCCGGAATGAGCCGCTCAGTGGAAAAATCAAGCGGGCTGATGCCTTCCGATAAGTATACGGAATCAATGAGCCTGAAATCAATATCCCTTATGCAGACGCGCTTGTATTCATCTTCAAGCGTGAGAATATGCTCTCCGTCGCCGCAGGCGAGCATTTTATATACATTCTCCGAGGAAAAGCGTTTTACTGCCTTGAATGTGCTTTCATATCCGGGCATCACATACGCGCCGACGGCGTCTGCAAGGAGCTTTTCCGCATCGGCAAGCACGGGTCTGTCCTGCGTTTCGGAGGGCAGCGCACGCAGAGCAAGCTCTATCGCGCCTGTTGTGTCGTCTGCCTCAAGACGCTTGCTTGCCTGTTCGGTGAGAAACATCGACTCGTTGATCAGCGCGGCTTCATACTCCTCCTCTATGCGCTTCGCCTGCTTGGCGATAGTGGAGGCTCTGTCGGCGGCGTATACGCCGAAAGCGGATGCGATGACTGCCATGACGGCGGCGGCGCTGGCGGCACGGCGCAGCCGGTATACTTTTTCCCGCTGCCGAAGGGAATCAAAGGTCGTGGAGAGCATGGGCGCGGCCAGCTTCAGAAGCGCATCGCCCCTTATCCTGCCAAGCACCTCTTTAAGCGTTTTACCCCTTGCGTCCGCCGCGATAAGCAGATCGCCGCCCGGCGTTTCCTCAAGAAGCCGCGGCGGAAAGGACTGCTCCGGCTCTCCGCCGGTGAGAAGCGCCAGAACGCGTGAGCGGTCGTGATATTCAAGAAAAATGTCGATCTCCTCATTGACCCAGCGGGAATCGCCCGTGCCGGGAGAGCAGATGACAATGAGCCATTCCGAGTTTCTGAGCACTTCCCTGAGCTGCTTTGCATAGTCATAGCCGCTTGAAAGTTCGCCCTCGTCCACATAGCAGCGCCTGAACGGCCTGCGCACGGCGGAAATTTCTTTCGGGGCGCGGAAGCGCTCGAGCCGCTTCTGCACCTCAAGCGCGGCGCGGTTGTCAATATCGCCGTGCCGGTATGAGATGAAAGCGCTGAAAGCGGTGTTTGAAAGGGGAGTGACCGTAAGGGGCAGAGCGTTGAGGAAAGCCTCGACGTCCTCAAGCATTTCATCTGCGGAGCGGTATCTCTCCGACGGTTCGTTTTCCAGCGCCTTTGCTATTATGCGCTGGAGCTTGTCCGTCAGGTGGCGCGGACAATTGATACGGTAGAGCTTCATCGCGTCGATGTATCTCCCGCTCCGGTTGGAAATAAGCTCGGAGGAGGTATATCTTTTCCCGGTCAGCAGGTTGAGGAGAACACAGCCCGCGGAATATATATCCGCCGCCGGAGTCAGCACGAGTGTGCCGTCGTTGTGCAGAAGTATTTCGGGCGCGGCAAAGCCCTGCGTGACGAAAACGATACGGTCGGAAATCATGTCCGTATGCCCGTCCGTCAGCGGCCTTGCGCAGCCGAAATCTATCAGCGTGAGGATGCTTTCGCCTTCCGTGAGTGAGCCTTGTATAAAAATGTTGCCGGTCTGGACATCAAGATGCAGAAAGCCCGCGCCGTGTATTTCCTTCAGCGCATACAGAAGCTGCCGCACGACGGAAAAGCATTGGCGCAGAGGGAGCATCATGCGGCTTTTGACGCAGGAGGAAAGCGCTGTACCCTTGAGGGAAAGAGAATCCATTACGGTGAAAACGTTGCCGATGACGCGCCCGTCCCGACCGGGCAGAACACACTCCTCCCGCTGCGCGGATTCCTTGATGGGCAGGGCATGTATCGCGGTTCTGTAAAGGCTTTTGCTTATCGCTTCCTCGCGCAGCTGCATCGTCTTGCAAAGGAGCAGGTATTCTTCCGCTTCCGCACTCTCCGTCTCGGGTACGATCTCTCCGTCGTCGCGGCGGATAAAGTCGTGCGCGGCGCAGACGGGAAAGCACTCCTTGAGAACGTAGTCAAACCCGTCGCTGACCGCCGTATCACCGGTTTTTGCATATCTGACGGCGGGATAAATAATACTGCCCCCGCCGAAACCTATCGGCTCTCCGGATATTTCATATACGCTTCCGCTTTCAAAGCCTATTTTTGTGCCGGGCGGAAGCGGATGCCTTGTATCTCTCATTTCTCTGCCCTCACGCTTCAAAGCATTCCTTTATCTCTGAATCTTTTCTGCCACAGGGAAACGGATTTGGGGCTTACCTCGTATTCCGCGGCAAAATCGCCGAGACTTATTGTCTTTTTCCGCACGATCCAATCCCTTACGATCGCAAGCTGTTCTTCCTCGCTGTGCTTTCTGTTGGGCTTCGGCGCTCTTCTCGGATTCTTTATTTCTTCGCACAGTATCGCATAGGTCTCGGAGGGGTCGTATTCCGCGGTGCTTGAGACTATGGACAGGAAAATGCTCGTCTCCATTACGTGCGGATAATACAGCTCCGGCAGGTTTGCCGCCCTGAGAAATTCCTCGCATACGCGCTGAAAATCACACAGATGTTCAAAGGTCAGGTTTTCATCCGTCGCTTCAAAGCACCAGCAAAGCCCCGACGCTATCCACAGCAGATACAGCATATCGCTCTTTTCTACCTCGTCTCTGCCGAGCAGGATATTGTATACGTGCTCTTTGAAATCCTTTGTTGCGTCCGCGGAGGAAAGCTCCATATCCTTATTGGCGGAAACGGCAAACGAACCGAGATAGCGGTTGCGGCATTCAACGACCGTCCCGAGCAGCGCGTCCGAAAACTTTTTGTCGAGCAGCATCCTGTCGTCCGGGATCATTTCAAGCGCCTCCTCACTCGGTTCATCGTCAATAAGCTTCATCAGCTGCGACAGATCGGAGGAGTCTTCGCCCGTGTATGTATCGTCAGAAAATCTGCACACAAACGCAAGCAGATTGCGGTAGAGCGTCTGTGCGGAACGGGAGGGTATATCCAGATGCGGCGCGTTTTTTAGCAGCCACGTCATAAAGCGCTCGTCCCTGTCGTCGGGATGGTGCATCCATTCCGACGTGCCGCTGCCGAGTATAGCGGGAGCAAGTGCCGTCCAGCCTTCCATCCTGACAGATAAGTTTTTTTCGACCCCGGCGGAGCTTTTATCGTACTCCGCTTTCAGCCTTTCCGTGGTTTCAAGATCGGCGCCCGTTAAAAAGGCATAAGCTTCTATTATATCCTCGGAGCGTGTAAAGCGCATGCACTCGCCCGTGTCGAAAACGCGCAGGAGAAACTGCTGCATCTCGTTGAGCGTGAAGCCGAGAACATGGCCAAGATCAAAAGCCTCATGCCGGGTGAGCCTTGTCCGGTACATTTCCTTGGCAAGCCTTTTTGCCTTTGCCGCGCCTGCCGTTTTCCCCAGCTTTTCCTCGTAGCTTTCCGGGGTGTGCCACGCCTTTGTTATCAGATAGCGGCTGTATTCCTCGTCCTGTTCATATCTTAGGGCGATGTCCGCGAGCACGCGCTCATACGCTTCGCTTTCCTCCGCACTCATGGAAGAGGCATGGTCGGCGTTTATGTCCGTAAAGGAGCAGTGTATTCCCTCGCCGACGTATTCAAACCCGCCGTCGCTCCCGGCACGTGCCTGAAGAAGCCGCATGAGCATGAAGCGGCTGGAATAGGAGAAATCGACGACAGTCTTTTTAAGAACCGCGACACGTGCGGAAGGAGCCGCTTTCAGCAGATTGCTGCCCATAAGATCCCACAGCTGCGCAAGCTCACTGTCAAAAGAGCTGAGATATCTGTCCCATATAAGCTCCGTATATTCCATAGACCGGCACTCCTTTATATAGTGTGTTGATAGCGGCGCGAATGAAAAACCTAAAAACTTCTCCTTTCAGATACGGTATATATTCGTATCATCAGGAGCAAATATTCAAAATAAGATAATAAGGAGAAATCAACATGAAAAAACTTACAAGACTTACTGCCCTTGTTCTGGCAGCCGTCTGCCTCTTTTCTGTGATCGGCATAACCGCTTGCGCAGATCACCAGAGCGGTTTCGAAAAATTTGAGGGCGTGTCCCGTCAGGAAAAGGATGCCCAGAAGCTTCAGGAAATCTATGACGACCTTATTTACCGCATCTATCAGTTCGACCCAGACATAATGCTTCCCAATTTTGAGGACATGAACGACATTGACGACATCTGCATCAAGTATGTTCAGGCACAGCGCGGCACGGCAAGAGGACAGAAACTTTACATCGAGCCCGACGGAGATGTCCGCTGGTACGCGAAGGACGGATGCAAGGTAAAGGTCTATGCAAAGTACAAGGACTATTCTCTTGTTGAGCTTATGATGAACGACAAAGAGTCCGAAGGAACCATCGCGTGGATGCCAACGACCTATGTGGTGAACAAATGGAGCGCAAAGATCAGCAGCGACAGGACGCGTGCGGCAAGAGGCTGGTAAAATACTTTTATATTATATATTGCCCTATATGAAAAAACAAGAATAAGCTTAAAAAAAGATTAATAAAAAGAGGAAGATCAAAGTGGCTGTTGAAAAAATAAGAGATCTGATCGGGCAGGTTGAAAATGACGAAAAACGCAGCGATAAAACGGATTCCATGATACGGCGGCTTGAAGCAAAACAGGCGGAATTGGGCGGCGATGCCGCGGAAGAGCAGGCGGACGGATCAGTAGAAGAGCGTATCGCGGAAGCAGTGGATACCCCGTTCAACGGCGGATCCTGTGATGATCCACAGGAGTTTATGGAAACGGCGACGGCTGCGGTCACGGCTTTCTTTGATAAACGCGGCTGGCGTTACAGCAAATTCATTTCAAGACCGGATATTGTGGTTTATCAATTGGGTTTTAATCTTCAGAATTGCAATCTGAATATGAGAGTATACATTGAGGAATCGCCGCGGGCTTGCCGGATCGACGCCATCCTCCCGATCACAGCGGATAAAACATATGAGTATCTTCTCTGCGAGGCGATAGTAAAAATAAACTATGATAAACGCTTTGGCGCGTTTTATTATGATGAAAGCACAGGCGAGGTGTCGTACCGGTACAGCTTCCCTATCGCTCACGGGGTGTATATGGATGAGCTGGAGCAGGTCTTTTCAGCGGTGCAGCACACGGCTGCCGCCAATTATGCCGAGATCGTGAAGCATTGTGTGGGGAAGTACAAAATAAAAGAGATCACCGATATCCTGAAAAAGACGGACGCTCTCGTCACCGATCTGAACGACGACGGAGTATGACCCTCTTCCGAAAAGCACAGGCGTTTCGGGGAATTGCGAAAAATCAAAAAAACAAGACCGTCGGCTTGAAACGTTCAGCCGACGGTCTTGGGCTTTAAAGCCGTGTATGTCCATCTGGTTATATAAAAAATAACGAATCTGGATATTTGAAATAACCAGAGAAGAGAGTATCTTAATGCCATTCCAAAAACAGGAGATACTTCACATGAATCATAAAAAAATTCTTCGTCTGACACAGGGCGCACTGATCGCGGCACTGGCCTTTGTGGTTTTTCAGTTTCTTCGTTTTGATATTCCCGTCGGGACGGAGCGCACGGCGGTGCATCTCGGAAACGCCGTGGTCGTGCTGGGCGCATTGCTTCTGGGCGGGGGCTGGGGAGGCGCTGCGGGCGCGATCGGCCTGACCGTTGCCGACCTTTTCAGCGGCTATGTCACAAGCGCACCGAAAACCTTTGTTCTCAAGCTTGTGATCGGCCTGATCGTTGGGCTTGTGAGCCGCAGATTTTTCAGCATCGAGAAGGAAGAGTCCGTCAAGGCGCAGACGCGCATAGCGCTCATTTCATCCGCCTGCGCTCTTGCCTGCAATGTGGTGCTCGATCCGCTTTTCGGCTATTTCTACAAAACCTATCTCTTCGGCATCCCTCAGGACATGGCGGCGGCGCTTGCAAAGATCGGTTCTCTGGCTACGCTGACAAACGCCGTTATTTCTACCGTTGTAGTTACCGTGCTCTGGCCCGCGCTCTACACCGTGCTTCGCCGCGCCGGACTTCTCGTCTGGGAGCGCGGGAAATAATTTCGGCGCGCACAGATTAGCGGACTGAAAATTAAATATAGGTCAAAACAGGGGCAGCGGCAAAATTTACATTTGCCGCTGCTCAGCTTGTCAAAAAGAGCCCGACAGTTCCGATGAAATGCGGTGTGTATCCGTTCCCCGTCAGACCGTCACGGAGCGAGTGTCGAATTGTTCGCCTGCGGCGAACAACTGAGGCACAGAGCGAAGTGCAGCCAAAGGCAAAAAGAATATCCGGCAGCCGTTGAAGACCGTCGGATATTCAGGGAGAAAGAGAAAAGAGAGGATAGGAAATTATCTATAAGCAGCAAGTCCGCGCCGCATAAAGCCGCAGCGGGCTTGGCTCAAGCTGATTTGTGTCAGAGCGCCGCAGCGGACGCCGATCCGACCGGAGGAAATCCTACGGGCGGAAACTCAACAGGCGGAAAATCGGTCTCTGCCGACAGACCCGCTGCGTTTATCAGTCCGAAAGAGACGATCCTGCCGGATATCTCCATGTCGTTTTTCACTGCGGGGCTTTCGCTGCTTCCGTAATAAAAAGCGCACGTAGTGAGAATCGCAAGGATCAGAACAATGCCAACACACACGATAGTTTTTTCTTTCATCATTTTAATGCGCCTCCTGTATTTTTTAGTGTTTTTTGTTTTCACTCTTATATACGAATCCGGCGCAAAAAAGTTTCCATAAAAACCGAAATTTATTTGTGAACTTTTTGTGTCACGGCTCTGCCCGCCGCAAGGAAGTAAAGGACGCACTCTCCGACCTCCATATTGAATATGCGGCTGAGCGCGGCGGCATAGACGCTTATCTGTCCGGCGTAGAACGCGCTCCGTTTCTGCACTTCCTCCTCGGTATGCACGTTGTCGGTCTTATAGTCGATGACAGTCAGCCTGCCGTTCTCGGCAATGCAGCAGTCTACAACGCCCTGCAAAAGTATCTTTTCATCCTCCGCTTTGCCGAGAAGCTCCTCCGAGGAACAAAGAAGGGAAAATTTAAATTCTCTCTTCATGAAGTCCGCACTGCGCATACGTTGTCCCAGCGGGGAGGCAAAAAGTCTGAATATCGCCTGCACATCGACAGCGTCTTTTTCGCGCAGGGAGATGAAGCGCCGCTCAAAAAGCCGCTCGATCTCCCGCTCGATCTCCTCGGGACTTCCGGTTTCGGAGATGTCCATATATTGCAGGGCAAGGTGAGTGGCAATGCCCTTTTCCGTGCCTGTGAGCGGCTTATCCTTTTTGGTGAAGTCTGGCATACGGAAAGCACGGCGGACTTTCGGCGCGATACTCTCTGCGTCGGCGTCCTGCTCCATGCGGCCTTTCAGCTCCGTCACCGTGACCTTTGAGGGCAGCTCCTGCGCGTCCTTGTGCGGGTATGTAAAGCTAAGTCTCCGTGCAAGTTCCGCCGCCGCATCGGCATCCGGAGCGGCGCTTCCGACGCTTTCCTGAATGTTCTCACCCTGCCCGTCGGCAGAGAGAACACTTATCGCAAGATGCTCCTCCCCGTCGGCAAGAGCCGCGCTGACGAGCCAGCTTATCGGCGCGCCCGCTGAGCACAGGCTTTGCGGCGACATCGGAACTGTCAGCCCCATGCGCTGCTTTTCCATGAATTTCGGCACGTCCCTGACCGCCGCTGTGATGTAAAGCCGTTCTCTCGGACGGGTGAGCGCTACATACATAAGGCGCATCTCCTCCGACAGCGTTTCCCGCTTTGAACGCAGGACGATGGCGTTTCGCGCAAGCGAAGGATATTGTATCCCCTTGGCGGCGTTATATACCTTCGGCCCCAGCCCGAGTTTTGAATGGATAAGCACGGTGTCCCGGTTGTCCGACATGTTGAACTTCCTTGCGGTGTCGCAGAGGAATACCACGGGGAACTCAAGACCCTTGGACTTATGCACCGTCATTATCTTCACCGAGCTTCCGTCCGAATTATGCGCGGCGACGCCCCCGCCCTTTTCCGCAAGCTGTTTAAGCCACAGCACGAAGCGATGCAGCCCTCTGTATCCGGTCGCGTCGAACTTTTCAGAGAGCTCGGCAAGCTCCATGAGGTTTGCGCGCCGCTGCCTGCCGTCGGTCATTGCAGAGCATATCGCAAGCAGATCGAGAGCGTTTATAAGCTTCCACAGCAGCTCGCTTGCGCTCATGTCCGCCGCAAGGACGCGGAATTTCCCCGTTTCCTCGAGAAAAGCGGCGCATTTTGCGCTTGTTTCCGCACTTTTTACAAGAGCGGAGTAAAAGTCTCCGTCCCTTTTCGCGCCACGTATCTCCGAAAGCTCATCCGCGCTGAAGCCGAATGCGGGGGAGCGCAGCACGGCGATAAGCGGGATGTCCTTATGCGGATTATCTATGACGGAGAGCATCGAAATAACGGCAGACACCTCAACGGAAGTGAAAAACTCACGGCTCTCCCCGCCGTCAGCGGGGATACCCATCGCGGAAAGCTCACGGCGGTAGATGCCGCCAACGCTGTTGGCAGAGCGCATGAGAAGCGCGATGTCGCCGAACTCCACGCTCCTGCCGCCGACGGTCATGCCGCTGTCCATAAGCTCAAGTATCTTCCGGCCGACCGCACGTGCTTCAACGGCAATCTTATCCGGCGTTTCCTCCTCGTCGGCTCCGGCGGCGTCCTTGAGGTCGATAAGAAGTATCTCGGGCTTTGGCACATCATCCTCATAGCCTATCGCACCGTACTTGAGAGAGGCGTCCGCGTCATAGTCTATATCACCCAGCTCCCGCGACATGCACAGGGAGAAGACCGCGTTGGCGCAGTCGAGGATTTCCCGGCGTGAACGGAAATTTTCCTGAAGCATTATGCGCCTCGCCTTGCCCTCGCGGGCTTCACCGGCGTTGGCATAGGAGAGGTATTTCCGCGTGAATATCTCGGGGTCGGCAAGGCGGAAGCGGTAAATGCTCTGCTTCACATCGCCCACCATGAAAAGATTGCGGTCGTTATCGGAAATTGCGCGGAATACCGCGTCCTGAACCTGACTTACGTCCTGATATTCGTCCACCATTATCTCGGTATAGCGCTTCGAAAGCCTGCGGGCCAGCGCCGTAGGTTCGCCGCTTTCATCGGTAAGCAGCCGCGCTGCAAGATGCTCGAGGTCGGAATAATCTACATACCCGGCTCTGCGTTTTTCCGCGCAGTACGCTCTGTCGAAATCCAGCGTCAGCTCAAGGAGCGCGGTCATCGCGGGAGCGCTGTCCCTTATCTCCGCAAGCAGCTTCTCACTCGGCGCGTAAAAGAGCCTGCGCAGATCGTCCATATCCGCCTTGCATGCCTTCCTGCGAGCCTTCACACGTTCAGACAATTCCACGTCAGGCGAATTTCTCAGCGGCTTCAAGCGCGGAAATTCGACCGGCGGACAATCAAACGCCTTGTCCCAGCCGAGTTTTACCGCACGCAGCAGCTCACGTATCCCGGCGGCGGTAGTTTCGAGATTTTCAAGATACGCCGCGGCGACCTTTTCGTTCCCCGCGACCTGCCCGATGAGGCGGTCAAGCTCCGCGCTCCAGAACTCCGCTGATGTACGGGCGCTTTCGAGTATCTCCTGCCCCCACGGGGTGTCACCCGCGTCCGCGCAGGCGGTGTTCATAAGCTCCGCCTGACGCTCTGCCCACAGCTCCGGCCGGGGGTGGCACTGCATTTTCCCGTGCAGGGTCAATGTGATCGCTGAAAGCGCCTTGTCGTCACGACCCTGCCCCACCGTATCCGCAAGGAGAATAAAGCCGGGATACTTATCGCTTTTTTCATATCTCTGCTCAAGCACCCGGTCGAGAGCCGCCGCTTTCATTGCCGTGGCTCTGTCCTCGTCGAGAACCTTAAAATCCGGAGAAAGCCCCGCAAGATGGCAGTTTTCCCGCAGAAGATCGGCGCAGAAGCTGTGTATCGTGCCGATCTGCGCCTTTGCGCACAGCGCGCTCTGCTTTCTGAGATGCCTGTTTCCGGGGTCTTCGGCGAGTTTTTTTGAAAGCTCCTCCATTATTCTGCCGCGAAGCTCTCCCGCCGCGGCGCGGGTGTAGGTTATTATGAGGAATCTGTCGAGATCTGCGGGCGACGACGGGTCGGTCAGATACGACATGAGCCGTTCGGTCAGCACTTTTGTTTTCCCGCTGCCCGCGCCGGCCGAGACGAGGATATTGCTGCCGCGGCTCTCTATTGCCTGCCGCTGTGATATCGTGGGTTTGAATTCAGCCATTTTTCCCGCCTCCTTCCAGCATGTTCCATACGGCTTCCGGCTTAAGCTTTTTCAGGTATCTGCAATGCTCGCCGTTCTCCCCGTCAGAGAAATGGCAGGCGTCAAAATAATCGCAGTTGAGGCAGGCGTTTTCCTGCTGCCCCCTGTAATAAGGGTCGGCGGCAATATTGCCACGATGCAGCTGCGACGCCATTTCCGCAAGACAGCCCTTTATATGCGCCGACAGCCTGCCGAGGCGCTCAAGAGACGCCACGTCGTCCGCCGACGGCGCACCGCCCTTGAATTTTACGGGGATATATCGCTTGTCATCGCCGTTTTCCCATGCGTTTATAAGCGCGTCGTCCTCAAGCACGAGACCGCTCCGGCGAAGCTCCCTGCTTCTTGCTTTCTCCGCCTCGTCAGCATCAATGTCCCCGTCGGAGGAGAGTATGGCGCTGCGCGCAGGCTGATACATCACGCCCGCCGGAACTATCTCGTGTCCGTAAAGCGCTTCCCCGTCGCTTTGCAGCGCGAAAAGATACAGAAGCATTTGCAGCCCCATGCCGTAATAAACATCCGACATGGAAAATTTCTTTTTTCCGGTTTTGTAGTCAACCACGCGCAGGTACAGCTTGCCCTTGTGCAGCCAGCCGTCAACCCTGTCGGCTATTCCGGTAAGCGTCATGGAATACTCGCCGTTTCCAAGCTCAACGGGTCTGAATTTTGATGCGTCGCCGAAATTCAGCTCAAAATCCAGCGGCTCAAAATCCGATTTGCGAAGCTCTGCCGCCGTATCTGCGGCGACCGCCCGCACATCGCGGCAAAGCCGCCTGAAAAGATATACGAATCTCGCACTCTTTTCGTTGAAGTCGTTAAGCTCGTTATGCACATACTTTTCGACGTACTTATCTGTTATTTTGCCTATCTGCGAGTCGTCAACCTTTTTGAAGCCGCCATTTTCCCTGACCTCTCTTGCCATGTTTTCAAGGACAAAATGCATGAACGTGCCTATTTCCGGAGGGCGGAAGCCCGCCGGTTCGTAAGCCTCCGCTTTCAGACCGTATTGGCAGAAGTATGCAAATTTGCACGAGGCGAATTTGTCTATTTTTGACGCGCTCAGTCTCATCCTGTCACCGTAAAGAACCTTTACCGCATGGGGGGAGAGACGCCCTCTTGTCATCTCCGAAGCTTTTTTCAGCGCCTCGCATCTTTCTTTGTCCGTGTGCAGGAAATATTCCTTTGCCGCCTGTTCCGCGGCGCTTCCGCCGCGCATGGCGTGCCCCGCCATCATAAGCGCCGGAGACGGCGCGCTCATGCGGATATCGTCAAGAGAAACGGCGGCCGGATCTATATCAAATATCGCCTGCGCCCGGTTGAAAACGAACGCCGGATGCAGCGCCTGCCCTTCGCCGTCGGTAAGACTGTAACACAGGCTAAGCGATTTAGAGGGCAGAGTGAGACAGTTGTATATAAGCGAAAATTCGCGCCACAGCTCCGTGTCCGCGCCGCTGCCGAGATTTATGTCCAGTTCGGAAAGACGGCGGCGTTCAACGTCGGTAAACACGCCGCCGTTGTCTCCGCTCTGCGGTATGCGCGAATCGGACGCGCCCAGAACTATGAGATGCTTTATACTGCGCCGACGCATCCGGTCAAAGTCTCCCGCAGACACCCTGTCGAGAGACACCGGAATAGTCCCGATGTCATATTTTGAGAGCATGAGGGTAAAGAGCCTGCCGAATTCGTCTCTGTCCATCGGGCGGTCGGTCAGAATGGCGGCGGTCTGCTCAAGGGCGGAGACAACGATGTCCCAGAGTTGCGCATACTCCTGCGCAAGCTCTCCGCGCCCCGCTTCCGCAAGCAGCAAAGCGCGCTTTTCCAACTGTTCGGGGAGCTTTATATCCGCAAAAAGCCCCGCAAGCGCAGCGCACTGCTCTTCGGCGGTCTGCGCCTGAGCGCTTGCGCGCTGAAATTCCAATAACGGAGAGGCAAGCCTGCGCCGCGCCGCGTTTACCGCCGCAAGCCTTTCAAGGGTTTCATCGTCATATTCCCCGCGGTAGCCGTCGGGATGCTGCTTCCAGTCCTCATCTCTCATCCACGCGGAGGAGCGCAGCTGCCATTTGAATATATAGCCTTCTAAAAGATCGCTTTCCTCTTCATCAAGTCCGGTCAGTCCAGTATGCATATAGCTTATGACGTCGTCAACATCCCAGCCCTTGGCGCATATCTCGTATGCAAGGCTTATCATGAGCGGAAGGGGCTTATACATAAGCTCGCTCCTGCCGCTGATGAAAAGGGGGACGCCGTACTGTTCAAAAACGTTCGCAAGTATCCCGCGGTAGTCGTCAAAACCGCGTACCGCGACAGCTATATCACGCCAGCGGCAGCCACCGTCGCGCACAAGCTCAAGCGATTTCGCCGCGGCAAATTCACATTCTGCCGTCACGCTTTCGGCGTATCGGAGACTTACCGCAGATTTGCCCTCGTATCTGTCGTTCGTGTAGCTGAAGAGCATATCTCCGTAAAAGCCGAGAGAGGCGTCCTTGCTCCATTTCTTTTCGGAAAGCTCTATCGAGTATTCCGTTCCGTTTTCCTTCGCTGCGGCGATAAGGGCGCGCCCGGCTCTGCGGCTCATCTCAAATATCTCGTTGTCGCCGTCCATGCTGTCTATGGTGAGGCACACCGTGACCTCCGCCCCGGCACCGAGCAGCGCCGCTATGACGTTTTGCTCCTGCGCGGTAAAGTCGATAAAGCCGTCTATATAAATATGCGTGTCTTTGCCGAGCGTGCTTCCCGGTATCTGCCCGGCAAGCAGTGTGAGCATATCTGCGGGGTCTGCATGCCCGTTGGCAGCGACCGCCTCATACGCCTCGTAAATAAGCGCAAGGTCGTACAACTTCTCGCCCAGAGCGCCGCCGCACTCCTGCGCCGCTTCCGTCAGAACGTCTGCGCCTATGCAGGCGGTTTTAAGCTCGTCTATTGCGGAAAGCAGCATCGCCTGAAGCTCGCTTTTCCTCTCAGCCGCGCCGTAGACCTTGAGCCTGCTGCCAACGCTGCCGAGAGCAAGAGACATGCACAGGAGCCGTCCGCCCTTGTCAAGATATTCCGCCACGCCGCCGCCGCACTGCGAGCGTACCCGCCGTGCAAGCCCGGTAAAGCTGAAAACCTCTGCATAGAGGGACATCGTATCGCCGCATTTTTCGCAAAGCTCCCGCTCCGCCTCATGGCTGTACTGTTCGGGAACTATCAACATATGCCCGCCCTCGCGCCGCTGCACCGCGCCGCGTATCTTTTCGATTATCGCCGCCGTTTTGCCTGTTCCGGCCTTGCCGATAATAAGATGAAGCATAGAATTGCCTCCTGTTAAGAAATAAGAGCGAATTGCCGTCTGCGGCTTTCCGCTCTTGTCAACCGATGGTTGAAGTTATTTTCCGTTTTTCATATCATGATAGCTGACGTTCGGCGCCCAGCCGGGAAGAGGCATACGCTGCATCGCGCCGAAGATCTTGCTCTTCATGTCGGGGTAATCTTTACACAGAGCCGAAAGCATTTTCTTTATCTCATAGCGCTTGCTGCCCTTGTCCTGCGGACAGGGGTTTTCCACTATCGGCAGCTCCAGCGCCGCCGCGACATTTGTGATCTTCTGCTCTCCGGCATAGATGAGCGGGCGTATCTGCGTTACGCCGCTGCGATCGAGATACGTGACCGGGCGGAAGCAGCTTATGCGTCCCTCAAACAGCAGCGACATCATATAGGTCTCCACCGCGTCGTCAAAGTGGTGGCCGAGGGCAAGCTTTTTTATGCCGCGTTGGCCGATCGCGTCGTTTATCGCGCCGCGGCGCATTTTCGCGCACAGGGAACAGGGGTTATCCTCTTTGCGGATGTCGAAAACTATCTCCTTGATGTCCGTTTTAAGGCAGGTGTACGGTATTTCAAGCTCCTCGCACATATCCCTGACGGGGGTGAAATCCATTCCTTCAAAGCCCAGCTCTATTGTGATCGCCTCAAGGTCGAAGTGTTTGGGGTAGAAGCTTTTAAGATGGTTGAGCGCGACGAGCAGCAGCATCGAGTCCTTGCCGCCGGACACGCCGACCGCAACCTTGTCCCCGTCCTCTATCATATTATAATCGTCTACCGCACGGCGGACCGTGCCCGTAAATTCATTGAGAAGCTTATTCATAAAACGTTCCTTTTTAATTAAAATATCGTTTTGAGTATTTTTGAGATTTAAAGAGAATTTTTGAGATTTGAGGAGTTTCAAATCCGTAAATTAAATTTGATGTTGACAGGCATCTGACACTGTGGTATAAAGATTAAGCGCGTTTGGGATACTTTACGGTAAATTGTATCAGCGCACTCACAAAATGTCAAAACATTTAATCTATATGGAGGCACAAAATATGTCTACTACCCTGGTAACCAAGGAATCCGTTACCCGTAAGTGGTACGTCCTTGATGCAGCCGGTAAGCCCATGGGCAAGACCGCTGCTCTTGCAGCCGATCTTCTCCGCGGCAAGCTCAAGACCGACTATACTCCCAATGTTGACTGCGGCGATTATGTTATCATCATCAACGCAAAAGACGCTGTTCTCACCGGCAAAAAGCTGGAACAGAAGTACTACCGCACCCACTCCGGTTATCCCGGCGGCCTGAAAGAGACTCAGTACAAGACCCTTATGGCCAAGAGACCCGAGCTTGCTATGCGTCTCGCGGTTCGCGGTATGCTCCAGAAGAACACCATCGCTGATTGGCAGCTCAAGCGCCTGAAGATCTTCGCCGGTGCAGAGCACACCCATGCAGCTCAGAAGCCCGAAGTCTGGGATCGCTAATAGGAGGTAAAGAAATATGGCAACTTATAAGTGCAAAAAGCCCTATATGTACGGCACCGGACGCAGAAAGTCCTCCGTCGCACGCGTTCACCTCATCCCCAACGGCACCGGCGCTATCACCATCAACGGCCGTGACATCGACGATTACTTCGGTCTTGAAACTCTGAAGCTCATCGTCCGCCAGCCCCTGGTTGCAACCGCGACCGTCGGCAAGGTCGATATCGAAGCCACCGTTGCAGGCGGCGGCGTTTCCGGTCAGGCAGGTGCGATCCGCCACGGTATCGCCCGCGCACTCCTCGTTGTTGATGAATCCTACCGCCCCGCTCTTAAGTCCGCCGGTTTCCTGACCCGCGACCCGAGAATGAAAGAGCGTAAAAAATACGGCCTCAAAGCCGCCCGTCGCGCACCGCAGTTCAGCAAGCGCTGATCAATCGTTTTTTCACAACTCAAAAGCTCAAAAACCCCGGAAAATCAAGGTTTTCCGGGGTTTTCTCATATCTTTTCGGTTTGATTCAATTTGAGCTTTTTCGCAGATTTTGACCGAAGGAAACCTTGGTTCACCCATTTTATATGGGTTAAAAATGGGTGAACCGGGCCAAATGGGTGAGTAAATGGGTGAACCGAAGAGGACTTTCGAGGTGAATTTGCCGAG
>CAVENX010000044.1:0-29714 GCA_963617275.1 bacterium
GGCGAACAATTCGACACTCGCTACGTGAGAAGAGTTTTCTCCGACGTACATGCCGCCGGAGAAAACGATCAAATCTATTTTTTGCCTGCGGGCAAAAAACTCTGCGAGGCTTTTTTTGACAATCTCAACCGGACCCGTCTGAGGTCCGGTTAGCTTTTAGTTATATAAGGCCTCAAAGTCGTGGAAACTTTCAAAGCCGTAGACAAGATATCTGTCGTTGGAGTATTCCGCAGTCAGGCCGAGGCGGCAGCTCTCCGCCTCTTTCCTTGCAAGCAGGAGGAAAAATTTTCCCTCCGGCTGAGTATCCAGATGCGACTTGCGCTGAAGCCAATGGTAGACATTTCCGAGATCGTCCGCGCTGAGAATATAATCCGTGCCGACGACTCTCATGTCGATACTTCCATCCGAAAGCTCCGTAAGCACATTTCCGCTCCAGAAGCTTGAATAGCCCTCCGTATATCCGGCGCTGTCAAGATAGGCGTACACATCCTTGAGCATGGTATTCTGATCGCGCCGTGCAAGCACCTTGTATGTATTCAGTGATGTAACGGCAGCAAGCCCCATGAGCGCCGCCGCCAGCAGCGCGGCGATCCTCCGGTCCGTTTCCCACTTTCCGAAGAACGCGGCAATGACCGGCACAAGAAGCACGACGACCGGGATCGAATACCTGCCGATTTTGTCCATATCTGTAAAACAAAAGACCCCCGCCAGCAGAACAAGCGCAGTAAGGAACGTCAAAACAAGGCTTTTCTCTTTTATGCCGAACCGCTCTCCGCGTAGCACGCAGATCACGGCGGCAATAGCGCAGACGGTGATCAGGCCGAAAAGCGCGTTATAGAGGATATAGCCGGAGAACATTGCGCCCGTTTTATATCCAAGCATCTCAAAAAGCTGATTGAAAAACTGCTCAAGCCCGCCGAGAGAAAATTCCGTAAACATCAGATCCCTGCCGAAAGTGTCTACGCCATAGTCGCAGAAGCTGTATATTCTGCTCAGCACCGTTTTATTGAGAAGATACCCCGCCAGACCTGCAGCGCAGGAGATAACGACAGTCTCAGTATACTCAAGGCGCTTTGATCCTTTTTCAATTTTCTTTTCTCCCGCCAGCAAAAGCACGGAAGCGGCAGCCGCCGGTAAATAGAAAAGGAATACCTGCCGTATACCTGAAAGCCCCGAAAGCAGGGCTATTACAGCGCATATACCCGTCAGCAAGACCCGTTTCTTTTTTGACGGCGCGTCATAAGCGCGGCAGAAAAAACCTATGGGGAGAAGAGACAGGATAACGTAGGGAATATAGAAAATTCCTTCAATAACGCCGTAAACATAGTCAGACGACAGCGGAAGGAGCAGAAAGCCCGTCGCAAAAAGTGCCGATGTCCATGTAACAGAAAGTGAGCGGAACGTAAAAACCGAGGCCGCTATAAGCAAAGCAAGCATGATTGCCGTTCCCACCCATCTTACGGTTGACCAGCTTTTGAATATCCAAAAAAGCGGTGCAATAAAGATCTGGCTGTTCAGGACCTTTATCTCGGTCGAATAAAACCAATTTTCCGCAAGGATACCGCCCTGCTCGGACAGGAGCTTTGCAAGGACAAGCTCACTCGACATATCAGAGTCGATAAAATTTGTTCCGCATCCTGCGACAAAAACACATGCCGCCGTGAAACATCCGACAAGCCATATAAGCGATATTGAAAAAAGCAGTTTCTTTTTCATAAGTATTTCTCAGCTTCCGTTTTTAAGTTTAAGGAGAGCAAGCGAAACGTTTTCAAGCCCATGATAATTAAGCCACATGACAATGCGCCTGCCGCAGCTTTCCTCCCGATAGCTTTTACAGTTTCTAAGCGAAGGAATATTTTTTCTTACATACTCACGCATTTTGCCGATTATTTCATTTTTTTCGGCACCCGTCTGCGTGGCAATGCGCTTGACGGAATCGAGCAGCACATGATTTAAAAGCATAAACTCATACCCGTCGCGATCAAGACAGCTTTCGGAAAATGCCCGGATATTTTCCATCACGGTAATAATATCCAGATTTTTCTCCGAATTATTATTATTCATCGTGGATTCCTGACCGCAGCGGTAAATATACAGCGGCTTATCGACAAACACCGTTTTCCCGCTCAGCATAAGAAGCTTTGCCGAAAATTCAAAATCCTCATACCAAACGCCGACAGGGAACCTTATATCTCCCACCAGGGCGCGTCTGAATATCTTATTGCTTGAGGAACCCGCAGAGGCCAGCGGATGACTCTGCAATGCCGCCTTTACGTACTCACATCTTCCGTCGTCCCAGCGCTTTTCCATATCGCAGACTACTATATCCGCCTTATTTTCGTCGGCGGCACTTATCATTATTTCAAACGCGTCCGGCTCTAAATAGTCGTCACTGTCGATAAACGAAAGGTACTCCCCTCTTGCTATTTCTATGCCGAAGTTGCGTGCCCTGCCCTGCCCGCCGTTATCGACGGTAAGAGCCTTCACCTTATCAGGGTATCGAGAAACATACTCATCGATTATCGCCTGTGAGCCGTCGGGCGAGCCGTCGTTTATCAGAATAAGCTCAAGATTGCTCATCGACTGCCCGAGAACGGAATCCGCACACTCCCTCAGGTATTTTTCCGCCTTATATACAGGCACTATAACGCTAAGCTTCATTTTCAAGCTCCCTACCGTCATCAGAGATACGCACCGTCTGATAATAAATAAGCGCAAGTATCACCGAAAGATAAACCGAAACATTCGGCCTTCTTATAAGCGCACCGGAAAACTGCGCAAGACCGAGCTGCAATGCAAGCACCAAACCCAGAGCAAAATTCAGCGCCGTCAGGTTATCTTTAAAATTCCCCCTGAGCTTTTTTATAATAAGATAAATAAAATACAGGACAAACGCGGCATACATTGCAAGGCCGAGATAGCCGTAGTAATAGAAAAGCGCCGGCCAGTCGTTTTCCACATCCCGCAGACCGTCGGTTCCCATCTGGCTGACCTCAAATCCGAAAATACGTGTCGGCAGATCACATTCATCCCAGACAAGCGCAGCATAATTAAGCTTCATGAGCCGTGTGCTGATGATATCGGCACAGTTGAGCGTAACATCGTACTTATCAAGTATCCGTTCCATGCCGAACCGGTCGATCATATCCGGAATAACTCCTATTATCGCCCGATAGTAGAAATCCTCGATAACCGCCCTTACCTCCGGTATGGTGAGTTTGTCATCCCTGCTGAGAGCTTTCGGGTCGTAGCCGAGATCGGATATCTTGCGCTCCAGCTCACCCTGATCCTTTGACGCCGCCGCCTGCTGCATCGCCGTGACCTTATAGCGCGGCGTATACGGGTATATGACGACAGCCGTTATCATCAGTATAACAAGAGTTATCAGGAAAGCTGCTTTTATCGTTTTTTTCCCGATAATTCTGTTGAGAACCACAAAAAAAGCATATCCGCCGAAGATCGCAAAAATCGAATAATAACACGCTTTTGTGCCGTTTGTGATGAACACGGCGGCAACTATGACAGGGAGAAGGATATTGACGGTCTTTTTCTCAGAGTATACGGCGGGAAGAACGGCAAAAACAGAAAGCGTCACAAGGATAATACTGTTTGCGCAGCGGTTTGAGTCGATGACCCAGCCGCTCACACCGAGGCCTTCGCCATAGGTCACGTTTTCCGTGCCGGTAATGCACGCCAGAGCAAGCGCCGCACCCGTGATACCGGCGGCAAGAAGGATGCCCCTTACTGCCTGCTCCTTCGTCTGATCGTCTTTAAGATAATATATAAGGCATATGGCAAGCACTGGCATCTGGATAACCTTTGCCATGTATGACACATCAAAATAAGGGTCGATATATCCAACGCGGCGGCAGTTCATAAAATGCAGAAAGCAGAAAAGCCCCATAACCGCAAACGGCAGAATGAACCGTTTTTTATTCTTCACCGCAATAAGCAGACTCAGCGGCAGTAAAAGCATGATGGCAAGACGGATATACCCCGCTTCGGTCGCCACGGCGTCGGCGCGCCAATACGCGATGATGTCGAGCACGGGCTGCATCGCTATAAGAACCGTTATCCAATTTTTTCTGAATCGTTCGGACATATAGTTTCCCCTGAAATTTTCCGTATATATTTTATGGCGTCTTCAAATGAAGACGCCATAAAATTTAAAGCAGCGTGATTAGAGACGCTCTTTGACCTTTGCCTTCTTACCCACGCGGTCGCGAAGATAGTACAGCTTCGCCCTGCGGACCTTACCCTTGCGGACGGTGGTGACAGAGACGATAGATGGAGAATGTACGGGGAAGACCTTCTCGCAGCCTACGCCGTAGGAAATACGGCGGACGGTAATGGTTTCGTTGATGCCGCCATGCTTTTTAGCAATGATGGTGCCCTCGAAAGCCTGGTTACGCTCACGGTTGCCTTCCTTGACGCGGACGAGAATACGCACCGTGTCGCCGACATTCATTTCGGGAAGTTCTTTTTTTGTGTACTGTTCGCTGAGAATTTTTACCAGATCCATTTTGATCTCCTTAAATTATAGACGTTCTTATCGGAGGCTTTTCCCAAAGCTCGACAGCGGACCGCCTTTCTCCATTTGTGAGTTTATCACAAAATCTATAGTATATTATCACAAAACGCCAATCATTGCAAGCATTTTTTATTCATCCTCACACTCGTCTTCATCGCAGAGCTTATAGACGGCGTCCAATATTCTGCCGTTGTAAAGACAAAGGTCATCCGGGTGCTTTTCTTCTTTGCGCGAGTTCACAAGAGCCGAAACCATATCGTCATATCCGTGAAGTCCCTCCGTATAGCTTTCAAGATTCTTCGAACAATACAGCGGAAGTCCGATGGCCATTGCTTCCATAATATTCAGCGGCTGTCCCTCATACCTCGAAGTGGAGATGAACGCGTCCATAAGCTTCATGCAGCAGTACGGGTTTTCCCTGTTTCCGAGAAACGTTACTCTGTCCGAAATTCCAAGCTTTGAGCACTGCTCTGCAAGCGCTCCCCTGTCGGGTCCATCGCCGATAATGTAAAGTCTTATGTCTTGGCGTACCTCGCAGGCCTTTGCGAATATGTCGAGCATAAGGTCATAGCCCTTTTGATGGCACAGCCTGCCGAGTGCAGTAAAATTCATGCACTGAGCATCAACCGAGACATTCTCCGGCTCACATCGCATTTTTTCGTTTATCTCTTCAACATTTATGACGTTCTGTATTACCGTAAACGGTTTGCCGGATATTCCCGAGCACCTTTCAAACGGTTCCGCCAGTGCAGCTGAGACGGGCACAAATCCGTCGTAATATTTGAATTTGCCTTTGAAATTATGCCACAAAACACGGTACTTCCATTCGTTTTGCAGTTTTATCTCAACGTTATTGTGTATCCACATCACACGCTTCTTTGCCGGAACGGTTATCGCGCCGACGGCACATGAGCACTGATAGGAATTGAAGTCGATCGCAAGATCGTATTCCCCGAAGCTTTCAAAATCATAGCGGACAAACTTTTTTGCCAAATCAAACGGTATAAAGGAGCAAAACTTCGGTATAGGGGTGAGGTAATGTATCCTGATCGCATCAGGAAGCTTTGTATTCCAGAATTCGTTCCTTTGTGAAAGAAAGAGGTCAACAGAGACTCTCTGCGTATCAATACTGCTGAGAAGATTGATTATTGATTTCTGTATTCCGCCAACGCCGAGATCGCTTTGAAAAATTGCAATTCTTTTCATTTGCAGCCCTCCGGAACCTATCTGTAAACCGTCATATTGCAGTCATATGTTTCCGTTCTCGTATACTTCGCAAAATCCGGTGCGATTTCTTCCGCCTTAAGCCTGAGAGCCTCTGTCAGAAGCTCCGGATTCAAAGTCGGCTCCTGCGCGGAAATAACGGCGTTTACCTTTACATTATTTCCATCCGTGTTAAATGATATCTCTTTTATTGCAGTCTTGACATCAAATTCACCCATGCCGCGCTTTGTTTTTTTAGGCACTATTATTTCGTCCTGAGCAAAGAATTTTATGAGCCCCGGCGCCATATCCTCCGCAGAACGGTTATCGTATTCAAAAACGCCCTCGATCGCAAGCCATTTAAGCTCCGCCGCTTTGCGCTGCGGTTCGTATGCCTCTATCGCCTCTATCCCCTCCGGCAGAACTTCCGTCAACTCTCCGGGGAGCCTATCAAGTCTGCATTCCTGCTTGAGCTTGAAATCCATAAGCTCGCAAACACTGGAGCAGCCGACAGAGAGCGGCAGGATTATTGATATGATCGGATGCGGGTTGAAGCCCTCGGAATATTTAAGCTCATATCCCGCCCTTGAAAAGCCGCGCTGCATCGTATGCATAAGATCGAGATGCGAAATATATATGGCTCTCCCCGTTTTTTTGAATCTGAGCCGTATTTTATCCATCACAGCGTCCCCCTTTCAAAAGTGCCGCCGCGCCGCAGGCGCTGCACTGTTTGCGGCAATCCGGCGACAGCTCCGGTTTGAAGCACATTTCCCTTTCATGAATGAAATGCTGCTTGCGCACCCCGACATCTATCATATCCCACGGCAAAACTTCGTCGGTTTTTCTTTCACGGAAGGCGTAGAAAGCGGGGTCTATCCCGCACTCTTCAAAAGCTCTCATCCAGCGTTCGACAGAGAAATAATCCGTCCACGCGTCAAGCCTGCCTCCGTTTCTGAAAACGCGCTCCACGGCGTCCGCGACCTTCCTGTCTCCTCTTGACAGAACCGCCTCAATAAGGCTCGTCTCCGCATCGTGCCAATTGTATGTCACGTTTCTTGCGGTGATGCTCATGCGCAGAAGATTGACCCGACGGAGATATTCCTCGATCGTGATCTGGCTCTCCCATTGGAACGGGCTATGCGGCTTTGGTATAAAACAGGAGGTAGATATGGTTATCTTCACTCCCCTGTTCTTATTTTTTGCGTTCACACGCCAGCAGTGCAGAATGTCATCCGCCATCTGCGCTATACCTACTATATCCTCGTCCGTTTCTGTTGGCAGTCCAAGCATATAATAGAGCTTCACGGTGTTCCATCCGCCGGAAAAAGCAAGGCGGCAGGTGTTAAGCACGTCCTCTTCGGTGACATTTTTGTTTATTGCATCTCTGAGGCGCTGGCTTCCTCCCTCGACGGCAAAGGTAAGGCCGCTCTTTCTAACTTTCTGGAGTTTTTCCATTATCTCCATGGAGAAATTGTCCGCTCTGAGAGAAGGCAGGGAAAGGCTTATGCTCCTCGGCTCACAGTATTCGAGAAGTCCGTCGCAAAGCTCTGTGAGCTCCCTGTAATCGCTCGTACTAAGCGACAGCAGCGTAAGCTCCTCATAGCCAGTATTTTTAAGCGTTTCTATCCCCTGTTTTATAAGTGTTCCGCACTTTTTAGCTCTGATAGGCCGGTATATATGCCCCGCCTGGCAGAAACGGCAGCCGCGCACACAGCCTCTGAAAAGCTCAAGGCATACTCTGTCATGCACAACTTCCGTTGACGGCACAACAGGTTTCGTCGGATACGGAGCTGCGTCAAGGTCGGTCACTATTCTTTTCCTTACCTTTGTGGGCGCACCGTCCAAGGCCTCTATCGAGCGCACGGTGCCATCGTCGTTATAACTGACTTCATAGAGCGACGGGACGTAAATTCCCTCGATCATTGCAGCCTTGCGAAGAAAGTCCCTTTTGCACCAGCCCTGCTTTTTTGCCTCTCTCAGCAGGGAGAGAAGCTCATTATCCATCTCCTCGCCCTCGCCTATAAAGAACAGATCAATAAACGGCGCCATAGGCTCTGCATTCACGGCCGCGGAACCGCCCGCAACAACAAGCGGCAGAAGGCTTTCCCTGTTTTCCGACCTCAATGGAATATCCGACATTGACAGCATATCAAGAACCGTAGTATACGCCATTTCATAGCCTATCGAAAAAGCGACAACGTCAAATTCCGACACGGGATCTCCGCTTTCAAGCGCATACAGCGGCAGAGACGCTTTCTTCATCTCCTCATACATATCGCCCCACGGAGCGAAAACTCTCTCGCACCACACAAAATCAAGGCTATTCATTGTATGGTAAAGAATACTCATGCCGAGGTTGGACATGCCTATCTCATAGGTATCCGGAAAGCAGAAGGCGACCCGCAGGTCGATTTCGCTCTTATCCTTGATTATCTGGTTATACTCACCGCCCGTATATCTTGCGGGCTTCTGCACTTTTGGAAGTATTCTCTCAAGTCTTTTGTCCATCATATTCTCCGAAAAAAAATGTCTTTGATATTTTACTATTTTTTTTCGGTTTTTACAAGTCATCGCATGATATATTGGCGCAGAGCAGCCACATACCGGCAGTCATTGCTCCGATACCAAGGTCATTTGCCATAAAGGCAAGTCCAACGGTTATGATCATTACTGAAAAGAGCACACCCAAGGCTTTTATAATTTTTTCGGATATGTCAAACCCCATAAGCAGGCCTAAGATCACATAACCGCAATAGCCGCCGTCAAGCGGGAAAACGGGCATTAGATTGAACAGCGACAGAAAAAGGCTGACGCGGCATGATAAGATAAGCCATGGCGGAAATACCGCGGCGGCAGGCAGCTTTTCCAGCATGTAAAATATGACGCCGCCGAGCGGTCCGGAAATATTAGACAAAAATTTTGACGTCATATCTTCCTTCCCTGCATACCTTATGCACAGCCCGTTCATGTTCATTTCTATTGAAGTTATTCGGTAGTCATGTACAACAAGCATGATCAGATGGCTCATCTCATGCACAGCGGCGGCCAGAATGACTGCCGCCGCGCTGTCCATATCCCCGAGAAACAGCATAGAGGAAAAAAAAGCGGCGGCAGCCGGAGACAACAAGAAAAAACCATTTTGCATTTTAGAAATTAAAACCACGCATTTTACGCCGGATCCTATTGTTTTCCATAATGATATCTTATTGTTTCCGTCAAGCAACTATTACAGAAAGCTTTTCTGAAAACAAAAAATTTTATTTTTTTGGAAAAACCTACTTGACAATTTCCGAATTATCCTGTATTATGACAAAGCTGTCGCGCGGGAGCATAGCTCAGCTGGTTAGAGCACCTGCCTTACAAGCAGGGGGTCACTGGTTCGAGTCCAGTTGTTCCCACCACATTTGCCTCGGTAGCTCAGTAGGTAGAGCAGCGGACTGAAAATCCGCGTGTCGCCAGTTCAATTCTGGCCTGAGGCACCATTTGCGGCTTTAGCTCATCCGGTAGAGCGCCACCTTGCCAAGGTGGAGGTAGCGAGTTCGAGCCTCGTAAGCCGCTCCAAAAAAGCAAATGCGGATATCTTTTTCTATCCGCATTTGTCATATGGCGCCATAGCCAAGTGGTAAGGCAGCGGACTGCAAATCCGCGATTCCCCAGTCCGAGTCTGGGTGGCGCCTCTTGATCATCGTAAGCTATATGCTTGCGATGATTTTTTTGCTCAAAACAGCCGAATCGAGAGATGCGGCCGCAGAGATGTCTTATCTGAAAAAAGCGTTTAATTAGCCAATGACGTGAAGCCGGAAAAAGTCAATTGACAAGCTACCCACTTTTCAGTATAATGCGGGCTATGAAGTCTGCCTGCCTTTTTATATCAACCGAAATAGAATGCGGAGAAGCTTTGATGAATATTACTGTCTATCTTGGAGCAAATGAAGGAAACGACCCGTGTTTGCAAAACGCGGTTCGGGAGTTGGGAACATGGATAGGAAACAGCGGAAACGCCTTGGTCTACGGCGGTTCCAGATCCGGTTTGATGGGTGTGATAGCTGACAGCGTTTTGAGCGCCGGCGGCGAAGCAACAGGAGTTGAGCCGCAGTTTTTTATCGAAAGCGAATTTCAGCACGACGGCTTGACAAAACTGATCGTGACAAAAAACATGCCGGAACGCAAGAATAAAATGATTGAGCTTGGGGATGCCTTTATTGCTTTCCCCGGAGGAACGGGAACGTTGGAGGAGATCGCAGAGGTCATGTCTATGGTTTCCATGAAGTCCCTGAACGCTCCCTGTATTCTCTATAATCTGAACGGGTATTATAACGCTCTCAAAGCTCTTCTGGATCACATGATTGAAAAAGGGCTCTCCTCCAAGGAGCGGCAGGAGGGGATTTATTTTGCCGAGAATCTTGAAGAGATAAAACAAATTTTAGGATTCATGTGAATGATATCATTATACGATAACGCGATAACGGAAAATCAGGGCAGAAAAAAGCAGGCGAAAAACGGCTCAGGTCATAAATACGGAGTCATGTTTTCAGGCTCTGCCCCAACCATTGGCATTGAACCTTAATTTTGAGCCGGAAAAAATGTTGGGTGTAACTCATCCTTTTTTGGACGATTACCCCCAACATTTATTTTTGAAGCCTTTGTTTTCAAAATACGGTATTCAGGCTATTAATTATTTTCCTGCAAATACATTGTATACATACTTGATTCCGGTCAATGTATTGTCGCTTATTCTATATGTAAAGTATACATAGTCACCGCTTTTAGGGACATACGTTGCAGGAACCGCGCCTTTTTCGATTTTAAGGCCAAGATCCTGACGGACATTCTCACGTCTTATTCTGATCATATCGCCATAGGAGACGACAACTCCGAACCCGCTTCCTGTTTTTCCGTCAGGCTGAGGGGTGGCCTGCGCATTGAGTACGACAACGCCGCTCACCGGTATATACAGCTTCTGCCCGACTTTGATTTTTGTGAACTCGACATTTGGATTGAGCAGTTTAAGCGTGGAAAGGGCTTTGTTGTAATCCATGCCGTAGCTTCTGCATATGGAATATGCCGTGTCGCCGGATTTAACGGTATGCTCCAAGACGGTGATCGTCGCGTCATTGGTAAGCTCGATTTTATTGACGGGCATATACAGCGTCCTGCCAGCTGAGATATGGTTGAAATCGGAGAGATTGTTCAGATTAAGGATCTGCTGGGAGTATGTTTTGAAGCTCATCCCCCACGCTTTCAGAAGGCCGGAAACCGTGTCGCCCTTCTGCATGGTATATGTAATTATATAATACTTGGGCAAATCGCCGGCCGGAATTTTTGTCGGATCACCAAGAACGGAAAGCGGCTTGTATTCGGTCTTCCCGCCGCCAGTCGTCTTTTTCGTCGTGTCAATACTAAGCAGCTCGCACAGAGCGTCCGCCGCCGCCTTTGATGTAGGCAGAACAAGTTTTTTGCCTGCATATATTTTTGCCAGCTTGCTTTCATCGGAAATATTGTTCAGTTTCATCAGCAGCTCCTTATATGTGGCATAGCTGAATCCGTTTTTCTGGCAGAGCGAATAGAGCGTATCTCCCTTAGCCACGACGATAACCTCAGTCGCATTTGCTGGCACTCCATCGGCACTTGCCGAAGCGCCAAGCGCGGCAAAGAGCGACACTGCCATAACCGCAAGCAGAATAACACTTATCAGTTTCTTTTTCATTTTAGCGTCTCCTTATATCTATGACGTTTCTGTTCTGACATCTTCGCTTTATTGTATCTCTTTTGTAATTATTTTGCAACTATTTTTTAGAGAAATTTGAAAAAACATCCCGTCTCGGGAAATACATACTGATAAGACGGAAGAAAAGCAAAACTGTTCTGCTGCTTTTCCGTTTTATTTTTTTGCCGCCGAAATTTCCGGCTGAACAAGAACAGTGGAATAGTCTGTATAAATGACCTTTCCGGGCAGAGCGCCAGCCGGTTTTCTGACATTGCGGATCATTGTGTAATCGACCGCAGTTTTCCCCGCTTCTCTGTTCTGCGAATAAAACGCCGCAAGCTCTGCCGCCTGTTCTATGGTTCGCTCCGGAGGCTCCGTCCCGTCGCAGCGGATGATCACATGGCTCCCGTGCACCCTCTGCACATGCAGCCAATAATCTGTTCTCCTTGCTGTCTTGAATGTCAGTTCGTCATTCTGCGTATTGTTTTTGCCGACAAGTATTTCATAACCGTCGTCCGAAAGATACCTGTTCGGAAGCTGAGGCTTCGCTCTGCTCTTCCTATCGCCTCTTGCGTTCTTCAGATAGCCCGTATTGACAAGCTCTGCCCGGATATCCGAAATGTCCTTTTCGCTTTCACACAAATCGATTTCGTTGAGCACGCTGTTGAGATAGTCAAGCTGCATCTCGTTCTGTGTTATAAGGACAGTAAGATGCTGATGCGCACCTTTAAGTTTATTGTACTGTTTGAACAACGCTGCCGAATTTTGCTGCGGGGTTTTCAGTGGGTCGAGGTCTATACGTACAAGCGGGCAATTCTCTTCATAGTAATTTTCACATTCAAGAATCGTCTGCCCCTTTTTTATGCGGTATATATTGGCGGTTATAAGTTCCGCTGCGCGCCGCACACTCTCCCTGTCCTCGCTGTGTCTGAGCTCATCATACTGAGAGGCAAGCTTACGCCGGATCCGGTCACGGATCGTTTTCACCTTATGGCGAAGCTCGCTGCTGCGGCGGTACTGCTGATCAAGGCGGTCGCGTTCGGCATAAAAGCCGTCCAGCATCTGTGAGAAGGACTCAAAAAATACTGTTTCATATCTGCCGCCGTATTGCAGGATACTGTCAAAGCAAAAATCCTTGGGCTTGCCGTTCTCCGTAAGAATACACGGGGAAAAGGCTTTATTATCAACAAGGCTTTTCAGCCGCTCACAGGCAGGAAGAAGCCTCGAAAAGCACTCGCCTGATCTGAATGAAAGCTCTCTGCAAACGAGCGGAGAAAGTCCTGAAAACGTATCCATCAGCCACTTTTCCGGCGGAATATCCGTATCGGCTTTATTTATTTTTTCGGCAACGGTTCCGATATCCGACGAAAAGAAATCGGTTTTTTTCTGTGCCGGCGGCAGACGATACAGCATACCAGGCTGCAAGCAGCGCATATTATCGCCCGCAAAGCTCATCCGTCTCAAGCAGTCGATAATGATCCCGTCCGCCCCGACAAGGACAAGGTTTGAATTTCTGCCCATAAGCTCGGCCACAAGCTTTTTGCGCGCACTTATGCCAAGCTCGTCAAACGTTTCAAGTTCGAAGCAAATCAGGCGTTCAAAGCCCGGCTGAACTATCGAAACGATACGCGCCCCGGTGAGGTGCTTTCTCAGCAGCATGCAGAACATCGGCGGCTCCGCCGGGTTTTCAAACACGGCGGAGGTCAGATGCACCCGCGCATTTCCGGAACCGGCGGACACAAGAAGCTTCCTGTTCGCCCGCGGCATCCGAAGATGAAATATAAGCATGTCGCGCTCAGGCTGCTGCACCTTATCAATCTTCGCGCCTATGCACGTTTTTGAAAGCTCTTCTGTAAGAGCACAGACTGTAACGGCGTCAAGCGGCATATCAATCACCCACTATTATGTTATACAGTTCGTTTATCCGCTGGGTCTTCCCCTGCAAATAGAGCCACCCGAAAAGCGCCTCAAGCCCGGTTGCGGCATGGTACTCCCCCACCGTTGCCTTTTGCGGCACGGAATTGACCTTTGCATTTCTCCCGCGTTTAAAAACCGCAGTCTCATCCTCCGTCAGCAGCGGCAAAAGCTTTTCTACTGCCTCCGCCTGCGCTTTGGCGTTGACAAGCGACACAGTTTTAAAATGGAGCTTTGCTGCGGATCTGAATCCTTCGGTGCACAGCTTTGTCCTTGTCAAAAGCTCATACACTCCGTCGCCTATATGCGCAAGGGCAAGCATGCTCATGCGGTTTATCTCTGTGATCTCCATTTGCGGATCAATATAGTTCATATCGTTATGTCCCGTTGACAAGAAGGGCGTATTTTACGCCCTTCTTGTGTTTTTATTGAATAATTGTATCAAAATCGTCAAATTCAGCGTCGGATTCGCCGCTGATACTTGCGGCAAGCTCCAGATCGTCCTGAGCGGCAAAGCCATGCCTGACCTGAATTTCATGCCAGCCGTCTCTGTCAACCAGCACCTTTCTCGGCTTGGCGCCTTCATACGGCCCCACAACGCCAAGTTCCTCCATCTGATCGACTATCCGTGCGGCTCTTGAATAGCCGAGCTTTATTCTTCTCTGAAGCATGGATACGGAGCATGATTTAGTCTCAATGACGACCTCTACCGCCTGCGGCAGCATTTCGTCATATCCGTCCATAGCCCCGGCAGCGGAATCGTCCTTGGCGCCCTTGCCGCCCTTATCCGATGAGACACCGCCCTTTTCCTCCGTTGCCTTGAGCATGAACTGCTCGATCTCTTCATTATGCTCAGCTGCGGAGGAGCCTTCCTTGATGAATTGGATAACGCTTTCGCGTTCCTCATCCGAAACAAAAGCGCCCTGAATACGCATGGGCTTTCCGCATCCGACAGGCGAATACAGCATATCGCCCATACCAACAAGCTTTTCCGCGCCCGCCTGATCGAGAATAATGCGGCTTTCAAGCGCCGAGGAAACGGCAAAGGCAATTCTTGACGGAATATTTGCTTTCATAAGGCCGGTAATGACGTCCGCTGACGGTCTCTGCGTAGCGATCACAAGGTGCATACCCGCCGCACGTCCCATTTGGGCGACGCGGCAGATACTTTCCTCGACATCCTTGGATGCGACAAGCATGAGATCGGCAAGCTCGTCTATGACAATGACCACTCTCGGCATAGGCTCCTCACCGTTTGCGAGACAGTGCCTGTTATACGAGTCCAGATCGCGCACCCCGATATCTGAAAAGAGCCTGTACCTTTTAAGCATCTCTACGACCGACCATTGCAGAGCACCGGCGGCCTTCTTAGGGTCTGTGACCACGGGGACATAGAGATGAGGGATGCCGTTATATACGCCCAATTCGACCATCTTCGGGTCTATCATGATGAGCTTCACTTCATCCGGCCTTGCTTTATAGAGAAGGCTCAGAATAAGCGAGTTCATACACACGGACTTACCGGAACCGGTGGTGCCTGCAATAAGCATATGCGGAAGCTTGGAGATGTTCCCGACTACGCAGTCGCCGCTGATATTTTTGCCGATCGCAAAGCTGAGCCGCGATTTGGCGGATGAGAAATTCTTCGAATCAATAATATCACGCAGAAACACGGTGCTCACTATTTTATTGGGCACCTCGATGCCAACGGTCGAAATTTTATCGGGTATCGGTGCTATACGTACATTTATAACGCCCAGCGACAAAGCAAGATCACCCGCCAGATTTGTAAGCCTTGCAAGCTTGACGCCCTGCGGAAGCTCAATATCATATCTGGTGACCGTAGGACCGCGGATTATATCAATGATCTGCGCATGGATCCCGAAGCTGTCCATGGCGGTCTCAAGGCGCATTTTATTCGCCGCAACCTCGTCCCCGGCGTCAATCGTATTCCCGTCTCCGGCTCGAAGAAGCTCCAACGGCGGGAACTGATAATCGCCCGTGTTTTCGCTGCGGTTTATTTCTGCCTCAAACTTTCCGGCCTCCGCATCGACGTTGATGCGTTTCTTTTTTCTCGGAGGGTCGTTTATCTCCGTGCTCATGGGCACGGGTTTCATTATTTCATCGACTGTATTCCTGAGCGATTCGACGTCAACCCCCGCTGCCTTTGCGGCGTTTTCGGCGCTGTGCGGGCTTCTTTCCTCGCGTCTCATCTTAGCAGCCGGAGCAGGCGCTTTCTTCGGTCTCACGGGAACCGGCGCGTCCTGTCTCTTTATTTTTTCTCTCGGCGGCGAATACGGCTGCGTCGTTTTGCTTCTGGTATCGGAGAGGAAAAGCTCCTCATCGTCATCGTCGCTGAGCGGAATGTCAACCGGAGAAATGCTCGCCCTGTCAATAGTCTCGATCTTGCTGCGCTTTTTTGAGCTTGCCTTTGCCGAACGGTTTGCCGGTTCCGTCTTTACCTCGACGGGTTCTATATAATCATCGTCGTCCTCAAACCGGCGTCTGTTATTATACATTGTCGGGTCATACTTTACGGTAACACGTTTCTGCGCTTTTCTGAAAAGGCTTGAAAAGCTGCCGTTAAAAGATTTTATGATGCAGAAGGCAAGCGCCGCAATAAGCACCGGAAGTGCACCGTAAATGCTCAGCGTTTTTTCAAGATATATCGCAATAAGCCCGCCCAAAACGCCGGCACTTCGCATGTAAGTACCCTGCTCGAAAAGTATTCCGGTGAGTTCCTGCAAAAGCAGCTCCCCCTGCGGCAGGTTATATGCAAAAAGGCTGCCGATAGCGGAGATAAAAACGGGCACGAGCAGCGCGCAGAACACGCGGAAAGCGACGGGTTTACCCTGATGGAAACCGAGAATGAGCGAAACAAGCAAGAAGGCCGGAACCGTGAACCAAAAGCCCCAGCCTACCATGCCCTTCATAAACTCGGCAAGCCCAGAAACAAACGTACCGTCGGTATTGAAATAGCTTATTATCTCAAAAACCGCCAAAAACAGAAAAACGACCGCCGCGAGTTCCCTTCTTATCGGCGGAATTGCTTCATCGGGAGCCAAAACAGCTTCATCGGTCTTCTTTTTTGACGATGAAGACTTTGAAGGCGCTTTCTTGCCCGATGAAGTCTTTTTTTTAGTTTGTGCCATAGAAAAAAATCCTTTCCGGATGAAAATATCAGCCGAATTATATCAGAATATCATTGTGAGAATAATCGAAAGCACGCCGAATACCCAACAGTAGTACGCAAAGCCCCCGAATTTCCCGTTCTCAAAAAACTTCTTCATAAACGAGATCGCCGCTATGCCCGACAGCATCGCAGCAAGCATACCGACAAGGTACGCCGGAACATTATGTATGTCAACGCCCTGTCTGAAAGCGTCCGTCAGACTGAGTATGACCGCGCCCAGCATTGCCGGTACTGACAGAAGGACTGAAAATTTCAGCGCAAAGTCCGGTTTGAGTCCCGTGGAAATTCCCGCGGTGATCGTCGTGCCTGTCCTTGACAGCCCCGGGATAACCGAAACACATTGACAGATACCGATTATAAGCGCGTCAAAAATGGTGATCCCACGCTCCGTTTTCTTTCCCGGCTTCATTTTATCGGATACATAAAGAATAAAGCCCGTAAGAATAATTGCAACGCCGATAAAAATATTGCGATAGTACAGCGTTTCTATCTGATTGATCACGGGAAGCGCAAGCAGGAGCGGCAGGCTGCCCACAAAAATCATAATAAAAAGCCTTGCCGACGGGTAATGCTGCTTTCTCTGTCCCGCACGGGGGCCTATTCCCATAAGACCGAGCATTTCAAAAAAAATATCCGCCATTTCCTGCCAATAAACGACAACGACCGCCGCAAGCACACCCAGCTTCAGCATCGCGTCAAAAAGAAGATGCCCGTCATTCACGGTAACAACATCAAAAAGGTTTCCGAGAACAGACATATGACCGGAGCTGGATATCGGCAAAAACTCGGCAATTCCCTGTATCAGCCCCAATATGATCGCGTTAAAAACCGTCATGTCCCCATCCCCCATAGCTTGCTATAATTATTTTAACACAAAATTATGTAAAGCACAAGTACAAGGGGGCCGGGAAAAAAGACAATTTTTATCAGGCTTCTCTTTCCCGGATCATCCGTTTGAGATAATCAAGTGCGTCCGAAAGCGTACCCACGCAGTCAATTATTCCGTATTTTACCGCCTCTTCCCCATATATGACGCTGCCGATATCGTTTGCAAGCTCGTCGGTATTCGTCATAAGCTCAAGGTATTTCTCTCTTGTGACGTTTGAATGAGAGGTAACAAAGCTCACTATACGCTCCTGTATGCGGTTGAAATATTCATATGTCTGCGGCACGCCTATTACAACGCCGTTTATTCTGACCGGATGTATCGTCATCGCGGCTGACGGCGCAACAAAACTTTTCTTTGCCGCCACGGCAAGCGGCACTCCTATCGAATGTCCGCCGCCGAGTACAAGGGAAACATTCGGCTTTCTCATTCCGGCGATAAGTTCTGCTATGGCAAGCCCGGCTTCCACGTCTCCGCCCATTGTGTTGAGAAGTATCAGCAGCCCCTCGATCTCGTCAGCTTCCTCAACCGCCGCGATAAGCGGCAGAATGTGCTCATACTTCGTGGTTTTTACATCATCCGGCAGAAGCTGATGCCCCTCTATCTGCCCTACGATCGTAAGGCACTGTACAGTTCCCGTTCTTTTGCAGCCAAGCTCCTTTATTTCGTCCAAAAAAATCACCTCGGGACTATTATGTCCCGAGGTCGTATTTATTATATCGTCCGTTCCGTTGTTATGCGTATCATTCAGCGCTGTAAGCGGCAAGAACTCCCTTATACGTCATATAGCAGTCAAATTTGGAAACTACCTCGAACGGTGCGTGCATACTCAGTACCGGGACGCCCGCGTCAATGGTATCAATATTGCGGTTGGCCATATATTTCGCTATCGTTCCGCCGCCGCCCTGATCGACCTTGCCAAGTTCCGCCATCTGCCATACTACTTTATTGTCCGCAAAAAGCTTTCTGATGTAAGCAACTACCTCCGCCGAGGCGTCGCTTGTGCCGGACTTGCCTCTTGCACCGGTGAATTTGCATATTCCCATGCCGTAGTTTATCTTTGCGTCGCTGCGCTTTTCGGAAACCTCGGGATAAAGCGGGTCATACGCATTACATACGTCTGCCGAGAGGCAGAAGCTCTTTTCAAAGCAATTTCTGAGCTTCACACCCTGCCTGTCGCACAGTTCCTCCATAAAGCTGTCGAAAGCTCTGCTCTGCATACCCGTAACGCCGTCGGATCCGATCTCCTCTTTATCGGCAAGGATGCACACACAGGTTCTTTCAGGGTCGGCAGTATCAAAAATAGCCTTGAGTTCTGCATATGCGCAAACCCTGTCGTCATGACCGTAGCCGCCGATAAGTGATCTGTCAAAGCCTATCTCGGCAACATCAAATGCCGGGACGGCGCAAAGCTCCGCCGAGAGGAAATCCTCTTCGGTGATGCCGTACATATCGTTAAGAATACTGAGCACCGCAAGCTTCACCCGGTCTTTGCCGTCATCGGCATACGGGGTGCTGCCAATAAGAATATTGAGGCCCTCGCCGGTTATCCCCTCCGCCATCGTCTTTTTCATCTGATCCTGTGCAAGATGCGGCAGAAGATCGGTAATGACAAACTGCGGCTCTCCCTTTTCACGGCCTATCGTAACATTCACAACGCTGCCGTCCTTCAGCGCAACCGCACCGTGAAGCTCAAGCGGAATAGTGACCCACTGATACTTTTTAATTCCGCCGTAATAATGCGTCTTGAAAAAGCACATCTCGTCGCTTTCATACATGGTCACCTGTTTGAGATCCAGTCTCGGCGCGTCAACATGCGCACCGGCTATCACAGCGCCCTCAGCAAGGGATTTCTTGCCCATTACCGCAAGAATAAGGGATTTGCCGCGGTTGTTGAAATAAAACTTTGCGCCGGGTTTGAGTTCCATATCGTGACTGTACTCACTGAATCCGTTCTCTTCCGCAAGAGTGATCGCGTTTACAACGGCTTCTCTCTCTATTCTCGAGTTATCGAGAAAGCGCATATAGCCGCCGCAGTAATCCTCAAGCGCGATCCTTTCTTCGGTATCGATAAGGTCGTATCCGTTTTTCTGCTCATAAAAAAGCTGTTCTCTTAAATCACTCATTCTTCAGTATCTCCTTAAATAGTTTATTGCAATTATTTTCAAACAAAACCTGTTCGCCGTTGTTGGCCAGAACGTAAGTGCATTTTTCTTCGAAATATTCATTCGGATGCTGCGCATCGACACGGGACGCCGCATATTCCTCTGAAATATTATCCCGCTTCACTATCCGCGCTATTCTTTTTTCCCTGTCCGAAATAACGCCGAGCGTATATTGACATATATCGGACACGCCTGAGGAAAACAGCTCTATCGCGTCGATCGCCGCAATGTGTCCGCCCGTCATGGCGTATTCCCGCAGAAGCCTTTCAACTTCGGCTCTGACATACCTGTGGGTTATCGCATTGAGCTTTTCAAGCGCTTCTTTATTCCCGAACACAACGCGCCCGATATATTTCCTGTCAATGCCTGCTTCCGTCAGACAACCCGGAAATTCATACCTGAGCTCATTTTTCATTTCCGAGCTGTTTTCAAGAAGTGAATGGTACACCTCGTCGCAGTCGATAACCAGCGCGCCATAGCTTCTCAGCACATTCAAAGCCGTGGTTTTCCCGCATCCCGTACCGCCGGTTATACCGATTATTTTCAGCTTATCCGCAAGCGCCCTTTCAATTTCCGCTCCGGAAAGCGCACCCTGTCTCAGAATTTTATAGGGAACGGCGCTCATATCAATGATCGTTGATTCGCGGCCTATTCCGCATGATCCGCCGTCAATGATCCCGTCAATTTTTCCGTTGAAATACTCCGTGACCTTCTGCGCATTTTGGGGACTTTCCTCTCCCGAGGGATTGGCGGATGGCGCCGCGAACGGCACGCCCGCCGCCCGCAGCGTCTTCAGCGTCATGGGATGATCCGGGCAGCGAAGGCCGACGGTCCTTCCGCCCGCTCTTACGATATCCGGCACAACAGCCCGGCTTTTCAAAACGATCGTCAGCGGTCCCGGCCAGAATTTATCCGCCAGATACTCTGCCTGCGGAGGGACGTCTTCGCAGTATTGCTTTATTGCTTCTTTATCGGGCACCATAAGCGAAAGGGGCTTCACTGCGGGTCTGCCCTTTACCTCGTATATCTTTTTTACCGTGCGCTCGTCAAGCCCGTTGCCGGCAAGGCCGTATACCGTTTCGGTCGGCACGGCGACAAGCCCGCCGTTTTTTATTATCATTGCAGCTTCGCTGAAATCATCGGTGAAGATTTTTGTTTCCATTATTACGCCCCCGCCTGCTCTTTCAGCTTATCGGCCTGCTCCTGCGTTGTAAGCGCGTCAATAAGCGGGTCAAGGTCGCCGTTGATTATCCCGGAAATATTAAAGCTTCTTACGTCGCCCGAGAGGCGATGGTCGGTTACACGGCTCTGCGGAAAGTTATACGTGCGTATCCTGTCGCTTCTGTCGCCGGATCCGACCTGGCTTTTTCTTTCCGCCGCAACCGCGTCCATCTGCTTCTGCCGTTCCGCCTCGTACAGCTTTGAACGCAGTATCTGCATGGCTCTGTCTTTATTTTTATACTGACTGCGCTCGTCCTGACACTCTACAACGACGCCCGTCGGAAGGTGAGTTATCCTGATCGCGCTTTCGGTTTTGTTTACGTGCTGTCCCCCAGCGCCGGAGGAACGGTAGGTGTCGATTTTAAGATCGTTCGGATTGAGTTTGAAATCAACGTCGCCAATCTCCGGAAGAACGGCGACAGTCGCGGCGGAGGTATGTATCCTGCCGCCGGATTCGGTGACGGGGATGCGCTGTACTCTGTGCCCTCCGGCTTCAAATTTGAGCCGCGAATACGCCCCTTCACCCTTTACGACAAAGCTTATCTCCTTGATACCGCCAAGCTCGGTCTCGTTCAGGTTTGCAATTTCTACCGTCCAGCCCTTTCGCTCGGCATACATGGAATACATTCTGTAAAGGTCGGCGGCAAAGAGCATGCCTTCCTCTCCTCCGACCCCGCCGCGTATCTCCATAATAACATTTTTGCCGTCATTCGGATCCTTCGGCAGAAGGAGTATCTTTATATCCTGTTCAAGCCGCTCCTTACGCCCCTTTGCGGACTGGTATTCCTCCTGCGCAAGCTCTCTCATTTCCGGGTCGTCAGAGAGCGCAAGCGCCGCCTCCATATCATCGCAGGCTCTTTCATATGCGGTATACGCCTCATAAAGCGGCGCAAGCTCCCGCGCCTCTCTGTCAAGTCTGGCGTACAGAGTCGGATCGGAATATGTCTCAGGCTGCTGCATTCTTTCTGCCAGTTGTTCATATTGTCTTTTGATAAGTTTCAGCTTTTCAAACATCATTTACTCCGCTCAATTTTACTATACGCATATTTTACCACACGGCAGGCGCAAAGTAAACAGAGCAACGTCCAACGCACAGACAAAAGGCGGGCGCAGCAGAAATTGCAGCGTTACAATTAAAGCGAGAACGGAGGTATGGAATGAGTTCTTTAAAATCAAGTCACCACAACAAAGGTCTAACGAGAGGCTTTAATCGTTATGGAAAATATAACACAAGTAAAGCGTTATTTGCCGCATGAAATTACAACAAAAATAGGATCTGTTAAATTGTACAGAGAAACGAAAGATAGCAGCTTTGTGTGCCGCGGGTACCACATCATTGACAAATATAAAAAAACAAGTCTTAAAAGTCATAAAAAACTTGATACTTACGTGCAGTGCATGTATAATATTATTTATAAGTCAAAAAATCTTTTATGAAAGGAAGGGGAAAACGCGGGAATGACAGATGAAGAGCTTACTGCACTGTCGGAATTGGTCGTTCAGCATCTTCAAAAGAAGGCGAAAATTTTTCAGGAATTAGTTAAAACTATGGAACAGTTCTATCCTGAACAGCAGCAAACGACCGGAGTCACAGATCCCGCCGTTGAAAAAGAGTTTTCGGAAGCTTTGTCTAAGTTCAAAAAATTAGTGTAGGCCGGTCTTTATGACTGATACGATTCAAGACGAGATCACACAAAGTGGCCTGACTCTGACGCAGTTATCCGCGCAGTACGGTATACCTTACCGAAGCGTGCAGGATTGGAACGCCGGGCGCAGACTCCCGCTGGGATACATTGTAAAGCTTCTGAAAATCGCAACGGAAAAACAGCAGGGGTAACGCCCTGCTGTTTTTCCGCTGTCGCAGTTTTATCTTTACTTTCGGGTTCTAAAATAAACGTTGCTGGGCAGGCATACGGCAATGATAAGCTGCACTTAACATTTATTATTGGATTGAAAACTCCCTGCTTCTGTAAATTGAAAGCAGGGAGCCGTTTTTACATAGGGGATCATTTCCTATGTGTTTGTCTTTTTAAGTTCGTGCGAACTTTTCGTTTTCAGAAAAGCTGCCCCGGAAGCTTCAGCTTTTCCTTCGGCGGAAATTGCCTGTCAAATTCCTCCGCCTCGGCTTCGTCCGCAAAATATCCCTGCGGCGTTGCATACTCACCCGTTATGCCGTTGAGATATCCCTTTATCAGCTCCTTGCACAGGAAGAAGGATGCGTCTTCTCCCTCCGGCAAACCGTGATATCTTATGCCGAAATTCGACGCATAAACAAAACCGCTTTTGCCGTAGAAGTCGATATTGCCCTCAAAGCATACCGCGCCGCAGCCCATTTCCTTTGCTTTTTCAAGCGAATAGTCCAGAAGAAGCTTGCCATAGCCTTTTCTCTTAAGCTCGGGCGTTATGCATATAGGCCCCATGGTCATAATAGGGACGTCTCTGCCGTCATCTGCTTTTATCACGGCGCGCATGAATACATTCTGACCGATAAGCCGACCGTTTTCCTCCATGACAAAATCGAGTTCCGGCACAAACGCGCTGTCTTCGCGCAGGCGGTTAAGCACATAATGCTCCAGACAGCCCGGACGGTATACGTTCCAGAAGCTTTCTCTTACAAGATTTTCCACCGCACGGTGATCACTTTTCTTTTCTAAACGGATTTTTACGTTTTCTTTATTTATTTTGATTTCTCCATAATAATTCAAATAATTTCAAAAAAATTTCATTAAAATGGAGGTTGTTGCGATTGCCGGCAAACCTCCGGGTTATGCCGCAATCTCCAATGTACCGTACTTTGTCAAAAAATACTCTCCTATAAAATAATATTTAATCCGGCCTTATAGGCCGGATTTATGAAGTTATAAAGTCCCGGTGGGTCAGTAATTCTCCTGTCTGACCTCGAAATAGGACTGCGGATGATTGCACACGGGGCATACTTCGGGTGCTTCCGTCCCTACAACAATGTGGCCGCAATTACGGCACTCCCAGACAGTGACGCCGCTCTTCTTGAAAACTTCCATTGCCTCGACATTGTGCAGGAGCGCACGGTATCTTTCCTCATGCATTTTCTCGATCTCGGCAACGCCCCTGAACTGAGCCGCCAATTCCGTAAAGCCTTCTTCCTCGGCATCCTTTGCCATTCTCTGATACATATCCGTCCACTCGGCATTTTCGCCCTCTGCCGCATGGAGAAGGTTTTCGGCAGTATCGCCAAGCTCGCCAAGGGCTTTGAACCAGAGCTTTGCGTGTTCCTTTTCATTATCGGCAGTTTTCAGAAACAGTGCCGCGATCTGCTCATACCCTGCCTTCTTGGCGACGGAAGCAAAATAAGTGTACTTGTTTCTTGCCTGAGATTCGCCGGCAAAGGCTTCCCATAAATTTTTCTCGGTTTTGGTTCCGGCATACTTGTTTGCCATGTTATTTACCTCTTTCCTTTTATTTTATAATATTTTTGACGTATCAGCTGCTGTAAGCAGCGCCACACATTCGATGTGGCTTGTGAACGGGAACATATCCACCGGCTGCATCCGGCGAACCTTATACCCGCCTGCCTCAAGAAACTCAAGATCACGCGACTGTGTTTCAATATTGCAGGATATATACACTATTCTTTCCGGCGACGACTTTAAAAGGGATGAGAGAAATTTTTCATCGCTCCCCGCACGCGGAGGGTCCATAAACACAACATCAGCCCGGACTTTATCCGCCGCCATCTGCTCCATATATTTTCCCGCGTCCCCTGCCGTGAACCAGCAGTTTTTTATCTTGTTGAGACGGGCATTGGTTATCGCGTCGGAAACCGCTTCTTTATTAAGCTCCACACCGATCACCTGCTTTGCCTTTGACGCTGCCGTAATACCGATGGTACCTATCCCGCAGTAGGCGTCAAGCACGGTCTCATTTCCTGTAAGCGCGGCAAACTCTATCGCTTTGCCGTAAAGTACCTGCGTCTGAACCGGGTTTATCTGATAAAACGAGCCCGGCGAGATACGGAAACGGCTGCCGCAGAGCTCATCTTCGATATATCCGCCGCCGAACAGCACTTTATTTCTCGTGCCGAGTACCACAGGGCCGAAGCGGTCGTTTATGTTGAGTATGATCGTCGTTATTTCCGGATGTATTTCAAGGAGCTTTTTGATAAACGGCTTCTGAAGCTTGAATATCGGGGAAACCGCCACAAGCACGACCATTACCTGACCCGTTTCAAATCCTCTGCGCACAAGCACGTGCCTGAGCCAGCCCTTACCGCTCCGCTCGTCAAAGACCTGTATTTTAAAGTCCCTGAGCATATTGCGCACGGTCAGAATAATGCCGTCGGCCGTTTCGTCGTTAATAAGGCATTTATCGACGTTAACGATTTTATGCGTTCCCGCTCTATATATTCCGGAAACCACCCTGCCTCTTTCTCCAAGACCGAATGCCGCATGGACCTTGTTGCGGTAATGCAGCGGTTCGTCCATGCCGATGATATCCTCCACATGACCGAACCTGCCGAGTGTTTCAATGGCAAGGCACTGCTTATGGTAAAGCTGCTCCTCATAGCTTCTTTTTTGAAGCTGACATCCGCCGCAGTTTTTATAATACGGACACGGCGCGCCTCTTTTCACGGTTGTCTCTGCCACGGCCATCCTCCATGCCTATCCTGCGATCATTTTATTATTGTTCTGCCATTTGTCGTGTCTGTAATAAATCACAAGCGCTATATCGGTCACTACCCATGAGCTGAGATAAGCAAGGCAAAGCGCTTCAAGCGTCTTGAAATAAGCAAACACCGTCGCCATATATATAATACGGAAGAAGCAGATGCCAAGGCCTATAATGATGACCGGCTTGACAGCGTCCCCCGCGCCGCGGAGAACGGCGGAGATCACTTCGATAACCGTCCACGTGAAATAGAACGGCACAAAAAGTCTGAGCATACGGTATGTGGTATCTGCCACCGCAGCGTCATCCGTGAGCATACCGAGGAGCGGCTTTGAAAGGATCATGATAAGGGCAGAAACTGCAACGGTAATGCTTTCGGAAAGGATGAACCCCTGCTTCACACAGAGCTTTACCCTGTCCATTTTCCCGGCTCCTATATTCTGCCCGATAAAAGTGGTCACGGCAGAACCCATGGCATTGCTGACCGCCCAATACAGGCCGTCTATCTTGCTTGTCATTGCCCACGAAGCTACAACCACCGTCCCAAGCGTATTTACGCCTATCTGAATGACCATGTTGGACAGCGAATACATAGACGCCTGAAGCCCTGCCGGTATGCCTATCTTCATCATGCTGCCGAAATACCGCCCGCGGAGGCGGAAGTTGGTAAACGAAAGCTTATAGGGCGCATCCGTCCTTGCAAGCTTCACTGTCAGAAGGGTCATATTTATTATCTGCGCCAGCACCGTGGCAATCGCAACGCCTGCGACGCCCCAGCCGAACCAGAGAACAAACGCAAAGTCCATAATTATGTTGGAAACGCAGCCGACAAGCATAAAAATAAAGGGGCTGTACGAATCTCCAACCGAACGGAGAACGTTTGATTCCATATTCAGCACGAGAATAAACGGAACCCCTGTAAAGTAAATACGCAGATATGTAAGGGACGCCTGAACGGTATCATCCGGCGTTCTGAGCAGCTTCAGCATTTCCGGGGCGGCAATTATACCTGCCGCCGCAAGCAGCACGCCCGTCAGCGAGCATACAGCAATTGCGTTACCGGATGCCTTCTGGACATCTTCCTCCTTGCCGGCACCGTATATCTGCGCTATAACGACCGCTGCGCCCGTCGTCAGGGCCACAAAAAAGCCGATGATCAGATTTATTATCTGCGCGGCGCTTCCTCCGACTGCCGCAAGGGCGACCGTACCTACATATTTGCCGACGACAAGCCCGTCAACAGCATTATAAAGCTGCTGAATACAGGTGCCCGCCGCTATCGGCAGGAAAAACACAAGGAGCTTTTTCCAGACCACACCGGTGGTCAGCTCTCTACCGTTGTTATTCATTATTCTTCAAACCACCTCAAGGCCAACTGCGGAACGGCGGAAGCGAGCTTCGGGATGTCCCACCCCGCCGTATTGAACGTAATATCAAAACTTGAGCCGTCTCCCCATGCCTTTCCCGTAAGTATTTCTCTGGTCTGGGAACGTCCCTTATCTATCCTCAAAATATTTCTCCTGATCTCGCGTTCGGAAAGTCTCTCCCCTTCGCTTTTCTTTTCCTCAAAGCGCATGCATCTTGCTATTCTACTGTCCATATCGGCGCAGGCAAAGATCCTCAGTGGTCTGTAATCGCTCAGAATAATGTCCGCATCCCTGCCGACGATTATGCAGTCATTGCCGGAAGCGGCGATATCTTCGACTATTCTCCGCTGCTTCAAAAGCAGCGCCGTTTTCATGCCGGAGGTATACTGTCTCTGCGAAAAGCTGCTTCTGAAGGTTATCGGCAGAGTGTTCCATTCATGATTAGTCAGTATATGGTTGATATACTCCTTGTCAAGCCCTTCATCGCTCGAAAGCTTTTCAATGATCTCCCTGTCGTAATAGTCCCAGCCGAGGACATCCGCCATTCGTTTACCAAGCTCCCGGCCGCCGCTGCCGAATTGTCTGCTTATCGTTATTATTCGCATATCTTCGCCTCACCAACGTATTTTGCGATATTATAACACAAGATAATGAAATGTGAAGTACCTTTCCGGATTATTCCTGATATTCCATAGGCGAAAATCTCATCCCGTCCGCCATCTGCTCGTTATCCGGCGTCTTGAATCTCAGACGCTCATATTCTCTATTGTCTTATTTCTTATTTTCCCGACAGCCACGAGTTTATCTTATCAAGCTCCGCCTCACTCACACGGCTGCCGCCGTTGAGCATAAGATCAAGCATATCGTCCTCCTCCGCGGTGCGGTCCGTCTTTTTAGCCAGAGCTTTCCCGGCGGTCGCCTTCATCACCTGCATCATCATCTTATATACTCCGCTGAGCTTATCCATCTCAAAGCCTCCGCAAAGGCAGAAAACAGGCGTTCTCTCCGGAACGGCGTTGCTCCTGCGGATGCTGTCAAGCTGCCCGTCGCCGCCGGCCATGCCCACGCCGCAGACGGCCCTGACATTATAAAGCTTTGCCGCTTCCTTATAGCCCTTTACCTGCCCCGCCATGAGCCAGCCCATATATATTATCTCCGCCCCGCTGTCAAGCTCTTTCTTTGCAGTTTTCAGGTCGTAAACCTTTATTCCGTGCGCATTGCCGAGCATTTCCGCATATTCCTTTGTATGTCCAGCATTGGATGTATAAACGATCGCCGTAATATTCATTTCAATTCTCCTCGTACTTTTCAATTCTTTCCTATAATACATCAATATTCGTTTGATGCACGGCATCACAATGCCGCCATATTTTTTGCTGTCCGTCTTTCGGGCATACAGCGCATTATAGCCAAGCAGCGATAATTAGTCAACAGGAAAATGTAAAAACCCGATATACCCCGTTTAAGGATAGGATTTTAAAAAATGTTGGGGCAGTCATCCGGACGTGATAAACTGCACCCAACATTTTCTTGAAAATAAATGAAACCTATGTTCTATTCTGGTAGAACATTTTGTGAGTAGAATTACAGGACTCTTAGTAAAGTTGATGTTTAATTATTATACGCTATCCGCGAGAAATTCTAAGGCCTCTTCAACATCATCGGAATCAATCTGCCAATACATATCTATTATATCATCGTTGTATATTGTTTTCACAAATTCTGTCGTTTTTGACCACGAGTAGTCATCCAAAAGCATGTAACCCGCTTCAACTCCAGCAAGATATACTATACATATAGCCTCGTTCTCTCCCTAAAGAATCAGCGCCAGTATATTATCCTTCCTGCAAATATACCCTTTGTCTGCTAAGCCCTGAACAAATCTGTCTTTTAACGAGCTTTCATAATCGCCCAAATCCAGAAGCATTGTCACTGCAAATAGAGCTCTTAAAGTTCCGTTTTTTGTCCATCCGTCACTTGCTTCATCAAATTTATCCGATAACCCATCCGAAAGAGCATCGGTCTTTGCTGCATCAAATTCAATCCTGTCTTCAAATGGGTCTGCTTTATTTCCGCGTGAATAGTCAGAAAAACTTCCGCCATAAGTTCCGCTTGCAGCAAAAGCCGGAACTGCAACAGAAAAAATTAGTAAAACGCTAAGCAAAAATGATATTACTTTTTTCATAACATAAACTCCTGTTTGTTTTTCTAAAATGAGTCGCTATCCTAAAAAACAACAACTTTTGCTTCGGGTGAAAGACGTGTATTAACGAGTCAGCAAATAACAGTCAAAATAACCACCCCTCTATCATTAGTATATGCTTTTAGTTAACATAATATGTCCTAACAGAACCTATCGCAAAAGTCAACAGATATGTATGCTTTAAGCTAATAAAACTTATACTAATCGCAGACATTGGAGGTTGAAATGGATAGGACAGGATTAGGAAGCAGAATTAAATCTGCAAGAAGGGGCAAGGGACTAACAGGCGAAAAGCTTTCAGAGTTATGTAATATCAATGCCACATATCTCCGGCAAATTGAAGGCGGCACAAAAACTCCAAGCCTTCCTATGTTTGTCGAGCTTTGCAGGCAGCTTAATGTCTCCCCAAGTTATCTGCTGGCGGACTCTCTTGATAACGCTGCCGAACAGATATTTGATCTTCTGAAAAACGCTACACCAAGTCAGGGAGAATTGATATACAGAATGATTCAAAGTGCTATGTCCGCTATTAACGACAAATAACGTTACGCAGAAAAATCCGGTTGTAAACTAAAAGTTGGGGTGCGTGGGTAAGCCCGGGCACTCCAACTTTTAGCATGTTGAAAAAATAAGAGTAGAGCATAACAGAAAAATCCTTTAAAATGAAGCTGCTTAGACAC
>CAVENX010000045.1:0-6210 GCA_963617275.1 bacterium
CAAATCTATTTTTTGCCTGCGGGCAAAAAACTCTGCGAGGCTTTTTTGACAGTCTCCACAATGCCGCAGGGGAACTACACCTGCGGCATTGTATTTAAATCATTATATCATCTTTTCGCCCATTTTCACACCGCCGAGGATGTGGAAATGCAGATGCTTGACGGTCTGCCCGGCATCGTCGCCGCAGTTGCATATAACGCGGTAACCGTTATCAAGTCCTTCCGCCTTTGCTATCTTCGCAATGGCCTCATATGCCTTGGCGGCATAAACGGAGTTGCTCTCGTCAATATCTGCGGTACAGGCAATGTGCCGTTTCGGGACAACGAGCACATGAACCGGAGTCTGGGGATTTATGTCGCGGAAAGCATAAACGTACTCATCCTCATACACCTTTGTACTCGGGATATCACCGTCGATTATCTTGCAGAAAATGCACTCAGCCATGATTTTCTCCTTTCATCCGATAAACAGTTCAGTCTTTTGCGTGCTCAAGGACATATTCGTCCACTGTGGCAAGGGCATTGTCCAGCTTCACAAGCTCCTTGCAGCCGCCCATTGCCGATTCCGGCTTGCCGCCGCCGCTTCCGCCGCACTGCGCGGAAACGTACTTGATAAGCTCGCCCGCTTTTATGCCGCGCGCAACGGCGTTCTTGCAGCATACGGCCAGCATGGACGCCTTTTCCCCGTCAACGAGGGAAAGCACAGCCACGACATTGTCATACTTATCGCGTATCCTGTCGCCCATCCTGCGAAGCCCCGCAACGTCTGAGGCGCAGTTCGTCAGCGTAACGATCTTAAGCCCCTTGACGTCCTTTGCGCTGAGCATCAGGTTTTCCGTCTGTCCGGCCATAAGCTTGTCCTTTGCCTGAGTAAGCGCCTGTCTGAGGCTGTGCATCTCTTCGACAAAGCCGTCGATTTTGCCGATAAGCTCCTTGGGTCTTGTCTTGAGACGCTCTGCCGCACCCTCGACCATTCTGCTGATATTTTCATAATATCTGATTGCTGCAAGGCCGGTATATGCCTCGATGCGGCGGACGCCGGAAGCAACGGAACCCTCGGAGACAATGACGGCGGTGCCGATTTTGGCGGTATTGTCAAGATGCGTACCGCCGCAGAATTCGACGGACTTATCGCCCATCTTCACAACGCGTACAACATCGCCGTACTTTTCGCCGAACAGAGCCGTCGCGCCCATCTTTTTAGCTTCCTCGATCGGCAGCACCAGCGTTTCGATATCGTCCCCGTCAAGGATCATGTTGTCAAGCACAGACCTGACCTTGCCGAGCTCTTCGCCGGTAAGAGCGGAGAAGTGCGTAAAGTCAAATCTCAGGTGATCGGGCTCAACAAGGGAGCCTGCCTGATGCACATGATCGCCCAGCACTTTTACGAGAGCCGCCTGAAGAAGGTGTGTTGCGCTGTGTGCGCGGCGGATGGCTTTGCGGCGCTCGGTATCAATGGATACGGTGACGGTATCGCCCAGCTTCAGTTCGCCGGAGGTGAGCACACCATAGTGCATATACTTTCCGCCCTTGTTTTTCTGGACATTGTTTACCGTGAACACGGCACCGCCGCTGATAAGCGTACCGTGATCGGCGACCTGTCCGCCCATTTCGGCGTACATGGTGGTCTTATCAAGAACGATTATGGCTTCCTTGCCTTCGCCCAGAGTTCCGGCAAACTCGCCGTCCTCAACGATTGCAAGTATCTTGCCTTCGGTGACGTCCCTGTCATAGCCCTCGAACACGGTCTCAGGCATCTCTTTGCCGAAATCAATGCCTGCCCAGCCGAGATCGCCAAGCGCCTTTCTCGCTTCACGCGCACGGATACGCTGCTCCTCCATAAGCGCTTTGAAAGCCGCTTCGTCAACACCCATGCCCTCATCCTCACACATCTCTATCGTGAGGTCAATGGGGAAGCCGTAGGTATCATAGAGCTTGAAAGCGTCCGTGCCGGAGAAAACGGTTTCGTTCTTTGCCTTGTGTTCGGCAAGCAGCTCCTTGAATATTTCCATACCGGAGTCTATCGTCTTGGCAAAGTTTTCCTCCTCGCTTCTGACAACGCGGGTAATATAGCTCTGCTTTTCACGAAGCTCAGGATACTGGCACTCGTTTTCGTGGATAACAGTGTCGATCACATTGTAAAGGAACGGCTCATTCACGCCCAGGAGCTTTCCGTGGCGTGCGGCACGGCGGAGAAGGCGGCGCAGAACATAGCCGCGTCCCTCGTTTGAGGGGAGAACGCCATCGCAGATCATAAATGTCGAAGCGCGGATATGGTCGGTTATAACGCGCAGTGACACGTCCATCTTATGTGACTTGCCGTAATATGCGCCTGTAAGCTCACTGACCTTATTGGTTATATTCATAACGGTATCGACGTCAAAGAGAGAATCGACTCCCTGGCATACGACCGCCAGACGCTCAAGCCCCATGCCGGTATCGATATTCTTCTGTGCAAGCTCGGTATAATTATTGTGGCCGTCATTGTCAAACTGTGAAAAGACGTTGTTCCAGACTTCCATATAGCGGTCGCAGTCACAGCCTACGGTGCAGTCCGGCTTGCCGCAGCCGTATTCCTCGCCGCGGTCATAGTATATCTCGGAGCACGGGCCGCAGGGGCCTGCGCCGTGTTCCCAGAAGTTGTCCTCCTTGCCGAAACGGAAAATGCGTTCAGCCGGGATACCTATTTCTTCGTTCCATATCTTGAAGGCCTCGTCGTCGTCCACATAGATCGACGGATAGAGACGGTCGGGATCAATGCCGACCCACTCGGGAGAGGTGAGAAATTCCCAGCTCCATGCAATAGCCTCGTGTTTAAAATAATCGCCGAACGAGAAATTGCCGAGCATTTCAAAATAAGTGCCGTGACGGGCGGTTTTGCCGATATTCTCGATATCGCCAGTGCGGATGCATTTCTGGCAGGTACACACGCGGCGGCGCGGCGGCTCCTGTTCACCTTTGAAATACGGCTTCATAGGCGCCATACCGGAGTTTATGAGAAGCAGGGACGCGTCATTCTGCGGTATCAAAGAAAAGCTGGGCAGGCGGAGATGACCTTTGCTTTCAAAAAAGCTCAGAAACATCTCACGAAGCTGATTAAGACCGAATTTTTCCATTTTATCCTCCAAAAATTTTATAAACAATTTCACTCTGTTTACTCCGCGGCGGCACCGCAGCACAAACAAATCGTCCGCCGTAAACGAGCAGCCGAGGTGCTGAGCACAGCGCGTCCGCCTTTATAACAGAACTATGTCCCGTTATAAAAAAATCCGCCCCCGGATATACAGGGGCGAATGTCAATTCACGGTACCACCCTGATTTTCGCACAACGCGAAATCTCAAGCCGTCCTTAACGCGGACTTACGTATCGGTCATCCCGATCCGGCTCGGAAACGGCTGCCGGGACAAAGCGCAAAATCTCACACCGAACGATTTCTCTCTGGAGCGCCTGTTTTCCGACTATTTTCGTCATAGCCATTTAACTTAAACGATTTTACCACAAGAGGTACAATTGTCAAGATATTTCTCAGGTATTTCTGTACTTTCTTATAACCGAATATTTCGGTGCGCACACGGGAAGCGAGGTATGTATCTCCATCATGGCGTGGCGCGTATCCTCTATCTCCTCGCCGTCGGCATTGAACATTTTATCAACGGTAAATTTCACGGGCTTTTCGCCTGGAATTAGCAGTTCAAGTTCATCCCCGCGGTAGAATTTGTTGCGCTGCGAAAGCACCGCGCTGCCATCGGCACCGCATTCCTCCACCACTGCCGCGACGTCGGTCAGCGAATAGTAGCTCGTCGCCTCATAATGCTGCCCGGGAGCGCCGTAATAAAAGCCAGTCGTATACGGGCGGTGGCTGAGCTTTTCCGTTTCCTCTATCCAGATCCTGTCCAGCGGTTTTCCGGCAATTGCTGCGTCTATCGCATGGCGGTAGGCATTTGTGACAACCGCCGTATAATAAGCGGATTTCATGCGTCCCTCTATCTTGAAGCTTGTAACCCCCGCGTCAATAAGCTCGGGAATGTGCTCGATCATGCACATGTCGCGGGAGTTAAGGATATATGTCCCGCCGTCTTCGGTTATCTCAAAATATTCGCCCGGCCGTGTCTCCTCCACCAGATGATACTTCCAGCGGCATGGCTGGGCGCATTGTCCGCGGTTGGCGTCTCTGCCGGTAAGGTAGTTTGACAGAAGACAGCGCCCCGAAAAGGAAACGCACATTGCCCCGTGTACAAACGCCTCTATTCTAAGCTCCTCCGGCGTATTCGCACGGATCTTACGTATATCCTCAAGCGGCGTTTCACGTGCAAGCACAACGGTGTCCGCGCCGAGGGCATACAGGGCGTTGGCCGCGGCGCTGTTGATAACGCCAAGCTGCGTACTGACGTGCTTTTTCACATCGGGCGCATACTTCTTCGCCAGCTCCAGCACGCCGAGATCGGCTATTATAAGCGCGTCAACTCCCGCCGCCTGCAGGGCTTCAAGATATTCCGGCAGTCCGGCAAGCTCGTTTTCCCGTGGGAGGGTGTTGCACGTGACATACACTCTCACACCCTTTTTGTGCGCCATTTCAACGGCTTTTACAAGCTGCTCACCGGAGAAATTGCCGGCGGATGCCCTCATGCCGTAGCGCTGTCCCGCAAGATACACCGCGTCCGCGCCATAGTGCAGCGCCATTATAAGCCTTTCCATATCCCCCGCCGGGGAAAGAAGTTCAAGTTTACTGTCCATAGCTCTGTGTCGCAACAAAGGCGTTGAATTCGTTGGAATGGGTAAAGAATCTGTGTATACCCGACGCCTCGTCAAGCGCGTAATAATAATAATTCGTCTGTTCGGGATTGAGCACCGCGTAAATGGACGCAAGCCCGGGGTTTGCAATGGGAGTGGGCGGAAGCCCCTGATAAAGCCTTGTATTATACGGGCTGTCCTCCTCAAGCATTGCGCCGGTCGGCGCGCCCTCATGATCGGGATGGATATAGAGGATGGACGCGTCTATACCGAGAGGCATATGGGCGGCAAGTCTGTTATAAATGACGGAGGCTATAGTCCTGCGCTCGTCGTCGTTTGCCGCTTCCTTTTCGATAAGAGAGGCCATATTGACAACGGTCCTGATATCAAGCCCCATATTTTTGAGCGCCTTCTGCAAATCTGCGGTCTGCTTGTAATAGAAAGTCTCGAGGAACTTGTTTATGGCGCTCGACGCCTGCATACCGACATAAAATTCATAGGTATCCGGGAAGAGAAAGCCTTCAAGTCTCGTCGGGTCTCCGAGAGGCAGTCCTTCAAGGAAATTATAGTTGTAATTATGGTTCGCGGCGGCATCCATTAGCTCATCATAACTGCACACGCCGTTTTCCTCAAGGCGGAGGAATATCTGGTGCATTGTGAAGCCCTCTGGGATAGTGACCTTTATGGTCTTTGTCGCGCCGGAGCCTGCCTGCATATTCTTGACCAATGCGCGGTAGTCAAAGCTCGATTGCAGCTCATACTCGCCGGGGTCTACTTTTCTGTCGGCATTGGATATTTTACAGTAAAGCCTGAAAAGCCACTTATACTCAATAAGCCCCGCTTCCTTCAGCTCCTGCGCCACATAGTCGATATCCGCATGAGTCACCCTCACTGTGCCGACCTTTTTGCCGTTTTCATCATATTTGTCAACCGTTTCAGAATCGAAAATGCTCATAGGCAGTGAAACGGTCGCGGTAAAGCTGTCCTTATTAAGAGCAAGCATATCGCTTGCCGCCATCCACGCAAGGCAGGCAAGAATGATGCTCAGGCACATTATGAAGACAAAATACATAAGCCCGCCGAGGCAGCCCGAACGGTATTCATGGCTCTGTCTGACGGGGCGGAAATCCCTTTCGGTGGCCTCGTCGCCCGTATAGTTGCGCACGGCGTTTCCGGTATCGTCTATAAACAGCCGTTTTCCGGTTTTGCTGCTGATCCTGCCGCTGTTTTCAGACATTTTTCTTGTTTCTCTGCTGTTTTCAAAATTTTCCTGCATCGGTTACCTCCGGTATATCAGGGGCGGAACTTTCTCTCCCACTGTGTCATGTGAGGAAAAAGCGCATATTATGTCTTGAGCGTAGAGAGCATACGCTCGGCGGCACAGCGTTCCGCCGGTACACTTAAGCAAAGGGGAGTTGAACAAACGCCGCATTTCGACGGCACTGTCCGGCTCTTTCGGGCTTATCGTCCTTGACTTGC
>CAVENX010000046.1:0-31772 GCA_963617275.1 bacterium
ACAGAGCGCAGTGCAGCCTTTTTGTCAAAGAACCTCATTGAGGTTCTTTGACAAGCTGAACCGGACCTTAGACGGTCCGGTTAGCTTTTACTTTCCGCGTATTTTGTTGTTCGCGTTCATTATGATGTTGAGCAGAAGATAATTTTTTGTGCGGATGCAGAAGTGAATAAGCCGGTATTTTGTGCCCATACTTTTTACGTATCTGTTGTTCAGGTAATCCGGGAATTTGGCTTTAAAATCGGCAAAAAGCTTATCCTGAACGCCGCTCTTCCTGTCGGCAAGGTTAACCCTCGCTATTGAGGTGATGACCTCGTGGTGAAAGGCCGAAAACTCAAGCTGTTCGGAATATTTATCAAACAGTCCCGCGCTGCGGAACGCGTCAAGCATGGAATCTACCGCCGGAATGATCTCAAGATTTCTGGCCGTGTTTTTGTTGTTGGTAATGGAACCTGCACGCTGGAGGTAGTTGTGCCATGGCCTGTGGACGGAAATCATTTTACCGGCAAGCGTATAGAGTTTCGGCGTGACATACATATCCTCGTACCAGACTCTGCCGGGGTAATATATTCCGTTCTCCGTAAAAAGAGATCGCCTGTATATCTTATTCCATGCCGAGGGCATTTCAAAAAGCAGCTCGGGGTAGGAATCAAGTGTGAATTCACCCTCGACTTTGCAGCCGTTGATGTATTTAAGAAGTTTCCCGGCTTCGTTGACGGAACGGATATCGAAAAACAGAATATCAAAATCTCTGTCAAGGTATCCGAACATTTCCGGCAATGCATCGGGGGAGAGATAGTCGTCGCTGTCGAGAAACAGAATATATTTGCCTTCCGCCGCGTCTATGCCGACATCCCTTGCCGCGCCCAATCCACCGTTTTCCGTCGTGATCACTTTGATAAGCCCGGAAAACCTGCGGGAATAATCAAGGCAGACGTCAGGTGAAGAGTCTGTCGAACCGTCATTGACAATTATTATCTCATATCCCGCAATCTCCGGATAAATGACCGAATCAAGGCATTTTGCGAGATATTTTTCAACATTGTATACAGGGATAACTACAGAAAGTTTTTTCATGGATCGTCTCTCCGTGCATTGTTTACCATTTTATAACATTTTAACACAGCCGCACCCGCCATGCAAGGCAGAAAAGCACTTGAATATGATACGGGTTTTGGTATATAATCAGCAAAGAAAATTATTCTCAGGAATGATTGGAGAAAGTCATGAACAGAATTAAAGAAAAGCTTTCACCTGAAGAAGCCGCGGCGAAGGAACTGGCGCAGCGCAAGGATATTTATGATTGGATACAGTGCCTTATAAGCGCACTGATCGTATGTGTGCTTGTCTTCGTTTTCATATTCAGGGTGATCGATGTGAAGGGAACGTCTATGGTTCCGACACTCAACAATCAGGATAAAATGCTTGTTTCCGGACTCTTTTATAAACCAAAAGCCGGTGATATAGTCGTTTTCAAAAAAGACGAGTATGACCCCGAAAAAGCGCTCGTAAAGCGCATTATTGCTACCGAGGGGCAGAAAATAAACATTGACTTTGACAAGGGCATCGTCTATGTTGATGAGGTTCCCCTAGAGGAAGATTATATCAACGATATAACGACCACAAAGCTTGACTTTATCGGTCCCAAGACTGTGCCGGAGGGCTGTGTGTTTGTTATGGGCGATAACAGGAATATGTCTACCGACAGCCGCAAGGCGGAAATAGGAATGGTTGACAGCCGCCTGATCATAGGGAAGGTTTACTGTATCCTCTTCCCTCTGAAATCATTCGGCATGGTGAAGTGATGGCAAATAACGTCTATGAAAAAATGAATATACAGTGGTTCCCCGGCCACATGACCAAGGCGCAGAGAATGATCGAGGAAAACATAAGGCTTGTCGATGCCGTATGCGAGATACTCGACGCGAGAATACCAAGCGCCAGCAGGAATCCGGATATTGACGCTCTTGCCGCGGACAAGCCGCGGCTTGTCATTTTGAACCGCTGTGATCTTGCAGATGAAAACGCAACAAAGCGCTGGAAAAAGTATTTTGAAGATAAAGGACTTCCCGTTATCGAATGTGACGCCAGATCAGGCAGGGGAGTGAACGCCTTTGTTCCTGCGGTTCGCCGGCTTCTTGCGGAAAAAATCGCGCAATATGAGGCGAAGGGGCAAGCCGGAAGACCGCTGAGAGTGATGGTGCTCGGTATTCCCAATGTCGGAAAATCAACGTTTATTAATAAAGTCGCCGGGCGAAAGGCAGCGATCGCGGGGGATAAGCCCGGCGTGACACGCGGAAAGCAGTGGATAAATATCGACCGTTCTCTTGATCTGCTTGATACACCGGGGATCCTTTGGCCGAAGTTTGAAAGTCAGCAGGTAGGTGAACTGCTTGCCATAACAAATGCGATAAAGAGCGACGTTATTGATAAGGAAACGCTGGGGGCAAATTTCATGCTGCGGCTGAGGGAAAACTACCCGCAGGCGCTTGAGGCAAGATATAAATTCGCGCCTGATCCGGATGCAAACGGATTTGAACTGCTTGAGCAATGCGCAAAAAAGCGCGGATTTCTTGTGTCAAAGGGCGAGTATGATATTGAACGTATGGCATCGACCCTTTTGGGCGAATATCATGACGGTAAATTAGGAAGAATAACGCTGGAGCTGCCGGATGACTGAGCTGTGGAATATCGAAAACGAAATATACGACTCCGGCGTCAGGCTGCTGTGCGGCGTTGACGAGGCGGGGCGGGGTCCTTTGGCGGGACCTGTATGCGCTGCCGCCGTTATCCTGCCGAGAGGGCTTGAAATAGAGAATCTGAACGATTCGAAAAAGCTCAGTGAAAAGCGCCGGGAGGAGCTTTATGACGTTATATGCAAAGAAGCGGTAAGCTATGGAATTGCGTTTGCGGAAGTTGAGGAAATAGAAGCATTCAACATCCTGGAAGCAACTTTTTTGGCTATGAACCGGGCTATTGCAAAACTTTCCCCGATGCCGGAGCTTGCACTGATCGACGGCAACCGTGCAGAGGGAATCTCCGTTACGGCGCGCGCCGTCATAAAGGGAGACGGTAAATGTGCGGATATTGCGGCGGCGTCGATCCTTGCCAAGGTGACAAGGGACAGATATATGCTTGAGATGGCCGAAAAATATCCCGAATACCATTTTGAAAAGCATAAGGGCTATGGTACGAAGGCACATTATGAAGCCTTGCGCGAATACGGTCCATCCCCCATACACCGTATGAGCTTTTTGAGGAAGATGCACTGATGAATATAGGGGAGAGCGGAAAATTCGGCGAGGACAAAGCCGCAGAATACCTCAGAAAGAAAGGGTACGTGATAATCCGGCGCAATTACTCCTGCCGCTTTGGGGAGATAGATATTATTGCGGAAAATGCCGGGTATCTTGTTTTTGCCGAGGTCAAGCTGAGAAAAAATGACAAACACGGCGAGGCAAAGGAGTTTGTAAACTACTCAAAGCAGCAGAAGATAATCAGGACCGCATCGCTTTTTCTTGCCGGATACGATACGGAAAAACAGCCGCGCTTTGACGTGATAGAGGTCTATGCGCCGCAGGGAACGTTTTCATCGGTAAAGATAAATCATATTGAAGATGCTTTTATGTAAGCGGCCGAACCCGTTTTTAAGCGGATACGAGAGCTGCAGATTTCGTTTTGCTCAATCACAAGGCAGCAGCCTTCCTCAATCGCAGAACCTTGCCTGCAACGCTGTCTCACGCTTAAAAACAATTGCAGAGCCGGATTTGGATACGCCCATTAAACAGGAGACAAGCATTATGTCTCCTGCGGAACGTTAATCCGAAGTGCCGCGGGGGCAGAACGTAGAGCAGTAGGTTTCGCCCTTGGTGCAGGCTCGCTCGTTCTGAACGCTTATCTTGCTTGCACTGCATTTGCAGTCGATGGTATTGTATTTGCAGGCTGTTACTTCACAGCCGACTCCGGGATTGGAGCAGGAATTTCTTTTATCGCTCATTGTTAGTCTCCTTTTTTCTTTACTTGCAGGCAGGCGGTTTTATTATGGCCGTCCTCCTGCCTGCAAAAATAGTATTTGCAGAGAGCCGTCTTTTATTCGGAGGGATTATGGCATTATATGCAATAGGTGATCTTCATCTGTCGCTTGCAAAGAGCAAGCCGATGGACATATTCGGTGATGTGTGGCAAGATCATACGGAAAAGCTCAGAGCGGGGTTCTCAACGCTGAAAGATGACGATGTGTGTGTTCTTTGCGGCGATATAAGCTGGGGAATGGGCATGGATGAGACTCTGCCGGACTTTAAATTTATCGATACGCTGCCCGGCAGGAAGATAATCCTGAAGGGGAACCACGACTATTGGTGGAACACAGTAACAAAAATAAAAAAATTTTTTTCGGACAACGATATATGCACAGTAGATATTCTGTATAATAATTTCTTTGAATACGGTGGATATGCGATCTGCGGGACAAGAGGCTGGTTTTACGAGGAGGAAAAAGGCGGAGAGCACGACAGAAAAATCATGATGCGCGAGGTCATGCGCCTTGAAACGTCCCTTAAGGCCGCCGGAGAGAGGAAAAAGCTTGCCTTTCTGCATTATCCGCCGAAATATCAGTTCTATACCTGCCCGGAGATCGTGGAGCTTTTCAAAAAATATGAGGTAAGACTCTGCTGCTACGGACATATTCACGGAAAGGGCTGCCGGTACGCCCTCAACGGGTGGAGCGGAGGCACGGAATACAGGCTCGTGTCGGCGGATAACGTTAAGTTTGCTCCTGTCAGGCTGCTATATTGAGTACAAACTGTAAAAATGAGTTAAAATGAAGAAATAAACATTGATTTTATAGAAAGAATCTGTTATCATACCTAAGGTTACGCACAAACTGAGGAGGAAACAAATTAATGTTAGTAAAGAATGTAGAAAAAAAAGAAAATAATACCGCAATATTTCAGGTAGAGACCGATAAGGCGGAGTTTGAATCTGCCGTAAATAAGGCATACCTGAAGAACAAGGGTCAGATATACATTCCCGGCTTCCGTAAAGGCAAGGCTCCGCGCACCGTTATCGAAGGCATGTACGGCGCAGAAGTTTTTTATCAGGACGCAACGGACGAGCTGGCACCTCAGGCGTTTGAGCTTGGCCTTACCGAATCCGGACTCAAGATGGTCGGCGCTCCTGCCGTCAAGGATATGAAGATCACCGACGAGCGTACCGCAGAGTTCACTTTTGAGATCACTCTTTATCCCGTCGTCACCCTCGGACAGTACAAGGGCATTGAGGCGGAAAAGCCGGCAGCAGATATCAAAGACGAGCAGGTCGATGCGGAGATCGACTCTGTCCGCCGCCGTAATGCGCGCATGATCACTGTTGAGGATCGCGCTGCGCAGATGGGCGACACTGTGAATATTGACTTTGACGGCTATCTTAACGGCGAACGTTTCGATGGCGGCAAGGCCGAGGGTTATGCGCTTGAGCTTGGCTCCAACTCCTTTGTCCCCGGTTTTGAGGAGCAGATCGTCGGAATGAAGACCGGCGAGGAGAAGGATATTGACATCACCTTCCCTGAAAATTATGTTGAAAACCTTGCCGGGAAGGCAGTCGTATTCAAAATAAAGCTCAACTCCATCACTTTCCCCGAACTTCCTGAACTTGACGATGAGTTTGCAAAGGATGTTTCCGAGTTCGATACTCTTGACGAGTATAAGGCTGACGTCCGCGCAAGACTTGAGAAGTCCGCACAGGATCAGGCGGAGTCCGCTTTCCGCACTGCGGTCGTGACCAAGGCCTGCGAAAATATGACGGTTGACATCCCCGCCGTTATGATCGACGCAAAGGTCGAAGAGATAATCCGCAACTACGCTGCGAACTATGGTTTTGCAGACCGCAATACCTCTTTTGAGCAGCTCAGGCAGATGATGGGGCTTACCGATGACGTCATCAACATGTCTATCCGTCCCAATGCGGAGCTTCAGGTCAAGTCCGACCTCCTTTTCGAGGCGATCGTTGAGGCGGAGAGCCTTGATATCACCGAGGATGAGCTTAAAGAATACGTCAAGAAGGTTTCCGATTCCGTAAAAATCAGTGAAGAGGAAGTCGTAAAATACTTTGGTATGGATTATATCAAGGAAGAATACAAGAAAGAAAAAGCAACCGATGTTGTGTTCGGCAGCGCGGTTGCCGTAGAGCCCAAGACAGAGGAAGAAACGCCCAAAAAGACCAGAAAATCCGCAAAGGCAGCAAAGGCCGAGACGGCTGAGGGTGACGAAGCTGCCGAAGTGGAAGAAAAGCCCAAGAAGACCAGAAAATCCGCAAAATCCAAGGAAAGTGCGGAATAATTTCCCGGGAATAAGGATATGCTCTCTTGGATGCTGATTAATTTAAAGGAGAGTTAACTATGAGTTTGGTACCTTATGTAGTAGAACAGACAAGCCGCGGCGAGCGTTCCTATGATATTTTTTCACGCCTGCTGAACGACCGTATCGTAATGCTTTCCGAAGAGGTAAATGATACCACGGCAAGCCTTATTGTAGCACAGCTTCTTTATCTTGAGGCCCAGGACCCGGATAAGGATATTCAGTTTTATATCAACAGCCCCGGCGGAAATGTTACGTCCGGTCTTGCAATATATGATACGATGCAGTATATTAAGCCTGATGTATCCACCATTTGCATAGGCATGGCGGCGTCTATGGGTGCGTTCCTGCTCTCATCCGGCGCAAAGGGAAAGCGTATTGCTCTGCCTAATGCCGAGATCATGATCCATCAGCCCTCCGGCGGAAGCCGCGGTCAGTGCACCGATATTCAGATCCAGGCTGAACAGATACTTAAAATCAAGCAGAGACTGAATAAGATACTTGCTTCCAACACCGGGAAGTCCGTTGAACAGGTAGAGGCTGACTGCGAAAGAGATCATTTTATGACAGCTGAAGAAGCTCAGAATTATGGCCTTATTGACAAAGTGATTTACAAACGCTGAGCCTATATTCGATTATTTTATGGGGGAACACTTTGTTCCCCCATATTTTAAACAACGTCATATCATATGGCGCTGCTTTAGTATTCATTTATCATTCTTCATTTGATTATATGGAGGTTTCGTATGCCAAGAATGGATAACAAAAGGGGCATCAGGTGCTCGTTTTGCGGTAAGCCGCAGAGTATGGTCGATAAAATGATTTCCGGCAACGGATGTTACATCTGCGGGGACTGTATAGAGATGTGCGCACGCCTCATAAGGGAAGGGGAAGCACAGCAGACGGTTGACGGCTATGACGGTCTGCCTTTGGTTTTTGATAAGCTTCCGAAACCCGCGCAGATCAAAGCGCGTCTTGATCAGTATATTATAGGTCAGGACAAGGCCAAGATCGCACTATCCGTTGCTGTGTACAATCATTATAAACGCATCATGTTCCATCCGGAGAATGATGTTGAGCTTCAGAAAAGCAATATTCTGCTCATCGGCCCCACAGGAAGCGGTAAAACCCTGTTCGCGCAGACTCTCGCAAAAATGCTTGACGTGCCTTTTGCAATTGCCGATGCGACCACGCTTACGGAGGCGGGCTATGTAGGCGAAGATGTTGAGAACGTTATATTGAAGCTTTTGCAGGCGGCTGATTTTGACGTCGAAAGAGCACAGAGGGGTATAATATATATTGACGAGATCGACAAGATCGCCCGAAAGAGCGAGAACACCTCAATTACCCGCGATGTCTCCGGCGAGGGCGTACAGCAGGCGCTGCTGAAACTGCTTGAGGGCACGGTTGCCAACGTTCCGCCCAACGGCGGACGCAAGCATCCCCAGCAGGAGTTTATTCATGTCGATACTACCAACATTCTTTTCATCTGCGGCGGTGCATTTGACGGGCTTGACAAGATAATCGAAAGGCGCACGGATAAAAAATCCATGGGCTTTGGCGCGGATATTGTCAGCAATTCCGACCGCGACGTCGGTGAGCTTTTTGCGCAGGTGCAGCAGCATGACCTGCTGAAATTCGGCATTATTCCTGAGCTTGTCGGAAGACTGCCGGTTATAGCTTCTCTTGCTTCACTTGGCAGGGACGATCTTGTGCGTATACTTATCGAGCCTAAAAACGCGATGACCAAGCAATATAAAGAACTCTTTTCTTACGACAATGTTGAGCTTGAGTTTGATTATGCTGCGCTTGAGGCCGTTGCGGATAAGGCGATAAAAATGAAAATAGGCGCAAGGGGATTGAGAGCCGTCATGGAAGAAACAATGATGGACACGATGTTCAATGTCCCCTCCGAGCCCGATATTGAAAAGGTCATCGTAACGGCGGACAGCGTTTGGGGAAGGGGTAAGCCCGTGATAATAAAGAAACAAACGGAAAGCTGACCGCGTCATACTCCTGAAAGGAGAATTTATGGATATAAAAACAGAAATAAAAGTCAATCTGCCGCTTCTTGCCCTCAGGGGACTGAACGTATTCCCAGGACTCATGCTGAGCTTCGATGTCGAGCGCAGTCAGTCGATTGCGGCTTTGAATAAAGCGATAAAAACAGACCAGCTTATTTTTATCGCGGCACAGAAGGATGCTTCCGTTGATGCACCCGAGGCCGAGGACATATATCCTGTCGGCGTTGTATGCCGCATCAGGCAGCAGCTGCATCAGGCGCACGGCAATGTATGCAGGACACTCGTTGAAGGGCTTTACAGAGCCAAAGCATCCGACATTGATGTTGACGGCAAGTGCATTACGGCAGAGGTAAGTCCGCTCCCGGACGTAAAAGACAAGGTCGCGCAAGTAAGGCTTGAAGCTGTGCTGAGAAATTGCCTGTCGCTTTTTGAGGAATATGTTCATATCAACTCGGATATGCTGAACGAACAGCTTCTCAATATCTTTGCCAATCCGGAGCCTTCTTTTGTCTCTTTCTACATAGCGCAGCACGCAAGATTTGAGCCGGCAAACAAGCAGAAGCTTCTTGAAGAGCGTTCTCCGTACAGAAGGCTGCAGCTTTTGTGCAGACTCCTGAGTAACGAGCTGAATGTGCTGGCAATCGAGAAAGAACTGAACGACGCCGCTCAGGAAGCAATGAACCGCAGCCAGCGCGAGTACTTTCTCCGTGAGGAAATGAAGGTAATACAGGCAGAGCTGGGCGACGACGGCCAGACGGACGATATTGATGAATACCGTGTTAAAATAAATGCGCTTCCCGTTGATAAGGACTCGAAGGAAAAGCTCCTGAAGGAGCTTTCGAGACTTGCCAAGCAGCCGTTCGGCTCGTCAGAAGCTGCCGTTCTGCGCGGATATCTTGACGTCTGCCTTGAAATTCCGTGGGGAATTTCGACAAATGAAACAATTGATATAAAAAAAGCCGAAAAGATCCTTAATGATGAGCATTTCGGACTTGAAAAGGTTAAAGAAAGAATACTTGAGTACCTTGCCGTAAGGCAGTTATCGCCTGAGATCAAGGGTGGGCTTCTGTGTCTTGTCGGTCCTCCGGGAACAGGCAAGACGAGTATCGCCATGAGCATTGCGAAAGCCGTGAACCGTAAGCTCTGCCGTATTTCTCTCGGCGGCGTGCACGACGAGGCCGAAATACGCGGCCATAGAAAGACATACATAGGTTCAATGCCGGGGCGGATCATAAACGGCATAATCCAGGTAAAAAGCTGCAACCCGCTTATGGTGCTTGATGAGATAGATAAGCTTGCCTCCGATTACCGCGGAGACCCGGCTTCCGCGCTCCTTGAAGTGCTTGACGGTGAGCAGAACAGTACTTTCCGGGATAATTTCCTTGAAATACCATTTGATTTGTCGTCCGTGTTCTTTATTACTACGGCGAATACTCTTGACACGATACCGAGGCCGCTGCTTGACCGTATGGAGGTCATTGAGCTCCACAGCTATACAGACGAGGAAAAGCTTCAGATCGCCAAACGGCATCTTCTTCCCAAACAGCGAAAAAAGCATGGCTTGAAAGCTTCCCAACTGAAAATCGACGATGAAGCGCTGAGGGGGCTTATTGCCCTTTATACGAAGGAATCCGGCGTTCGGGTTCTTGAAAGGGAGATAGCCGCCATATGCAGAAAGGCTGCCGCCGGGATCGCCGAGGGAAAATTCAAGAGCCTTAACGTGAAGCCTGAAAGGCTGGAGGAAATTCTTGGACCTGCAAAGTATAAAAAAGAGCCGTCAATACATGCTGACGAGGTTGGTCTTGTCCACGGCCTTGCTTATACGAGCGTAGGCGGGGAGATGCTTGATGTTGAAGCCAGTGTTGTGGATGGCACAGGTAAAACGGAGCTTACCGGAAACCTTGGCGACGTCATGAAGGAATCTGCAAAGGCTGCTGTTACATATATCAGAAGCCGCGCCGGACAGTTGGGCATTGATTCTGAGTTTTACAGAAATAAAGATGTCCACATTCACTATCCGGAGGGCGCCGTACCCAAGGACGGACCTTCTGCCGGCATTACGACCTGTACTGCGGTGATTTCTGCCCTCACGGGGAGAAAGGTGCGCGGCGACGTTGCAATGACCGGGGAGATCACCTTGAGAGGGCGTGTCCTTCCGATAGGCGGATTGCGTGAAAAGACGATGGGGGCGCTTCGTGCCGGTATAAAAACTGTCGTTATTCCAAATGGCAACCTCAGCGATCTTGACGATATAGATCAGACTGTGCGCTCAAAGCTTAAATTTATACCTGTAAGCAGTATGGACGAAGTTGTTGAGGCAGTCCTTGTAAAAAAAGAAGCTGACGTCAAGGGACTGATGCCTGCTCACGCGAAAAATCAGGAACCTTCCGTTGTCAGGCAGTAGTAAGGGGAAGTTTTTATGGCAAAGCTCAATCTTAACCGGGCGGAATTTGTGAAGTCGGCTGCGAACGCGGCGCAATTTGTAAATACCCCTATGCCTACGGTCGTATTTGCCGGAAAATCAAATGTCGGCAAATCTTCCGTTATAAACAGGATCCTTAACAGAAAAAATTTTGCAAGAGTCGGCTCCGAGCCAGGCAAAACCATCCATGTAAATTACTTCATCATAGATGATAAGCTTTATCTCGTTGATCTGCCCGGTTACGGCTATGCAAAAGTATCGCAGAGCGAGAGGGACAGATGGGGAAAACTCATGGAGGATTTTTTCGCGTCCGGGTTTATGACGCTTGGCGTCATGATAGTCGATTCACGCCATAAGCCTACGGCGGATGATGTCACTATGGCGGAATGGTTCAAAGCCTCCGGCAAGCCATTTATCATCGTGGCAAACAAGCTCGACAAGCTGAAAAAAAGCGAAATAGAGCCGAATATTGCGCTTATAAGAGAAACGCTTGCGCTTGACGATGAAACAATGCTTGTTCCGTTTTCGGCGGAAAAAGGTCAGGGCAGGGAACTGCTGGTATCCGAAATAACCAAGTTAGTATAACAAAAAGAATTCAGAAATAAATGTTGGGGTAGGCATCCTTGCCGGATGTTAACCCCAACATTTGTTATACCCCCCTTTTTAAGCTGTCTTCTTTAACAGCATTCCAGCGTGAGTGTAAATACCGTGCCGGTTTCGGACGAACTTTCGGCCTCTATTTTGCCGTTCATCAGTTCGACGGTGCGCCTTATGATGGCCAGCCCCAGCCCATGCCCCTGCTGTGATGTACGCGCTTTATCGCCGCGGTAAAAACGCTCAAAAATGTGTGGAAGATCCTCGGGAGAAATGAACGCGCCGAAATTGCGCACACTGAAAACGGCTTTTTTGCCGTGCGTAGACAGCTTTACAAGAATACGGCCGTTTTGTGATTCATATTTCAGTGCATTTTCGATCAGCCCTGAAATTACCCTCAGCAGCGCTTCTGCGTCACCTGTAACGAAGATGTTTTCCTGCACGTCGGATTCCATAACGACTGAGTGATCATAAGCCATGACCTCCATCTGAAGTATCGCCTTTGTTACAATACCCGAAAGATTTACCTTTTCCTGCTTTGGCAGCCGCTGCACGGCGTCCATGGCGCTGAGTGTGAGCATATCGTCGATCAGCGATTTCATGTTGCTTATTGCCGCATCGCTCCGGTCGAGCCATGCCTGTGATTCGGCCACGGATTTTCCCGGATTTTCCGCCAGAATGTGATTGCACGCCTGTATTACGGCCAGCGGAGTTTTGAGGTCATGAGAAATATCCGCTACAAACTGCTTTTCGCGGTTCATTGCCTGCTCAACGGGACGCACCGCAAGCTGTGAGATATAGCGGCTGATAAAATAGCATGTCAGCATTGTCAGCAGGAACGCCGCAAGCAGATACAGCACGGTCTGGAGGACGGAGGCCCGTAAATACCGAGCGGGCAGTAGAGAAATTTTAGCCGATTCCGTCTGCCCCAGAACCATATAGAACAGATCGCCGTCTTTCAGATAGCCGAACCTATCTTCCATAGTAATGGCTGTTTCGGCGGCGGAAAGAATGTCGCTCTCGCCCTCCGAGAATGCTCCGGATATAACGGTGGCTTTGCCGTTGTCAAAGAAAACGGTGATGCAGCGGCTAAAAGCCGAAGCGCTATACTGTATGTTCTGACTTGGGGGCGGCGGTGTGCCGTGCTCCTGCCGGACGGGGGCGTTTTCCGGCAGAGGTTCGTTTGAGGTGTCGGGAGGCGTGCTTCCGTCCGGAGACGGATCTGGCGTAAAGGAAAACGAGCCTTTTTCCCCACGAAACGGTTCCAGCGTTTCAAACATAGTCTGCCGCATATTTTCATACTCATTGCGCAGTATATATGCGCCGACCAGCGTCAGCGCGGTCAGCAATACCGCGCCTATCAGCAGCATATTCAAACGGATAAAATGTTTCCGGTAAGCTGTCATTCGTTTACAGCCTCCACCCGGTATCCGATTTGCGGAATGTTGCGGATAGTCAGACCGGAATGAAGGTATTTGAGCTTTTTCCGCAGAAAAGACACATATGCCATAACGTTATTGTCTGTTACGTCTGAATCCAACCCCCATACTGATGAAAGTATCATATCCATCGACAGTGTCTGCTGCGGGTGGCTTAAAAACAGTCTTGCCAGCTCAAATTCTTTTTTGCTTAGCTGCACGGAGTCAATTTTCGTGCTGAGCTGTGCGGAATTAAGGTTAAGCGTCAGACCGCCGTAATGCAGCTCGTCCAGAACGACTTCGCCTGTACGGCGGCTGAGGGCGTTTAAACGCGCCAGAAGTTCGGAGGTGTCAAAAGGCTTGGTCATATAGTCATCCGCTCCGGCATTAAGGCCTGATACCTTATCGGCGACGGCGGTGCGAGCCGTCAGCATAAGTACAGGCGTGTGGCTTCCGCGTGAACGAAGTGTACTTACGACCTGAAAGCCGTCCATATCCGGAAGCATAACGTCCAGCACGATAACGTCATAAGCCATACCCGCTGCATAAGCCAGTGCATCGCTTCCGTTATAGACCGTATCTGCGGTATTGCCTGCGTGCCGCAGTATATGCGCCAATGCGTCGGATAATGCCAGCTCATCTTCCACAATCAATACTTTCATCGATAAAACTTCCTCCAACCATTGCTTTCTATATTGATTATATCATATGCCGCCAGCCTTAAAAAGTCCTGAAGTACGTAAAAAATTTCAGAATAATTTAAGGCTTAATTCATGAGCGTTTAAGTTCAAACGGTATAATAAAAAGCGTAGAGACGATCTGCATTGAATCATAAATTCAAGGAGGAATACAAAATGAAACGTACACTTATAATGCTTTTGCTGCTGGCGCTGGTTTTCAGCTGCTTTGCCGCCGCTATGGCAGAGAATGGAAACGCGCCGGAGCGAAAACCACGTAAGGAAAATGCCGATATGCCGGACGGGGAAAAGTCGGGCGAGGGGGAACGGCCTGAGATTCCGGTGTTTGACGGGCAGGCGGGCACGGCTCCGATGCATGGAAGCGAAACCGACGGAATGGCGCTGCCTGCTGAACCGGGTGAAAACGGCGGAATGATGGGCGGCCGTCCGGGCAGCGGCATGGATTTTGAAACCCTTGTAAAAAAGGGAATAATCAGTGAGGAAACAATGACGGCAATTCTGGAGTATATTGAGGCAAACCGTCCTGATGATACAGAAGGCAGACCTGATAACGCACCCGAAAAGCCGGAGGGGGAGAGGCCTGACGATGCGCCTGAAAAGCCCGAAGGGGGACGACCCGATGCAGCGCCCGAAATACCGGAAGGCGAGCAGACTGAGCCTCCTGTGATATTCAATACCGAGCTCTTGGATAAGCTGCTGGAGGAAGGTATTATAACTCAGAGCGAATATGATACGATTATCGCATTGCAGCAGAGCGATAATTCTGAAGAGTAAGTACCGTCTTATTTGAAAAATTATTGGCAGGGAGCATTGATATACAATGCTCCTGCCAATGCAGGTTTGCTTCAAGCGATCATATGGAGGAGCAGGACATGAAAAATAAAACACGGATCATGACTTTATGTATGGCGGCGCTGATTGCCGTTATGCCTTTGAACGCATGGGCGGATGCTCCCGGCGGCGGACCTCAGGGCAAAAGAGGATCATCGCCGGGCGGTGCGCCAGGCGATGATCCCGGAAGCGGTTCCGTAAATTTGGTATACACGGCGGCTGTGGGCATCAGCAAGGCGGCTGACTTGACGGACGGAGTATATGTTTCCGAAACGTCGGATGAAAACGCGATTCTTATCAATACCGGCGAATCCGTCTCGTTGACCGAGCCATCCGTGTCCAAGACCGGCGATTCCGCCGGAGGCGATACTTGCAGCTTCTATGGTCTGAATGCCGCTGTGCTGGCCATGGGCGGGGCGAATGTGAGCATTGTCGGCGGAACGGTCACAAGCGACGCAAACGGGGCAAACGGCGTGTTTTCTTACGGCGGCAATGGAGGGCGAAATGGCGCTTCCGGCGACGGGACGGCCGTCAGCATCACCGGTACGACGATCAAGACTACCGGTGACAACTCGGGCGGGATCATGACTACCGGCGGCGGAAAGACCTATGCCTACGATCTGACCATAGACACCTCCGGCCGATCTTCCGCTGCTATCCGTACAGATCGCGGCGGCGGAACCGTGGCGGTGGACGGCGGCAGCTACACTACAAACGGCTTAGGCTCACCTGTTATTTATTCCACTGCGGATATTTCTGTGAGAAACGCGTCGCTTACATCCAATTTATCTGAGGGAGTATGCATAGAGGGCAAAAACAGCGTTACTCTGACCGACTGTGACTTAACGGCCGATAATACTCAGCACAACGGGCACGCAAAATTTTTGGATTCCATAATGATATATCAGTCTATGTCCGGCGATGCTGACAGCGGGACATCTGCCTTCACAATGACCGGAGGCAGCCTCATAAGCAAAAGCGGGCATGTGTTCCATGTGACAAACACACACGCTGTGATCACGCTCAATAATGTGACTGTGGAAAATCAGGACAGTGGGAATGTCTTTCTCTCCGTATGCGCCGATGGGTGGGATGGAAGCAGCAACATAGCCGAACTGCTGTGCTGCAATCAGACGATAGAGGGAAGTGTACTTGTTGGCAGTGATTCATACCTTACGCTTACGCTGAACGACGCATCAAGATTTAGCGGATGTATATCCGGTGAGATTGCTGACAGCAGCGGCGAAAGCGTTTCAACGAAAGAGGGGAGTGTAAGCGTTATCCTTGACGAAAGCAGCGTTTGGGAGCTGAGTGCTGACAGCTATATCACCGAATTTTCCGGTAATGCAGCTCAGATCATCAGCAACGGTTATACGCTTTACGTTAACGGAACGGCGCTGAGCGGGACAAAATGACTCCGGCAAAGAAAAAGCCTTGAAGACTTTTCAAAGTCCCAAGGCTTTTTCGTGTTTATTCGTTTTTCTGCTGCGGCGGCTTATTCGATAAGCCCGCTCTCTTTCAGCAGCAGCTCTATATCTGTACCCTTGACCTTTTTCAACGCGATCCTGAGCGCTTCCCTTTCAAAGAAGGAGAGCTTTGCTTCGCTTATCGCCTTCTTGTCAATGGCGTAATAGCAGGCGCGCAGAAGCTCACGCACATCATACTTGCTGCCCCATACCTCAGGGACGCCTCGGTCGATGTCAAGCAATGTGTAGACAGACTCCATACCGGTGCGCATGGAATATTCGGTGGTGAAAATGGTGTCACGCGGTGTCTCGGCGAACTGGCCGATAAAGGCGAAGTTTACGGCTCCGTCGGGAACGACCTTAGGACGGTCAGATTCTTTGCGCGGCTGGAAGAAAGCGTTGATATAGGGCATGAAGCAGGTCGTGGTATTGCAGGCATCCTTTGCAAGCACGTCGATTTTCTCGGCAGGCACACCGATATGGTACAGCCATTCACGGCAGACTTCTTCACCTGTGCAGTCGCGCATGGCTTTCTTTATATAGTTGCCCTCTTTGGCAGTGTTCAGCGAATACAGCCATACAAGCACCGTTTTCGGATTCTGCGATTTGAACTGCGGCTGGCGGTTGATCGTCCAGGACAGATACCAGTTGTCAACACTGTCCTTGACTGTCACGATGCCGCCGGTGGTTACCTTGCCGGAGCGCGGGTCGCGCTTACATACATTCATAATATGTTCAATGACCTCTTCATCGGAGGTTTCAACGGTGGCGCTCATCCAATTCGTTGCATCAACATCACTGCAAAACACTTCGGGATTACCGAATTCGCCGTTCTTGGCCTGCGCGGCGATGGCTTTCCACATATCCCACGATTCGCCGCAGCCGTTTCTGACGCCGGACAGATCGGGAGCATGCATCTGATCGCCGTAGCAGGAGGTATCCGTGCAGCAGCCGTTTGTAATAAATACAAGATCATCCTCAATAAGGTCGATTGTCTGTTCTTTACCGCCCTTTTCGTAAACAATCTGTTTGGCAGTCTTCTTTTCGCCATTGGTTTCGATAATGACATTCTTTACATTCATGCCATATTCGATCTGAACGCCGTGCCCCTCCAGATACTTTACCAGCGGAAGGATCATGCTCTCATACTGATTGTACTTTGTGAAACGCAGAGCGCTGAAATCCGGAAGGCCGTCGATGTGGTGGACATAGCGGCAGAGATAACGCTTCATCTCAAGTGCGCTTGACCAACGCTGGAAAGCGAACATCGTCTGCCAGTAGAGCCAGAAGTTTGTACTCCAGAAAGAATCAGGCAGCACGTCGGAGATCTTCTTGTCCTCCAGATCCTTTTCCGGCGTTAAAAAAAGCTTGGACAGCGCCATTGCGGAGTCTTCGTCCAATGTGAATTTTCTGTCCGTGTGTGCGTCCTCGCCACGGTTGACCGTTGCTCGGCAGAGAGAATAGTTGGGATCGTGCTTGTTGAGCCAATAGTACTCGTCAAGTACGGAAACACCCGGCGTTTCGATGGATGGCACGTCACGGAAGGTGTCCCACATAACCTCAAAGTGGTTATCCATCTCACGGCCGCCTCTCATGAAGAAGCCCTTTGTGACGTCCTTGCGCCCGTCGCAGCTGCCGCCGGCAAGCTCCAGCTTTTCCAGCAGATGGACACGCTCACCCTTCATCTGACCGTCACGTACAAGATAAAATGCGGCGGTTAGTCCTGCAAGACCTGTACCGATGATATAAGCCGACTTTTTATCCACGTCCTTGGGCTTTTCGGGATGCGCGAATGATTCATAAGTTCCAGCAGAGTAATACATAATTGAAACCTCCTGTTTTTTATGCTTTTATTTTACTCGTGCAGTAATAGTTTGCAATAAACAGAAAAGACCCCGTGATAAAAGTCTTATCACGGAGCCTGAAAGTGTAAAAAGATTTATCAAATCGGTCAAAATGATAAAATCATATCCTGAACCGGGAAAGTGCGGCTGACATTGAGCCTTTTATCAGCCGTGTCAGCCTGTCAACGATGTCATGCGGATCTTCGCGCATATCGTCCTTTATCCAATCAAGCATCAGCCCAATGAATATATAAGAATATATCTGCGCGATGAACTGCTTGTCCTCATCCCTGACGGTCATACCGCTCGATTCTTCTTCTATAACGCTCAGAATCAGCTGATCGACGAGCGGCTGCAAATATTTTTCAACCTGCTCACGGTGAACACAGCGGTATACGTTAAGGATAAACGGCTTATTGTCCTGTACGGCCTTAAAAATCTGCAAAAGACCCTGCTGCCATGTTTCGGCCGTCTTTTTTTCGTCAAGAGCACGCCGGGCGTCTTCAAGACAAGACCATTCGACAAGATCATAGATATCTTTGAAATGATAATAGAAAGTCATGCGGTTTATCCCGCAGTCGTCTGCTATATCCGCGACGGTGATTTTAGTGAGTGGTTTTTTCAGCAGTAAATTTTTAAGCGATTGTTCCAAGGCACGTTTTGTCACCTGAGACATATCTGTCCTCCTTTGGCCGCAACGTTATTGTTAATGAAGTGATTACCATCAGCTGGCAAAACCGCTTGCACCTGACAGTATGCTGTTGTTAATTGATGATAGTGATAATGTAACACAAAGTGTGAAAAAATCAAGAAAAATATACAAAAATGTTGAAAAATGAAATTATAATCAATGCGTAACTTGCAAAGAGGAGAGATAAGAATGTGCGGCATGAAGGCATACAACGTAGACATATACTTAGAGGCAAAAGAAGCGTTTGAAAAAGCTGAAAAAAACAAATATAAGTATATCCGCATTAGCAAGGTGCAAAGGCAAAAGAGGACGTAAAGACCCGAGTTGACACCTACTCCGAAAACAGGTATTCTATGACCGTAGGCAAAAAGACCTACACGGATAAAAAGGAAGCGGGCGCGGCGCTGGCGCTTGAAATCATAGCCAAGGCAAAGACGGGCGAATTTGTCAAGGTAGGTAAATTTGCCGGTTTTGAGATACGCGTTATCAAGCAGGGTTCGGAATACGTCGGGCATATTACCGGCGCACAGAGCTATAAATTCAACGTCTACCTTGAAAAGACCACGTACATGGCGACGCACATCGCCACAGTCGTCGAGGGCATCGACGGCAGGATAGAGGCGTGGAACGAGGCGCTTAAAGAGACGCAGGCCGACCTTGCGGCACAGCAGAAGATGATAGCGGAGCCGTTTGCAAAGCAGGCGGAGCTTGACAGGAAAACAGCCCGCTTCAATGAGATCATGGACATCCTCAACCCGAAAGAGGAACAGATAATCGGGGATGAGGAAGACGCCGTTCAGTATCAGGCAAGGGAAAAAGGCTATTGGACGCCGCGGCTTAACAGCAAAGAATGGTCATTGCTCAATGACAGAATAGACATTGAAATCAGGCAAAGCGACAGATTTCTTGACCAAAACACAAAATGGCTGTATGCTGTAAACGGAGATACAAAAGTGTTTGCATTTTACGGCATAGGTGACGGTTCAGAGGCTACTGTGCTATATGCATCTGGCGGGAAAAAAGCAGATATTCTTTATAAAAAGGTGGCAGACTATGGAAAAGAACGAGCAGACAATAGCAAGTCGTTTAATAACTGGGCTGATGCTGAAGGGCTTCGAAAAGAAGTCAGCATGTGTATTAACCGCTATCTTGGAGACAGACAGTCAGAAAATAGAAATGATAGCTTGGATGGTAATGAATCGTCAAGCCGAAATGCACGATATAACGCTGAAAGCGATAGAGATAGCGAAACAGCAGTAGACGCGCAGTATCTTTCCGAGATCGGAGACGGTGATATTACACAGTATTCGGAGCGCGTTACTGACGAAAAAACGCTTGATTTCCTCAACAGACAAAAAACAGTAAAGACTTATAAGTCTATGCAGCTTATAGACGGGAAGCTTTATCCGCCTATGGCAGCTGTTGTTGGAGGCAGCTTAGAAGAGGCAAGCGAAAGTGGAGATTTACAAAATAAAAAGCCGGTAAATAAGCGATAAAATATCAACTCCCACAGCCTTTAAGACTGCGGGAGTTGATATTCTTATGGACCATAGGGGGATCGAACCCCTGACCTCCAGATTGCGAACCTGGCGCTCTCCCAGCTGAGCTAATGGCCCATGCATTTTTTTGACCTTGCTTATTATAGCACATTTTTCTTTTTTGTAAAGAGAAAATTTGTGTTGCGCATTCAAAAATTTTGTAGTATAGTAATGTCGTGGCTTTTGACAAGGCTGCACTAGTCGGGGAGTTAGCGATGCCCTGTAACCTGCAATGCGCTACAGCAGGGATGAATTCCCCCATGAGGATATGTGCTGTGTTGTCTGACCTCGGTAAGCGGCGTTGACGATCCGGTCTCGCGCAACGTGATCCCGTGAACCATGTCAGGCGGGGAACCGAGCAGCATTAAGCGGTGCATTGCGTGTGCCGTGAGGCTGCCGGGTCTGAGTCGGCTGCCGTTGTAACGGGCATAGTGCATTATTCGAATCGGGGTGTGCAGTCTTGTCAAGAGCCATAAATTCTTTATCGGCTGCACTGCGGAAGAGGGTTTGCAATGTATCAAGCTTTATACAGAAAATGGAGACCGCAGACCTTTGACGAGGTTATCGGGCAGAAGCATATTACCGAAACGCTGAAAAACCAGGTCAAAACCGGCCGCCTTTCCCATGCATATATTTTTATCGGCACGAGAGGAACCGGCAAAACGACCTGTGCACGTATTCTCGCAAAGGCGGTCAACTGTGAAAACCCTGTTAACGGGAATCCGTGCGGCAAATGCCCTTCATGTATAGGGATAACCGAAGGCTCGATCATGGATGTGGTTGAGATGGACGCTGCCTCAAATAATAAGGTCGATAATGTCAGGACACTGAGAGAAGAAGCTGTTTTTACGCCGGCAACGGTCAAGAAGCGCGTTTATATTATAGACGAGGTCCATATGCTGACTACGTCTGCCTTTAACGCCCTGCTCAAAATTCTTGAAGAGCCGCCGGAACATTTGATGTTTATCCTCGCAACGACTGAGCTTCAGAAAGTTCCGGCAACGATACTGTCCCGATGCCAGAGGCACAGCTTTCATAGACTGGAGACTTCCGAGATCGCGCATTATCTTGAATATGTGGCTCAAAAAGAAAACTGCGTGCTCAGTCATGAGGCCTCTGATCTGATAGCACGTCTTGCCGAGGGCGGACTCAGGGACGCGATGAGTATTCTTGATCAATGCTCCTCCTATGATGCGATTGACGTCGATACCGTGTATAACACAATGGGACTTGCGGGAAACCGCAGGATAGCCGAAATGTTGGAGCATATTCTCCGGCATGACACCGAAGCCGCCATTTCAGAATTTTCTTCAATGTGGATGGACGGAAAAGACCCGGGGACATTTCTTAAAGAACTGAGCGGCCTGCTGAGAGATATAATGATAATCAAAGTCGCTCCCAAAACGGGAGGAAGTCTCACAACGGGCGGCTACGACAAGCCGCTTCTGTCGGATTTTTCCGCAAGGATGACGACGGAAGAGATCATAGCGGTCACGGAAACCGTGCAGCGCGCGATTTCTGCACTGCGCGATGCTCCTAATCCCAAAACAGTGGTAGAGCTTTGTCTGATTTCATTGTGTGACGCAGCCAGCGGCGAAAGCGTCAGCGCTCTGAGGGCGAGAATTTCGAGGCTTGAAGAGTGTATCTCAAGCGGGACGTTTACCGCAAACGCTCATAATACCGCGCCGACAAGCAAGGGAGAGAAGATAGAGGCGGAGCCGGGTACGGAAGCGAAATGGCGGCAAGATGAACCGCAGAAGGAAATGCCAGTTTTCCCGGATACCGAGAATACCGCTGAGACGGAGCCTCAGATCCTATCAGTTGCCCCGGCGGTAAACGCTGTTACATGGAAAAGCATCTGTGATGAAGCGGCGGCTTTGCTGCCTATGGATATAAAAATGAGCTTGTCGGACGCAAAAAAAATATCCGGAGTGCTGACGGATAATACGCTCAAGCTTGAAGCGGCGGCAGGGTTTGTATATACAAGAATAAATAAGCAGGAGATATTGCAGAAATTTTCATCAGCAGCGCAGAAGCTGCTGGGCGCGCCGGTTCGCGTCGTTCTTTCCGAAATGAAGGAAGACGGTTCTGCACGGAATCTTGAAGAACTTAAAAAGTATCCCGAAGTGAAATTTATTTAGTTTTTGGAGGACATATAAAATGGCAAAAGGTGGTTTTCGCGGTTATCCCGGCGGTGGAAATCAGATGAACATGATGAAACAGGCTCAGAAAATGCAGCAGGATTTCCTGAAAATGCAGCAGGAGCTTGAGTCTACCGATTTTGAGTTTACTGCAGGCGGCGGAGCCGTCAAGGCCGTTGTAGGCGGAACAAGAGAGTTCAAATCCATTGTGATCGATCCTGAAGTCGTTGATCCCGATGATGTTGAAATGCTTCAGGATATGGTGCTTGCGGCGGTCAACGGAGCGTTGAAAGCGGCAGACGAACAGACAAGTAAATCCATGGCCAAGCTTCAGGGCGGACTGCCCGGCTTCCCCGGACTCTTTTAAAAATCGTGTGTGCCTGATGAACAACCATCAGGCACATTTCTTAAATGTATGAAAAGATTCAAAAAAGTATATCTGGAAATTTCAAATGTATGTAATCTTAATTGTGCCTTTTGTCCGGGCACAAAGCGGGCGGCACATTTCATGAGCAGGGAAGAGTTTGACCTGCTTACGGATAGGCTTCAAAAATATACCGACTATCTGTATTTCCACCTTATGGGTGAGCCTCTTCTGCATAAGGAGCTTGAGACGTTTCTTGGGATCGCCGGGGGCAAGGGCTTTAAGGTCATTATTACGACAAACGGAACGCTTTTGCATAGTAAAGGGCGGCTTCTTCTTGATTCACCCGCTGTGCACAAGGTGAATGTTTCTCTGCAATCGTTTGAAGCAAATCCGGGGGATGAGCTTGAAAGCTATGTTTCCCAGTGCGCATTTTTTGCACTCAGGATGAGCGAGGCAAACAAAATATGTGTACTCCGCCTCTGGAACAAAAACGGACTTGATTCGATGAATCCACATATTGAAAAAACGATTGAGCGCTTTTTTCCAAAGCCATGGAGTGTGCATCGACAGGGAATAAAGCTGCGTAACAAGATCTGGCTTGAGCCGGGGGAGAAGTTCGATTGGCCGGATATTGATAAAACAGGGGAGAATGACAGGCTTTTTTGCTACGGCCTGCGCGATCATATAGGGGTTCTGTGCGACGGGACCGTTGTGCCATGCTGTCTTGACCATGACGGTGACATCGCTCTCGGGAATCTATTTGAAAAGGAACTTGACCAGATCATAAGCGGAGAACGGGCTGTGCGTATGTTTAACGCTTTTTCCGAAAGCAGGGCGATTGAGCCGCTTTGCCGCAGCTGCGGCTATGCGCTAAGGTTTACAAGATGATACGTCAAAAATTGACTTTGTAAAACAGAAAGGAGCACTTGAAATGGACAAAATCAAAAAGAATTTCGGCTTCGGGTTTATGCGTCTTCCGATGAAAAATGAAGAAGTCGATATTGCGGAAACGAGCCGTATGGTGGACGCTTTTTTGGATGCGGGGTTCAATTATTTTGATACCGCGCACGGCTATTTGCAGGGAAAAAGCGAAATAGCGCTTAAGTCCTGCCTTACCGGCAGGTATCCACGGGATAGTTATATTCTTACGGATAAACTGACTGCGGATTTTTTCAAAACTGAAGCTGATATACGCCCGTTTTTTGAAAGCCAGCTGTTGGCCTGCGGGGTTGACTATTTTGACTTTTATCTGATGCACGCGCAAGGGGCGGGCAACTATTCTCATTTTAAAGAATGCCATGCCTATGAGACCGCGTTTGACTTGAAGGCCGAGGGGAAAATCCGTCATGTCGGCATTTCTTTCCATGACCGTCCTGAGGTGCTTGAACAGATTTTAAACGACTATCCGGCAATCGAAGTCGTTCAGATACAGTTCAACTATGCGGACTACGATGACCCGGCAATCCAGAGCCGCGAGTGCTATGAGGTATGTGTAAAGTATAATAAGCCTGTCATCGTTATGGAGCCGGTCAAGGGCGGAAATCTTGCCAATCTCCCGGAGGATGCATCGGAAGTTTTGGCGCAGCTGCACGGCGGCAGTCCTGCCAGCTACGCACTGCGCTTTGCAGCCGGATTTCCGGGCATTATGATGGTGCTGTCCGGTATGAGCAGCATGGGACAGATGCAGGATAATATCTCATTTATGAGGGATTTCAAGCCCTTGAATGAAACTGAGCTTGCGGCGGTAAAAAAGGTTCAGGAAATTTTCCGAAGCAAACATCTTATTCCGTGTACCTCATGCAGATACTGTACGGACGGTTGTCCCAGACATATCTCGATACCTGATCTGTTTGCTATAATGAACACCAAACAGCTCTACCACGATTGGAACGCGGATTATTATTACGACACTGTTCACACGACGCCGGGCCGCAAGGCGTCAGACTGCATCAAATGCGGTAAATGTGAAAATTCATGTCCTCAGCATCTGCCTATACGGAAGCTTTTGGAGAATGTTGCGAAAGAATTTGAAAAAAGATAAGGAGACACCTTGGTTTAACGGTTCTAAACTAAAAGTTGGGGTACCTTGGTGATGCCGGGTGCGCCAACTTTTGGCATATGTAAAAAAGCTCTGCCCCCAACTATTGACACAGAGCCATGAAAAACAGCTTCCCGAATAATCGGGAAGCTGAATTTTTATGTTTTTTCAAAGCAGACTTGAATTATGCCTTCTTTGCGTCCTTTTTGGTCAGAGCCTGAACACCCTGAACAACAAGGATGATTGCAAGAACAACAAGACCGATAGACCAGATCATCTGGAACCAGTCGCCCCATGCAGCGCCAGCGGAAGCAATGAGGTTGATCTTATTGATAATGGTGGTAACAAGAGCGGTAAGAGTTGCGGCAAGCATGAAGATCATGGGGAAGATAAACATGCCGTTCTTCTTGCCGATATTACCCAGCCATGCAGCAACAGCCAGCATAGCAAGACCTGCAAGCAGCTGGTTGGCAGCGCCGAAGACGCCCCAGATCTGGCTCAGACCCATGAAGCCCATGCCGCAGCCGATGACGACCATAATACCGGTGGAAACAAAGGGGTTGGAGAAGAACTTTGCAGCACCGGTCAGCTCGTCGCGGGTCTTTCCTTCGGGAATAAAGAGCTCAGCAAACATGTAGCGGGCAAGACGCGTACCGGAGTCGAGAGAGGTCAGAGCAAAGACGGAAACAGCCAGAGTAAGGAGAGTGTATACGGTATCGTATACGGGGTTGGAGAAGTCTGCAACACCGCCGGTCATATTTGCAATCATAGTTGCAACACCGCCTGCAAAGATGGTAGGAGGTGCGGAAAGGAGGAACTTCTCGCCGCCGCCGATGTTGGTTTCTTTGAAGACAACACCGACTGCAATGATGGAGATGATCGCCAGAGCGGACTCAATGATCATTGCACCATAGCCGATGACCTGTGCGTCCTTCTCGGAGTTGAGCTGCTTGGAGGTAGTACCGGAGCCGATGAGAGCATGGAAGCCGGAAACCGCGCCGCAGGCAACTGTGATGAACAGCGTCGGGAAGAGAGAGGCATTGCCGTTGATGCCGGACCAGCCGGTGAATGCAGGCAAATCGACCTTCGCGCCGGAGAAAATAATGCCGATGAACGCGATGATCATCATACCGTAAAGCAGGAAAGAGGACAGATAGTCGCGGGGCTGGAGCAGAATCCAGACAGGCAGCAGAGATGCGGCCATGACGTAAACTGCGATGAAGATGACCCATGCGGTGCGGCTCGCGTTGACACCGACATTAAGACCGGCGATAACGATAGCTACGATGCCGACAATACCTACGATCGTTGCAGGGCCGACAGGAGCATTCTTGCGGTACACGAAGTAACCGAAGATGAATGCGATAACGATGAACAGAAGAGAGGTGGTTGCAGTGGAAGCGTTGCCGCTTACGTTTGCACGGCCGACAGTGATGAAGGGCAGTGCAGGCTCACCCTCTTTTGCGACGGATACGAAAGTACCTGCAACAACAGCGGTGAAGGAAGCGATAACCAGAATGAGAACGAGCAGTGCAAAGATGGTGAACAGGCGCTGTGCCTTAACGCCCATTTCGTCCTTGATGACTTCGCCGATGGAACCGCCGTTGTGACGGATGGAGGCGAACAGAGCACCAAAGTCATGCATTGCGCCGAAGAAGATACCGCCGATAACGACCCACAGGAATACGGGAACCCAGCCGAAGATTGCGGCCTGGATAGGTCCGTTGATGGGGCCTGCACCGGCAATGGATGAGAAATGGTGACCCATCAGAACGGCGGGGTTTGCAGGAACAAAGTCGGTGCCGTCGTAGCTGGTGTGTGCGGGGGTTTCCCTGTTAGGATCTACACCCCATGTTTTTGCCAGCCAGCCGCCGTAAAAGACGTAGCCGAGTGCCAGCAGAACAATTGCGATGAGAAGGATAACTATTGCGCTCACACTTTTCACTCCTTGATATGAAAAATTTTATTACCACTTGCAGACCGGTTACTTGTTGGCTGCAAATAGTTTACTGAAATAATCGGTCAGCTCGTGCCCAGCCCTGTTTGCGTAGGCTTTCCGCTCCGAGATATCTGCCGCTGCCGTTTTAAGCTCCGTAAAGCCGTGGAGAGAAAATTTGTAGCTTTTGCTGAATTTTTTCCCCTGTATGTATTTCGCGGTTTCTTTATCAAAAGAATCCGCCACAAAAATAACTTTTATATTAGTATACTGATGCTCCTTATGCGGTCTGACCCTTGGCAACCCTTCTTTGAGAGCATAGTCAAGACACATATCGACGGTTTCTTTGTCAAATGACTTGTCAGAGAAAATATAAGCAAATTCATTGGTTTCATTTGCCCACACCGTGATCTTCTTTGTAAGCCAGTACTTCTCGGCCCTTGAAAAATAATCGGCTCTGAAAGCAAGCGGAAGATCGCCCGCGTCATTTTCCGGAATTATATCATAGTAGGCAGTGAAAGAGTCCTCAAGCACTTTCATAAAACCTTCTCTATCCATCTGTGCTGCCGTTCCCTTTCAAAAAAATGAACATTCTGTGACTATGAATAATATAACTCATCTCTATTGAAATTTCAATAGTCAAATTAACAGATTTTTAAAAATTCTTGTCGGATTTGCACATCGAATAAGTAATATTCAACGTAAAATAAACATATTCGGAAAAAATGTCATAATATCAGCTGCGGCAGTTAACAATTTATTCATAGAATATGTGGTTTACAGTTTAAAAAATTCGTAGTATTATATACTCGATTATTTATACGGACAGCGGCGGCATACGGAGGATAGAAATGAATTACAGACTTTGCGTTCCCTGCCTGCTCGGACTTGAAGCTCTTATTGCGGATGAACTGAAGCGCATGGGAGCTGAAAATGTTGCTTCCGAGAATGGCAGGGTTTATTTTAGCGGCGATGAAAGCTTGATTGCAAGAGCTAATATCAACCTCCGCGTAGGTGAACGCATACTGCTTGAATTGGGAAAATTCGACGCGTTCACCTTTGATGAGCTCTTTGAAAAGACAAAAGCACTTCCGTGGGAAACGATCATCCCGCGCGACGCCGCTTTTCCCGTCAAGGGGCACAGTCTCAATTCAAAACTTTTTTCCGTCAGTGATTGTCAAAAAATAATAAAGAAAGCCGTTGCGGAAAGGCTGAAAAGCGTTTACGGGATCGAATGGTTTCCCGAGACCGGAGAACTTTATCAGATTCAGTTTGCAATAATGAAGGACAGCGTATCCATGTGTATCGATACCACGGGCGAGGGCCTCCACAAGCGCGGATACCGCCCCGCCCATAACGCCGCTCCGCTGAAAGAGACAATGGCCGCTGCAATGGTCAAGCTCTCCCGTTACAGAGGCAGGGATGATTTTTGCGATCCGTTCTGCGGCAGCGGTACGATTCCGATAGAAGCCGCGCTCATAGCAAAAAACCGTGCACCCGGACTTTACCGCAGGTTTTCTGCCTGCAATTGGCGCTGGATAGACAAAAATCTGTGGGAACGGGAGCGCGAGCTTGCAGCATCCAAGGAATATAAGGGGGATTACCGCATCATCGGCTCTGATATCGATCCGAAAGCCATTGAGATCGCAAACGAAAACGCAAGGCGTGCGGGTGTTGCCGATATTATACGCTTTGAAACCGCGGACGCCGTGAAATTTGACCGTAAGACCGGCCGCGGCGTTATAGTCACAAACCCTCCATACGGGGAAAGAATAATGGAAAAGCAGCAGGCGGAGGAACTTTACAGAGCTTTCGGTAAAAGTTACCTTGCAAGCGAGAATTGGCAGATGTATCTTCTCTCGTCGCACACCGAATTTGAGCGCTGCTTCGGTAAAACAGCGGACAAAAAGCGCAAGCTATATAACGGCATGATCAAATGCGACCTTTTTATGTACCTGAATCGTTAAAAAATAATATAAATGATCGGAGATAGGCAATTGAAACATTTATTTATTGTAAATCCAACCGCCGGCGGGCGGAACGCAGCGCCGGAGGTTGCCGAAAAAGTCAGAGCCGCATTTGAAAACCGCACGGACGAATATGAAATATATGTCACAAAAGCGCCCATGGACGCACCGGAAAAAATAAAGGCGGACGCGGCGCTTTATGACAGTCTGCGCGTTTACGCCTGCGGCGGCGACGGCACTTTCAACGAATGTGTATGCGGCGCTGCCGGGCTTGAAAATGTCTCGCTATCACCTTTCCCGACCGGTACCGGAAACGACTTCTGCCGTATGTTCGGAGAGGAGGCCGGACTGTATCACGATATAGATCGCCTTCTGGACGGTATGGAAAGAAAGATCGACCTCATTGACTGCAACGGGCGCTGGTGCGCCAATATATGCTCGGTCGGCATAGACGCAAGGATCGGCACGGATGTGCATAAATACAGTCATATTCCTATTATAGGCGGAGCTACCGGTTACGTTGTTTCCGCAATCGTAAATGTATTTAAAGGAATATCAAGAAAAATGACTGTCAGATGCGGGACGTTTACGCAGGAGGGCGAACACTCCCTCATCTGCGTATGCAACGGTAGATTTTACGGCGGCGGCTTTAATCCGAGTCTGCATGCAAGACCCGACGACGGTGAGCTTGATTTTTACATAGTAAAAAAAGTCAGCCTGCTTGCTTTTGCTGCGCTTATTGGCAAATACGCCGCCGGCAGAGCCGATGAAATATCCAAGTATGTCACACATCTCCGCGGCACTGAAATAAGCATTGATTTTGAAGAAGAAAACGTCATCAACATCGACGGTGAAGCCATGTTCGCCAAAAACGTTGTTATGCGTCTTGTCCCTCATGCGCTCAATCTTGTCGTTCCCACCGGCATGACTTTTTTTGACAAATAACTCTCTGCCGAAACGTTTTCGAAATTCGTAATAAAAAATTAATAAATTTGTACGCATTTTTTTGCAGATAGCTCTTGCAAAATAGAAAATTTGTGTTATTATAAGCATCGTTAGCACTCAAGGTTTATGAGTGCTAACGATGCTGATTTTGTTAATATAAAATTGGAGGTATAGATTATGAAATTAAAACCCTTGGCTGACAGAGTTGTTCTGAAGCAGAACGCCGCAGAAGAGCGCACATCTTCCGGTATCTTTCTCACCGCTTCGGCGCAGGAAAAGCCTGAAGTATACGAGGTTGTTGAAGTAGGCCCCGGCGGAATGGTTGACGGCAACGAAGTGAAAATGATCGTTTCCGCAGGTCAGAATGTTCTTGTCGGCAAGTACACAGGCACCAAGGTCAAGCTGGATGACGTTGAATATACAATAGTGCGTCAGGGCGATATCCTTGCGGTTCTTGAGTGATTTTATCATTTCTTATATATAGTTGGAGGTAATAAATTATGGCAAAAAAGATAATATACGGTGAAGAAGCAAGAAAAGCTATTGAACGCGGTGTAAACCAGCTCGCGGATACCGTAAAAATAACTCTCGGCCCTAAGGGCAGAAATGTTGTCCTTGATAAGAAATTCGGCTCTCCTCTCATTACCAATGACGGTGTCACCATTGCAAAGGAGATCGAACTTGAGGATGCTTTTGAGAACATGGGCGCACAGCTCATAAAGGAAGTTTCCACAAAAACCAATGATGTTGCCGGCGACGGTACGACTTCCGCAACCATTCTCGCTCAGGCAATGATCAATGAGGGACTCAAGAATCTCGCGGCCGGTGCAAACCCCATGGTCATGAGAAAGGGCATCCAGAAGGCAACGGCGGCAGCTGTCGAAGCTATCAAAGCCGCTTCACAGCCTGTCAGCGGCGCAAATGATATCGCACGTGTTGGCACGATCTCTTCTGGCGACGAAGTTATCGGCTCTCTTATCAGCGAGGCAATGGAAAAGGTCAGCCAGAACGGTGTTATCACCATCGAAGAGTCCAAGACCGCCGAGACTTACAGCGACGTAGTCGAAGGTATGCAGTTTGACCGCGGTTATCTCTCTCCCTATATGGCGACTGATATGGACAAAATGGAAGCTGTCATTGACGATGCTCTTATTCTTATTACCGATAAGAAGATCAGCAATATTCAGGACATCCTTCCTCTGCTTGAGCAGATAGTCAAGGCTGGCCGCAAGCTTCTCATCATTGCCGAGGATATCGAAGGCGAGGCCCTTGCAACTATCATCCTCAACAAGCTGCGCGGAACTTTCACCTGCGTATGCGTCAAGGCGCCCGGATTCGGCGACAGGCGCAAAGAAATGCTTCAGGATATAGCGATCCTCACCGGTGGTCAGGTCATCTCCTCCGAACTTGGTATGGAGCTTAAGGATGCCGACATCAGCATGCTCGGTCAGGCTCATCAGGTCAAGGTCACCAAGGAAAATACCGTTATCGTTGACGGCGCCGGCGATTCCGCCGATATTAAGGCACGTGTTGCTCAGATCGAGCACGCTATCTCTACCACCACTTCCGATTATGACCGTGAGAAGCTTCAGGAGCGTCTTGCAAAGCTCAGCGGCGGCGTTGCCGTTATAAAGGTCGGTGCAGCAACCGAGACCGAAATGAAGGAAAAGAAACTGCGTATCGAGGACGCGCTCAACGCTACCCGTGCAGCAGTCGCAGAAGGTATCGTGCCCGGCGGCGGAACCGCATATGTTCTCGCTTCCAAGGCAGCTGACAAGCTCGTGGCGTCTCTCGCCGGCGATGAAAAGACCGGTGCCGCCATTATCGCAAAGGCTCTTAAAGCTCCTATCATGCAGATCGCTTCCAATGCAGGACTCGAGGGCGCAGTTATTCTCAATAATGTTTACAACAGCAAGAAGGTCAATTACGGCTTTGATGCAGCAAACGACAAGTATGGCGATATGGTTGAAATGGGCATCGTAGATCCTACCAAGGTTTGCCGCAGTGCGCTTGAGAATGCGGCTTCCGTTTCCGCGATGGTTCTTACTACCGAGAGCCTCGTTGCCGACATTCCTGAGAAGAATCCTCCCATGCCCGCAGCTCCCGACATGGGCGGCATGTACTAAGCCACGCCGCAAAGCCTTGAAATTGCTTGATTTTTTGGATGCGTAAAAGTGGATTTACGCCAAACTTACACCACTTACGCCAAAAATTCAAGCGCCTTATAAGGTAACAGAAATCGGCACCTGCCTCAAAAGCAGGTGCCGATTTTTTAGGCTCAATGTCAAAGGATCCTGTTTCTGAAGGTGGGGAAGCTTCTGACGCCGAAGCAGACACGCTTGAGTACCTTGGTCTTGTTGTTGCAGCCCTCGGTGAAGCCGTTGGAATATGGCACATCGAAGCTTACGTTTTTTCTGTTCTCAAATGTAAGGAAATACTTGATCAGGTCGCTCTTTTTCCGGTTGGGAAGTATGTCTGCTATCTTTCTGTTTTTCGCGTCGG
>CAVENX010000047.1:0-22063 GCA_963617275.1 bacterium
CTTAGGCTTAAATACTTTTGTAAAAAGACAGCAGAGGCAAAATATTTTATTTTGTTCCGTTCGGAAATAAATACAAACTTAAAATGCTTTGAATACTCATTTCATTTCAAAATTTTACCACCAATACGATTGCACGTCAATAGAAACTTTATTGCAGTTCATATATACGTGCAAATAATGTAATATTGACATTTGTTACATCCTATTTTTGAGCATAATAAATCAGGCACGCTTATTTTGGACTAAGCGTGTCTGTCAGAAACTGTATTTTTTTCAATCAAAGTAAATGGAGGCCGCAAAAAGGCCCCTATTTTTTTGTTTTTATTTGACAAAATAAAATATTTTGTCTCAGGAAACCAGTCCGAGCAGCTCAAGCTGCTCCGCGTCTTCACGGCTTGTGGTGATGAGATAGATTCTTGTCGTTTCTATACTGCTGTGACCGAGTACGTTCGCAAGCTTAACTACGTCTCTGCATACTTTGTAGAATATCCGGGCGAACAGGTGCCGCAGATTATGCGGGAACACCTTGCTGCTGTCAACATTTGCCGTTACGCACAATGCTTTCATTGCTGACCATATCTGCTTTCTGTTCATTGCTTTGCCGCTTTTGGTGAGGAATATCTCGCCGGAAGCGATTTTTCTTTTCCGGGCATATTTTTTCAGCTTTCCGCACAGCTTTCCGGGCAATATGATTGTGCGTATCTTGCCTTTCAGCGAAATCTCGGCAATGCCGCGGTTCACCGCTTCAACGGTAATATACTTGACTTCACTTACGCGGATGCCTGTCGCGCAGATTGTCTCCAGCAGCAGAGCCATACGCTCGTTGCCGCCGTTTGCGGCGGCTTTTACAAGACGCAGATATTCATCCTTGGTCAGCTCCTTTGATTCGGGACGGTACATGGTACGCTGGATCTTGAGAAATCTCACACGGCAGTCATTTTTTCCGATGTATTTAAGAAACGAGTTGAGCGCGGACAGCATGGAGTTTACGGTAACGGGTTTGTGCCCGTTCAGGATGAGATGCTCCTTCCATTCAACGGTTTTTTCCTTGCTTATTTCAGCGGCGCCAAGCCAGCTGATAAAAGTATGTACATCCCGCATATATTTTTCAATCGTACCGTCAGCCTTCTCACTTCTGCGAAGAAAGACCGCATATTTTCTTGCTTCAACGATCAATGTCTGGTTCATATTCTACCTCCGTATAGCAATTACGGATACATTATATAGTAGAAGCGATTTTTCGCAAGGACAGTTCTTGACAGGCGCACTTTTAAGCGAAAAAAATAAACTGAGAGCCCAACGGAGCGGGTCGCAGTTTAAGAAGAAGAAGGAGCAAAGGCCGCGCAAGCTCATCCTTGACCGTCAGCTCTTTCTTTGTTGAAGATCATATGGACTGCCTCCATTCAAAGTATTGCTGGCGCGTGAAAAAATACGCCGCAGCATAGCGGATGAAATCCGGTATGCCGCTGTTGTCGAAGCGGATGCTGAGAAAGCCGTAGGCGACGACGAGCGCCAGCGGCAGCAGCGCGCCTGTGCGCACGAGTGAAAATATGCCGATGAGAAAACCGATGCCGATGATGGCAAGCTTTGAGCTCCCACAGCCAGAGCGTCGCCTTGGCTGCGAGGTTATCCGGGTAGATGTACATTGAAACCCCTCCTATGAAAAGTTTAAGCCGCCGTGCTCTCCAACGATGGCTTTGATGATGGATGAAGTTTTATTCTCTGCAAAGACCACAGGTAAAGCGAAGCAGAGGTACAAGTGCTTGCTATAGTCGCAGTCCTCACACTGAAGCTCACACATTTCAACGAGTTTGTGCGCAAGATTGCCGGCGACTATAACCATGCTGGATATTGCCGTCATGATTTCCTTGACGCTCATCTCGTCTTTAAGGATGAGAGCCATCTGCGGAGACACTATGAGCTGCGCAGTCTCTTCTCGCTCTATGCCGCTCAGTGCAAGCGCAACATGGGTATCACATGCTCAACCGCAAACAGAGCAACAGAAACGAGACCGTTGACTTCTCCGCGCCGCTGCAATAAACTGTACTCAATAACAATACACACAATGGAGGTTACATATGGACGCATACACACGGAAATTTACGCTTGAACGCGGGGATGCGGCAGAGCTTTTCTACTGCATGCAGGAGTCAGCAAGTGATGATGCAGACCGCCGCGGCGGTGGTGTGGAGAGGCTTTTTACAGAGGGACTTGCATGGGTGCTGTTGTGGCAGCGGCTTGATGTTGTGCGCAGACCGATTGCAGGAGAACAAATCCGTGTGGTCACCATGCCGGGTAAAGGACGGCTTGGACTTTATCCACGTCGTTTTGAACTGTGGAGCGGTGATGAGCGCATCGGCGCGGCGCGCAGCGTCTGGTCGATAATCAACTTTGAGACTCGCAGCATGGCTGCAAAGTTTGAGGCACCGCTCTCTGGAGAAATGGAGCGCCAAAGTCTGCGAATGGACAATATTCCAGCAGCGGAGGGCACTGATAGCTTCATGTTTGTCCCCAGCGAGGAATATATAGACCGCAATGGGCACATGAACAACGCTGCCTACCTTGCGGCACTGGCAGAGTATCTGCCCGAAAGTGGCAGTTTTGATCTGAGCATTTTATATCACCGTGAAATAATGCCCGGAGACAAGGTTACAGTGCGCTGGCAGGATGTGGACGGTACAAGAATTTTCCAAGGTGTCGTGGGTGACGATGAGTGCTTCAGACTGTCATACGGCGCCTCCGCTGAACTTGACCGATAAAATCCGGCATGAATAGAGGCTTAGTCTATTCTGCGTTCGCTGGAAGAACGATTATTGTCAGTTCTGTTCAGAAAATTCAGCTTGCATTTCGTCAAGCCAGAAGTCATTTTTGTACACCGTGGTTATCTTTGCGGACAAATCGTTCTGTAAAAGGTCAAGCGCAATGAGGCGGAATTTCTGCTGGGCAAGCTCGAGTGAAGTTACACCGTAGTGCGTGTTCATAAAATGCTGCCTGAAGCGACTTGTTTTTGGGCATAGTGAAAAAAGCACAGTCCAGACGGAAAGCTCCGTTTCGGTCTGCAGCAAACCCGCTCAAGAAGCAGCTGCATTATTTACTTGTTCCGCCAGATGCCTTTGAGCCATCAATGATCGGGTAATGCGGTAAATAGCGGCTGCAATCAGGTCATTTCATGTCACGCTCGAGGCAAGTCTTTCTCGCATTGAGATTGTCCTTTGCAGCTTTGTAATGTCCTTATCTCGAACTAATGGATTGACAATCGGACATCCCTGCGCTATAATACTTTTGATTTTTGTTTGCAGCAGATGGAAGCTGCCATGAATTTCGACTCTATTATATAAAGACAGCATCTTGGTGTTAATACCCAAAGCGCTGAGTGAACTCAAAGATAGTCCTGTTCCTATGTTTGAGTTATATGATAAACTGAAACCGGAACTCAATGATGCGACAGACTTTCTATCTGTCATGGATTGTCTATATGCTATGCGGGCGGCAGACATTAATGATGAAGGTGAGGTGTTTATATGCCCGCAGAGATGTTCTCACCAGTGCTTATGGAACAAGGTGAAATTCGCCCTCCGATTCGATTCAAAAAGGGTTGAATGTCGTGCTTGGCAAAGAGAATGGCGCAAACTCTATCGGAAAATCACCTGCTATGCTGGCAATAGATTTTGCCTTTGGAGAAAAGTGAAAAACAAATCTTTATCGCTTTTGATAAGCAGGCAGCATACACGGCTGACACAGGCCATTCTGGAGTGCAATTGCGTTTTAAGACTTTCTGATTGAAATTGTGAACTTTATGGTAAATCTTGGAACAAAGAGGAGCAAAACTAATATGAGAATGAGCTATAACAGGCTTTGGAAGCTGCTGATTGACAAAAACATGAAGAAGTCCGACCTGCGGAAAGTAGCAGGCGTCAGTTCATCTTCCATCGCTAAACTTGGCAAGGGAGAAAATGTGACCACAGATGTGATACTAAAAATCTGTGCTGCGCTGGATTGCCGCGTGGAGGATATCATGGAAATTATCAATGATGAGACGCCCACCTCAGAGAGTTAGTCTGTTTTTATAGACGGCAGGAGGTTATTGGTCAACAGAATCCCAAAAGCACCCGGTCAACCCGTGTGAAAAGCCGCTGATGCGGCTTTTCAAAAGCACTGCGGTTAGCAGGCTCTAACCAAAACGCGGCTTGCAGACGCTGCTATGGCAGGCAAACGAAAGAGATAGAAAGAAAGGCGAACAGACATGGAGGAAATGAAGGAAAACAGTGTTGTCGCAGAGGATAAGCGGATCAGTGCTTTCGCGCATTTACTGCGCAGTGTGTATAAGCTCTCCAGCTCGTGTGGCGATTTCTCCGGCGTGGGGGACATTCATTTCTTTTACAGCAGCGACGAGGTGCTTTACGGCGCTCTGCCGGATTTTGAGGAAGCCTGCAAACGTGCGAATGTTCCGTATACCGCCTTTGCAAGACCGAGAATGGTTTACTGCTGCTGTATGCTGCCGTACTTCAAAGAGGTGCGAGAGGACTTTGCCAAGATAACGGAGATTTTAAAAATGAGATTGGAGCAATGCTATGAAATACTTTGAATTCGGCACGGAGAACCCGGAGCTTATGGTCATGCTCCACGGCGGCGGCACAAGCTATCTCGGTATGCTGCCAACAGCAAAAGAGATGGCGAAGGTTTATCATGTGGTGCTTGTGGCTTACGATGGCTTCAACCCCGATGAGCCGGAAACGGAGTTCGTATCACCAATGGACGAGGCAAAACGGCTCGGCGATTATATCGTGATGCATTATGATGGCAAGATCGACATTCTCTACGGCATTTCCTACGGCTGCCGCGTTCTGATGGAAGTCCTTGCTGACGAGCGTCTGACAATCACAACAACGATCGCCGACGGTATGGGGCTTCGGGATTATCCCAACATCAGGAGCAAGTGGGGTAAGGATGTTTATTGCTTCTTCTTTACGGGCTTGTTTTACACGATCATGGGGCATCCTGGACCGAAAAGAAAGAAATTTCTCGCAAAGGTCACCGGGCGGTCGCTTGAAGAAGCAAACCGTATCCTTTATGGCAAGGCGACATGGCGCAGTTGGAAAAATCAGGACTACGGTCTGATAGGAAAAAAGGCCGACTATTCTCTGTTTGAGAGAACCGATATGTTCCTTTGGTACGGTATCAGGGGCAGCGTGGACAAAAAGCTGTCGGCGGGGCTTGAGGCTCTGAAGAAAACCGGATATCCGTTTGAAACAAAGATCTTTACGGAGCTGGGTCATGGCGGCCTTGCCGGTGAGCATCCGGAAGAGTTTTTACAAGAAGTTCAGGCCGCGCACCGGCGCTCTTTGGTGCAATGACAGAGAGTAATTCGAAAAAATAAAGCTGCAAAAATCCAGAAGGAGCGGAAGGTATGAGGGTTTTGGAATACGGAAAAGAACATGAAAAGACGCTGCTGTTCCTGCCATGCACGGCGGAACCGGAGTGGGCGTTCGCCGACTCGGTCGGTCTGCTTTCGCAGGATTATCATGTGATGCATATCGTCTATGACGGTCACGGCGAAACGGGAGAGGACTTCCTCTCCGTAGAAACGACAGTGGATGAGATAACAGATTGGCTGCGGACACACGGTATTACCCGCTTGAACGTGGCTTACGGATGCTCTCTGGGCGGTGCATGCCTGACACGTTTTCTCGCCCTCGGGAAAATCCCGGTAGATTGTGCAATCATTGACGCAGCCATTACGCCGTATCAAATGCCGCTGCTTTTACGTTGGCTTGCCTGCCTGCGTGACTTTTGGGGGTTCAGGCTCATTGCGAAAAGCCGCAAAATCCTTGAGGCAGTCTATCCGCCGGAGCGCTGGACGCTGCCGGGGCGCGACCCCGTGAAGGAATACAACGCGCTGGCGGCGTATCTGAAAACCTATTCAAAGCGCACCGTCCGCAATATCTTCTGGTCGGCGAACAACTACGCGCTGCCGCCGGAACCGGCGGAAACGGGCTGCCGCATCACATATTGGTACGGTGAAGAGGAAAAGAAAGCGCGAAACGGGAACATCCGCTTCATTAAGCAATATTTTTCGCGGGTGGAGATGCATGAAATTCCGAAAATGGATCACGCGGAGCTTGTGATGATGTATCCGCAGGAATTTTACCGATATGTGAAGATGTTTTTAAACTCGGAGGAGTGAATATGGAGCGAAAAGAAACCATTCGCAGTGCATACCGAATGACAGGCGGCAATAATTTTTATGACGGCATGATTACATGCTCCACTCAGAGCGGCGCACGCTCCTATGTGACAAAACAAAGCTGTAAAAATCAGCTTTATTCCGAGCTTACCACACCGTTGCCTGACAAAATGCAGATGCTCCGTTTTCTTCCTCTGCCGGTGATGCGTCTGGCGCTGAAGACCAGCTTCCAGAGTAACTTTGGAGATGTCTTTATGTATCGCCATGCTGTCAAAGCGCCGGATGAGATGCGGCAGCTGCATGAGCAGTTTTACGCATATCTTTCCGAATCGGAGTCCAGAAAAGGATAAAAGCCGATTGAAAATTATAAGGAGGCAACGATTATGCACGAATATTATAAAAAGAAGAGCCCGAAGTTTCAAAAGACTATGAAGAGTTTTCTTGCGCTTGTTGGGACTGAGATCGAAGGTGCAGCCGGGAAAGCCTATGATGCCGCTTTTGAGGAGATGTGGAACATCTACCGGAGCGATATGCTGGAGCATTTTCCGTATATCGGCGGCGACGATGCAAGCGGCACGAAAAACCTGACAGAGGCATATATGCTTGTTGCCATGGGTGAGTATTTGAAAAAGCACGGCATGGCGGCAGAAGATATCGGACACCTGATGACGACCGCCTACGAGCGTCGGATGATGAAGATGCCTGGTTTTGTCCGCAAGGTCATGGGCAGGATGTTTACCAACCCCAAGATGCTCAACAAAATGTTTTTGAAAAAGGATACAAAGAACGCAGCCAATGCCGCAAAGAACCCCGGCAGCTTTGAAACAAAGACACAACTGCCGCCCGAGGCGGGCTATGATTTCAGCTATCACAATCTTGTGTGTCCGCTTGCCAACTTTGCAAAGCGGTACGGGTATGAGAATTATATGCCGTATCTCTGCAATCTCGATTATGTCATGTTCGGGGTCGTCGGGGCGCCGCTGTTTCGTGAGCACACCTGCATGGAGAACGGCGGATATTGTGATTTCAAACTGAAAGTGTATGCCGAGCCGATGCCGTACTGGCCGCCGGTATTCTCACAGGGAAAAGGATATAAGTAATAGGGAGGACAGAGAATGTTCTGGGATAATGTTGCGTGGGTGTATGATATTTTTGCAAATGTCATCAACAGAAAGGCAAACAAAGCGCTATGTGCGGCGGTAGAGGGGCTGATCTCGCCTTCCGACGATGTGCTGGAATGTGCCTGCGGCACCGGGCTTCTGACCGGCGTGATCACGCCTCGCTGCAAAAGCCTGATTGCCACCGATTTTTCCGCAAAGATGCTGAAGCGTGCGGAAAAGAAATACGGGAAATACCGTAATGTCCGGTTTGATGAGGCGGATATCCTCCGGCTGCCCTATTCGGACGGGCAGTTCGATACAGTCGTCGCGGCGAACGTGATTCACCTGCTGGACGAGCCATATCAGGCATTGCGTGAACTGGAACGCGTCTGTAAGCCCGGCGGGAAGCTCATCATTCCGACCTACATGAATCAGACGGACAAGGGAGAGACAAACGGTGTTTCAGGCGCCATCGGCAAGGCGGGAGCTGACTTCAAGCGAGAATTCACCCTCGACACATACAAGCAGTTTTTCGCCGATGTCGGATATACGGATGCAGGATATGTTCTGTGCAATGGCAGAATTCCGTGCGCTGTGGCGATTCTCACAAAAAGCGAGAAGGACAGGACTTTATGAAGCTCAAGACACTAAACGAGGGCGTTGCGGAGGACATCGGTCACGCCTTCGGCTACTATGATTACGGCACGGAGCACGGACTCATCGACGCATTCCCGAGCCGTGATGCTGTGGCGTCTTTCATATGCGGATATGTAAAAATGGCGTTTCATAGCGGAATGTTGTATGCCACAAGCGAAGCCGGCGAGGGGGTTATCGCTTACAAGCTCCCCGGACAGAAGATCACACTGATGGCGGGGCTTCATCTTGCGCGCGGATTCTTCAGCGCTATGAGTCCAAAGTCGCTTATCCGCTTTATGTGGATCATGTCAAAGGGCGGCTCGGGCCTCGGAAAAAAGCTCGACCGGGAAAAGAAGCCGTATATCTATGTCGGCATGGTTTGTGTCAGAGAGCCGTATCAGGGGCAAGGCTATATGCGTAAAGTCATGGATATGGCATTTTCGGAGGGGAATCGGCTCGGTGTGCCGGTAATACTCGACACCGACGCAAAATCCAAATGCGACAAATACATACACCTCGGAATGGAGCTTGCCGGAACACGCCGCTTCGGCGAACACGGCGTGCTATATGATTTGATAAAATATCCGGACTTTATCGTAAGCCATGCATTCCGCGCCGCAAAAGAATATCCAAAGGAATGCAAGGCGGTGCGCGAGGATATCGACCGCCGATTAAAGCAGGCGATAGAAGAATGAAAGAAAGAAGCAGAATGACGGCTTTATCTGCGTGAGTAGGAGAAAAATATGAAAATCATCATTACCATCATTTTTTATTTTCTGTATTGGGGCGTATGTTTTCTCGGGACAGGCACGGATAAGAAAAATCTTATTGGACTGCGTTCTTATCCTGAGGAAGTTCAAAAGCGTGTGCGAAGCAATTCTCAACTTGGGACGGCTGTTCCGAAGGCAAAATCCGCCCTTGCCATTTTGCTCTGCAATCTTCTGCTTTTCACAGTCGTGTTTTCTGTTTTGGGACTTGCGTTGAAAAGTGTGTTAAACTTAGACGGTTACCTGTCGGCATTTTGGTACTTCCTTGCGTTCGGCGAGGGATTAGGGCTGTTTGACCTTCTTGTGATCGATTTGCTCTGGTGGCGCAACACAAAACGCATTCGTTTTTCATTCTTGCCGGAAAAGAAATACTATCAAGATCCGAAAAAGCATATCGAATCGTTTTTGCGCGGGATTCCGTTGTTCGTTGCGATCGCCGCGTTAACAGCTTTGGTTGTTACAGTGCTTTAAGCCATACATAGGGAGAAGAACCGATGAAGAAATTTAACTGCACAATGAACCATAAGGCAGACGAAGCCTATATTGCGAAAGTGTGCCATGAGGGGATGGGCTGGTACAAACTGAGGAGAGAAAAACAATGAGTACGATAAAAGACATCCTGCATGAAAAAAGAAAAACAACAGAAGACCATATCAGAGATCTTCAACGGCGAGGAAAACAAGGTATCCGCTATACGGCTATGATGCCGGATGTTCCGTTTCTGGTGTTGGGGCTGATAAGTGATATCGGCTGGATCATACACCTAATCGCAGGCGTTATTTACTTTTGCAGAAGCGGTTTTCACCATGTATTGGACTATGCGGCTCTTATAGCGCTGGCTGCCGTCTTGCTTGGTGTCGCCTATCTTATTTATCTGAACAAAATACACGAAAAGGAGATCGCCACAAAGCGTCAAAAGGATCTGAGCTTTGGTATGACGGTTTATTCCGGCCTCGCAGGTGCTATTATCGGAATACTTCAGATCGTGCTGTATGCCAGCGTTTCCTCCGGGGCTGTGTGGATCGTCATCGGCGGCGCGCTCAACTTTGCCGCAGGACTTCCAATTTATCTCTCTTTCAAAAAAGGAATTATCTACGGAGTAAAATAAGATCTGTAAACGGCAGGCAAAGCTAAATTTACAAAGGAAAGGAATTACTTAAATGAAAAACAATATTTCTAATGCTCAGAAGCAAATCAAAGTGGGTACACACGGAGAGGACTACGGCAGCTGGATGTCAAACCCGGTTTTCTATGTCTTTGGCGGAATCACGCTGGTGACGCTGGTGCTGACCGTGCTGTCTTTCGCCGTGTTCCGCATCACAGCTTTGGGAATCGTGTTTGCTGCGGCGACGGTGATCCTGTTGGCACTGCTTTGCTGGATGGCGTGGATCCGCCGCCAGTATGCTTTCGGTAAGGGCGGCATGATGGAAAAGGTACATCAGACGATTCTGAGCAGCCTTGAATTTAACGGCAATGGAAGTCTGCTGGAGGTCGGCTGCGGCTCCGGCGCACTGACGATTCGTGCGGCACTGACCTGGCCGGATGCAAAAATCACCGGGCTTGATTATTGGGGTGCTATGTATAACTACAGCAAGGCTCTGTGCGAGAAAAATGCAGCGTCCGAAGGCGTTGGCAAGCAATGCACCTTTGTCCATGGCGACGCCAACAAGCTGGACTTCCCGGATGAAAGCTTCGACGCCGTGATCAGTAACTATGTTTATCATAACATCATGGGTGCAGACAAGCATGCCCTGTTGCTGGAAAGCCTGCGGGTACTGAAAAAGGGCGGTGTCTTTGTCCTGCACGACAACATGAAACCTCAAATGTACGGTGACATGAATGCCTTTGCGGAGAAGCTGAAGGGTATGGGATTTGCCGAGGTACGGTATGTGGAGACTGCAGAAGCCATTTTCGGTTCCAAACACCGCGCAGCTATGATGATGCTTGGCAGCTCTGCCATGATCGTCGGGAGAAAATAATGCTGTCAATCGGTGAGGAGCAATCCATATGAAAAGAACTTATGCGAAATCGCAATACGCAAAGCCTTATGAGCGGTACTGTCGGGAACGTTACCCGGACGAAGCCGGGCGGATATGCACGAAAGCCGAGGAGCACTATCTTGAATTCATGAAAGATATGCCCGACCTCGGAGAAAACATGATGGCAAAAAATATGCTTGACTGGTTCACGATTCTCTCATTCTATGAGGCAAGCGACCACCGGCTCGACGGCGAAGCGCTGCTTGCGATCAAGCGGCGGATGACCGATAAAATGAAGCCTCTCGGAAGACTCGTTGACGGAAACCGGCAGAAATGGCCGTATCGGCTATTTGAAAAGACATACATCAAGTTCATTCGGATGCAGAAAAAGCATCAGGCAAAGGGCGAATGGATGGATAGCTGGAAGGTGGAGATCAACCCTGAGCACCGCACCGAGGGATTTGCATTTCACCTTGTCGGGTGTCCGATAGCCAAGCACGCCAAGGCGCATGGCTATGATGAGCTGCTTCCGTATCTCTGCAGGACCGATCATTACCTCGCCGAGGTAATGCATGCAAGACTTATCCGCACGCAGACCGAAGCGCTCGGCGGCGACTGCTGTGACTATTGGTATGTCGGGGATAGAAGTCCCATGCTGGAAAAGTACAAAGATTTGGATCAGATATGATCTCTGAGTTAAAAGTCAAAGCCCGTATCGGTCAAATGATCGATACGGGCTTTCAGACTGTAAAAAAACTATGTTCTAAAGTCAGATAACAGAGCAGCGGGGGAGCTTGAGGGGGCAAGGGCCGCCTCAAATTGGATAAACCGCACCTTTTTTCGCTCGATCATCAATATAGCTTCAAGATAATCTTCACCGAAAGCATGCAGCTCCATGCTGTTCACACCCTTTCAAAAAGAATTTCAAAGCAACGATCAGACTTTCCAGCCAGTCGCCTGTTTGCGCTCGACCACGAAGCGGCGGTATAGTCCGTCTACGGCGACCAGCTCGTCGTGCGTATCCTGCTGAACGATCTTGCCGCGATCAACAACGAAAATACGATCGGCATTCCGTATGGTTTTCGGGCGGTGAGCAATCAAGATAACCGTCTTCGGGAACAGTGCGTTTGCAGCCCAAAGCGTACCAAAGCTTATGCCGCCGGCCAGGGCCGTTCCGAACCAGCCGTCCACGGCGGCCAAGAGTATCAGCGCGGCATACGTGGAATAGACCAAGCGATTGCTGGAGGTGGATATCACGATCATCAGCGCAATCCAAAAGAACAGCTTGGTTACGGGATGAAACAGCTCCTTATGCTGCTTTTTTGGCTGTGCCGCAGCAGGATGAAATTTCTCCATATACTGCCGGATTGCTTGCAGCTCCAGCTCCGACTGCACAGGAAATTTTGTTTCTATGCGCCCGTCTGCCAGCCCGATGCAGCGGTCGCACGCGCCAGCGATCAGCTCCAGATCGTGCGTGATGATGAGAACAGTCTTTTCCTTCCTCATTTTGCGGATCAACGCCACGCATCGTTCAAGGCTTTCCGCATCCTGCCCCGCCGTCGGCTCGTCCAGTACGATGACCGGCTTGTCAGAGACATATGCCATCATCAACGTCAGTTTCTGCATCTGCCCGCCGGACAGGGAAAACGGGTGCCGGTCACGGCATTCCCACATTCCCATGCTTTTTAAGAGCGCTTCTGTCTCATTTTCAAACTCCGGTGTGACCGTATGACCGTATTGCAGCTCGTGCAGAACAGAATTTGTGAAGAATTGGAATTCCGCCTCCTGCATGATAAACAGCACCTGCTTTTGCAGCTGCCGCGGCTTTTGAGCTTTTCCGAAAAGTCTGATGCTGCCGCTGGAGGGGGCATAAAGCCCTGCGATCAGCTTGCCAATTGTTGTTTTCCCGCAGCCGTTGGCGTCCACAAGTCCGACGATCTCATGCTCGCGGACGGAAAAATTCATACCGGAAAGTATCGCCCCCGCTTTGCCGTTGTATGTATAATGCACATCGGAAACGGCAATTGCCTGCGGCGCATCCTTAGGCGGAGATGCTTTTTCCGGCACGGAAATTGTCCTGAGGTTAAGCGTACGCAGACAAAGCGCATGCAGTTGGTCGTTTGAGAGGGCCGATGCTTCTTTTGCGGTATATTTTTTCCTGATTTCGCCATCTGCCATGACCCAGTATTCATCAGCCATGTCGGCAAGATAGGATAGACGGTGTTCGCTGAGCAGCAAAGTCTTGCCCTGCTTTTTCAGTGCGAGCAGGATCGTTTTCAGCTGCTGTGTTGCCGCAAAATCAAGGTTTGCCGTCGGTTCATCAAGAAGAAAAATGTCCGTGTCCATTGCCCATGCGGAGAGAATGGAAATCAACTGCCGTTCGCCGCTGGACAGCTCGTGAACATTGCGGTCCTTCAGATGATCAAGATGAAATGTCCGAAATGCTTCGTCCACTCTCTGCCGTATCTTTTCCTGCGGCAGACCATGATTTTCAAGTCCGAATGCCACCTCATTTGAACTGTTCACGGTAAAAAACTGGCTGCGCGGATCCTGAAAGACCGATGCTGCAAGCTCACCAATCTCATCGATGCTGAGTCCGTCTGTGTCCTTGCCAGCAAGACGGCAAAAGCCTTTTAGCTCTCCCTCGTAAAACTGCGGTATCAGTCCGTTTATGCACCTGAGCAGCGTGGATTTTCCGCATCCGCTGCCTCCGCAAAGCACCACGCAGCGTTCCTTCGGAACACTGCCGGCAGTATTTCGAAGTGCTGGGGCTTTTTCCTCCGCATATTGAAATTCAAATTCAAAATCTATCATAGTTATCTCTTTTCTTTTGGTTAGCATAGCCTAACTGGACGCCGTAAGAAACGGGCGGGGAAACCGCCCATAGTATTATAGACTGTTCATTTCAGCGTGTCACACAATTGTCGCCAACCGGCATTGAAGAAATCAATAATGGATCGAAGACAGGCAAGCATTTTATCTTCCTCCAAGCGCTCGTTCAGCAGCTGTCTGAAGTACCAGAACTGTGATCCCATCAGTAAGCGTATTGCGTCCTCGTTCGGTGTTTTTCCGTAGACATCCGAGAAAAATTCAACGGTCTGCTTTGTTTTGCGGTCCATAAGCTCACCGAGCATCGCCTCAACAGAGCTTCCATCGCTGCGGCTGAAAAACAGGGTACAATCGTCATAATGCTCGGCCAGCAACCGGAAGTAAATATTTTCCTCCGCATTGATGGCGCGGATAATATCTTCTGTCCGGGCGCTTTCTTTGGCTCGTTCGTATTCTTCTGCCGCCGGAGAAAACAGCTCCTCCATCGTCTCAAAGAAGTTTTGCAGGAGACTGACAAAGAGTGCGTCCTTGTTTTTATAGCGCGTGTAGATGGCACCGGTAGTAACGCCGGCATTCCCTGCGATTTTATGAAGCGAAGCCTTCTGAAAGCCATGGGCAAGAAACTCGTCATAAGCGGCTTTTATAATACCGTTGTCAAGGGAATGATCCTTATTTGACATGCTTTCGCCTCCACATAATCAATAATGCTGTTATTGATAACAGTGTTATTATAGCGCTGTGAGTAGAAAAATGCAAGAGGTTTTGAGTTGTTTCTTGCGGCGGTTGACAAAATGAAGCTGCTCGGCTATAATTACAATGTAATCAATTACGGTGTAATTATAAAAAGTGAGGCTTACCTATGGCACTCAGAGACCATTCACTTGACGATAAAATTGTAACCGCCGCCCGAGAAGAATTTTCGGAGAAGGGCTATTCCGGAGCTTCCCTTAGGAAAATCGCCGAGAAAGCAGGTGCGACCGTCGGCGCGATACAGACACGCTATAAGTCAAAAGGCGAACTGTTCGGGTGCCTGCTCAAGCCCCTTCTTGACGAAATCGAAGCTATATTCCGAGATACCAAGGCGGAATATTATTCGGGTGCAGGCATCGATTTTTTTGCGGGGCTTAAAACCTCGATGCAGCACGAATCTGCGGCGATCCTTCATTTGATCTTTGACCATTACGGGGAAGCGGTGTTGCTCCTGTGTCGAAGCACGGGAAGCAGCTTTGAGCGTTACTTTGATGGGATCGTTCAGAGCAAGATCAATGAGAGCATTATGTTCTTTCATGCGGCAGGCTTTGACGGTATTGATGAAAAACTGCTCGGACTTTTGATCTCCACACAGTTTGACAGCTACCGCCGTATTGTGGCGGAATGCCCCGACCGAAAGACTGCCGAGCGATATATGGACTCGCTTATGGTATATCATTTCGCCGGCTGGGATGCGTTTTTTGAATCTGTAAATAAATCACGGGAGGATAAGTGATATGAAATACAACGGCTTTTATTTTTGGATGTTCAAAAGCCCTATGAAAAAGGTGCTGGCAGAGAAATACGGCAAAGCGTATGCAGCAGAGATCATGAAAAAGAGCAAAAAGGTCTATCGGGAGCTGGTCGAGAAAGCAGACGACATCGGTGACGACAACCCCATGGCGTACAACGAGCTGTTCGCCCTTGCTTTTGTCGCGCCCTATGTGGCAAGCGAAAAGAAGATCCCGCCGGAGACTGTGCAGGAAATGATGCGCCGCTCACTTTATCACATCAAGTGGTATTTCGCCAAGACCGACCTGAATACCGACAAGGGCAAGGCGGAGAACAAAAAGAGCGTTGTAAAATACGCCAAGTGGTATACTCCGGAAAAGGAAGCTAAGTATCCAACTTCCTTCAAAGTTGATTTTGTCGGGCAGCCGTATGAGGGAGCCTGTTACTACCGTATAACCCGCTGCCCGATCTGCACTTATGCGCAAAAGCTCGGTGTTTCCGAGCTAATGCCGCTGTTCTGCGAGCTTGACGAAGTGATGATCACCCTACAGCACGGTGTTTTACACAGGGCGCAGACACTGGCAAACGGCGGAGAATACTGCGACTACTTTATTACGGGTAATAAGGAGTATGTATAAGCGTCACAAAGTGTTTCAATATATATGAACAAAGCAGCAGCCCGCCGATGAACCGGTTGACTGCTGCCTTATTGGATTCTATGATGTTCCATATACTCCATGCTCCGGTGTGCAGAGCCACACAGAAAATTTAAGCTCGTTTAGCAGAAAATTTGGTGCTTCTTGCTGTTCGTCGTGTCGGCTGATAAAATAATACTATGAACATACAGAATCATCTTATATTTCAAAGAGGAAGCGCTGATCCTCAGTGACCTGTTCAGGTGGATCACTGCAAAAGAGCTGGCGGATAGCTTAGGTGTCAGTGAGAGCAGCTTCAAATCTTATGTGAAAGGGATACTCGGCGACAGTTATCTGAATCACTTCCAAAAGAAGCGAATGGAAAAGGCAGCCGAACTGCTGGAATCCACCAACCTTAAGGTCGTTGAGATTGCAAGTGCGGTAGGATATGAAAACCAAGGGAAATTCGCCAAGGTATTTTCGGATGTCTACGGTGTTTCTCCGTTGAAATTCCGTCGGCTGTCTAAGTGATTCGAATTAGTCTTTGGAATCATAGTAACGGAACTGCCTCCGCATTTTCAGGCGCAGTTTAACGGTTACGGCAGAGCAGAAAGCCGCAATCATCACGAAACGCACGAAACCCCGCCGCAGAATTGCTCTGCAGGGGGCGCTTATGTGCCGGAATAGCCGAAAAGCCTTATTTCAAGCGGTTTTCAGGCATAGAAAAGGTCCGCCGTAATTCTATCAAAATTACGGTTGGACTTATGGAACCTCCGGCCAATTTTGAGGAGAAGAACCAAATCGAAGCCCAGCGGAGCGGGTTCAATTTGGAAAGAAGGAGCAGTGGAATACAAAAACTAAACTGCGAGCCCAGCGGAGTGGGTCGCAGTTTAAAAGGAAGAAGGAGCTAACGTAGTGCAGTTTTCGCTGCAAGGCGGAAACGGAACGGTGTTTGCTCCTTCTGACGTCGTGGAATACCCAGCCAATTTTGAGGACAGGCGAAAACAAGCCAGTACTTCAAAGGAGACACTAACCATTGATATGTGCAGTCTCGCTATAAGTGTAGTCTATATTATCAATTTCAACAACATGTGTATATGTACACTCAAAAAGAGAGCTGTCGAAAATGGCTACATTTGTTCCGCCAGTTCCCATTGTACTCATATACGAGACACCGGCATACCCCTTGCTTTTAATGAACTCTGTAATGAATTGCGTCGGTAAATACTCTAATGCACTATCGTTTCTTCGAAGTGGTTTAGCAACATCTCTTGCAATGTCAGTGAATATATTTATATTTGCTGCTAACGACTCTATACTTCTCAGATAAACTGCTGGACTTATTTTATTTAGGCCAGAAATATTTACCACTTTTATATCCTTATGCAGTTTAAACTTTCCTAAAGTTATGTAGTCAAATGCACTCGCTCGTACCTCCCTCAGTGCTGTATCCTCATCAGATGTGAGATACAAAACACCAATTCCTTCCGGATTAACACGACCGGATTTCCTTTTCCCGGCCGGTGGAGAGCCCATCATATCTTTAGTAAAGCCGGTGGGGCTATCGCATATTCTTGCTCGAAACAACTCCGTCCCCTTTGAATATTTAGTGATTGAATAATCTAAAAATGAAATGAATTGATCTGCTCTAAAATGTCTGTTACAAAAACGGTTTTTTGTCTTAATTGCATCTGAAAACTCATGCCATGTATGACCTGAAAAAATCCCATATTCGTCAAGATAGTTTTGAGGAATTCGTACGTTAGGATTACAAACTTCCCCGCTATCGCCATAAATTGTTGAATAGAATGCAGCTATTAAGTCAAGAGATGAGCTAAAATCTTTTTTGAAAATATCCCAATCTTCAAGAATTGCAGAGAAGAGAGGTTTTCCGGCTTCATCATTTTCGTAGACGCTAAATACCTCAGAAATTAAATCTGATATGTCAGATGATTCATCGACTGAACAAACTGGAACATTTGCTTTGCCGCAAAAATCACAGGTGCCAATTTTGCCATTTGCGGAAATCATAGTTTGAATCTGAGTATCAGAAAAGCACTCTATGCAGCAATTCATTATTGTACTCTCCCATTTAAGTACTTATCCATAAGTTCTAGATGATGCATGATAGAAAGCTTCTTTAGCGTAGGAAGCCCTGGGTAAGTCTTGTTTTCAAAATGGTTCAGTAGCGTTTGCAGTCCTTCAGTTAGCTGCCGTTCTTGGTTATCGTCATAATACCAATTATGCAGTTTTTCTACTGCTTCATAAAACTTACCTGCAACGTCTGAAATGTCATCATTTGAATCGGACACAAAATGGCGTATCCTTAATGAACTATCTTCTGCCAAATAAACAATATGAATTGCAACTGCATATGGGGCAAACCCGGATTCAATATATTCACTACCGATAATTGAATAATCTCCAAATCCGACATATCCATCCTCGATATAATCGATATGATCATTAGAAAAAAATTCATCTTCTGGATAATCAGCATTCCTGTTCTTTTTGTTAAATTTGTTTTCAAACAGGACACTATCTCTTTTTACAATGCGTCGTATATGACGATCATAAGGGCAAAGAGTGTACTTTGGCGTTTGTTCAAACATTGCCTGATAGATTTTAAGTGAGTCCGGATCGTTTAATACTGTGAGCACATCATTACTGTCAAAATCTTTTTGATATAGGCTTCTAAGAGCAGTTTCAGCACTCTCGTTTATTAGTATTGACGGAATGACATTGGAAACAGATAGATATCTCTCAAGCAGCTGATTTATTATATGAGATTCCTCTATCAAGTCACCAACATTCGGATTCATAATAACTCCAATTGGTAGCGATCTCGCTTGAAATGCAGCTAAGGCATTGTTTAACGCTGGAATTAATTTTACTGGTTCAATAACCGGAATAACCTTTGGGGATATTAATTTTTTCGTTGCCAATTCCTTTAGTGCAAGAAGTTCATATTGTCTCCCTCGAAAATATGGAAAATACATGCAATTACCCCCCGTATTGCTTTTTTAGTAATTGGTTGAGTTCAGGCATTTTGGGAATAAGATTAGAAAAGTAAATAACAGCTTTTAATTCTGCCTGCACCCCCTCAAATTGTTCGACGGTTATTTTGTTTCGTTTCTTTAGTTCGTTAAATGCAAGCTGTTGCGCTTCTAAAATTGGAATTTCTCTGAACTTGTTTAAGAAAGACCGAAAATGAAACACTGGTTCAACTTGAGGTACAGTTCCAAAGTATTCTCTTATAACATTCTCATACTCTTTCTTCCTTAATAGCTTAAAAATAGCTTCATAATTGAGCAATTCGTTATATACTATTGGCTCTCTGCTTCGGGCTTTGTTAAATATTGTACCGCGTTCTGAGAGTACATATATACCAACAGCATTTCCCATATCTCCAAACGACGATAGCACTTCATTAATCTTATCCAATTCATGTATCGAAGCTAAAACAGACACCTTGCTGAAAGCGCGAAAATAATCGCTCAGTTGATCGTATAGACGGTCAAAATTATCCAAATCTGACTTTATTTCATATACACGACCTTCACCATTAATCATCACAAAGTCCGCTATTGAATGACCAATATGTACCTGAGAGAACGCGGCCGTGGTATTTACACTGTGAATACCGCATAGCAACTTATTAAGAAGCGTATTCATATAAAAATATTCATTTCGCTGTTGCTTATTAAGGTGTGCATATATCTCGCTAATAAGTTGCCCATGGTTTTTACTCGTAGGATCATCGATATAGCGTTTTACAACGTAGTCAAATACATCGCTTTTATTATTTTGAATAAGCTCGCACATCACTTTGCGCGTAAATACACGGTTGAGTGCTCTGCTATTATCGGACATGTTTGAACACCTTCTTTACTTATACCGCTGACTGCGTGTGGAATATTTGCTTTATGGGTATTTGTAACAATACAAAGGTAATTCCACATATAGAATACCATGTCTGCCCACCAATGTAAATGAAAAACTACATTTTTTAAATAGGTTAGCTGATATCCACACAATAAACTTAAATTTTATATGCTTTCCATACCGTTTATTTGAAAACATAGTTTGAAATATACAGTATTAAGTCATGTACTATGTTTTTTAATCTTCCCCTTCATTTTCTGAACTCGGTCAAACACTTCTCGTTCAATAATTGCCTCGTGTGCGTTCTCAACAAGATACATATTGAGCTTGTCGTCGTTCTTCTCTTGCTTTCCGGTCAGGTAATTCGGCGTGTAGGTTTTCTGCATCAGCACTTGGCCGATATATTTCTCGTTGCTTAATATACGGTCGATCGTCGACGTGCTCCATTCCGATTTACCGGTTACCGTTTTGATCCCGTTCTCCTCCAGATAGCGTTTGATCTTACGAACGCCGTTTCCCTGCACATACAGCTCGAATATTTTATGAACGATCTCCGCCTCTTCCGGTACTACTTTGAGTACACCGTCAGCGCCTTTTGTGTAACCGAGGAATTGCGTATGGTTCAGAATTGTTTTACCCTCCTTCATCCGCTGACGGATTCCGAATTTGATGTTCTGGCTTTTTGATAAGCTCTCTTCTTGATCTCTTGCTGCCCAGATGCTGAGCAGTACATCCGTAGTGTCGAGTGTGCTCATTCCTATGTTTTCTACGTAAACGCCTATGTTCATTTGCTTTAATCTCCTTATTTGTGAAATAGTTTCTATGTGTCCCGTCCGAATCTGCTGAGTGCTTTTACAATGATCAGGTCTATTTTTTGCTTTCTGCAATCCAGGAGTAGCTTTTGGTAACCCGGACGTTTTTGGACACTCAGTCCTGATGCTCTGTCAGCATATATTGCGGTAAAAGTCCAATTGGGATTTTCTTTAATGTACTGCGTGTAATATGTGATCTGGCTCTCGAGGCTTTGCGTTTGTTCATCGTGCTTTGTACTGACTCTGCAATATGCTGCGACGCGGAGCTTTCGATTGGTAGTATCTTTATTCTCATTCTTCTGTGGAATTTCAATTACATAGCTGGTCATAGTAAAACCTCCATGATAAAACTGTTGTCAGTTTATCATGAAGGTCAACAAAAAAGCTACATCTCAGTTTCCACTGAAATGTAGCTTTTAACTTGGCGGAGAGTAAGGGATTCGAACCCCTGTGGCGTTGCCGCCTAACGGTTTTCAAGACCGCCCCGTTATGACCGCTTCGGTAACTCTCCATATAAAATTAGCTTTATATTTATACCACACCGCAGACTGTGTTGTCAACAAAAATAAGTAGACAGCGTCTTGACGCATAATAATACGTAGAATATAATACCACTGTTATATTCGTATGATCAGATGAGGCGCGAACAATGAGAAAGAAATTGATGCGTCCTGCTGTTGCTATCATATGCGCGATATATACCCTCGCCAGCTGCAGCGGCCATTTTAGAAAACCGGTCAAGGCAATATCACAATATGAAAATGAAAAAAGCTTCGCCGCCGGATTGGACTGGTTTGCCGACAACGGCAGCTGCCTCAGCTTTTCAAGGGACGGCTCAGGATCGCTTGACGGCATAAGCTTCCGGTGGACGGAGCGTGCAGGGTGCATTGAATGTGTTTTTGCCCCGGGCAGTGTCATAGGAAAGACACTGAAGCTTTACGAAAACTTTGATGACGGCTTTCCCACCATTGACGGGGATGAAATAAGCTATTCTGCCGTAAAGCCGCGATCCGGAGTCAACGAAACGGAAACGGAGGCGGTTTTGCCGGAAACCGCTGAAGAGCCGACTGCGGAGGAGCTTGCTGCGCAGGAAGGGCAGGCTGCCGCAAATATGTGCTTCGCTTTCATAGGCTGGAACTACAAATACGGGGGAAAGACGCCCGAAACAGGCTTTGACTGTTCGGGACTTGTCTATTATATATATGAGCAGCTTGGATATCGCCTTGAGCGCGTGGCAAATGCACAGGCAAAGCAGGGGATACTTATCGAAAAGGAAAATATGCAGCCGGGGGACGTTCTGTGCTTCGGTGCACCGGGTTATTGCAGCCATGTGGGAATATATGTGGGGCAAGGCTATTACATACACGCGATGGGAGCGGAATACGGGGTGGTTGCGTCCGCTCTTGACGATCCGTATCTGAAGCGGCCGCAGTACGAGGTGCGGCGCTTTGCGGGATGTGATTGGCTGAGGGCAGATAAGATCGACGCTGCGCTTGCGGCAGGACTGCCGGTTCCCACACCGCCCGCCGACAGCGATCAAAGCAAGGGATGACAAGCCGCGCCGCTCTTGCCAAGTGAAAATATAAATATAAAGACGGTGCAGCCCATTCCGAAGGAATTGGCTGCACCGCGAGGCTGTCAAAGAATTATGTACCAAAGCCGGATAACAGAGCAGCAGGGGAGCTTGAGGGGGCAAGGCCCGCCTCAAATCGGATAAACCGCCGTCGAAAGCCTTGATATATCAAGGCTTTCGG
>CAVENX010000048.1:0-13197 GCA_963617275.1 bacterium
CCGAATACTAAATTCGCCAAAGTTACGATCGAGGTCGCTCCTCTGGATCCGACAAGGAAAATAGAGCTTTTAGACGAAGGCGGGCAGCGTGTTAAGAATCTGACTTTATATGTCAATTCGGCTGCACAATCACATCCTGTTCAGCTGTCGGCGGTCTCCTATAAAGCAAGCGACATCAAGCTTCCGGTAAATGACGATACTTACATATGGAAGAGCAGCAACACAAAGGTCGTGACCGTTGACGAGACAGGGCTTGTGAGCGTGACCGGCAAGGGCAGTGCGGTTATTACATGCACCGCAAAGGACGGCACAAACGTCAAGACATCGCTTCCCGTCAAGGTTCTTTCGTGTGCGGACGCGCTGACGATATCCGGTCTCAGCACCGTTGCCGCCGGAAAGACTGTGACGTATACGGCAGGCTTACTGCCCAAAACGGCAAATTACAGAACTGTCATATGGGGCGTTTCTTTTGAAAACCCTGAACAAATTGAAAAACGCTTCCACATTACGATAGACCAGCGCGGCAGAGTGACCGTTCCGAAGGATACTCCAATCACGGAGTTTCAGGTTTGGGTATATTCCGGCCTGACCGCCAATGCCGAAAAGACAGTCCGGGTCAGCTCCGAGATCGCTCAGATAAAGCTGATGATAGGCGACGCCGGTTTCAGCGGCCTGTGGAAAACCGGCAGGGATTATTCGCTTACGGAAGCTACTCTCTTTGCCACAGACGCGTTCGACACGGGTTCATGGTATTATTCCCACGTCAACCTCAAGCCGACGAGGACGCCGCTGTCCTGTGAGGTGGAGTGGACGAGCAGCAACCCCAAGGTTGCGACAGTGGATGAAAACGGCCTTGTCAAGGCGGTATCACCCGGCAAAGCGAAGATAACCTGCAAGGCGACTGACGCCGGGCGCAAGTCCCACTCCGTCAGCATTGTTGTAGTAAATCCTGCGTCAAGCGTGAATGTTGTCTCGAAGGAAGCGTCGCTTTACGAGGCGGGTACTCTTGCAAGCGGAAAATCCGTGCGCAGCATGGTAGTACTCGGCGATGCCCACGGCGTACCGACTATCAAGAAGGTCGATTGGCAGTATGCGGTTTTAGCCTTTGAAAAACGGGACGGCTCCTATGTGGATGATTTTTCAAAGTTTGCGTGGGAAAAGAAGCTGTTTACCGTGAACAAGACAACCGGTCAGCTGACAGCTTCAAGAAATGCGTATAATATGCTGAAAAGCAATTTCGATTTAGACGATGAGTATAACTTTACCGTGTATGCCATTGCCTATACTACCGACGGCACGAATATGTCCGGCAGTGTCGGATACAACCTCGTTGCCGCTCCGATATCCAAGCTTTTTGTGGAGTATGAAGGCAAAAATTATACAAATCTCAAATTGCCGGGGTATATGACAAGGCAAAAGGGATCGATGGTTCTGCCGGTGATGTGCCAGCGCACGGACGGATACATATACAGCTTCTCCGACTGGACAGTCAAATCCAGCAACCCGAGCGTTGTGGGCGCGGCGATGACATATGATAACAACAGCGGTAATCCGCAGGTGGCGATCATTGCAGGCCAGAGAGCGGGTACCGCGGTCATAACCCTGACCTCCTCCGACGGTTCCAACAAGAAAGTCACGATCACGGTAAAGGTCAAATAACAAACCGGCATAAAAATGAACGGCGTCCCGTGTATCAGAAAGAAATTTCTGATACACGGGACGCTTAATTATGTCCAAAAGAACCGGAAGCAATAAATAATATGCTTGAAATTCCCACGGAATGTGATAAAATAAAAGCAATCTGTGGTTATACCACACCGAAAGGAGAAAACAACTTGAAAGGAAATCCGAAAAAATCGGCCGCTGTGCTTGCCGTGCTTCTGGTCGTGATATTTGCTGCGATGATCATTGCCAACGGCATACAGACTGACGGCGGCAGGGTAAAAGTTTCCTTCGGCGTCATTGATACGGACGCGGGGCAGCTCACCTACAAGCTCTATACGCCCGTTACCGCGACCGAGGACAGCCCAGCGCCCGGCGTTCTGCTGCTCCACGGTTATCAGAACGACCATGAGACGTGTGCGGCCTATGCTATCGAACTGGCAAGACGCGGCGCCGTCGTCATGGCACTTGATGAATACGGCCACGGTTCCACTTCCGCCGGACTGCTCAACAGGGGTTATGTAAACCACAAAGTCACCGTCAACTATGGCGAGGACAGCGAGGCGGACGGCACCTATGTTGAAATAGGCGGGCAGAAGCGTTACCGCGTCATGATGAACTTCTCAAATCTCAGCTTTTTCAATGACCACTATTCCAAGGACAGTGACGGCAATATGATTACCGACAGCTCCTGCGGCGGCATGAGCGCTTACGCGGTGCTGGCGTCGATGCCCAATGTTGATTCAAGCCGCCTTGCACTCTCCGGACATTCTATGGGCACATGGTCAAGCTGGAGCGTTGCCGCGGCATACTCCGGAACCGAGATCGAGCCGCGAGCGACCGTGCTGCAATGCGGTGAGCTTTTCCGCGACAGCGCATATGATACCGAAAAGTATCATTTCAATAATGTCCTCCTGCTTCAGGCAAAATGGGATGAGTTCAGCTATTTCAGAGACTATAAAAACGTCGTGAACGATACTCTTCTGCGCTCCGATCTGCGCACGGAGTTTCTCGGCGTGAGCGCTGATGAAGCGGCATGGGATACCACATTCGGCGATTTTGCCGATGGCACAGCGCGCCGTATGCAGCTGCTCTTCACAAATCACCGTCTTGCTACCCACCATGACGGCGGCCTTACCACCGCTATCGAATGGTTTGAAAACACCATAGGGCTTGATACCGACATTCCGGCCGGCGATCACGCAGCTATAGCAAAAGAATGGCTCACCCTGCTGGCGATGCTCTGCGCGGTGTTTGCCATGCTTCCCACGATGGAGCTGCTGCTGTGTACCCCGTTCTTTGCAAAAGCCGCACAGCCGCTGCCTCCGAAGGACGGCATCAAGACTGGCGGAAAATGGTGGAAGAGCGCGATCATAACTATTCTTCTTGCCTTTGCTACCTATCCGTTTATGACCCAGCTTGGACATGGGCTTCTTCCGCTTCCGGAAAATATTTTCCGCATGACTGTCGGCAACGGTTTCCTGGCATGGTATCTCCTGCTTATTCTCATAATGCTTGCCACGACGATAGTATCCCGCGCAAAGCATAAGAAGGGCAAAGGCGGCTCTGATTATTACGGAATGGGTCTGTCCTGCCCCGAAGCGCCCGAGAAAATAAGTCTCGGCCTGCTCGGACGCAGTGCGCTGCTGGCTCTGTGCATGCTGCTTGTGGTGTATGTCCTTGTGGTGATCTGCGATGCACTCTTTATGCTGGACTTCCGTATAATATGGCCTTTCTTCAAGCCGTTCACGACAGTGCGTTTTGGTCAGTTCTGCGTATATATTCTGATTTTTGCGCTGTTCTTTGTGCTCAACAACTCAAAAATCATGGCGCTCCAGCGCTGCGAAGCCACGTATCAGCCCGGCTTCAAGGGCTTCATGGGCTGCTGGTGGAGAAATGCCATGCTCATGGCCGGCGGAATCCTGCTCATAATCCTGCTTGAATACATCCCGTTCTTTGCAGGTGCGGGTCCCGGCGCGGATCTTCTGTTCGGTTCCACGTTCGGCGGACCGTTCATGTCGCTGCTTATTCTGTTCTTCCCGCAGGTGCTTGTGTTCAGTGTGCTGTGTACATATATATACCGCCGCACGGGAAGCGTTTGGGTAGGCGCGTTCACAGTTTCTTCTCTTGCCTGCTGGATAGTTACCGGCGGCTCCTCGATGCTGTGATATAATTTAAAATGAAACTGCGGCTGTCCTTTGTCGGGACAGCCGCAGTTTTCACTGTGCGGGTATGAAACGCCGCACGGTATTATAAAGGATCAGACCTTTTTGCCCGTGACCTGATACATTCTGTCGTCGGAAATCTCCACGGTTACGGTGAGATATTTCCCCATCATTCCGGCCAGCTTTTCCGCCTCCATAAGCCCCATTGAAACATCCTTTGACGGCCCGTGGTGGTGTGCGTCTATCGTTTCGCGGCTCATGCCGTGCGCGACGGTGAGGGTACCGCCCTCCGCGAGCAGCCCGGAGAGATGCTCAAGAAGCTTTTCAGGGTCGGGAAAATGGGGAAAGGCGTTGTATATCATAACCGCGTCGTATTTCACGCCGCCGTCAAATTCCTCCGCGTCGCAGCAGGAGAACGACACCCTCGGGTCGGTGAATTTGACCTTTGCGCGCTCTATCATTTCCGGGGAAATGTCAATGCCTATGACGCTTTTCACGTCCCTTGCGAGATAGTCCCCGATGAGGACGCCTGTTCCGCAGGCAACGTCAAGCACAGTCTTGCCCGCCGAAACCCCGGCGTTGTCGAGAATGGTGTTTATGATGCCGTCGTCCCTTATCATCTCCGCATCCCATGAGGGGGCGCAGCGGTTAAAAAAATCAATGATATTCTGCTTTTTTATCATGTCAATCCTCCGTTGTGATTTATTTAATCAGCTTTCGTAATACTTTCCGCCGAGAACGACACGCCTGTTCTCAACGGTGATTATCTTCACCGATATGTCGAAGGTGCTGCCTATCGACTGCTCATTTACCGTTTCCGCGCCGCCTGAATGGGTTATTTTACCGTTCCGCAGAAAGAAAAACCTGTCTCCGAAGTACAGAGCCTGATTGAAATCGTGCAGGGAAGAAAGAATACTTATGTTCTTTTCCCTTGCAATTTTTTTTGCTTCCTCGATAATAAGCTCCTCATTGGCAACGTCGAGATTTCCTGTCGGCTCGTCAAAAATCAGCAGGCGCGGCGACTGCGCAAGCGCGCGCGCAATGGCGATTTTCTGCTTTTCGCCGCCGGAAAGCTCCTCCGCGTTCCGGTAAGCGAAGTCCTCAAGGCGCATATCGCTCAAAAGCTGCTGCACGACCTCATGGTCTTCCTTCCCTGCGCGAAGTCCGAATCGGGATACGCGCCCCATTAGTATCGAATCATAGACGCTCAGATCGCCGAAATGGATATGCTGCGGCACGTATGCCGCGTATCCCGCACGTTCACGTGGGGACATTTTCAGAACATCCCTGCCGTCGAAGAGAATGGAACCGCCGTTCGGATGGGAAATGCCGAGAATGTTTTTGAAAAGTGTGGTTTTGCCGGAACCGTTTTTTCCGAGAATGATGCCTATTTCCCCGTCGCCGAGCGTCATGGAAAGTCCGTCAAGAACGGCGGGTGAGCGGCGGGAGTATCCGAAGGAGAGGCCGTTTATCTCAAGCATCAGTGATTCGCCCTCCTTGAAAAAATTATTGCAATGAAGAATGGTGCGCCGAGCAGGGAAGTGATCGCGCCCACGGGGAGCGCCGAACCGCTGCCGAGACTGCGGGAGAGCGTATCCGCGGTTACCAGCAGGAGACTTCCAGAAAGCGCCGACATCGGGACGCTGAATCTGTGATCTTGTCCAAGAAGCTTTTTCGTCACGTGCGGGCAGATTATCCCCACAAAGCCGATAACGCCGAGAAACGACACGCACACCGCGGTTATCACCGAGGCGAGAAGCAGGGAGAAAAAGCGCAGCCTGTCCACATTAACGCCCATGCTGCGCGCCGTCGCGTCTCCGCTCAGAAGGGAGTTATAGCGCCAGCCCATGAGCGTGAATATCACGGCGCTTGGCAGAACGACCGCAAGCATTATGAGATCGGTTTTGTATGTAGCGCGCCCGAGATCGCCGAAATTCCATATCACAGCCGCGGAAAGGCCGACATCAGTGGCGTAAAATTGCAGGACCGTGGTCACCGCCGTCCACATTGCGCCGACCGCCACGCCCGCGAGCACGACCACGCCGGGGTTAAACGAACGGCTTTTGCACAGACCGAGAATGAGCAGAATGGAGAGCGTTGAAAAAATAAACGCCATAAGCGATGTGGCATAGGGATTTGCACCTACGGTATATGAGGCAAGGTTGTTTCCAGTGGACAGGAAGCCGCCGGAGAAGGCAATTATCGAAAGGTTTGCACCGAATACGGCGGCGTTTGAAACGCCGAGCGTTGACGGGGAAGCCATAGGATTGTTGAGACTTGTCTGCATGATAAGACCCGACACGGAAAGCCCCGCCCCGGCGACGATGGCGGCAAGTATGCGAGGGATGCGTATATTGCGCACTATGCGGACGTTTGCCGCCGTCCCGTTCCCGAAAAGCGCGGACAGGCAGTCCGCCGCGCTCATATTGGACGAGCCTGCCAGCAGACACATGAACGACATCAGCACCAACAGTCCTGCCATAAGCGCTATTGCTGTAATTTTTTTCCTATCTTTATTTATATATAAGCTTTTTTCGGCCATCTTTCGCTCCGGACTTACCAAATCTGATCGCTATATTATAATAGAAAACCCGTTTTTTGATAACCCCCCGCAGGGGATAGCAAACCGCACAAAACACGCAGACGAATTTTGTGCAAATATAACAAAACACATCCGTTCTTGCTTTTGACGCCCTGTTCGGGTATAATGTTTTACGAATTTTACTTAAATAACACGGAGCGTCCAAATGAACGAAAATGTTGCGGCCTTTTTTGAAAGATATGAAAACGAGCAGAGCCTCAGAGACAGGGTGAAGCTTGCGCTTGACTGTTATCCGGGCAGTCTCGAGGTACGTGAGTCAGTGGTGAAGAATGTGCTTCTGCCGATCGCAAGGGAAGAAGGGCTTGAGTTTACCGTTGACGACATCAGAAAGTATGAGACGCGCAAAAAGATGAAAAAAGCAGCCATGGACAATGACGAGTGGCTTGCTATGGAGGATGACGGCGGGGATGACTTCTGGCTTCTCGACCATGGCTGGAGCAATGACGAATCCAGATTCTGCGGGGATAAGTAACGTGAGTGGGATAAATACTGTGAAAAAGCGGATCGAATGGGTAGATACGGCAAAATGGATGTGCATGATGTTCATAATGCTGGAGCATTTGGAAAGCGGCTGCGACGAGCTTTCGGTGCTGCACACGACGTGCGGCGTCGAGGTGTTTTTCATCGCGGCGGGCTATGTGCATCGGACGGGGCAGGACTTCAAGACTTTCCTCATCAAGAAGATAAGATGTCTTATTGTCCCGTGGCTGGTGTTCAGCTTTCTTGACATAAGCATCGCGCAGGTCTTTTCCTTCGGCGAGCATGGGGATTATCTTACGGAGCTGATGTGGAACCTTGTCCAGATACGTCAGCATTATGCGCAGCTCTGGTTTATTCCGGCTCTGTTTGCAGCGTTCATGCCTTTCTATTTCTTCATCGAATGGTATAACCGCAAGGCGGATAAGAACGATCATACCCGCCCGTGGCTTTTCTTCCTGCTGGCCTTTGCGCTGTGGTGCGTGGACGTGGCGTACAGCCACATTGTAGACGGCGCTGCTCTCCCATGGGGCACTTCCAATCTCCCATGGCATGCCGATTACATATTTATCGCCATGTTCTATATGACTATCGGCTATTTCATGCGCAATAACTTTGAACCGGTGTTCGACAGGCTGAACACCCGCCGCAACAGGCTTATCCTGCTGGCGGTGTACCTGTGCTCGGTATACTATCCGTATCTGACGGACTTCCGTATGCCGGAACGGCTGCATGAGCTGTTTGCACGGCTTATCAACCCTCTTATGGGCTGCACGCTTGTGTGCGCCTTCAGCAAGGTGATAAAAAGCAGCCGGTATATCGCCTATGTCGGGCAGAATACGCTGCTGTATTTTGCCTTCCACGGCAAGGTGCTCGGCTTTGCGCAGGGGATATTCAAGCGCCTTTTCGCCGGCGTTTACGCACAGATACTTTCAAACAAGCTCACGTCGAGCCTGTTTGCCATCTGCCTTACGATCATAATGTCCTTTGTGCTGATCGTTCCGTGCTATATCGTGAACCGCTGGTTCCCGTTCCTTGTCGGCCGCCCCATGAAAGCAAAGGAAAAATAAGCCCACAAAGAGAAAAGTATGCGGCGGTGCTCCGAACTTTCGGACAGCGGAAAAAAACTCTTGTTGTTTTACACAAAATCCGAAGGGAAAAATGTGCATTATCAACAAGATTTGGCGTAACGGTTCGGTTAATATTTACTTTGCAATTTCCAAGAGTTATAATCATATATATTAAGTCGGATGCGACTGAATCATATTCGACTAAAATAAATGGAGGAAACAACATGAAGAAGATCATTGCTCTTTTGCTTGCACTCGTCATGGTGTTCGCACTGTGCGCTTGCGGCAAGACCGAAGCACCCGCAGAGGCCAAGCCTGAGGAAGCAGCCCCTGCCGAGACCGAAGCGGCCCCTGCTGAAGAAGCACCCGCAGAGGAAGCAGCTCCTGCCGAGACCGAAGCGGCTCCCGCAGAGGAAGCTCACAGCGGCAAGCTCGTTATCTACTCTCCCCACGACGCGGATCCTCTTGCAGCCGGCATAAAGCTGTTTGAGGAGACCTACCCCGGAATAGAGGTTGAGTTCGTCGCAGCCGGCACCGGTGAGCTGTGCCAGCGTATCGTTGCTGAAGCCGAGAACCCCCAGGGCGACGTTCTGTGGGGCGGCGGCGCAGATACTCTCGCTGCTTACACCGAGTACTTTGCACCCTATCAGTGCGCAAATGACGACGTTATCGGCGACGCATACAAAGATGCCGACGATATGTGGATCGGCGAATCCCCCCTGCCCATGGTATTCATCTACAACAAGACCCTCATCGACGAGGCTGACGTTCCCACCACTTGGGAAGGCCTCTGCAACGAGAACCTGAAGGGTAAGATCGCATACTGCGCTCCCTCCAAGTCCGGTTCCGCTTACACCCAGCTGTGCACCATGCTCTTCTCTCAGCCCACAATAGACGAAGGCTGGGCGCTTGTTGAGAAGTTCATCGCAAACCTCGACGGCAAGCTTCAGGACAGCTCCGGCAACTGCCACAAGCTCGTTGCTTCCGGTGAGTACGTTCTCGGTGTGACAATCGAGAAGTCCGCTGTTCTTTACAACGACAACCCCGATATCGGCTATGTTTACCCCGAAGCAAACTCCGCTGTTCCCGACGGTGTTGCTCTCATCAAGGGCTGCCCCAACGAAGATAACGCAAAGCTGTTCATCGACTTCGTTACCGGCCTTGAGTGCCAGAAGGATCAGAACGTCAATTGGAAGCGCCGTCCTGTCCGCTCCGACCTTGTTCCCGAGGGTCTTTGCTCCCTCGAGGAATGCCATGTCGGCACCTATGACTTTACCTACGCCGCAACCAACAGAGACGCTATCAAGGAGAAGTTCAACGATCTGACCATCGGCTGATACTTGAATATCCCATAAATAAACTGTGGGGAGGCTGCCGCTTTCCGGCACCTCCCCCGTTTGTTTTGGTATAATAATCGTATCAGAAATGAGAAATCGGGAGCCGCACAGGCTCTCCGTTTCTGATTTCTGATAGAAGCGCAGAACCTAAATGATCCGCACGGTTTTGTAACCGTAAACAAAAAATCCGCCTTGTACAGGCCGCGTCGCTTTTTCGCGGCGGTATGAGTTTGTATTTTTCAAGCATTCTGGGAGGAAGAAAATGAGCAATCAGGTAATTATCAAGGACGCCGTAAAGCGTTACGGGGATTTTGTCGCACTCAAGGGTGTGTCGCTGGACATCAAAGAGGGCGAGTTTTTCACGCTGCTTGGCCCGTCCGGCTGCGGTAAAACCACGCTTCTGCGTATGATCGCGGGCTTCAACAGTATTGAGGGCGGCGATTTCTATTTCGGGGACAAGCGTATAAACGATGTTCCTGCTCATAAGCGCGACATAGGAATGGTGTTCCAGAACTATGCGATTTTCCCGCATCTGAACGTTTTTGACAACGTAGCTTACGGCCTTAAGGCGAGAAAGGTTCCGGCAAAGGATATCAAACCCCGCGTCGAGGAAGCGCTGAAGCTGGTGCAGATAGACCACCTTGCCCAGCGCAAGCCGAGCGAGCTTTCCGGAGGTCAGCAGCAGCGCGTCGCGCTTGCCCGCGCCTTTGTTATCGAGCCGAGTGTTCTTCTCATGGACGAGCCGCTTTCAAACCTTGATGCAAAGCTTCGTGTCCAGATGCGCTCTGTCATCAAAAAGCTCCAGCGCAGACTCGGTATAACGACTATATACGTCACTCATGACCAGGAGGAGGCACTTGCCATTTCCGACCGTATAGCGGTCATGAAGGACGGCGTTATCATGCAGATAGGCACTCCCAATGAAATTTACGCAAAGCCGCAGAATCCTTTTGTCGCCGGGTTTATCGGCGTGTCCAATTTCATCGACTGCGATATTACCGCCGACGATGCGGGCGCGGCTTCCGTAAAGATAAAGAACGAACTTGACATAAAGGTCAATGTGAAAAAGGCTTATACCGGCAAGGGCAAGATCTCTGCACGTCCCGAACAGCTTTTCTTCTCCGAATCCGGTATGCCCGGCACAGTGCTGTTCTCCACCTTCCTCGGCGACTATATCGAGTATGAGGTTGAGCTTGACGACGGGCAGAATCTTATCGTCAACGAATATACCAAGGATTGCAGCACAGTCCATGCTGACGGCGAGAAGGTGCACCTCAGCTTTGACCCTGAACGCATCAGTCTGTATGCCTCCGATACCGAGGAGGTGCTCAGCCTGTGAGACTCGGTGAAAAAAAGTTTAAGCCGGATTTCTGGTTTTTTACGAAGATCGCCGTAATAATTGTTATGTGCATGTTCATCGTGTATCCGTTTTACACGATACTTACCAAGAGCCTTTTTTCCAAGAAGGTCGATGGACTGACGCTCTACAATTTCAAGCGCTTCTTTGAAAAAAAGTATTATTACCAGACGCTTATCCGCTCCATGGTCGTCTGCTTTACGACCGTCTTCACGACGACGATCGTCGGCGTACCGATTGCGTATCTTATGACGCGCTATAATGTCCCCGGCAAAAAAGTGCTGCATATCCTTATTATTATGAGCCTTATGAGTCCTCCGTTCATCGGCGCGTATTCGTGGATCATCCTGCTTGGCCGTGCGGGACTGCTTGCAAAGCTGTTTGCGAAGATCGGCCTTACTGCACCGACGATTTACGGGCGCGGGGGTATAATATTTGTCTTTACTCTGCATCTGTTCCCGTACATATATCTTTATACCTCCGGCGCGATGAACAGTATAGATAGTTCCCTTGAGGAAGCGGGCGAGAATCTCGGTATGAGCAAGCTCAGACGTATCTGGACGATCACTCTGCCGGTCATTCTGCCTTCTATCATGGCGGGTATGATAATGGTCTTCATGACCTGTCTTGCCGACTTCGGCACACCCATGCTGCTGGGCGAGGGCTATACCGTGCTGCCGGTGCTTGTGTATAACGAGTATATGTCTGAAAGCGCGACGGACCCGTATATGGCGTCTACGCTGTCGGTCATAATCGTTGCCTGTTCGCTGCTCATGCTCACGTTCCAGAAGCTTGTTGTGGACAAGCGCAACTATATGATGAGCTCTCTGCGTCCCCCTCAAGAGACGGAGCTTCACGGCTGGAAGCGGTTCTTTGCCTCTTTCCCGATATATGTTGTCGTTGCCCTTGCATTCCTGCCGCAGATAGTGGTCGTGTGCCAATCCTTTGTTGAACGCAGCTTCTCCGGTGTGGTAAAGGGAATAAACCTCAACAATTACCGCTCCATTCTCTCCCGACTTGGGCGCAACATCCGCAATACATACGTCTTCTCCCTTGTAGCGATCGTGTTCATCATCATTGTGGGTATTCTTGTTTCCTATATTCTTGTACGCAAGAAGGGCAAGGTCGCAAACCTCATAGATACTCTTATCATGTTCCCGTATGTTATCCCCGGTTCCGTTCTTGGTATCGGCCTTATCGTCGCTTTCAACCGAAAGCCCATAATCCTTGTAGGCACGGCTTCGATAATGATCATTTCCTATGTCATAAGAAAGCTGCCGTACACGGTGCGTTCGGGCAGTGCTTTCCTATACCAGATGGACCCGTATGTTGAAGAGGCTTCTATAAACCTCGGTGTTTCGCCGATGAAGACATTCTTCACCGTAACGGCACGAATGATGCTGCCCGGCGTTATGTCCGGCGCGGTGCTCAGCTGGATAACCTGCATCAATGAGCTTTCAAGCTCCATCATGCTCTATTCCGGAAAGACCTCTACTATTGCCGTTGCGATCTATCAGGAGGTAGTTCGTATGAGCGACGGTACCGCCGCTGCGCTTGCGACGATCCTGACAGTGACGACGATCATTTCACTTGTGGTGGTGTTCAGGCTTACAAAGGGAAAGGTCAAGATAGTATAAAAGTTATATACCGGATATGATAAAATCTTTCGGAGAGCGGATTTTTCGCTCTCCGAATTTTGGAAAAGGTATAGTGTGAAAGTCACGTATGCGATAGTAAAAAGCCGACAGGTTTGCCGCATGGAGGATCATTATGATAAAGAATATTATTTTTGACATGGGGAATGTGCTTATAAAGTTCGACAAAAAGTGCTTCCTTGAAGCCGTAAACGTTTCGTCGGAGGATAATGCGCTGCTTGAGCGGGAGGTGTATGTGTCCGTCGAGTGGGCCATGATGGACAGGGGCACGCTTACCGAGAAGGAAGCGGCGGAAAGAATGTGCGCCCGTCTGCCGGAGCGTCTGCATGAAAAGGTGCACCGGCTTGTCGATGAGTGGGATCGCCCGATACTGCCGATGAGCGGTATGGCGGAACTCACCGGTGAGCTTAAGGCCAAGGGCTACCGCCTTTTCCTTCTGTCCAACGCAAGCTATCGCCAGCATGAATATTGGCCGGAAATCCCCGGCTCCGAATACTTCGAGGACACCCTGATCTCAGCCGACGTCAAGCTTGTCAAGCCGCAGCCGGAAATATACCTCATGGCGCTGCACAAATTCAATGCCAAGCCGGAAGAAAGCGTCTTTATCGACGACGCGACAAACAACGTCGAGGGCGCGGTCTACTGCGGCATGGAGGGCATTGTCTTCCACGGAGATACCGAGGAACTCAGAAGAAAGCTCAATGCAATAGGCGTCGATTGCTGAACTTGTCAAAGAACCTCTGCGAGGTTCTTTGACAAGCAAAAACCGCGGGATTACCCCGCGGTTTTTGCTTCAGACTGTCAAAAAACTATGTAATTAAAGTCAGATAACAGAGCAGCGGGGGAGCTTGAGGGGGCAAGGCCCGCCTCAA
>CAVENX010000049.1:0-66535 GCA_963617275.1 bacterium
ACCTTCGCTGCTATCCTTTTTTGTTTCGCTCTACCCCAACTTTTGACACTGAACCAAAAAATACAGCATCCCGAAATGGAGTGCTGTATTTTAAGGTTACTATTAAATTCTTTAATGAGTTTTCCGTATCAGAAGTCGGATTCGACATCGAAGCTTTCGCCGCCGAATTCGTCGGTCACGACCTCTTCTTCCTCCTCGGAAACAGGTTCTGCGACCTGAACGAACTCACTCATATACGCGTCCTTGGGAAGTCCCGCAAGATACGCGGGGAGATTGATCACAATGCCGTCCATATTATACGGAAGTTCGAGCGTAACGGGGATCGTAACTTCTTCGCCGCCCTTTTCCTGAACGACAACAAGCTCCATTTCAAACTTCTGGCCGATGCACGTCGCCATGCCGCGCTCTTTTTTGTTGAGTCTCGCCACGCGTTCGCCGTCGACATTGACGGTTATTTTGTGAGCATACGGTATTTCTTCGCCGTTATACTCCATAGCCTTGTTGTCAAAGTATATTGTGTGGCCGCGGCCGACCACGAACATGGTGCCGGAGATTGCAAGGAGGATCACAAGAGCCGCTATGCGGTACAACCATTTTTTGCTTTTCATTTGCTCTCCTCCATTTCCTGTTCCGCTGCAAGCTGCTGTCCGACAAGGCTCTTCGCTTTGCGCTTTTTCGTCTCATACATAACGAGCGCGATGGTTATGACGGCGTAGGAGACAAACACTCTGAAATACTCGCCTATCATAGTGTCGCCGGTGATAAGGCCGCCCGCCTTGGGCGCAACGATGAACATCGTATGGAAGAGGATAACGCCGAGGAAGACGTTTCCGATGGAAGCCCTGTCAACGGAGGCGCCGCCGACAAGCAGAGCCGCGATGCAGAACATACCTATCTGGGAATGTGCGGAGTATGTTGCGATATTGCCCATGTTCTGAAGGTAAATGACCATGCCGAAGCCCGCAAGAACGGTGGAGATGACGATGGAGATAACTCTGGTACGCTCAACATTGATGCCGGCGTCACGCGCAACTTCCATATCCTGACCGACAGCGCGCATATCCTGGCCGAGCTTGGTCTTGCGGAACCAGACAATGAACAGGCACAGCAGGCCGATAACGATAAAGGTCAGCATGGGGATCTTGACGCCGCCGATGTTTATCGCAAGAACATCGTCAAGCGCATGGCGCATGTTGAGAAGGGATACGGTGTTTCTGATACCGTAGCCGCGGGGCAGCTTGATCGTACCGTGCTTGATAGGGATAATTGGGCCCATCATGTAGAGGACGATAAGCTGATATACGCCGTTGATGAAAAAGCTGATTATATAACTTGTGATCATTTCACGTCCCTTTGCGCGGTTAAGTATCTTACCGCAGAGGGTGCCGAGGGCGATGGAGAACGGAATGGAAACGATCATTGCGAGGATGATGCCGGGAATGCCCCAGATCTGCCAGTCCGATACAAAGATCAGCGCGATCTCAGCCGCCATTGCGCCGAGCGTCATGCCGAAGTTAAGACCCATACCGGCCATAATGGGGATGAGCAGAGCCATGATAAGGAAGATGTTTCTTCCCATACGTGTGACTATCTCGTTGAGAAGGTAGCTCACAGAGAACCCGGAGATAGGGATGCACACCGCGCAGATAAGCACGAACATAATGGGAACGGAGTTATTTCCCAAAAATTTAAGGACTTTGTTTTCTTTTTTCATTTTGTGCCCTCCGTCTTTCTGGTCAGAGCGTAGAGTATCATACCGTTGGATACGATAATACGGATAACCTCACTCATATCCATGTGGATCGCGTTGTTCATAACGGTAGGCGTCATTGTGACAATGCCCTGGAAGAGGAACGTACCGATAATGACGTTTGCGATCGATGCCTTGTTGACGGATGCGCCGCCGATAAGTATCGCGGAAACGGCAGGCAGCGCCATATAGAACGGCGCCATATAAAGCTGGATAAAGCCGAAGCCCTGTTCATATACCAGAATACCGACCGCAGCAAGCCATGTGGACATCACAACGGAGAGGAGCCGTATTTTGTCAACATTGATGCCGGCCGCCCTTGCAAACGTGGGGTTGGAACCGACGGCGGTCATCGCGGTGCCTGTCTTGGTGTGGAGGAATGCCCACATCGCAAACGCAAGGATCGCAAAGAACAGAAGCGTACCAGTAGGAATGGAGAGATTGCCGATATTTATCTGGAGGATATTCGCAAGGACTTTATCATAATACCCCTCAAGGGAGATCGTGGTACGCAGACCCTTGCCGGAAAGGCCCCAGACCATTGTGGGGTTTTTATACGGCAGGAGCAGCCACATCATACACATGAAGGAAACGGAGGAGAAGCCGACATATGTGGCTATCATCATTTCGCCGCCCTTTATCTTGTTGAGCAGCCAACCGTAGCCCGCGCCGAGTATCAGCGCAAACGGAGTTGCGATCAGTATCGCCATAACAAAGCTTGCAGGGCCTGTGAAACCAAACTCCAGAGAAAGCGTCGCACCGAGAAGACCGGAGATTATGCCGAGGGGCAGACCAAAGTTAAGGCCGCAGCCGGAGTGTATCATAGGAACCATCGCCAGAACCATAACGGCGTTCCAGCTGAAACGGTTGATAGTATTTGTTATCTGCGTGGCAAAGTCCACGCCGACAACGGGCGCGGCAGCAAAAAGCAGCAGCAGGAACGCCGCAATTATCAGGCGCGGCAGACCGAAGGAATCTATACCGGATTTCAGTCTTGCGCCGAAGGTGCTGTTCTTATCCAATTCTTTACTCATTCTGCCCACCTCACTTTACCTGGCTGACCATGAGAAGACCGAACTCCTCAGACGGTCTGTCAGCGGGAAGTATTCCGGATACCTTACCGCCGGATATGATCGCTATCTCGTCGCAGGTCTGGCGAAGTTCCTCCAGTTCAGAGGATATCATGACGACCGTGACGCCGCTTTCGCGGTTGAATTTCTTGAGTGCGTTAAGAACCAGAGCCTTTGCGCCGACGTCGATACCGCGTGTAGGCTCGGAAACAAACAGGAACTTGGGTTCGAGTGCGAACGCCTTGGCAAGGCAGACCTTCTGCTGATTGCCGCCGGACAGTTCCTTTGCCTTCTGCTTGGAGCCGGTGCACTTTATTGCAAGCTCCTCTATGTATTTATCGGTCACTTCGCCGATCGCCTTCTCGTCTCTCCACTTGATAAGGCCGCCCAGATAGTTCTTGAGGAACTTGTTCTGAACCTGCATTGCAGGGAACGCGATGTTCCATTCAAGCGTTTCGTCCAGCAGCAGGCCGACGCCGCGTCTGTCCTCGGAAACAAAGGCAAGGTTTGCATCAAGGCAGCTTCTCGGGCTGTTGAGCGGAATTTCTTTTCCCTCGAACACGACCGTACCGCCCGCTTCGTAAAGACCCATGATTCCGTTGGGGATGCCGAGCTTGCCCTGACCGGCAAGGCCGCCGATACCGAGTATCTCGCCCTCTTTGACGTCAAGGTTCACGTTGCGCACAGTTTCGCCCGGCATATCGACCCAAAGCTTTTTAATGGACATTGCGACCCTGGCATTGCTGAAATCACGTACCTCATTGGCGGCGGCGCTGTCAACACTTCTGCCAACCATCCACTTCGTGATATCGGTCACATCGGTCTCCTTCGCGGGGCCGTCCTTGACAACATAGCCGTCGCGCATGACAACGACCTTATCGCACACGGCAAGGATCTCATGCAGTCTGTGGGTGATGAATATAACGGCAATGCCCTTTGCGGACATGCCCCTTATGGATTCGAGCAGCGCCTCCGCTTCCTTCTCGGTGAGAACGGCGGTAGGCTCATCCAGAATGAGGAGCTTGAGCTGATCCTTGCTCAGCTCTCTTGCGATCTCGGTAAACTGCTTATGGCCGACCGGCATTTCACTTATGGTCATACCGGAATCAATTGAAAAGCCCATTTTCTCGATAGCATGCTCGGCGCGGCCGGTTATCTCGTCATAGTCAAGCGTGTTGAGCCTGTCCCCAAAAATCTCGGAAATGACGGTATGCTTTGTAGGCTCTCTGTTAAGTACGATATTTTCGGCGGCGGTAAAGCCGGGAATAAGCGAAAATTCCTGGTGCACCATGCCGATCCCGGCGGCAAGTGCGTCAAACGGCGTGGCAAACTCAACCTTCTCGCCGTTTATAAGGATATCGCCGCCGTAACCGCCGGTTTCTCTTATGACATCCATGCCAAAGAGAATTTTCATAAGTGTGCTCTTGCCTGCACCGTTCTCCCCGCAGAGGCCGAGAACCTCGCCCTCGCCGAGAGTAATATTGATATCCGAAAGGACCTGTGTTCCGAAAAAGTCCTTCTTAATGTTTTTCATCTCCAGCAGCGGAGCATCGCTATTACTCATAAAACAATTTCCTATCCTGTATTCTTTTTAGTTCGATCGTTCTGCAAAAGCAGGAAACACCTGTCCGCAGGGCAGAGGTTTGCTCCCGACGCATGAGAGACTTTTCGGCAGGAGTAAACCCCTGCCCTGCAGTACATTTTTCAAGAGATCATACATGACCGGCACCGTTAATAACAAGCACGGGGGAGGAAATTCCTCCCCCTCATTTGCAAAGTTTTATTACTTGACGGTGAAGTACTTCTCGGGAACCTCAACACTGGTGGTGCCCATGAACTTGCCGGGATCGCCCATGATGTAGGTATCCTGATATACGAGGAATACGTTGTCGAGCTTAACGCCGGTATCGGCATTGGTGTAGTTGGAGCCATTCCACTCGGCTTCGCCGGTGTAGACTGCAAATGCCGCCGCGATATCGTCGATATCATCAAGCTCGCTGTCGCCGTTGATAACGTTCATTGCATGCTCTGCAAGACCTGCGGACAGAGTGTAGCCGTAGGAGTATGCCCATGTGCCGAAACGGCCTGCGCCGCCCTTTTCGCAGACAGCGTCCTCAACCTTTGCAAGGATCTTCTCAAAGTCGCCTGCTTCTTCGGTGAGGTCAATGCCGAGTGCTCCGGGGTAGCCCATCAGAGGAGAGGGCAGGTCGGCTTCAATGAAGTATCCGCCGTACTCGAGCAGCTGCTTGAGCAGAGGCTCGGTATGAGCATCGTTGGTGCAGAAGTATGCGGAATTCTGGCCGTACTTCTCGATCCATTCGGGAGCCTTCTCAAGGATGTAAGCCTGAGCGCCTGCAACACCGACGTCGGAAGTGGGGTCGGGAGCGGTCTCAAGAACGAAGGTCATGCCGAACTCCTCGCAGGCTGCCTTCATAACGGCAACACGGCGGGACATGGTCTCATAGGACATGTGGCGGGGGAAGGAGATATGTACGAAGGTATCGCAGCCGAGGTCATGAGCGGTCTTGATCATGAGGTAGCCGCGTGCAACAAAGTCGTTGTTGCAGACGAGGTCGGCAGCGGAGCCGATTTCGGGAAGGTCCTCATGGGATTCACCTGCGATGCAGATGATGTCAGGGCGGCGCTCTTTGATCTGACGGAAAGCTTCGGTGGTGCCGGGAACAGCCTGGTTAACGATGATGGCCTTCATCTGGGGGTCATCGGAGAGATTAACGATGGTCTGAATGGTAGTCTCAAGCTCTTCGGTGAAGTTGTCGGGGTAGATAGCGAGCGTGACAACGTCTTCGCCGAACTTTGCCTGGGCAGCCTCGGCGCCGCGGCGGTCGTCCTCAGACTGAGAAACGGAACCGGTGACGATACCGATATGAGCGGTTTCCTCTGCGGATGCGCTCAGCCCGGTGACGCACAGTGCGCATACCATGGTGAGGGCAAGAAGCAGTGCTAAAAATTTCTTCATTTCAGTCCTCCAATAATAATATTATTCAACGGCGGAGCCGGTGAACACGGATCAATATTCCCCTATTGAGGGGCAAGATCTGCCGCAGCATCTGCTTTACGCAAGATTGCACTTTCTAATACAACAAATCTTTTAGTTGATTATATCATAAAGAAATCCCGTGTCAATACAGCAGTTCGATAAATTACGAAATCTTTGGCAGATTATACAATGCTTCCGCCGTGTATTTTGGCTATATGATCAATTTTCTCCGGTCACGCCGATAATTTTTTCAATTATTTCCACATCCGACGGCTTGAGGCGGATGCCCGCTCTGAGCGTCTGCCCATCCGGATATGTTACGGTAAAGGCGAAATCCGTGTCCGCCTGTATGCCCTTGTTTTTCACTGCCAGAAGAAAGTCCGGAAATTTGGGATGATTTGCGCAGAACCTGCTCCACGCCTGCTTCAATGTGAACAATGCCCCGATATCCATAATTTTCTCCTTATATTCCTCCTTATATTTGCTTTTGATAGCTGAAAAGGGACAGCGCAGGCTGTCCCCTCTCTACATCAGTCGAGTATTTCGACGGATACTTTTTTGCCCTTTCTCTGAGCAACGGCTCTCATCAGGATACGGATCTGCTTGACGATCCTTCCCTGTCTGCCAATGACCTTGCCCATGTCGCCGTCGGCAACCTTGACTTCAAAAACGGTTTCTCCGTCGGCTTTGCGCTCGGTCACAGAGACCTGATCGGGATTATCGACCAAGCTCTGCACGATATAGGTCAAGAGTTCTTTCACTTCAATTGCTCCTTATCAGGCTTCAAGCTTTTTGAGCAGTCCACGAACAGTGTCGGTGGGCTGTGCGCCGTTTGCCATCCAGTACTTTACGCGCTCTGCATCGACCTTGAGCTTTGCGCCGTCTGCGGAGGGATCGTAGGTGCCGATTTCCTCAATGCAGCGGCCGTCGCGGGGGAAACGGGAATCTGCAACAACGATGCGGTAATAGGGAGCCTTCTTTGCTCCCATTCTGCGAAGTCTGATCTTAACCATTGTATATTTCTCCTTCAAAAATATTCATTATATTACAAACGCGCTGCCGGTGTCCGGCATGCAGTTGTAAACCTTGTCAGAACGGGAAACCGCCTCTGGGAAATCCGCCCATGCCGCCTATGCGGCCCATTTTCTTCTGAAGCTTCTTCATGTTCTTGCCCGAGAACTGCTTCATCATCTGCTGCATCGCCTCAAACTGCTTGAGCAGGCGGTTGACGTCCACCACCGACGTGCCGGAGCCTGCCGCGATGCGTTTTTTGCGGCTTGAGTTGATGATCGAGGGGTTATCGCGCTCCCCTTTCGTCATGGACAGGATTATAGCTTCCTGCCGCGCCATCGCCTTTTCATCAAGCTTCGCTCCCTTGAGCGCCTTCGCGTCCATGCCAGGTATCATCGCCGCCAGATCGCCGAGGTCGCCCATGCTCCTGAGCTGCGCCATCTGGTCGAGATAATCAGCAAGTGAGAAACGGTTTGACTTGAGCTTTTCCGCGGCTTCAAGCGCCTTCTTTTCGTCAAAGCTCTGCTCCGCCTTTTCAATAAGCGTGAGCACATCGCCCATGCCGAGGATACGGGAAGCCATACGGTCGGGGTAGAACGGCTCTATCATGTCAAGCTTTTCGCCCACTCCTATGAACTTTATCGGCTTGCCGGTGGCGTATCTTATGGACAGCGCTGCGCCGCCGCGGGCGTCGCCGTCAAGCTTCGAGAGCATAACGCCGGTAACGCCGAGCGCCTCATCGAACGCCGTCGCCGCGTTCACCGCGTCCTGACCGGTCATTGCGTCAACGACAAGAAGTATCTCCGCCGGGTCGGTCGCCGCCTTTATCTCACGCAGCTCGTTCATCAGCGCCTCGTCTATATGCAGGCGGCCTGCCGTATCGAGAAAAACGAGGTCGTTCCCATGCGCCTTGGCGTGCTCTATCGCCGCCTTTGCGATATCGACAGGGTTTGTCTGCCCCATCTGGAACACGGGGATACCGAGCTGTGCGCCGACTGTCTCAAGCTGCTTGATAGCGGCGGGACGGTAGATGTCGCATGCAACAAGCAGCGGGCGTTTGCCCTGCTTTCTCATATATCCCGCAAGCTTTGCTCCGTTCGTGGTTTTACCCGCGCCTTGCAGACCCACAAGCATCACGACGCTCGGCGACTTGGAGCCGATGTTGAGTTTGTGGTTCTCTCCGCCCATCAGCGCGGTCAGTTCCTCATTGACTATTTTAATGACCATCTGCGCAGGGCTGAGCGCTTCAAGCACATCCGCGCCGCTGGCGCGCTCGGTCACCGTTTTTGTAAATTCCTTGACGGCCTTATAGCTGACGTCCGCTTCAAGCAGAGCCATGCGCACCTCGCGCATGGCGTCCTTTACGTCCGCCGCCGTGAGCCGGCCTTTGCCGCGAAGCTTTTTGAACGCGGCATTCAGTTTGTCGGAAAGGCTTTCAAACGCCATAAATCATACCTCGGTATCAAGCTTCATGCTTTCAACATATTCCGCGCCCTCGCCGGCAAGCGCCCTCGCTTCGCCGCTCGTCAGGGCCTTCAGCTTTTCAAAAAGTCCCGCAAGCTTATCAAGCTTTTCCCTGTTTCCGGAAAACCTGCGGATAAGCCCGGTCTTTCGCTCTATCTCCTCCAGGCTGCTCTCGCCGCGGCGTATATTGTCCCACACCGCTTGGCGGGATATCCCCAGCTGCTCAGCTATCTCGCCGAGGGAGAGATCCTCGTTAAAATGGAGGTCGCAGCACTCTCGCTGCTTGTCCGTGAGAAGCTCACCGTAGAAATCAAGCAGAAGGCAGCGTTCCAGCCTGCTGTTTTCCACGCAAAGCACCCCCTGTCAAGTTTCTGACCTTGTCAGAGTATACACTCTTGATTCTGCCCTGTCAAGTATTTTTTCTTGACAGGGCAGTTTCTCATTTCATCAAGCTTTTTTCTTGACTTTTTTCCTCAAAACTGTACAATAAGTTTTACCGCTTGTTTGAAAGGATAATACTTATGGATATAGTAAAACCGCGCACGCTGTCCGGCTTTATGGAGCTTATGCCCGCGCAGCAGCTCCAGATGAACCGTATTATGGATATTGTAAGCTCCACATACGCCTCCTTCGGCTTTACTCCGCTTGACACGCCCGCTATCGAATCGTCCCAGATACTTCTTGCAAAGGGCGGCGGAGAGACGGAAAAGCAGATCTACCGCTTCACAAAGGGCGATTCCGATCTGAGCCTGCGCTTTGATCTTACCGTACCGCTTGCAAAGTACGTTGCGCTGCACTATAACGAGCTGGCGTTTCCGTTCCGCCGCTACCAGATAGGCAAGGTTTACCGCGGAGAGCGCGCACAGCGCGGCAGATTCCGCGAGTTTTATCAGGCGGATATCGACGTTATCGGCGACGGTGAGCTGGACATCATAAACGACGCGGAGATACCCGCCATAATCTACACCGTTTTTACGCGGCTCGGTCTTAAAAAATTCCAGATACGCATAAACAACCGCAGAGTTCTCAACGGCTTTTACCGTATGCAGGGGCTTGAGGAAAAGTCCGGCGACATCATGCGCACAGTGGACAAGCTTGACAAGATAGGGCAGGACGCGGTTAAAAAAATCCTTATTGAGGACTTCGATATCGCGGAAAGCAGTGTTGATGAAGTGATAAAGTTCATCAACATCTCCGGCGCCAGCGGCGATATTCTCACCGCGCTTGAGGGCTACCGCGGCAGAGACGAGATGTTCGACGCGGGTCTTGACGAGCTTAAAGCCGTTGCCAACTACATGAAGGTCATCGGCGTTCCGGAGGAAAACTTCACGGTCGATCTGCGCATCGCAAGAGGGCTTGACTACTACACCGGCACGGTCTATGAGACAACGCTTCTCAACCATCCGGAGATCGGCTCCGTCTGCTCCGGCGGGCGCTACGATAATCTTGCGGGCTTTTATACCAATAAGAAGCTCCCCGGCGTGGGCATTTCCATAGGTCTTACAAGACTGTTCTACGTGCTGGATGAGCAGGGTATGCTCAACAACGCCGTCAACACCTGCCCGGTGGATGCGCTCATACTGCCCATGACGGAAAATCTTGACGCGGCGATCGCGCTGTCAGCAAAGCTTCGCGGCGCAGGGCTGAAAACCCAGCTCTACACCGAGAAGAAGAAATTCAAGGCGAAAATGAGCTATGCCGACAAGCTCAAAGTGCCGTTCGTGTTGTTCCTCGGTGAGGATGAGCTGAACGAGGGCGTCGTTGCATGCAAGAACATGGTCACCGGCGAACAGGTCAAGCTCATGGATGATGAACTTATAAGGCTTCTCACCGAAAACGCTGAAAAACAGGCTCAGATCGCCTCAGTACTTGATATATAAAGTTCAATATAATATGATTACGGGACTGCAAGCGCAGTCCCGTTGTTGTTATATTTTGTATTTTTCGCAGAACCCGGCGTATATTTCGTCGAAATTGTGGGGGCGCGTTTCCATGAGGTTTATAATGTATCCATGCGCGTCCAGCTCATTTGATTGCAGCTCTATCATCGCAATGGCGATATTTGAGCAATGATCCGCCACGCGCTCATAGTTTGTCAGCAGATCGTTATACACAAAGCCGTCGCTGAGAGAGCATATCTCATTCTGCACGCGTGCGGCGTGACGGAGCTTCACTTCGTCGCAGAGGGCGTCTATCCGCTCCTCAAGCGGCTCGACAAGGTACGCTCTGTCAATATTCTCGTCAATAAAGCCAGATACCGCAAGCTGCAATATCTCCGTTACGGCACTTTCAAGCACCTGCATTTCCCGTCTGGCCTCCGCCGCAAAGCTTATCTTCTTTTCATATATCTCAAGCGCCGCCTCAGAAATATTCTTGGCGTGGTCGCTGATACGCTCAAAGTCGCTTATGCTGTGCAGATACTTCGTGATCTTCGCACTCTGCTCCTCATTCAGTTCGCAGGCGTTGAGCTTTACAAGATATGTACCTATCTTATCCTCAAAGCGGTCTATAAGATCCTCGGTACGATCCACCCGCTCAAAAGCTTTTACGTCAAAGTCCGACAGCAGAGACAGTGCGTCGGCAAAATTACCGCGGCAGAGACGCGCCATGGAATTTACGGTCATGCGGCTCTGCTCGAGCGCGACGGAGGGATGAATGAGAAAGCGTTCATCCAGCCGGTCGAACTCCTCGTTGGCGTGGCGTTCCTCGTCGCTTTCCCGGATAAGTCCGGCAAGCAGATTCGTAAGCGGGGTGATAAACGGCAGCAGTATTGCAGAGTTGACCGCCCTGAACACGGTATTCAAAAGGGCGATCGACACGGCGTCCATCACGGCGGCTTTTATCGCAAAGTCCATAAAATAATCAAGTGTATAAAATCCGACGGAGAAGATAAGCGCGCCTATCGTTTCTATTATAAGATACGCCCACGCGCTTCTGCGTCCGTCCACCCTCGCGCCGATTGCCGACAGCAGCACGGGAAACGACGAGCCTATCGCAATGCCGAGGATGAGCGGATAGGCGGTCGCAAACGTGACCGCGCCCGTGACCGACAGCGCCTGCAAAATACCCACGGCGGCAGAGGAGCTTTGGAGTATCGCAGTGAACACCGTACCGGCAAGGATACCGAACAGCGGGTTTGAAAAGGACATCAGTATGCCGACGAACTCTCTGCTGTCTTTCAGTGGGGAAACGGCAGCGCTCATCGCCTGCATGCCGAACATCAGCACGGAAAAACCGAGGAAAATATCGCCTGTATGCTTTCTCCCGGCCTTTTTGCAGAACATACGCAGAATGACGCCGGCAATCGCGGCGGCGGAAGCGATGGTCGAGCTTGAAAGCAGCGACGCCCAGCCGCTTCCCCCGATGCCCGACAGGCATATTATCCAGCCCGTAGCGCTTGTGCCGACGACCGCGCCCAGAATGACCGAAACCGCCTGCCTGAGCTTCATCATACCGGAATTGACAAAGCCGACGACCATAACGGAGGTTGCCGAGGACGACTGTATCACAGCGGTAACGCCCGCGCCCAGAAGCATTCCCTTGAGGGGCGTGTTTGAAAGGCGGTAGAGAATTATCTCCAGCTTATTGCCTGCCACCTTTTTAAGCCCTTCCCCCATAAGCGACATCCCGAAAAGGAAAAGGGCTATCCCCCCGATGAGGGAAATGACGCAGGATAAATTCATGCTCTTGTGTCCTCCGTTGTAATTTCTTCCTCTTATATCATAACATATGCCTCTCACGTTTCAATTATTTAAACTGCCCAATTTCTGCGCAAAAAGGCCGCCGCTCTGTATAATGGGCAGCGGAAAAAGCAAAGCCCGGTTCATACACTGAGCCGGGCTTTGGCGTATTTATGCAGGCGATCAGCTGCTTTCTGAACGAGCTTGCAAACAGCGCCCACATTCTCGTGGGCAATATATTTCATTTCACACTCTCATTGCGGGCAAAACGGCATACGGGGATTTGAACAGTCACTGCATTACAGCAGCTTTTCGATCTTGCTTTCGCCGAGGACTTCCACTCCGTTATTTTTCAGAAGCTCTGCGGCGAGGCCGTAGCCGTCAACTACGGTGCCGGTGAAGGTGCCGTCATATATCCTGCCGCTGCCGCATGAAGGGCTTAATTCCTTCATCAGCGCTTTTTTGCAGCCCTCGGAAACGGCTCTTCCAAGAGCGATCTCCGCACCGCGGGCAAACTCCGCAGTGACATTCTGCCCGTAACGGCTCAAAACCGTATTGCCCACACGCTCACTCGGATCTCTGGGAGTGCTCAGCCCTCCGTCGGATTCAGGGCAGACGGGGACGAGTATGTATTTTGCTCTGAGCTTTTCAAGCACAGCGGCGTCAAGTTTGTTATTGCCGCCGGAGTATTTGCAGTTAACGCCGGTAAGACAGGCGCTGATAAGCAATTTTTCCATGATCCTACTTCAGCACGACGCCGAGTATCGCGCCGCATATTCCTCCGATTATGTGTGTGAGCTGGGAAACGTTGTCCCTAAGCGTGATGCCGTCAACGACCTCCCCGCCGATATAGAGAATGAGCACAAAGATGAGAGTAAGCGGAATGCAGCCGGTTTTCATGCCCGCGAGAGAGGACATCACGATCATCATGAAAACAATGCCCGACGCGCCAAGGAGCATAGTATCCGGGAAAAAGAGCCACTGCACCATACCGGAAACAAGCGCCGTGAGAGCCATCGCCAACAGGAGGTTCTTGCTTCCGTAGCGCTGCTCAAGGCCGGGGCCGAGTACAAGGATCATCATGAAATTGCTTATGTAATGCTTGAAATTGCTGTGTCCGAGTACGTGGAGAACAAAGCGCGGATATGTAAGGATATCCGACGGTGAGGAGCGGTAGACGCTGAAAAGCCGCACGGTGCTCCAACCGCCGGTGGCTCTGTCAAGCAGGAGCACGCCGAGTGAAACAAGCGCAAACGTCAGTACAACAGGAGAGTTGTACTGTATTTTTATCACCTTTTTCACACCGTCTCTCCCATTCCGTTCAGCGCCTTTTCATACTGCGCAAAAGTGCGGCTGTCAAAGCAGACCATGCGCACACGCTCGATATCGTCATGAGTCTTCAGATAATCGCTTATTGTGCTTATGGCAATTGCTGCCGCCTTATCAAGCGGGAAACGGTACACACCCGTGCTTATGGACGGAAAGTCCACCGTTTTGCAGCCGTTTTCGGATGCAAGAGCAAGGCATGAGCGGTAGCAGGAGGCGAGAAGCTCCGCCTCTCCCCTGCCGCCGCCGTGCCATATAGGCCCCGGCGTATGGATAACATACTTTGCCGAAAGGCGGTATCCCTTTGTTATCTTCGCTTTCCCCGTCTCGCAGCCGTTGAGCGTGCGGCACTCGGCAAGAAGCTCTGCTCCGGCGGCTCTGTGAATGGCGCCGTCCACACCGCCGCCGCCCAGAAGCGAGCAGTTGGCAGCGTTTACGATGGCGTCAACGGCCTGTTTTGTGATGTCTCCTTCAATTATCTCTATCTTCCCCATATTTTTATCCCTTTATATCAACAGTGATCTTGCCGTCAGCCGCGGAAAGGGCGATAGACGCGATATTATGGCCGCGAAGCTCTATCATTCTCTCGGCGATAACATCTTCTACCTGCTTCTGGATTATACGTCTGAGATTTCTTGCGCCGTAGGCCGCGGAATAGCCCTCTTTGACAAGGTGGTCGATAACGCTGTCGTCCCACGTGAGGGTATAGTTGCGTTCGGCAAGCACGTCGCGCACATCGGTAAGCATGAGCGCTGCGATGGAGCGGAAATTATCCTCCGTAAGCTGGTTGAAGCAAAGCACCTCATCCACACGGTTTATGAACTCCGGACGCAGAAATTCGTTGAGCGCTTTCATCGTGCGTTCCTTTGTCATATCGCCGAGAGTGCCGCCGAAGCCGACGCTGCCGGTTTTGGTGTTGCTGCCGGCGTTCGTAGTCATGATAATGACGGTGTTTTCAAAGTTCACGGTGCGCCCCTGAGCATCGGTTATGCGGCCGTCGTCAAGGATCTGGAGAAGGATATTCATCACGTCGGGATGCGCTTTCTCTATCTCGTCAAACAGCACCACAGAGTAGGGCTTGCGGCGTATCTTCTCAGTAAGCTGACCGGCCTCGTCATAACCGACATATCCCGGAGGTGATCCGATGATGCGCGAAACGGCGAACTTTTCCATAAACTCGGACATATCAAGGCGTATAAGCGATTCGGGCGAATCAAAGAGATCCGCCGCAAGGCGCTTCACAAGCTCTGTCTTGCCGACGCCGGTGCCGCCGACGAATATAAAGCTGACAGGCTTGCGCTTGACCTTGAGACCGACGCGGCTGCGCTTTATCGCGGCACAGAGAGTGTCAATGACCTCATCCTGTCCGACAACATGCGCTTTGAGCCGCTCATCAAGCTTCGCAAGGCGTTCAAACTCATCCTCGCGGATGCTGGAGGCGGGAATTTTCGTCCACAGCTCGATTATACGTGCAAGGTTATCGACGGTAAGCTCCGGCACAGGCGCTTTTTTAAGCTCATCAAGCTCCTGCTCAAGCTTCATTTCCTGACTGCGTAGGTTCGCAATGCGGGCATAGCGTTCGTCAAGCATCTGCTCGGTCATTTCGACGCCCTTCGGCGAGTCGGCGGAGGTAAGCCCTTCGCGCTCAAAGCGGATGTTCTCAAGCTCCCGCTCCTTGAACATGCGCTCGTTTATGGTCTTATCCTTGAGATTAACGTCGGAAAGCGCCTCGTCTATGAGGTCGATGGCTTTGTCCGGCAGGAAGCGGTCGGTTATGTACCGCTCGCTCATCAGCACCGCCTGACGGCATATCTCATCGGAAATATGCACACCGTGGTAATCCTCATAATAATGAGAGATGCCGCGGATTATTTTTATACTGTCCTCAATTGACGGCTCATTCACGGTAACGGGCTGGAAGCGGCGTTCAAGGGCGGAATCCTTTTCGATATGCTTGCGGTACTCGGTAAAGGTGGTCGCGCCGATGACCTGTATCTCGCCTCGGGAAAGTGCGGGCTTGAGGATATTGGCGGCGTTCATGCTGCCCTCGGCGTCGCCCGCGCCGACGATATTGTGAACCTCATCAATGACAAGGATGATATTGCCCTGCTTCCTTATCTCCTCGATAAGACCTTTCATGCGGCTTTCAAACTGCCCGCGGAACTGTGTGCCCGCGACAAGGGATGTAAGGTCGAGCAGGAAAACCTGCTTATCCAGAAGTTTATACGGGACATTGCCCTTGACGATACGCTGTGCAAGCCCTTCGGCAATGGCTGTTTTGCCGACGCCCGGCTCACCGATGAGGCAGGGGTTATTCTTCTGGCGGCGGTTGAGTATCTGTATAACGCGCTCAAGCTCCTCCTCACGCCCTATCATTTCATCAAGCTTGCCCTCGCGTGCACGTCCCGTGAGGTCTATGCAGTAATTATCAAGGAACTTTCTTTTTCCCTTAGGCGGTTCTTTTGTCTCCGTCTTCGGCTTATCGGCCGCGGGTGAAGCGCCGCCGTCCTGTGCGCCGTTCCCGGCGCTTCCGAAAAGGCGGTTGAGGAACGGAAACGTGGCGGTCTTTCCGTCGTCGCCGTCGCCCTCGTCGCCGTCGGTCGCCATAAGCTCCTCCACGCCGTTCATGGCTGTCATCATATCGCCGGAGAGATTGTCAAGCTCCTCATCGGAAATGCCCATCTTGTTTATCACATCGTCAACGGGCTTTATGTGCAGCTCTCTTGCACATTTGAGGCACAGACCCTCGTTTTTGGTTATGCCGTTTTCTATTTTTGTTATAAAAATTATAGCTACGTTCTTGCCGCAGCGTGAACACATTGTAGGCTGCATAATAGTCCTCCCATTCAGATTTCTGCGATCACATAAGCGCGTCGGTTATCCAACTAAAGGCAAGGAAGAATCTGCCGAGCGTGGTATGCTCCATAGTGGTTTTGCCGATGATAATGCCGAGAAAACCGAGGAGCCAACAGAGCAGGACGCAATAGATAAAGCCCTTTACAAAGCCTATCATGCATCCGCCCAACTCATCCAGATTTTCCATACTCGGAAGCCGCAGCGAAAGATTGCCTATATTGGCGACGGCGACAAGGAAAATAAGGATCAGCAGAAACGCAAGAGACATTGCACCGACATAGGTCGCCGTCTCGCAGATAACGGAGACAGTCGCGTCCGTCATCGGTACTTCAAGCTGCTGCGCCCTGTCAACGGCTTTTTCCGCAAGCTTTTCCGCAGTTCCGGAATATATGCCGACACTGGTGAGCGCTTCGTAAGCATAGTCGTATTTCAGAGAGCTGTCTTCTTCAATGATATCCGCAAGGGATTTGTCACTGTCGGCATAGCCGAGGTTTTCAAGTATCTGCTTTCTGTTGTCCTGAGAATTGACATAGCCGTCCACAAACGGCTCCAGTGCGGGAACGATCTCCTGAGAATAGGCGGAGGCAAGAAGACTGCCGCCCAGAAGTGCGACAATGATCGCAAGTATTCCAGCAACGCCGCCTATAAGCCCGCGCTTATAGCCGTTCCACGTGCAGAGGGCGATTATAATCAGCAATACGATGTCAATAACAGCTTTCATAAGTTATCTCACCTTTAATATGTATTCGCATACATTTAATTTATCATACAAATGTGAACAAATATACTTTCGCTTTTATCAGTTTTTCATCATTTCTCCGACAGCGCCGGAATACCAGACTCTGTTGAGGTAAAGTCCCTGCGGGGGCATCGTCGGCCCCGTCAGCCGTCTGTCACCGAGCCTGAGAAGCGCCGGTATATCCTCTGGCAGAAGCTTGCCGTAGGAGGCGTACACCATCGTCCCGACCATGGCACGGCACATATTGTAGAGGAATCCGTCCGCGCAGACGGAAACCGTAATGATATCTCCGGTTTTTTCCGCGCTGCATTCGTACACCGTGCGCACTGTTGTCCTCGTCTCGGTGCCGACGCTGCGGACGGCTCTGAAATCGTGCGTCCCCTCAAACGCCTTTGCGGCGGCGCTCATAAGCGCCATGTCAAGATGCTGAGGATAGAAGCAGACCCTGTCCGCAAGAAAGGGGTCACGGATATTACTATTTAGTATTTTGTAAATATATTCTTTTTTTATGCAGGAGGAGATCGCGTTAAAATCATCCTCCGCCTCGACGGCGGCGCAGACCGCGATATCCGACGGCAGGCGGCTGTTTACGGCAAACGGAAGCCTGTCAACGGGGATGCGGCAGTCCGTCCTGAAGTTAGCGCAGTAGCGCAGAGCGTGAACGCCCGCATCCGTTCTGCCGCAGCCGACCGCCCTTACGGGATGCCCGCAGACCTTCGCAAGCGCTTCCTCAAGCGTTGCGGCGACGGTTATATCCTCTTTCTGCACCTGCCAGCCATGGTACCGGCTGCCGTCATATTTAAGTCTCAGCGCTATATTTCTCATAAATCATTACCAAAATGCCGATCTGATAAGCAGGTATTCCACGGCTTCTCCGACAAAATTATAGACCGAATTTCTTCATTACTATCATCGCCGCAAGGAAAAGTGCGCCAAGGGCAAATGCCGCGGCATCGATACCGGCAAATTTCATTTGCTTCATGCGTGTGCGTCCCTCGCCGCCGTGGTAGCAGCGGCTTTCCATCGCAACGGCCAGCTCATCCGCACGGCGGAACGCGGACACGAACAGCGGCACAAGCACCGGAAGCAGCGCCTTTGTCCGCTGCACAAGATTTCCCGTTTCAAAATCCGCGCCGCGTGCCTTCTGGGCAGACATTATTTTATCCGTTTCCTCGATAAGCGTCGGGATAAAGCGCAGAGCCATGCTCATCATAAGCGTCAGCTCATGCACCGGAACCTTGATCTTTTTGAGCGGGTTCATGAGCTTTTCAAGCCCGTCTGTAAGCTCCATGGGGCTTGTGGTATACGTGAGCAGAAACGTGCCCATAATGAGCAGCGTAATGCGCAGTACCATCTGCGCGGCGCGCTCAAGCCCCTCCCATGTGATTATCCAGCCGGGCAGGACAGGAGTTCCCTGCGTATAGAAGATATTCAGTATCGCAGTGAGCGCGATTATGAATATCATCGGCTTCAGCCCTTTGAAAAGGCTTTTTATCGGTATCTGCGATATACGGATGCACAGAAGCGTTATAAGCGCAGCCGTGCCGTAGCCTGCCCACCCCGCTGCCTGAAAGAGCGCGGCAATGTAGACAACGACAAGAATTATCTTTGTGCGTGCGTCAAGCCTGTGGACAACTGAGTTTCCGGGGAAATACTGTCCCAAGGTAATATCTTTAAGCATCAGCGGCCCTCCTTTGCGCGGAGAACTGCGGCTTTAAGCTGTTCATGCGTATATATCGCCCCTTCAAGCGCAACGCCCCTTTTTCTGAGCGCACCGGCGATCTCTGTCGCGTGCGGCACGTCAAGTCCCATTTCGACAAGCCTGTCCGCCTGTGAAAAGACCTCGTCGGGAGCGCCGTCCATAACTATCGCACCGTGATCGAACACCAGAATACGCTGCGCTATCCGTGCAACGTCGTCCATATTATGGCTTACGATAACGACGGTGGCTCCGCTTCTTTCGCGGTAAGCAAGGATATTGCCGAGTATCTGCCTGCTGCCCTGCGGATCAAGGCCCGCCGTCGGTTCGTCCAGAATGAGTACCTCCGGGCGCATTGCGATGACACCTGCAATGGCTATACGGCGTTTCTGACCGCCGGAAAGTTCCAAAGGAGATTTATCCAAAAGCTCATCGTCAATGCCGACAAAACCCGCCGCCTCGCGGACGCGCTCGTCGATCTCGCGTTCGAAAAGCTTCATGTTTCGTGGGCCGAAAGCAATGTCCTTATACACTGTTTCCTCAAAAAGCTGGTATTCAGGATATTGGAACACAAGCCCTACCTTAAATTTTACGTCTCTGCGGGAAAATTTGTCCTCGTTTATGTCTTTGCCGTCGCAGCGGACCGTGCCGCCGTCAGGAATGAGCAAAGCGTTCAAGTGTTGGATAAATGTGGACTTTCCCGACCCCGTATGGCCGATTATTCCGATAAGCTCACCCGAGTGCAGCGTTATATTTATGTTGTCTATCGCCGTTTTTTCAAAAGGAGTGCCCTTGCTGTACACATGGCGCAGTCCTTCAACGCGTATTTCTGCCATTTGTTTTATCCTCTCAGGCAGGCGGCAAGCACCTGTGCAAAGCCGTCCGCATCAAGCTTCATCTCAGGAACATCAAGCCCGGCCCCACGAAGCTCCTTTGTAAGGCGGACTGTTTCGGGCACATCAAGCCCCTCCGCATCCATAAGCGCAGTATCCGAAAAAACCTCCGTCGGAGTACCGTCCCTGATAATGCGGCTGTTAGACATTATCACAAGTCTGTCCGCGCCGATGCACTCATCCATATGGTGGGTAATCAGCACGATCGTCAGTCCCTTTTCACGGCATAGTCTTGTGACCGTTGCAATGACCTCGCGCCGACCCTGCGGGTCAAGCATCGCGGTAGGCTCGTCAAGCACTATAATATCCGGCTCCATAGCGATAACGCCGGCAATGGCGACGCGCTGCTTCTGCCCGCCGGAGAGAAGATGCGGCGCGTGGGTGCGAAATTCATACATACCGACCTGTCTGAGCGCGTCATCGACCCGCCGGCGTATCTCCGTCGGCTCAAGTCCGAGGTTTTCCGGTGCAAATGCCACATCGTCCTCAACCACGTTCGCCACTATCTGGTTATCTGGATTCTGAAAGACCATGCCGACTCTGCGGCGGATATCAATGGTCTTATCCTCATCGGCTGTATCCATGCCGAAAACCGTGACCTTGCCCGAATCCGGCACAAGGATGGCGTTCATATGCTTTGCAAGAGTGGATTTGCCGGAGCCGTTGTGTCCGAGCACCGCGACAAATTCACCCTTTTCTATTTCAAGGCTTACCCCGTCGAGACTTTTGTATTCGTCCCCGGGATATGAAAAATCAACATTTTCAAAAGTGATAACTGACATTTCCGTTTCCTTATTCAATACGTTCTTTCAAAGAAAACCGCCGCAGGCAGCGCGTGTCATCCCTTGCCGCCCCGAACTTTTTACCGTTCCCATCTGCATGTGGCGCCGCATGGAAGGGCAAGCCCCGTATCGGTCACGGGCAGCCCAAGCTCCTGAGCGTCTGACCTGCCGCCGAATTTCTTTGTAAATATGCTCTCCGTCACATACGAAAGCACCGACGCGGAAAGTCCGGTCGTATATGAATTGATGACAACAAACAGCGGATCGTCCGACAGCACTCCCGCACACAGCGAAACGAACGGCCAGAGATTCTGCTCAAGCTTCCAGACCTCGCCGCCAGGGCCGCGCCCGTAGGAGGGAGGATCCATGATTATTGCATCGTATCTGCGGCCGCGGCGTATCTCGCGCTCCACAAATTTTGCGCAGTCGTCAACGATCCAGCGGATGGGCGCATCCGAAAGTCCGGAAGCGGCGGCGTTTTCCTTGCCCCATGCAACCATGCCCTTCGCCGCGTCCACGTGACACACGCTCGCCCCCGCCCTGGCGCACGCGACAGTCGCCGCGCCCGTATATCCAAACAGGTTAAGAACGCTTATTTCCCTTCCGGCAGAGCGTATCTTGCCCATTGCCCAGTCCCAGTTGCATGCCTGTTCGGGGAAAAGGCCGGTATGCTTGAAATTCATCGGCTTTACGTTGAACGTCAGTTCGCCGTATCTTATTTTCCAGTTTTCCGGCAGGCCGCCTTTGTCCCAGCTTCCTCCGCCGGTCTCGCTGCGGCGGTAGCGGGCATCCCTGTCGTTCCAATGCCTGTTCCGGCGCGGCGTATCCCATATGGCCTGCGGGTCGGGGCGCACAAGATAGTATTTCCCCCAGCGCTCAAGCTTTTCACCCTTTGAGCAGTCCAGAAGTTCAAAATCCTGCCATTTATCCGAAATAAACATATCCGTCTCCAAGCAAACATTTTTTGACACAATATTATATCAGTAATGTACCATGCGGTCAACACCAAAAAACCGCGATTCTCCCGCATATACCTCGACATTTTCCGGCAGCAGTGCTATAATACAGCCGAAAATTTTGATTCACGGGGTTTCTGAAATGGATACTGTAAAGAAAATATATGACGCAATGCTCTCCGCCGAACGTGAGGGTGCTGAAATAATCCTGCATAAGGGTCGGATACACCTGCATGAAAAGTCCTGCCACAGAGACGTGGTGACAGAATATGACAGCAGGGTGCAGGCGCTTCTGGTAGAACGGCTCAAGGAGGCTGTGCCCGGCGCACGTTTCTGCTGTGAAGAGAGCAATGTGCAGGACGATCTTCACGCAGAGCACGTCTTCGTCATTGACCCCATCGACGGGACGATGAATTTTGTAAAGAATTTTAACCACAGCTGCATTTCGATAGGCTATCTGCACAACGGCGTACCCACAGCCGCCGCCGTATATGACCCGTACATGGACGAGATGTTTTCCGCGATAAAAGGCGAGGGCGCATGGCTCAACGGAACGCCCATCCACGCTGCGGAAACGCCGCTGAGCGAAAATGTTTTTTCCATGGGCACATCGCCCTACATTCCGGAAAATACCGACGAAAGCTTCCGTCTGGCAAGGATCGCCTATGACGCAAGCCTTGACCTGCGCCGCGGCGCTTCTGCCGAGCTTGATCTTGCGTATGTCGCCGCCGGAAGATCGGGACTTTTTTACGAGCTTAGTCTCAGCTTCTGGGACTATGCCGCGGGTATGCTGCTTGTAGAAGAAGCCGGCGGTAAATGCACGTCGCTGGATTTTTCTCCCCTGCCGCTCGACGGAAGAAAATCTTCCCTTCTTGCCGGCGGCAGGCTGTGCTATGACGATTTCGCAAAGCTCATGTGAATGGCGCGGCAGGTGCAGCCATGGAAATAAAGGAGCTTGACCGCAGCGCACCGGTCGTATGCAAAAAGTGCGTTACATCGACGAACACAATAATCAAAGGGCTTGTGCCGTCGGGGCTGCCGGACGGATTTGTCCTCGCCGCCGAAAAGCAGACTTCCGGCCGCGGGCGCCTCGGAAGAAGCTTTGAATCCCCGGAGGGCGGGCTTTATCTCTCCATGCTGCTCTACCCGAGGTGTCAGCCGGAGGAGACGGCTACGCTCACCCCATGTGCCGCTGTCGCGGTGAGCCGCGCCATTGAAAAGGTCTGCGGCGTCAGTCCCGAGATAAAATGGCCGAACGATCTGAAAATAGACGAAAAAAAGCTCTGCGGTATTCTGACCGAGAGTTCCTCATACTGCGGAAGACGCTATGTTGTTATCGGGATAGGGATCAATGTGAACACAAAAATCGCAGAGCTTGCGCCGGAAATGCGGGAGATTGCGGCATCGCTTTACGAGACGGCCGGAAAGGTCACGGATCTGGGCGCGCTCACAGCCGGAATAGTCCGTGAGCTGGACACAATGTACGAAAGCTGGAAAGCCGACAAAAGCTATTGTCTCGATGAGTACAGGAAGCGCTGCGGCAGCATAGGCCGCGATATCTGGCTGCTTCAGAACGGCGAAAGGCTCAAGGCCCGCTCCCTCGATGTGGACGAAAGCTTTGCGCTGATCGTCGAGGAAAACGGAGAGCGCAGGCGCATAGACTTCGGTGAAATCAGCATAAGACAGCGCTGAAAAGGAGCTGCAGCAATTTTCGTTTTGCTGCAGCCCCTTTTATAATGCAAATTTTACTTTGTCGGGAATATTTCAAGCTCGATATCGCTGAGCGGGAAGGAGCAGCAGGGGTGAATCCAGCCGAATTTCTTATCGGCAAGCCTACGCCCGTCTGCATCCTCGGGAATATAGACCTCGCCGCTGACAAGACGGGAATGGCACCAGCCGCACTCGCCGCTGCGGCAGTGCGACGGAGCCTTTATCCCTGCGCCCTCCATCGCCCAAAGAAGAGACTGTCTCGCGCTGCATGGGATGCTCTGCTTCTCACCGTGGATGACGACAGTCAGAGTAAACTTGGCGTCCTTCTTATCGGCGGGGAAGTCGGCATTTTCATCGGCCTTGAGATAGTCTCCGGACATCTCCATACGGTAAAGGCGCTTTGGCAGGCCGAGCTTCTTCATCTCACTCTCTTCAAAGATGTACATTGCCTTCGGGCCGCACATAAACACAGAATATTCGCCCTCGGGGGCGTATTTCTTTATAAGCTCGGCAGTGATGAATCCGTGCTCGTAGCCCTCTTTCTCCTCATGGGAGAGGATATGCACGACCTTTACCCGGCCGTTGGAACGTGCGGCGACGGCTTCGATCTCGTCCTTGAGAAGTATACCGCCAGAGGTGCGGCTGCCGTAGAGGATAGTCATATCGAAGTCCTCGATGCCGTCGGCGATCGCGGAGGCCATGGAGTAAAACGGTGTGATACCTGAGCCGCCGGCAATGGCGATGACATGCTTTGCGTCGCGCAGGTTCTGATAATAGAAATCTCCGAGCGGGCCGCTTATCTCGACCTCGTCGCCCTCTTTCCATGTATCAAGTATGTATCTGGAGGCGTAGGATGGATTCGTAAGCTTGATGGTGAGCGTGTAGCTGGTGTTCTCGCTGCCGAGCGCGTCCTTGGGATTCGAGCGGATGGTATAGGGCTTATGAACAAGAGCACCGTCGATATTCAGCGTTACGGAAACATACTGGCTGGCACGGAAAAACGCCATCTCTGTTGTGCCTTTCCCGGCATTCGGGACAAGGGTGAAGCTCTTCGCATCGCCGTGGTCTATGACCTTTGCGATCTTGGCATACTGAACCTCGGGGTGGAGCTTCTTTGCGAGCACATTCGCGTTGAATATAGATCGTGGGATCTCTGCGGGCGCCTGATCTATCGCCTTTAACCTTGTCTTTACCTCGCCGAGGAACGGGAACGGAGTCAACCCCTTGAGACCGTCTTTTGAATAATTATACTTTGCCATCTTACTTGCCCTCCTTCATGTCCTGAAGCATGTATCTTGCCTGCTCCGCGCCTGAGAGATAGGCCTGTGAATAGCCGTCCATCTGGGAGCCGTGGCCGCCGACAAAGCGCAGGCCTTTTATCGTATAATCCTCACGGTGCGCACACTGCACACGCGGGAACATGCCGTCCCAGCCTGCGGGGATGTAGCCGTAGACATCGCCGCGCGGCGTACCAAGGTAGCGCGCCCATGTGACAGGGGAAGCGACGACGATCTCTTCAATGTGATTCTGAAGATCACAGCCGGTGACTTCTTCATAGCGCTCAACGCATTCACGGGCGACACGATCCTTGATCTTGAAGTATTCCTCCTCGGTGACGTCCTTAAACGGGTCGCCTGTGAAGAACTTGCTGAATTGGATGAACGCACGATTTTCTCCCGCAGCGTCGGGAAGGGCGTTTGTGAGAACAGTGCAGGTGATGTCACGGTGGGTGTCGATAGAGTCGGATGAAAGGAACTGCTGGTGGTTATCCGGCGTGTGCCGCAGGAAGGTATCGTAATTCTTCAGACCGATCTCCTCAGCGCTCGCATCAAGACCGAGGTACACGGTGAAAGCAGCCTGTGCGAGACGCTGCGCGTTCATCTTCTTTTTATCGTACTCGGGGACTTCGTTCCTGTCTACCATGCGGTCGAACACAACATGGGGCATGAGGTTTGAGATAACGTAGGAACACTCGATATACTCGCCTGAAGCAAGCTCGACGCCGCATACCTTGCCTCCCTTGATGTCTATCTTCCCGACCTTGGTGTTATACCAGATCTCACCGCCGAACTCGCGGAGCTTCGCGTCAAACGCGAGAGATATCTCATGCGAGCGGTTCTTTGCAAACCAGGGCAGCTGGGTCAGGTACACGTAGGTCATGAAGGTGTAGGGCGCAAAGCTCATTTCCGTGGAATCGGCCGCGACATACGTCCAGTAAGACTCAAATATCTGGCGCGCCTTATCGGGAACGCCGATCTTGCGCAGCATCTCATCGCAGGGCTGCGGGACAAGACGCATGAGGTCATAGTACTTGAGCATCATTTCGACCTTTTGCAGTCCCTCCGGCTCGTTATGGCGCTCATATAGCCATTCGACACCGTCAACCAGCATACGGCCAAGCTCCATGACTGTAGTCATGGATTCGCGGCTGCCGGGTACCTGACGTTCCATTTCGTCGATAAAATTCTGAACGCCTGCGGGCATGGCAACATTGAAGCCATCAGGATCGGTCGCAATGGATGCGAAGCTTTCGTTCGCGCTGCACCATTCCACAGCCAAACCATATTCATCCTCGAGCAGCTGCCGCACCGCGCCGCGCTTGCCTTCGCCCTCGCCGGTACCCATCTGGCACAGCTCGTGCAGGGTTGCTTCAAATTCATAGTTGCCGCGGACAAAGCTTGTAGCACAGCCTCCAGGCAGATTATGCTTTTCGAGAACGAGCACTTTTTTCCCGGCTTTCGCAAGATAGGTCGCGGCGGAAAGCCCGCCGTTTCCTGCGCCTACAACGATCACGTCGTATTTCTGCATTGACATTCCCTCCAATATTATATACATAAGTCGTATTGTGTGGTATAGCCACAGATATTTTACCATATCCGGCAGCAATGCGCAATAGAGTATTGATATTTGCTTGACAAAATACTGCATGTATTTTTGTGAAAAGTAGAAATATAAGCGCCCCGGGTGGCTTTTATTCAAAGGCCACGCTTGGTTCTATGACGAATAAATTATAAAACTTGGTATCACATATACCGCCATGGAGGATAAATCAAAATGCGTGCAGAGGACAGCAGCAGTCTGAAAGCCGGATTTGTTCAGCTCATGGAGGCAACGGTATTTTTCGGTGTACAGCAGTTTTGCCAAAGATCGTTCGTACAGAAATCGTTTGAAAAAAGGGCCGCAGCAAAACGAAAATTGCTGCAGCCCCTTTTGTACTTATTCGCCGGAAAAGACCTTTGCTATGGGAGAGTCGGAGGAGACAACAAGGGTTTTACTGCCGCCCTTCATGGACGCCGTCGCCATGTCAAGTGCCCTCATAAACTCATAAAAATCCGCCTCGGCGGGCGTATTGTACGCTTCGGAAAGGATGCGCATATACTCCGCTTCGCCCTCTGCCTTGAGCTTTTCGGCGGAAGCGTTTGCCGCGGAAATGGTTATATCCACCGTTTTGTCCGCTTCGTTGCGTATGCGCTTTGCCTCGGCCGCGCCCTCCGCTGAGAAAGAAGCGGCGATATTTTCGCGCTCGGATATCATGCGCTCGTAGACCGCAGCCTTGTTTTCATCCGGCAGATCGATACGCTTGGTTTCGATCGCAAGCACCGTGATACCGTACTTTTCAAAGGTATTGCCAACATGCTTCATTATAAGCGCGGCAAGTTCACCGTCGCGGCCGGATATAACGTCCTCCTGCTTCATGGAGCTTATAACGGTTTTGAGACTGTTATAAACAACAGTGTCAATACGGTACTCGGCGTTTGCAAGGTTGCCGGAGAGGGACTGGATGAACTTGAGCGGGTCGGAAATGCGCCAGAGTACAAAGCTGTCGGCGACCATGGATTTTTTATCGCTTGTTATAACGTCACTCACGGCGAGGTCATAGAGCATTTCGGTTTTGGGAAGGGTGCTTGTGCTCTGGAGGAACGGCACCTTGAGCGAAAGTCCCGGCTTATCGACGACTTTTACGACCGCGCCGAACTGTCTGACAATGGTATATTCATTCTGCTGTGTGACCACAAAGCAGCCGCCCATTACAGCGGCGACAAGCAGCACTGCGACGATGGGGATAACTATTTTAAGCGTTTTCTTCATTTATCGCCGCCTCCTATCTCCGCATATTTATCGAGCGGGAGCGTGGTCTGCACACCCGTGTCCGCGTTGATGATATAAAGCTTCATGCCGGGAAGGATGTCCTCCATCGCCTCATAGAAAAGACGCTGTTTGGTGATGAGCGGATATTTCTGATACTCATTGAAAAGCTCGGAAAATCTTGCCGTCTGCCCCTCCGCCTCGTTTATCTTGCTCTGTTTATATGCCTCGGCCTTTTTGATTATCTCGTCCGCGTCAGCCTCGGCGGCGGGAGTGACCTCATTGGCGTATTTCTTGGCATTGTTGACCATTGTGTCGGCAGACTGCTTCGCCGTCTCAACGGCGGTGAACGCCTGCTGCACCTCATGCGTAGGCGGCTCGGCATCCTGAATGGTAATATTGGTGAGCTGTATGCCGATATCCTCGCTCTCAAGGCGGTTGACGACCTTTTCCTTTATGACAGACTGGATTTCGCTCTTGCCGGTTGTTATCACGCTGTCCACATCATAAAGGCCGATGGTATCTCTTATATAACTCTGGCAAAGCATTTTGAGAATACCGATAGGATCCTCGGAGTTATAGAGATACTTTATCGGATCTGTCACACGGTATTCCACATAGAAATCCACATTGACAAAGTTATAGTCATAGGTTATCATCAGCGACTCATCATCGACATTTTCATTGCTGTCGGGACGGTATCCGAGAGGAAAGCCCTGTATCGTCTTGGAGACCTTGGTGACGCTCTGGATAAATGGGATCTTGAATTGCAGGCCGGAGGCGGAGACCGCGTGAGGCTTGCCAAAGGTGGTGATGACGGCATATTGATCGTCTTTAAGAGTATAGTACGAATCAAAAATAAGCGCCGCTGCAATGATCAGGATGACAACTGCCAGAATAAGCCCTTTTGGGAAAGCACGCTTTTTCCCGTCGTCAAACTTGGCATCCTGATATGTACCGTTTGTATTCATTAACGGATGGTTCCTTTCTTTGTTATTAATTTGATTATAGCATTTTTATAATAGACTCGCAAGGCCGATGTTTATTTGTTTATAAAGCAGACACATCATTTGATGAAAGCCGTTTGCTTCATGCCGATATCCGGCAGGATACAGTAAAAAACTTTTCGGGTAAAACAAAGCTGAGCTTCATCGGAGAAAGTTGGCAAATGTCTCGATTATAACCTTCTTTCTCCGTTTTTCACGGCTCGGTTTTACCCGAAAAACTACATATTTTTACTTTTGTGCGGTATTACCCGAACAGCTCCCTCTACTTTATTACCGAAGCAGCCGCATTATAGATCTGCTTGCCCATATTGGGGGCTCCGCCGGACCACCAGAGCGGCGGGACTACGTAGCGGATCATATCAGGTGAGTTGTCTCCGTTCAGTGTGTCGGATGTGTAAACCTGATACCTATCCTTCGCCCTGAGCACCTTGACCTTTGCGTTTTCCCGCAGAGCAACGGTAAAACCATTCTCATAGCTTCCGTTTTTGATGTATTTGTAGTCAACAAAAATTATGTATTCCACCTCATCGAGCGTGGAGGGAAAATATTCCTTGGGCAGCAGTCTCATCATATTCAAAAGGACCGCCTGAGATTCTTCATTATCCGGATAGTCGTGCCTTTGGGCGATTATAAGTATCTTTCCGTCCGGATTTTTCCCGCATTTATCGTACAGCTCATTCAAATTGCTGATAACAAATTCATTTTCGGAGGACTCTGAGTAGCTTCCGACCATATCGCCGCTCGGAGCCTCGTCGATAAAGCGTTCCACCGCACCGTCGCTGTCAAACGCGCTGCTTCCCGCAACGATCATTTTTGCGGCCTCTCCCGTCAGTAGCGTATTTATGTCATCGCGTATCGCCGAACCTATACATTCATCAAACGCTTTTGCCCACTCGTCTCTTGAAATATCCGTACTACCGCTGACGATCGAAGCGTCAGCAAGAGACGCGGCCTCCATATAGCGTTTTTCAATCAGCCCCGTAAGAATTTCGGAATTTGTTTTCGCCGCAGAGTTTTTCACGCATTTTTGATAATTTGCCAGCGCAGATTGATAATCGCCCTGGGAAAAATATTTTTTTGCGGTTTCGCTGTATACCATGTCAAAAAACGCCGTGACATCGGCGTATTTGGTATTTTTGATCCCTTCTGCGGTTTTGAGCGCCTCCTCGGTATTGCCGTCGGCATACTGCTGTTTGGCTTTTTCGAGAGTTGCGACCCCTATTTGCTCCTGCGCCCGCGTTTCATCCGAAATTTTATTCAGATATTCCAGCGACTTGTCAAAATCCTTGCTGTTAATGTAAACCAGCGCCTGCTCATATACGGCATCAGCCCAGCGGGTCTTGGCTGATTCACCGGCAGACTCGAAATATCTGATCGCTTCCGAATAATCCTTTTCTGAAAAAGCGTCTTCCCCAGCAAGTATGGAGGCTTCTGTAAACTTCCCTGCGCTGAACAGAAAATCTTTACTGTAGTACTTCAGTGCGGCAGCATACTCGCCCTCATTCATTTTTGCATCCCCGCTTATGCGGTTGAACAGGCATAATCCCACTACGAGCAAGAGCAAGGCGGCGATTGTGATCAGACTCCACTTGATTTTCTTTTTAGGCGCAGGTTTTGACGCAGGCTTTGAAACTGACTTGGGTGCAGGCGTCGGAGCTGACTTGGGTGCGGACGGTTTTTCTTTGGATAGACCGTTAAGTTTTTCGCCGGTATTATGCTGCGAGTTAAGGAAGAGGGCGATCGCATCAGGCTGCTCAGTGAAGCAGAGCACGGCATTGCCGAGCTTTATCGTACTGCCTTCTTTTAATTCAACCCCTACATTCGGTTCGATTTTACGTCCGTCTACCTCAACGCCGTTTTTTGACCCGGCATCAGAAATATACCAGGTATTCCCTGAGAATGAAATGTTTGCATGGTATCCGGATACCGTTTCATCCGCCAGCACTATGTCGTTGCCGCTGCGTCTTCCTACGGCAGCTTTTCCGTTTACGAAATATGCTTTCCCTGTGCCGAAATCTACAAGCAATGCCTTATTCATGTTTTTTCCTCATTTTTTCATATTTCAGGCTGCAAAATACTCCTGGCCTCTGTCTGTCAAAAGCCGAATAAACCGCTCTTGTAAATTGATGATGTGCTTGACATCTGTATAAATAATATAACATTTTCCAATATGTGTCAATTGTACTCATGCGTTCTTTTAGCTTTTTCAGCTTATATTGCCCCCATCAGCCGGTGAAAAGGCGCTCTGCAAAGCTTTACAAATATAAAAAAGCCGTAAAAGTGCTGATTTTTATCAAATCAGCACTTTTTGAATATATGTATCCGCCGCACCGCGGTATTTATTCAGCTTTCATAAAAACCGCAGAGGGCCAGCATGGTCAATGCACATTTTTTGTGTCCGGCAGAGGTTTAATAAAGTATTCGTCTATTATATCAAGCGCGGCTATCCTCACGTCGATCCAAGTTTCCTTGCAGGTATAGCATATGAAGTCCCCCGCATTGCGGATCGGCTCATAATTTTCGTCAACAAGCCCCTTATGGTTATTGTTATGGCCGTCGATCAGCCTTGAGCAAACAAGCTCAATGACGCTGTAGGAAGTGATGATGTACGCTTTCTGTCCGGGAAGCACATTTATAAGCGCGGCAAAGCCCTGATTGTTATGATCGGCGATCACCGCGCCCTCCTCATCATAATAGAGCGCCGCACTGTCCTCCGCGTCGGTGATGCCCTGTCTTTTTTCGGCGATCGTCTCTCCCGCGCCGTCTGTAAAGAGCGCAACGTTTATTCCGCTGTCGGGCATGATAAGACGCCCGAACATGCCGAAGCGTGCATCCATCTCGGTTCTGACCAGGGGGATGTATTCCATCATCGTCCTTACGTCCTCCGGCACCGGTTTCGGAGTGGGCGTCGGAACCTGTGTGGGCGCAATCGTCGGCGGCAGCACTTCCGCCGGAGCGCCGGTACCGTCCGTCCCCGAAAAGAACAGTGCAAAGTAATCCCGCGCAACCGATGCAAACATCACCAGCGCGGCAAACACAAGGCAAACAAGTATTATTTTGAAAATCACGCTTGATCTGCTCATACATTACTCCGAATAAATCCGCACGGCGTTTCATAGAATATCAGCAGACGTACATAATCGTACAAGGCGTACTGATAAGGCGGTGATTATTCTGAACAAAAAAATTAAATTGAAAGAATTGCTGATCGCGCTCGCAATACCTCTTGCGGTTGGCGGAGTGAGCGCATTTATCACAAAAGACGCAATGTCGGGCTATCAGAACCTGCGTCAGCCGCCTTTGTCGCCGCCGCCGTGGCTGTTTCCGGTCGTATGGACGCTGCTGTATCTGGCCATGGGTACGGCAAGTTACCTTGTCTGTACCTCGGCTGCATCGGAGCCAAGGCGTGAAAAGGCGCTGACGGTATACGCCGTACAGCTTGCAGCAAATTTCTGCTGGCCGGTCATTTTCTTTTCGATGCGGCTTTATCTGGCCTCATTCATATGGCTGCTGGCGCTGTGGACACTTATTTTGATCGCCACGGTCATGTTTCACTACATCCGCAGGAGTGCCGGAAGGCTCATGCTTCCCTACCTTGCATGGGTAACGTTCGCGGGTTATCTAAACCTTGGGGTATATTTGCTGAATTAGGCAAAGGAGCGAAATTCACGCGCATTGCAAACAGGAGTGTTTCTTGAACGAAGCACTCCTGTTTCAGCTTGTCAAAGAAGCAAGCTTCTTTGACAAAAAGGGATGCACTGCGCTCTGTGCCTCGGTTGTTCGCCGCAGGCGAACAATTCGACACTCGCTCCGTGAGAAGAGTTTTCTCCGACGTACATGCCGCCGGAGAAAACGATCAAAACTATTTTTTGCCTGCGGGCAAAAACTCTGCGAGGCTTTTTGCAGTCTGATGCAGGAGTGTTTCCTGAATGAAGCACTCCTGTTTTCTTATTGCTCAGTGTTTTCCTTGTCGTCGCTTCTGATCTTCACAAGGATCCTGTCTACGCGGCGTCCGTCCATTTTAAGGACGGTAACGGTAAAGTTGGCATAGTCGAAGCTATATCCCTCTTTGGGATAGCCGCCGAACATTTCCATAACCCAGCCGCCTACGGTGCTGCTGTCGGCGTCAAAGTTTTCCTCGCGTATGCCGACAAGCTCAAGAAAATCGGAAATTACCATATCTCCGTCAAGCTCAAACTCGCCCTCGGTGCGCTGAACGATCTCCTGCTCCACCTCGTCGCTCTCATCCCAGATATCGCCGACGATCTGTTCAAGCACATCCTCCATGGACAGCACGCCAAGCGTTCCTCCGTATTCGTCGGAAACGACGGCAAGATGCTGCTTTGCTTTTTTCAGCTGGTTGAGGACGGCGGGCAGCTTTGCGGTTTTGTACACATAGCACGGTGGCATAAGAAAGCTTCTTATATCCGCACGGCCGTCGTCCGTCAGCGCCTTGAGAAAATGATTGAGATAGAGAATACCGATTATGTTGTCTATGCTCCCCTCATACACGGGTATACGGGTATGAACGGAATCCTCAACGAGTTTAAGAATGTCCTCCCAGCTGTCCTCGATGTCGATCGCCTCGACATCGACGCGGGCGGTCATTGCCTCATAGGCTGAAATCTCGGAAAAATCTATCGCCGCCTGGACAAGTTCCGACCGGTCTTCATCAAGAACATCCTCGTCCTCCGCGGTTTCTATAATGGATTGCAGTTCCTCCACGGCTTCCTCGCTGCTGTCTCCGGTATCGGCGCCCTTCATCCAGAAGGTCAGCAGATAGATCAGCTTGACGACTATCCAGACGACAGGGCTGAGGACGATCATCATTAAGCGCACGGGGCGCGAATATGAAACGGCCATGGAGTTTGCGTTCTTCTTTGCCGTGATCTTCGGAATCGTCTCGCCGAAAATGATAACCAGTGCGGTGATAACAGCCGTTACCGCCCATGCATATTCATCGCTGCCGGCCGCCGTGATAAGCGCAACGGACGCAAGCGACGATGCGGCAATATTCACAAGGTTATTGCCGATAAGAATGGCGCTGAGCGCTTTATCATAATTTTCAACTATTTTGAGGGCAAGAGCCGCGCCCTTCGAGCCGCCGTCCCTTATGCTCTCAAGCCGCAGGGTGCTGCATGACGAGTAGCACATCTCCGCGCCCGAACAGAAGGCCGAAAGGGCGATGCAGACGATTATGCCCACGATATAGACATAAAGCATACTCATTCCTTGTCCCCTCCTTCCTCTTCCTCGGGAAGCAGAGACACCTTGAGCTTGAGAATACGGTGGTTCTCCATTTCTTCAACCGTTACCTTGAGACGGTGATAGGTAAAGCTGTCTCCGCATGAGGGAATGGCAGTGAACTGTTCATAGGCCCATTCGCCCATGAGTGTGTTTATAAGCTCCTCATCCTCCTCGGGGTCTTCAAATCCGACCCGTTCGAAAACATCGCTCACCGATTCGTCGGCTTCGACAAGGAAGCTGCCGTCGGGAAGCTCGATTATCGGCTCCTCGACAACGTCCTCTTCATCCCAGATCTCACCGACAAGCTCCTCAAGCATATCCTCCATTGTGACGATGCCCAAAGTCCCGCCGTAATTATCCGTGACTACGGCAAGATTCATCTTGCGCTTTGACATTATCGGCAAAAGCTCGTCAATATTCGTGCTCTGATGGACAAAATACGCCTCGTCCATCAGTGCGCGCACATCAACGGCATTCCTGTCTTTAAGATAAGCCTTTATGAACTTCCTTATCTGAAGAATACCGATTATATTGTCGATGCTGTTTTCATACACCGGCAGGCGGCTGTGCGGCTGTGCCTTTATATAAGCAAGTATCTCATCCGGTGAGTCGTCGATATCTATCGCGGCAAGATCGACACGCGGCGTGAGCACGCTCTCAACAGTAACATCGGCAAATTGAAGTGCAGAGGAGATAAGGTCGCTCTGCTGCTCGTCAATAGCGCCGTCCTCGGTCATATCCTCGATAATGTCATATATCTCGTCCTCCGTAACGGAGACGGGATTTTCCTCGCCACGCGTAAGCTTTGCCGCCTGCTGTCCGATCAGCGTCAGCAGCGACGAAAGCGGCTTGAACAGCGTCATAAGCGCTTTAAGTATACCGGCGGTCGCAATGGCTATGCTCTCGCTGTACTTCTTGCCGATGCTCTTGGGGAGCATCTCGCCTGCGAAAAACACCACTATCGTCGTAATAAGCGTACTCACGGAAACCGCGCCCACACCCCAGCGCTTCGTGACTTCAACGGTCACTATCGACGCCGCCGCGATATGAACGATATTTGTCCCTATAAGTATTGTGGTGATCGCCCTGTCAAAGTTTTCAAGTACCCACAGAGCCGTCTGCGCCTTGCCTGAGCCGCGTTCCGCGGCAAGTTTAAGCTTGGTCTTTGAGGCGGAAGCAAAGCCCGTCTCCGTAACGGCAAAAAACATGGCACACGCCAACAGTGCGCCAACCATTATCCATGGCAATCGACTGCCATCATCCATTTTCGGATATCCAACTCCTTTATACACGGCACATCACAGAATGTCTGTGCCGCCGAATTAAATTACAATATAGCATATCCGGCGCACAGCGTCAACATCAATATAATTAACAAATTTGAAATTACGATATCTTATACGACAGGGCGGCAAAAAGGGCCACCTGAGACGGTGACCCCTTGCAATAAGAGAAGTATCATATCAATTTCCCGCCGGGATCTTTTCCGGCAGGAGTATGCGGCAAATTGCCGCGCCATGCTCATTTCATAAAGTACGATATGAAGAAAACGGGTATTGCCGCAATGAGCATTATAAGGAGTATAAAGCCGAGGCTTATTGTAGATGTGAGCATTTTTATCAGCACGATGATCATGCCGAGAAGCGCGCCTGCCGCCGTAACGATCAGGTTGACGCGTGTCGCCATATACATGCCTCGCCCCGTCTCCGCCATTGTGGTGAGCGGCACAAGCCCCTCGCGGCAGACGACTGCGGCGATCTGGCTCTTTTCCTTTGCCTTGGCTTCGGTCATTTTGAATCTCTCCACATAGGGCGGAAAATCATAGCCGTCGGTCGCAATATCAAAAAGCTCCTTGAGCATATCGGGGGTTATGTTGAAATCGCGCATGGCAAATATGGGGTGCCTGTTGGAGCGCATAAGCTCTATAAGCGCCTTGCGCACCTGCGGATTTGCATCGTATTTTAGGGAAAATATTCCGAAAAGCACCCCGTCTATCGCAAGAAGCACGGTTGTCTTGTCGATAAGGCGGAACGGAATTTTTATATTCATAAGGCGCATAAGCTCCGCGCTGCCGCAGAGCACCGTGCTGCCTTCGATAAGTCCCTTGAAGCCTCCGCCGGAAAGCGCTTCAAACCCGTCGATTTTGAGCGCGGGGCAGTTGTTCTGCTCCATCTCGTCGGCAAAGGCCTTGGACATGGAGCAGCCCGAGGCAAGCACAAGAGAACCGGCATAGGATATGACCTTCTGCGCGTCCTCGTCGGCGAATATGCGTATGGACTCTATCTTAACGCTGCTTGCGGGGAAAATATCCCTGTCGGTAATAATAAGGTTGTTGCTCTGCCCCACGTCGCACAGTCCCGACCAGCCGGCTATCGCCGTGCCGGAGGTAAACATCTTCATCGTGCCGAGGAAAAAAGGCAGAATAAAGCATAAAAGTGCGCAGAATGGGACTCCGGGGCAAAGAATCGCGGAGAATATGTATACGAAATCGGAAGCGTTGTTCGTTATGACCGAAACCGCCAGAGCCATCACAAGCGCTATAAGCAGGATGAACGGCGACAGCTTTTCAAACAGCGTCTCATCCGGGGCGGCTTCCTCACAGCGGCGCACAAAGCCTGTGGATGTGCCGGAGGTTTTCAGGAGCGTGATTTCCTTTCCGGCGAGGTCGTTTTTCCCGACGACGGCATAGATACGCTTGGCTATCGCCGGAACGCGCATCGCCTTGCGGAAGCTTCTGACCGTGAGGTAGGTAGAAAGCATCACGCCGATAAGCGACAGTGATGAGAGCGCGCACAGCGGCGGATGGCTGACGCCTGTATTTGAGGAGGCAACAAGCGCGGCGTCTACAGACGTCAGGATGCAGGATATCACGGCAAGCGAGTCCGCGCCGGGGCGCAGACGCACGATTTTGAGAAGGCCGTTCGTCACAACATCAAGCCCCAGAAGCATGACTGCAAGCTGGGCGGTGAGAGACATCGCCGCGTTGACAGGCAGGCATCTCAGCATCCCCGGCAGCGGCAGGCCAAGCGAGATATAGAACATTATTGCCAGAAGCCCCAGACTTATGAGAAGACGCAGCCTTGCGGACTGAACAAACGAACCGTAGTATTTTGAAGCGTTTTTGACGCTGACCTCGGCGCCCAGTTCCTCGTCGTCATCGCGCATCGTCGCGGCAACGTCACTGCGGCCGAATCCGCGCAGCTTGAAATGTACAGCGGCAAAAAGCGAGGCAAGATACTCCGTAAAGCTGGGTGGGAAATAGCCCTGCGCCTTTTCCTCGGAGGCGGTAACTTCACTGTCGAAGCCGTCGTCCTGATCGTCGGCGATATTGCGGAATTTCGAGGCAAATTCTTCCTCGTCCATCTCGTTCGACTCATACCCCGGCTGATAGGACGGGCCTTTTTTCTTCTTTTTTTTCTTTTTCTTTCTTTCCGGTCTTTCAGAATATTCCGTTCCGGCAGGATATTCCGCCTCAACGGTATATGCATCGCCGCGCTTAGGACGTTTTTTCTTCACAGTCTCCGTCGGCTGATAGTCCTCATCAGCGCTCACATCGAGTCCGCCGTAATCCTTAGGAGCACCATCGTCCTTCGCCCTGCCGCCGATATTGAAGCGGCTGTCAAACAGTGAATCGTCCTCCCTGTGTCTTGACGGTGAGGACACCGCATCCTCATACTGCTCGGCAGGATCTGAAAAGTCTTCATTAATGCCAAATTCGGAGAGTATATCGTCAATGGACATATCATCATAACCGTATTCAGTTTTAGTTGTGTTTCTGCCCATATAACTATCCTGTGTTTATTCTGAATGTTTTTCGGCGCAAAACCGCCGTCAGGCTGTCAAAAACCGCGCTTCTCCGCCGTCCCTTACCTGCTGCGCTGTCTCAGCACCTCATACATGGTTATCGCGGCAGCGTTGGAGGCGTTGAGTGAGCCTACCTTGCCGTGCATCGGGAGACTAATTATAAAGTCGCAGCTTTCTCTCACAAGTCTGCCCATACCGTCTCCCTCGGAGCCGATGACAAGAGCAAGCGCGCCCGTGAGCTCGGTTTCCCAGAGGCGGTTATCGCCGTCGGCCGCTGTGCCATATACCCATACGCCGCGTTTTTTCAGCTCCTCTATCGCTGCCGGAAGGTTTGGTACCCTTGCGACCAACATATGCTCAAGAGCACCGGCTGACGACTTGTCCACGATAGCGGTCATGCCTGCGCTGCGCCGCTTGGGGATAATCACCCCGTGCGCGCCCGCACACTCGGCGGAACGTATGATAGCCCCCAGATTATGCGGATCGCTTATCTCATCGCAGACTATAATGAAAGGCGGTTCGCCGCTGTCCTGCGCGTTTTTAAAAATGTCGTCGATCGTGCAGTATTCCCGCACGGCCGCAAGCGCGACAACGCCCTGATGCGCGTGGGTCTGGCTCATAAAGTCCAGCTTGCGCCTGTCCGCCTCGACGACAACTATATTCTTTTCTCTGGCCTTTGACGCGATATGCCCGAGCGTCTTATCGACGTCGCCGCGCGCAATGTATATTTTATCTATGGCGCGCCCCGCTCTGAGCGCTTCTATAACGGCATTTCTGCCCTCTATGATCTCGTTTTTCAGCTCTTTTTCGTCCATTGTCGTCTCCGGAAACATAATTGTGTCTACATAATACCACAAAGTTATGTAAATTAAAAGCGGTTTTTTCAGTTTTGACGAAAAAATTTGCAAAGGCGTGAATGAGGGCGGAATAAACGCAGGCGGCTTTGCAAATGTTTACAATTTTTTATGGACTTTGACCTTTAAAAAGGATAATATATCATTAAATAACAACCAGGGCTGCGCCGTGTAATGCCGCCGCCTGAGCGTCAGGAGAAAAACATGCGAAGAAACAATAATCCGTTTGACAGATTTTGCGTAAAGCATCCGAATTTCGGCATCCCGAATCTGATGAAATACGTCTGCATTGCAAATGTGGTTTTCTGGCTTGTAGGCGCAGTCAACCCCGTGCTTTTCAGCTACCTCACTTTTAACCCCGCCGCCATACTGCGCGGACAGATATGGCGTCTCGTCACCTTTGCGCTTTATCCCCCGCAGACGGGATTTCTTGCATTTATTGCTATATACTTCTATTATCTTATAGGCAATGTACTTGAGCGCGAATGGGGTACCGTGCGCTTCAACGTATATTTCTTCACCGGCATCATACTGACGGTGCTGTACGGTATGCTTATGTATCTGCTGCTCGGACTTAATGTGAGCCTTACCGCACAGTATGTATATCTCAGTATGTTTTTCTCGTTCGCGGTGCTTTTCCCGGATATGCAGGTGCTGCTGTTCTTCATAATCCCGATAAAGATGAAATATCTTGCGTGGGTCGATGCGGCTCTGTTCGTGCTGAGCCTCTTTACGACGTCTTTCCCCGCAAATCTTCTCCCGCTCGTGGCGATCCTGAATTTTCTCATATTCTGCGGGCGCGATCTTCTGGACAAGCTGCCGCGCAGGCCGGGCGCAAATACTATAAATTTCAGGCGCGAGTCGGCGCGGATACGCCGCGAACAGCAGGCAAATCTCTACCGCCACAAATGCGCCGTCTGCGGCAGAACTGACGCCGATTATCCGAATCTTGAATTCCGCTACTGCTCAAAATGTCAGGGCTATCACTGCTTCTGTCAGGATCACATCTATAATCACATACATTTTACGGAATGATGCCGTCGTATACCGTCAAAAATGCACTGCGCCCTGTGTCCGGCTGTCGGATGCCGCGGCACAAGGCGCAGTCTTTATATGTTTTTCGTGAAAAACGGCTTATTCCGCCTTTTCCTCACCTATAAGTATCTCGCTTATATCCGCGTCGTCCGCGAAAAAGCTTACGCTTTCGCCGTCGTGGGTAAGCTTGTAGCTTTCGGCGTCTGCGGTCTTTTCAAGCAGATCGGAGAGCATGAATTCGGACGCCGCGCCATTGGTGACGAAAACTATTTTTTCGACGCCCTGCTTGGCAAGAATGTCAAGTGTGCTGACTTTATTGGTGAAGCTTGCAAAGTCGCGTTCAGCGGTAACGGTCATCACACCGTCCGCCGTCTCAAGCTCATGAACGACATATTTATCGTTTTCATCGGCAACACGGGAGAGAACAAGCGGCACCGCGATACTGCCTGGGTCAACGGGCAGCTCAGCCGGCGGGGTAGTCGGTTTGGCGGGCGGAGGGGTGGTCGATTTTTCGGCATCGTTTCCCACAGCATATGCGGCGGCTGAGGCAAAAACGCAGAACGCAAGCGTCAGCACAAGAATAATGCAGATAATGTTTTTGCTTTTCATTTCAACTTTCCTTTCTTTTCCGAACAAAATCCTCAGATATACATGACGGTGATATTATATGATAAATTCAATTGATTATTGAGACTGTCAAAAAAGCCTCGCAGAGTTTTTTGCCCGCAGGCAAAAAATAGTTTTGATTGTTTTCTCCGGCGGCGTGTACGTCGGAGAAAACACTTCTCACGTAGCGAGTGTCGAATTGTTCGCCTGCGGCGAACAACCGAGGCACAGAGCGCAGTGCAGCCTTTTTGTCAAAGAAGCTTGCTTCTTTGACAAGCTGAATAAAATCCGGCAGAACGCAGATTCTGCCGGATTACAGGTTTGTTTTTACTTTTTAAGGCTCTTGATGGCGTCGCCGACAACGATCTTCGCATATCCCGCAAAATCGCCCACCGTTCTGCCGACTTCCTTGAGCTTATCGGTCTCGGGGCTGTCAATAATATCGTTGACAACGCGCTTCACATCGCCGAGGTCGATCTTCGATGCAGCAGTGGTAGCCTTGGTGACGAGGACGCCCATATCAAGTCCCTTGATTTCTTCCTTGATGCTGTTTATATCCATTATGCTTGCCTCCCATAAATATTTTTTGTTTTAATATATCATAACTTTATCAAAAAGACAATATCGAAGCCATGATAAAAAATGACATTTTACAAAATGTTTTGCATTTGCACATCAGGCCGCCATCTGTTATAATAAACCAAAAAAATCAGAAAGAAAGCGGCGTAATACGTGAATACGGCAGATGAGAAATTTCATAGAATGACGGAGGAGCCTCTGAGCAGGCTCATATGGGAGCTGGCCGTTCCCACGGTAATAACGATGCTGGTGACCGCCGCCTATAACATGGCGGACACCTTTTTCGTCGGGCGCATTGGCACGGAAGCGACGGCAGGCGTGGGTCTTATCCTTCCTATTATGACCATTATACAGGCAATAGGCTTCTTTTTCGGACAAGGCTCCGGCAACTTCATCTCGCGCGCTCTCGGTGCACGCGACCTTTCGCATGCCGAAAGAATGGCCGCGACCGGCGGAATATGCGCGGCTCTTTTCGGGCTTGTGCTTCTTGCGGCAGGCATCGTTTTCCGCGGCGGGCTGCTCGCCCTGCTCGGTGCGCGGGATGGGCTTGTGGACGCCGCCACGATCGGCTATGCAAGCGATTATCTCACGTTCATTCTCTGCGGCGCACCGTTCATGTGCCTGTCCTGCGTTCTGAACAACCAGCTGCGCTTTCAGGGCAACGCCGTTTTTGCAATGATAGGGCTTGTGTCTGGTGCAGTGCTCAACTGTGTGCTCGACCCGATTTTCATCTTTATCTTTGACCTTGAGGTCAGTGGCGCGGCGCTGGCGACGATGTTCAGTCAGATCATCAGCTGTGCGCTTCTCTATATAGGCACCCTGCGCAGTGACAGCCTGAAGCTCAGGCTCAGAAATTTTACTCCCTCCGCATATTATCTTAAAAACATATGCATCGGCGGCCTTCCCTCCCTCTGCCGGCAGGCGCTTGCAAGCCTTGCAACGCTCTGCCTCAACTCGGCGGCCGCTTCATCCGTTCCGCCGGAGCTTGCTGAGGAGGCCATTGCGGCGTTTTCCATAGTGAACAAGATCGTTCTGCTGGTCTTCTCCGCCGTTATCGGCTTCGGCCAGGGCTTCCAGCCGATCTGCGGCTTTAATTACGGCGCGAAGAAATACGACAGGGTCTGGAACGGCTATACGTACTGCATTAAATACGGGTCAATATTCCTCCTGTTCATGGGTGTGTTAGGCTTTGCCCTCGCGCCGCAGCTTATCACGCTGTTCCGGGACGATGCCGAAGTTATCGCTTTCGGCACAAGGGCGCTGCGGATGCAGTGCATCACCTTCCCGCTCACGGCCGTGATAACGCTTACCAATATGATGTATCAGAGTATGGGACGTATGCTCGGGGCGACCGTGCTGTCCGCCGCCAGGCAGGGGCTTATGTTTATCCCCGCCGTCATGATACTGCCCAGACTTTTCAGCGAAAGCATACAGGGCGTTTACCTCGCTCAGGCCGCCGCGGATACGTTTGCCTTCATCATTGCGCTGCCCATGGCAGCAAAGGTGTACAGAGAGTTCGCATCGACCGGTTTCGGCAGAAAAATAACCGGCTGCGAATGGCATAGCAACGCATAAAATTGTTGTAGACATCCGGTTTTCGGCAGTGATATAATAAATACAGTTTTTTACAAGGAGGACGGTATCAATGAAAAAGCTTACCGCCGTTTTATTCGCAATTGTCATGATTTTTTCTCTTGCGGTTCCCGCGTTTGCCGACTCGACCGAAAGTGTGCACCATTATACGATGAAAATAAGCGGTGCATCCAAAGAGGTCTATGAAGGGCAGGAAAAAACAAATGTCACCGTTGCCGGTTATATAAACGCCCAGCTCTATAAGCTGCTGGATACCGACATGATGGACAGAAGCCTTTTCGACACCATGACGGTGGAGTTTGATTATTCAGACAGAAGCTATACCGCGGTAAAAGAAACGCTGATAGGCAAAAACGGCTTTACATATGTAAGCAGCACCCCCTCTGCCGTTTTCATTGATTCCCCCACCAGATATCACGCCTCCGGCCTTGGTGAATCGGTCATAACAGTAACGGATCATACCGGCGCTGCGCTCGATGAGTTCACCGTAACGGTAGGCGGCGGAGAGAAGACACGCGTACTCAACGCATACTGCTCCAAGTGCGGCAATGACATGGGCACCGTGCCTCATCTTATGGTCTGCGGTCATTTCAGCTGTCAGGACGGCGCCGAAGGACACGGCTACGGTAAGTGCGGTATTGCCGGACACTTCAATTGCGACGGCAAGGATCACGGCACCTGTACAAACTGCCTTGGCCCGCTCTGCGTGGGCGAGCACGGCGAGGGTATATGCCAGCACGTGCATAATTGGGCGATCGCATGGGGCTGGGGCGTTATCGGCAGTGATTGGACGCAGTATCCGTACTACTACTGCACCACCTGCGGCGCAACCTCGTGGGCAGCTCCCGTGTGGAATTATTGGTATCCCTGCCCGTGGCCTTGGTATTACGGCTGATATTACGGGAATAATAACCGGCAGGACCAGCTTGTCAAAAAACTCTGCGAGGCTTTTTTCGACAGTCTCAGGACTCTTGTCCTGCCGGTCAGCTTGACGAAGAAGTACGCCGCGGATCCTGGCAGGGCGCTTTTTGTCTACTTTACAATTCGGGATTTTCTTTATGGCTTCTAAAAAAACAAGGCTCCTCTCGGCGGCGGCTCTGCTGACGGCGGCAGTGCTGCTATGCGTTACTCTGACGCTTGTCCGCAGCGGGCGCTTCAGCAGAAAGCTTATTTCACAGTTCGACACTGCCGCCGTCGTAAATGAGGTTCATGCCGCCAGACTCAGAATGGAACTTCAGGAGCTTGGCTCCGCTGCGGCTCTATACAAAAGCGGCAAGGAAAAGATGCTTGAGCTGACAGAACGCCGCCTGAAAGCATACAGTGAGGAGCTGCTTGTACTCGTAAACCCGTGGAACGCCATTGATGAGGACTATGCACCGGAGCTTGCCACCGTGGAGGACGGCTACCGTGTAGACCGGCGCTGTGCAGAGGCTCTGACCAAAATGCTTTTCGACTGCCGTGAGGCGGGGCATTTCCCCGTTATCTGCTCGGCATACAGAACGCAGGAATACCAGCAGGAGCTTTTTGACAAGAAGATACAGCGCGTTATGGCAACAGGCGTTTCACGCGCCGACGCTCCCGCGATCGCGGCGCGGTCAGTCGCCGTACCCGGCACGAGTGAGCATCAGCTCGGCCTTGCGGTAGATCTGATAGACTATTTCTATACAAATCTTGACGATGGGCAGGAGCGCACCGGAACGCAGAAATGGCTCATGGAGCACTGTGCCGATTACGGCTTCATCCTGCGCTACCCGAACGGCAGCAGCGAAATAACCGGGATAATCTATGAGCCGTGGCATTACCGCTACGTCGGCAAAACGGCCGCCCGCGAAATAACCGATGCCGGAATAACATTCGAGGAATACCTGCAGGCACGGCAGGAAACGTGATATATAAAAAGCTGACGGTTCAGTTTTCCGTCAGCTTTTTGTTGAGCTTTTTATATATTCTCTCGACGAACCAAGGCTCTGTTGAGGCTTTGAGAGCGCCGTCAAGGGTAAACCACGCCACTGCCTTGTTCTCTTCCTCGCAAGCACGGAGTTCATCCCGTTCATCGGCCTCAAGGAGATATGTCACATTGAGATGCAGATGACTCGACACATACTTTCCGCGCTTTTCATGCCCGTCAACCGTGAGTATCTCAAGAGAAAATATATCCTCCGACACGGGACGCGCCGAAACGCCCGTCTCCTCACGTACCTCTCTTACGGCGACGGAAAGCAGATCGGTCTCCCCGTCGGCGTGTCCGCCCGTCCATGACCATGAGTCGTATATTCTGTGATAAACCATAAGCACCTTTGTGCGTTCGCGGTTGACGACCCATGCGGAAGCGGTCATATGCGCTGTCAGGTTAGTGCGCACAAAAGCGTCCGCATTTCTGCCGATAAAATCAAGGATCAATTTTTTGTCGCGCTCCTCCTGTTCACAGCAGGGGGAGTATCTTTCTATATCTTCTCTTATCATTCCGCAACCTTATACACGTCCCGACGCAGATGATTGAAAACCGGCAGGCGCTTTCTCGCCTCGTCAACCATATCAAGGTCGATATCGGCATAGAGTATATGCTCCTTTTCATCGCACTCAGCAATGATCTGTCCGTAAGGATCAATGACCATTGAATCCCCGAGGGCTTTATAGCTGAACGCTTCGTTCCTCGCCGCCGATACGCCTGCGAAGAAGACCTGGTTGTCGTCCGCCCTGCATTTGAGCAGGCTTTTCCAGTGCAGCGCACCCATAACGGCGTCAAACTGCGCCGGAAGGATCACAAGCCTTGCCCCGCGCACCGCCATTGCCCTGAAAAGTTCGGGGAAATGCACATCAAAGCATATCGCAACGCCCATTTTGCCCCATTTGCTGTCAAAAACGGTTATATCTCTGCCCGGTTCAAAGCTTGCCGCTTCGCTGAAGCGCATCCCCGGAACATCTATCTCAAAAAGATGTATCTTTCTGTGACGCGCTATGACCTCGCCGGTTCCGTCGATGACAAAGCAGGTGTTGTAAACCTTGCCGTCTTCCGTTTCCGGAACCGAACCGCCTATAAGCAGAATGTCGTTTTCCTTTGCCCAGCGCTTCATGGCAGAAAGCGTCTTCTCATGTCCGAGGGCGGCATATACCTTGAAATATTTTCTTGAATACGGGCAGGCGAACATCTCCGGCAGAGCAATGATCTCCGCGCCATTCTCCGCCGCCTCGCGTATCATTTCCTCCGCCCTGCGGAGGGTTTCGTCCTGATCTGTTTCCGTTTTTATCTGACAGACTGCAAGCTTCATAATTTTTCCAGATAGCTCCTGATATCAAATTCCGCTGTTTTTTCGTCCTTCCTCAGATACAGCGGGTGATGCGGGTGCCCCTTTGCCGAACATTTTCCCGCGCAAAGCCATTTCGCGCCGTATTCCTCTCCGAGTGATACCATATCGGCCACGCAGCTTTTGAGGTAAGGTCTTTTTTCTATTATCGTCCCCCAAGCCGCCCAGACAGACGGCGCGGCGCCCGAGGCTGCGGCAGAAGAAAGTATGTACTCAAACGCCGCCATATTCTCCCTGTGCAGAGCGGCATTAAGCTCCCTGTCCATATCGTCGGGGCGTGTGGCGCGCTGCGCATATACATTGAACATTATCCAGCAATCGTAGCCGTTGCCCTTTGCGATGCGTTCAACGGACTTGAGGGTATTGTCAAGGTCGTCGGGTGCGGCGGTGGACGGGTTTATGCCTATGCAGATAAGCGGGTCTTTCCCCTTTGTGCCGAGAATATAACGGTATTCGGTATAAAAATCCGGTACGTACAGCCATTTATTACTGTCATAGCCGCCGCTTTTTCCGGATAATTCAAGCGCATCGCGGAAGCTCAAAAGCTCGACCGTCTGCGTAGCGCCGGACGGAATATGCATTTTCTGTCACCTACCCGAGAAAATATACCCACATGGGGATCGTCAGCATTGAAACGGCCGTTGTCAGCAGGATCGCTTTAGATGAAAAAACATAATCCCTGCCGTACTGCACCGAAAGCACTGTGCACACGATAGCGCCGGGAGTTGCCGCGATAATCACTGCGGCCTTAAGGAGCATCGGCTCCATAGGTATCATTTTCAGAACAAGATACACTGCGGCGGGGATAACGGCGATCCTGAGAACGCCGGAGACATACGCGTACTTATCCCGGAAGGCATCCGCGAACCTTATGCTGCCCAGAGACGCGCCGACGACCAGCATCGAAAGAGGCATCGTCGCGGCGGACATTGAGGAAATGACACCCTTTATGACGGGCGGCACTGGAATCCGGCAGGCAAAGATCACAAGTGAAACAACGGTTGCGACAAGAGGCGCGGAAAATACATCTTTGAGTTTGAAAGCGGTATTTCCCCGACCCTGTGTGAGCCTGTACACATAATATGTATACAGCAGCAGGTTGACCGGCAGAGACGACATTGACACGTAAAACACGCCTTCCGCACCGTATACCTGCTGAACGACAGGCAGGGCAATGAACATATTATTCCCTATCGCCGTAACCATTTCAAACACAGTCTCTCTCTCCGGCGGAAGCTTTGCAAGCTTCGCCGCGGCGAAAGCGATAATACAGCTGACGGCATACATAAGGCTCATGATGCCGATGATCTTCGCAAGACCGCCCAGACCAAGCTGCATTTCGGAATCAAACACCGAATTCAATATCGAGGCGACAAGGAAAACGTTTATCGTAAGTTTGCTGGCATCCGCCACAAACGCCTTGCTGATATAACCCGTGTGCACACAAAGATAGCCTATCACCATCAGCACGACGAATATAAGCATCTTGCCCAAAAGAACCGAAAAGCTCATTTTCAAAACCTCATATATGCAGTATTAATTTTGCGATATAGATATATATAAGCAGCGATACCGCGTCTGTGACCGTGGATATAAGCGGATTTGCCATTACCGCCGGATCGACGCCGATCCTTTCAGCCAGAATAGGCAGTGCCGAGCCGACGACCTTTGCGAACATGACTATGAACAGCACCGACAGGCTGACCGTTGCGGCGACGGCAAGCGTAATATTGTCGTTTCTCAGCAGCATACCGTCCACCAGCAGCATTTTCACGAAATTAACCGCCGCAAGAGTAATACCGCAGAGAAACGCCACTCTCAGTTCCTTCCACATGACGCGCAGGGCGTCGCCCGGTTCGGTATCGCCGAGGGAAAGACTTCGTATGACCGCGGTCGAAGACTGCGCGCCGGAATTGCCGCCCGTGCCCATAAGCATCGGTATGAACGCCACAAGCCCCGCCTGCACGGCAAGTCTGTCCTCAAAGGAGGTGAGTATCATGCTGGTAAAGGTCGCGGAAAGCATCAGAAACATGAGCCAAGGGATACGGTTTTTCCACATTTCAAGAATGGATGTGCGCGAATAGGGCTTATCGGACGGCGTCATACCGGCCATGATCTCAAAGTCCTCAGTGGCCTCCTGTTCCATGACGTCAATGATATCGTCAACGGTGACTATGCCGACGAGGCGTCCTTCCTTATCGACGACCGGCAGAGCCATAAGGTCGTAGTCGGAGAACTTTTCCGAAACGCTTTCCTGATCTTCGGTAGTGGTGGCAAAAATGACGTTTCTGTCCATCAGCTCCTCGATGATCACATCGTCATCGGCAAGAAGCAGATCCTTGACGGTGACGATGCCCTCAAGCTTTCGATCTGCCGATATGACAAAGCAGACGTATATCGTCTCCTTGTCTTCACCTATACGGCGGATGCGCGCAAAGGATTCCTTGACGCTCATATATTTCTTGAGGTCAACAAACTCCGAGGTCATAATGCTTCCGGCGGAATTTTCCGGAAAACGGAGGTACTGATTGATGAGGTTGCGCGTTTCGGGCGTCGCGGTGCGCATGACGCGCTTTACGACGTTCGCAGGCAGTTCCTCCATCATATCGACGGCGTCGTCAACATACAGCTCTTCTATTATATTTCCCAGCTCGGAATCTGTTATGGAATTTATGATCTGCTCCTGCTCGGGGGCTTCAAAGTTTGCAAAAACCTCGGCGGCGGTCTCCTTGGAAAGCAGGCGGAAAACCATCGGCATTCTCTTGTCGCCGATCTCGGAAAGAAATTCGGCAACGTCGAACTCGTTCATTTCTTCCATGCGCTTTTGCAGCTGCTTCATGTCTCGGTTGTCAAGCAGCTCCGTAAGCTCGTCGTTCCGCTTTTCGTGTATGGCCTCAAAGTCCATGCCGCGCCCGTCTTTTATCTCCATATCGGCCAACCCGATCACTTCCCTTCATTTCCGCATACTGCCGCGGGGCAGCGTCGGAATTTATATTCCCAAATAATCCCTCTGTTCATCGCTGAGCGTGTCAATTGAAACGCCCATGGACGCAAGCTTTATCCTTGCCACATAGTCGTCTATCTCACGCGGTACGGGAATCACGCCCGGCTTGAGAGACGCCCTGTTGTCCGCAAGATATTTCGCGCTCATCGCCTGAATGGCAAAGCTCATATCCATTATCTCCGCCGGGTGTCCGTCGGCCGCGGCAAGATTCACAAGCCGGCCCTCGGCAATTGTGAACACTGTCTTCCCGTCCGGCAGAACATATGCCTGAATATTATGACGCGCTTCATATTTCTCGACCGCAAGCGCCTCAAGCCCCGCCATATCGACCTCAACGTCAAAATGGCCGGCGTTGGAGAGAATTGCCCCGTCCTTCATGGACATAAAATGCTCCTTGGTGATAACGCCGCTGCATCCGGTGACGGTGCAGAAGATATCGCCCAGCTTCGCGGCCTCGCTCATCGGCATTACCTCGTATCCGTCCATCACGGCTTCAAGAGCACGGACTGGGTCAGTCTCGGTAACGATGACCTTTGCGCCCATACCCTTTGCGCGCAGAGCCACTCCCTTGCCGCACCAGCCATAGCCCGAAACGACAACGCGCTTACCCGCGACGATAAGATTCGTCGTGCGCATTATTCCGTCCCACACGCTCTGCCCTGTGCCGTAACGGTTATCGAACATATGCTTGCAGTCTGCATCGTTCACCATGACCATTGGGAAGCGCAGAGTTCCGGCCTTTGCCATCGCCCTGAGGCGGTGGATACCGGTGGTCGTCTCCTCGCAGCCGCCGATTATTTCAGGGATAAGGTCGGTATATTTTGTGTGGATGAGATGCACAAGATCGCCGCCGTCGTCGATAATTATGTTCGGTCCGGCCTCGATAACTCGGCAGAGGTTTTGCTCATATTCTTCCATTGAGCAGCCGTAGCGGGCAAAAACGTTCATCCCGCCGTCCGCAAGCGCGGCGGCAACATCATCCTGCGTTGAAAGAGGATTAGAGCCGGTCACGTACATCTCCGCGCCGCCCATCTCCATAACGCGGCAGAGATACGCGGTCTTCGCCTCAAGGTGCACCGACAGCGCGACCTTAAGTCCGGCGAACGGCTTGGAAACAGCAAATTCCTCCCCTAATCCGCGCAGAACCGGCATATTGCGTTCGACCCACTTTATCTTCATCTCTCCGGACGGTGCAAGCGATATATCCTCTATTATACTCATAATGCCCCCTTAAGTCCTCTTCCGTAATTTTTTTGACAAATTATTTTATCACAAGCACAAAGAACGCGCAAGCATAATTGCCTGCGCGTTCTTGTTCCGCAGTATTAAAATATTACTCCCATCGGAAGAAACGGACGGCGAGCGCGGTACAGAGTGCGGTAAGACCGAACATCACGCACACGGGCGTCATAACGCTCCCCGACCCCGCGCCCAGAAAAGCGTTTTTCATCATCGTTATGCCCTGAGTCAGCGGGAAACAGCTTACGACCCTCTGCATCGTGCGCGGCATGACTTCAATGGGCAGCGTCGTGCCGGAAAAAACCAGCATAGGGAAATAGAGCACGGAAGCAATGACGTCCGCCTGCCTGACGTCCTTTGCCACGCCGCCCGCAAGCATCCCAACCGACAGCGTCGAGATCATTGTGACCGCCCAGCTTCCCAGAAAAGAGAGCAGTGAACCATGCAGCCGCACTCCCCATAAAAGCGCCGCAGCCGACAGCACCGCAAGGGAGACAGCACAGTAGACGGCATACATTGCCAGCTCCACGCCAAGGAGCAGGAGCGGGCTTGCCGGTGTTACGCGAAGGCGTTTTAGTATCTTTTTTTCGCGCAGATTGGATACGGCCTGCGGCAATCCCATCAGTCCGCCCGCGCAGATCGCTATAGCCCCGACCGCCCCGAAGCTCTGTTCAAGAAACGTAAATTCCGCGCCGTCAAAGGCGGGCTTCGAGCCGTAGATCACACCCAGGATCACAAAGACTATAAGCGGCATGATAACAGCGAAGATCGGCATATTCATATCACGCACACTGAGCTTCAATTCTGTTTTCAGAAATGTAAAAAAACGTTTCATTCTTCCGCCTCCTCATCCGAAAGCTGCAAATAAGCGTCTTCAAAGCGTTCGCAGGCACACTTTGCCTTTGCCTGCTCAACGGTGCCGCGGAATACTGCCGTACCTTTTTTCAGGATGCATATCTCATCGCACAGCATCTCGACCTCATCCATAAAATGCGACGTCAAAAAAATCGTCAAGCCCTGTTTTTTGAGCGATTCAAGCGTTTTCCAGACGCCGCGCCGCGCCCTTGCGTCAAGGCCGGTGGTAAGCTCGTCAAGAAATACCAGCTCCGGCTGGGGTATCAGTGCCAGCACAATAAAAAGCCGCTGCCGTTCTCCGCCGGACAGGCCTTTGACCGCCGCGCCCGCCTTATCGCCGATGCCGAACTGCCCGCACAGTGCGCGCCAATCGGCAGGATCGCGGTAGAGACTTGCGGTTTCCTCGCAAAGCTCGGATACTTTTATTTCAGGATGATAGTCTCCCTCCTGAAACTGCACGCCGATGCGCTCAAAAAGCGCACGGCGCTGCTTTTGGGGATCCTGCCCCAACAGGCGAACCGTTCCCGCATCCGCCTGCTTTGTTCCGAGAATGCACTCGATCGTGGTGCTTTTCCCCGCGCCATTTGCGCCGAGCAGTCCGAATACCGTTCCTCTATGTACCGCAATATCCAGATGATCGACCACCGTTTTCCCGTTATAGGCTTTTGTAAGTCCCTGGACAAAAATCGCCTCGTTCATTCCGGAAGCCTCCTTACTGCCCGAAGCTCAATATAGCCCCGTTCACCGCGCGGCTCCAGTTGGATGCGCGGGTTCTCATCGTCCCAGCGGTATCCGGCAGCAGACGGGTCATAGCCGTCCATCGCCGTCTGCACGGTGCGGATAGCTTCGCAGTAATCCTCTTCACGGAAGGGCTGACCCTGGAACATCATGTATTCCGCCTCCGGCAGATGAATGACGTCAAAGCCCTCGGGAATAACGCCCATATAGCCGGTTTCGACTTCAACGCCCTGCACATAAGTGGAGGTGCCCGGCTTTTTGTATTTTGGCGGCAGCCACATGGATACCGGCTCTCCGCAGAGTGATCGCATACTCATGAGGATGCCCCACACATCGCAGCTGACCTCCTCGCAGTACGGAAAATAGTCCTGCGCACACTTGCCGCGCTTTATGATGCACAGGCGCTCCGGTTTACGGACGATCTGTACAAAAATCGTCTGAATGTTTGACACGTCGATGTTCTCCTTTCGCATTTCACGGTATTTTACGCCGTAAGGGATGAAGAACGTAATAGGCACTGGATTTTTCACATAGTCGCTCGGATTCAGCCCAAACTCCCGGTAAAATGCCCGCGTGAAGGTGTCGGCGTTGGAAAATCCCGCGTTATAGGCCGCGTCGATCACCTTGACATCCCCGTTCCGAAGCTGTCTGGCCGCCTGCGTGAGACGGTATTTGCGGACATACTCCATCGGCGTCAGCCCGAGACACTCCCGGAACAAACGGTATGCGTACCATGGTGAAAACAGCGATGCACGCGCAAGCTCCGACAGGCTGATCTCCCCCGAACGGTTCTTCTCAATATAGTCCTGCATCCGCTGTACGGCAAGTATCTGTTCTTTCATGCTCTTCAACTCCTTACAGGCTGTATTTTACCGTATCGGGCACAACTTTTCTCGACTTTTCTTGCTGTTTTACCCGTGATAGTCGCCGGTGGCCGAATCCACCGCGACATAGGGAACGATTTTGCCGTCTATTTCCACGTAGACCTGATATATACCGCCGCCCAGATCCTCATAATATTCCGGTTTGACGCCGTAATTTTCAAACAGGCTCTTTTCAAACTCGGTTTTCCACGCCTCATCAGCAGAATCGGCGTTTTCCGCAGCGGCGTCTTCGCCGCCTGGCAGCTGCGCCGCTTCCGTCGTACTCGTCTGTGCCACGGCTGGCGTTTCCTGAACGTCAGCCGTTTCCTGAACGGGTGCTTCGCCGATCTGCGCCTTTCCGCAGGCCGTAAGCGCAAAAAGCAGTATTGCCGCAATAACAGCGGCAGTAAAAGATTTGTGTTTCATGTGTGTTTCTCCTTCAAAATCAAATTTTCAAAACAACGGTATTTCACCGTTGAAATCGACCGCTTTTTTCAGAAGCGGTCCTTTCGCGCCCATTGTAAAGGCAATATTGCTGCTTTTGATGCATAACAGGCACATTCCATGCTTCAATTCCAGATATGTCAGCATTTCCTCTGTCAGCCTGATCTCTCCGCCTTCCGAGATGTTCGTCCAGCAGTATGCCCGTCCTTTGTAATGCAAAAAGCTCCCCTCAGGAAGCTCATAGTACGCAAGCGCCGGAGTTTCGGTCAGGATATGGCCTAACTCCGACGGCAGGAGCAAACCACGCCGCGTCACGCAGAAGCCGCCTGTACTTTTGCTTCCCGTAAACAGATATACCTTTCCTTCCGATGTGATGTGATACTCATCAGCCGTCTGCGGCGGCAGGCGCACAAGTCCCTGCTCGCTTATCAGCGACTGCCCGAAAATAAATTTTCCCCCTTTATTCATCCGGGGCACTGCCTTCACTCCCTTCCTGTCTCAGCGAACAATAATGACCGGCCGGTCACTCGCATTATAGTTACCGTTCGGTCACTTGTCAAGAAAAAAGTAAAAAATGAGGCATTTGCCGTACAGGCAAAATTGCTTGCACATTTGAACACCGGCTGATACAATATAAAAATGATCAAAGGGGGGCAGCTGAATGATTCGTGAAATCTGCAAAGACAAGGCTTTTCTTGCACAGAAAGCCGAAAGCGCCGCGGCGGATGATCTCTGTACGGCGCAGGATCTGCTGGACACGCTGATTGCCCACAAGGACGGCTGCGTAGGTATGGCGGCAAACATGATCGGCGTAAACAAGCTCATCATCGCGTTCGAGTGCGGCGGCAGCTATACGGTCATGTTCAATCCGGTGATCATAAGGCGTTCCGGCGCATACGAGGCGGAGGAAGGGTGTCTGTCTTTAAGCGGCACAAGAAAGACAATGCGCTTTCAGTCCATAAAAGTGCAATGGCAGAACGAGAAATTTCAGACGCGCCTCAAGACCTTTACCGGCTGGACGGCTGAGATCATCCAGCACGAAATCGATCATTGTGAAGGAGTTCTGATATGATTTTTTACTTTTCCGCAACAGGCAACAGCAGATATGTTGCCGACCGTACCGCCGCCGTTACAGGAGATGCGCTCATTTCCGTTGCGGAGTGTATGAAAACGCGGCAAGTTGCATTTTCTCCCGCCGAAGGCGAAGCCGTCGGCATTATCTCCCCCGTTTACTGCTGGGGACTGCCGAGTATCGTAAACGATTTTTTGGAGCGTCTGGAGCTCGGCAGACCCGCATACCTGTGGTTCGCCGCAACATACGGCACGACCAGCGGACAATCCGGCCGTTTTGCGGCGGAGCATCTGCAAAAAAAGGGGCTGACGCCCGACGCACGTTTCAGTGTGAAAATGCCCGATACATGGACACCGATATTTGACCTTAGCGATGCGGCCAAAGTGCGGCGCACCAATCTTGCCGCCGAGCCGCAGATAGACGCTCTGATCCAGCACGTCAGTCAGCGTGACAGCGGCGATTTCATGCGCGATAAAGTGCCTATGCCTGCCGTGCGTCTCTATCATCCGCACTATGCGCAGATGCGCCGCACAGCTCACCTGACGGTGTCGGATACATGCATCGGCTGCGGCCTTTGCAAAAGAAATTGCCCCGTTTCCGCTATCGAACTGCGCGGCGGCAGGCCGGTATGGGTCAAGGAGCAATGCGTAATGTGTCTTTGCTGCCTGCACCACTGCCCGAAATTTTCCATTCAATACGGCAATAAAACACTCAGACACGGGCAGTATGTCCACCCGCCGTATAAGGGCTGAGCTTTACGGCATTATCCTTTCAATTGTTTTTGTATACAACATATCCGGCCTCCGCTTGAAAGCTCCGTTTCAAGCGGGGGCCGCTGCATTATCACGAACAATACAAGCAGTTCACAAGTGTATCGATTTGCACCTCTGTAAAAACACCTCCGCCGCCTTGCTGAAAACCGCATACCGCTTCCAGACAAGCGCATGGTGGATTTCAAGGGACGGGTAAAGCGGACGGAAACATAGACCCGAAGGCAGTTGTTTCGGTATATGGTCTTCCGCGGTCAGAAAATACCCAAGCCCGCTCTCCACAAAGGCAGTCGGATCACCGTTGACGACATTATAGGAGGCGGCAATATTCAGCCGCTCGATCTCCGTCTGCGCCCAATGGGCGATCTCCTGCTGCAATCCGGCGCGGTGGTGCATAATAAGCGGGATTTCTCTGATATCCTCCCTCCCGATAACCGTTTTTTCGGCAAGGGAACACTGCTCCGGCAGAAGAAGTCCCCAACGGGCACTGTCGCCGAGAGAATGATATTCGTAATTAACGGCGTCAACAGGCTCCAGCAGTATGGCAAAATCCAGACTGCCGTGCTCCAGCCGTTCCAATACATCCGTCGCGTCGCTGCTGTAAAAGCGGAAACGTATTTCCGGATATTCCTCACGGATAGCCGCCGCGGTTTTCAGCACCGGCACTGTCGGATTACCGCCAATCGTCACTTCCCCGCCGATCTGTGCGACATCGGCGCTCAGCTCATTTTGCGTTTTTTCCACCAGTGTCAAAATTTCATCTGCGCGCCGACGCAGTAAAACGCCGTCTTCGGTCAGCGTTATCTTTCGCTTTCCGCGTACAAGCAATTGTTTTCCAAGCTCCTGCTCCAGCTCCATCAGCTGTTTGGACAGAGACGGCTGCGAAATATGCAGGCTCTCCGCCGCTCTTGTAATATTTTCCTCTCTCGCAGCAGCGAGAAAATACCGCAGTAAGCGTATCTCCATTTCTTTTCACCTCAGGGTCAGTATAAGCCGGTTTATCATTCCTGTCAACTATGATTAACCATTCTTCATAAGTATTTGCTATTATTATGCCGTAGGGCTATACTGTTTCAAAAAAGGAGAAAGAAGCAAGTTATCATGGAACGTCAAAAACAGTTGGATATGCTGCATGGGCCTATATGGAACAAACTGCCTGCATTTGCGTTGCCGGTAGCGGCAACGGCAATTCTCGAGCAGCTGTTCAATGCTTCCGACATCGCAGTGGTCGGCAATTTCAGTCTGACTGACCGCACCGCCGCCGTGGCCGCAGTAGGTGCAAACAGTCCTCTCATTGGCCTGATCGTCAACTTTTTTATAGGCATAGCCCTTGGGAGCGATGTTGTGATCGCCAACGCGGTAGGCCACGGAGATAAAGAGGCTGTCACAAAAGCTGTACACACCTCCGTACTTCTGGCGATTATAGGCGGCCTGTTGGTGGCCTTTGCAGGTGAGGCGCTTTCCGCGCCTGTGCTCGGTCTTCTGAACGTGTCGGAGGATGTGTTTCCGCAGGCGTACCTGTATCTGCGTATCTATCTGGCGGGGATGCCGGTGATTCTGCTGTATAACTTTGAGGCAGCAATATTCCGCAGTATAGGGCAAACGAAAACACCGCTGATCGCGCTTATAACATCAGGAATCCTAAACGTGATCCTCAACCTGTTTTTTGTTGCCGTGCTGCATATGACTGTTGATGGCGTCGCTATTGCGACGGTGATCTCCAACGCCGTAAGCGCCGCCTTACTGTATCGCAAATTACGGCAGAGCGCGCAGGATATCCATCTTGAGCCGAAGCTTCTGAGAATAGATACGGGCATTTTAAAACGTATTCTCCGGATAGGTCTGCCGGCCGGAGTACAGAGCGCCGTGTTTGCGCTTTCCAATATCGTCATTCAATCCGCCATAAACAGTCTCGGCACAGTAGTCATGGCCGCATCAAGCGCGGCGTTCAATATTGAAATCGTCACCTATGACATTCTCAACTCGTTCTCGCAGGCCTGCACCACCTTCGTCGGGCAGAACTTCGGTGCGGGCGAACTGCGCCGCTGCCGGAAAACAATGCTGCTATGCATGGCGGAGGGGATCGCCGCGCTGTCAGCCGCAATTACGGTAATACTTTTTTCCGGAAAAACTCTGCTGATGCTTTTCAACAGCTCCCCGGAGGTCATCGAGATCGGCTATATCCGGCTGATGATGGTCATGCTTTCGCATTTCTTCAGCCTGCTTTACGAAGTCATGAGCGGTTATCTGCGCGGCTTCGGGATCTCGCTTGCGCCGACGCTTCTGACAATGCTCGGCGTATGCGGCATCCGCATAGGCTGGATCCAATTCGTCTTTCCGCAAAGCCGGACTTTCAGGACAATAATGACCGCTTATCCGGTAAGCCTGTCCGCAACAACACTGATGATTTTTGCGGCGCTGCTTTATTACCGCCCGGTAAAACGATTTGCACTGCAAAAGAAAGAAGGTGCCCAGAGTGTCGGATAAACGCTGTCTGCTTGACGCCGGAGTGCCGGAGGAGCAGCTCGACATGATTCTGGCATATATGGAAAAAGGAAGCTCAATGGAAGCGTACACGATTCTGAAAACGTGGCGTGCGGAGCTTCTTGCACGGCTCCACATCTGTCAGAATCAGATCGACTGTCTGGATTATTTCCTGCATAAATACAAAAGCGAGCTTGACCGCAGCACCGGTCAGGCCGGTCAAGCTCATCCTCACAAAGAGAAACCTTAATAACAGCGCCCCTGATTGGACAAGGGGAAAAAACATTGCAGGGAGGGAAAGACATGAAAAAAAACATCAAAAAATATATCACGGCAGTTTTGCTTGCCGCAGCGGTATTCTGTCTGTGCACCTGCTCCGAAAGGAAGGTGGAGCCAGAGCCGGATTACCTTAAAATGATGGCTGAAGCCGCAAGACTCGGCAGCGTCGAGCTTGGGCATGATATAGAAAAGCTGCGCGGAAAAGTTCCGGGAGAAAAAAACTATGTTTCTTTCGACGAGCTTTATTTGCTCTCCAGATACATAACAAAGGCATTTGAAAACCCACGGTACTCGTTTCAGCTGCGCTTTTACACGGGGGAGGTCGTGCTCAACCGTATGGCATCTCCCGATTACCCCGACAGCATGGAATCAGTCATTCTTCAGGACGGAATGTTTCCGGAAGTGAGCAGAAAGGATATCTGCGCATGTATCTCTCCTACAAGGACAAGCATAGATATCGCCCTCAGACTTTTGCTCGGAGAGAGGGCGATGGAACCAGAAGTGGTAATAATCGCGAAGCAGCCGGAAAATGAAATATACGCCACATTCTGCGATAAGCTTCTTGGGAATTTTTATCTTTGCCGAAAATAAGCCCCCAGCAGCAGATTTCTGCCGGCAGAGCAGCCGCTTCGCGGCCGCCGTTTATTCAGCTTGTCAAAGAATCTCATTGAGGTTCTTTGACAGTCTCGATTAAAATGAGCCGCGTAAGGCGGCTCATTTTAATTTCCCGTATCTGCTTGGCGCAGTCTGACTGTTACTCTGTGCGCACCTCCGTAGGTACATGTAAAGAGCGTGAGAGGATAATCCGTATCGACCATGCGCTTCGTCTCGTCGGGTTCAAGCGTCTCGGTCAGCACGACGGAATAGCTATGAATATCGCCGTTTCCGTCGGTGAAATACACCGTGTCCCCCGCCGCAAGCTGGGCGATCGTGCCGAAATGATAGGAATAGTTATGCGCGCCGAGTACGAGCGCGCCGTCGGAAAGGGAACCGGAATACCGGCATGGCGCGTTTTGCAGCTTCAGCCCGTCCCATTCCGATAGCACAGGCAGTTCAAGCGACAGCGTGGGCAATGAGAGGAAGCCGAGATACCTTTCTCCGTCTATCACGACGCCTATATCCGCATTCCGCGCAGGCGCGGTATTTTCACGGGCGATGCGGCTGCCGGAAATTTTTTCCGCAAGCGCGGGCATAACGCTTCGCGCCGCCTCTTCCGCACGGCGCTCCTCGACGAGATTATGCTGCAGAAGCACTGCGGCGGCAATTACGCACAAGGCTCCGATGGCGATAAGGACACGCCCTATCCGATTATTTGTCATGCGTTCTCCTCCGCATAAGCCATACGCCGAGCGCCGCAAGCACAAGTCCCGTCACGGCAAGTACGGGAACAGGCCATCTGAGCTGTCCCGTCTGCGGAAGACGGCCATAGATCGGGTAGGGCGGATAGGGCTGCGCCGTCGGCGCGGGCGTAGGCGTCGGCTTATATTCGATCTTGGGGCTGACGGAAACGGAATACATCCACGCATCTCCCACCGGATCCGGTTCCGGCAGAGCGACAAGAAACGGTGCGGCTGAGTACGTCCCGGATGCGGCGGAACAGGGGTTCACAACAACGAGATAAAGCCCCGGAGTGAGCACAGAGAACGTAAGTCTGCCGTCGGCAGCGGCTGCGCCCGTATATTCAGGCGTAAGTTTGTTTTCGGCGGCATATTCCGCAAGCGCCGACGCCGTGCGCGAAAACGCGGCCGCGTCGGTAAGGCCGTCAAGCGAAACGCCGCTTGCGGCGAACGCGCCCGTAAACGCAAAGCGCATATACGCGTCCACATCCGCCGCACGGTACAGGCGCACCTGCACACTTGAAAGCGGCACGCCGGAATATGCGCAGACAAGCGTGAGCGCACATGGCGCGGCAGTGTTGATCGGACCCGGTGCGGCATACGCTGCCGACACCGGCAGCAATAGCGCCGCAAGCAGCACCAAGGACTTTTTAATTGAAGAAATCAGCTTTGTCATGCCAACCCTCCGTACGCCGACGGCGCACTAATTTTTATCTTTTGAGCGTTTTGTTTTTTTTCACCGCAGCAGAAACCGCAGCAGAAACCGCCGCAGTAACAAGCACCAGTGCCGCCACAGAAAGGGCGAGCTTGCCCTGCCAGCCGAGACTGTGCGACACCTGCTGTGCCGCCGTGATCACCTGTGTGCTCTGCGGCACGTATTCAACGCGGCGCCCGCGCACAAGAAGCCGGTGAGAGTTCACACCGTACGGGGTGCAAGTAAGCAGGGTAACATAGTCTTCCCCCTCGACAGGGAGAAGCGCGTCAATATCCGCCGGTTCAACGACAAGTATCCGATCGACCTCGTATGCAAGGGTATCGTCAAGCACACGGAGATAAAATTCATCTCCGAGGTCAAGGCGGTCAAGCTCGGTAAACAGCAAAGCAGACGGAAGCCCCCGATGACCGGATATGACGCAATGCGTCCCTGTGCCGCCGACAGGCAGGCTCGTCCCGGCAAGGTGTCCCGCGCCGTTTTGCAGCGCGTCCTCCCCGGTGCCGTGATAGACCGGCAGCCGCAGAGAGAGCTTTGGTATCTCGATATATCCCATTATGCCCGTGCCGTCCGGATTTAGGAGTGCCCAATACTCATCGTCCGGCGCGGGCAGGTCGCCGGTAAAGGCATCGCCGAAGCTGTGGGAAAGTGCGGCGTTGTATGCCGCGGCAGCCTCACGCTCGGCGGAAAAATCATCCGGCGTCATTGCGGCGACGGTGCGCACATAGTCGGTTATGAGTGCATCCTGCCGGTGCCGGTTCCAAATGTCGCTCAGCGCGGGATAGAGCAATATGCCCAGTCCCGCGATAAATATAAAAGCGGGCAGGATAACGCCCGTGAGCTTTCTTTTCATGCCGCGCCCCCCTCAGTGCTTTCCACGATAACCGCGGCGTCGGCTCAAAACCGCATAGAGCGCGATAAAAGCCGCCGTTGTGCCAAGGCCAACCATCGTCCAGAGCACATAATCCGTATGCACGGAGTGAACGGTATCGCTTCCTTCACTCTCGGCAAGCGCAGGCAGGTACTCCACACGGTGCCCGCGCACAAGAAGCCTGTGAGAGTTCACGCCGTAGGGCGTACAGGTGACAAGAGTGGTATAGTCCATATCGGGATCCTTATCCAGTGCGGACAGCTCATCCGGCTTGACCGTGAGCATCTGATCGACCTCATAGGCAAGTACGCGGTCAAGCACGTAAATATAAAAATGATCGCCAACGGCAAGCCTGTCAAGGTCGGTGAACATGACGGCGGACGGAAGCCCTCTGTGCGCGGAGATAACGCAATGCGTCCCCGCGCCGCCGACGGGCAGTGCCGAACCCTCCAGATGTCCCGCGCCCTTTTCAAGCACGGCAGCGGAAGTACCGTGATATATAGGGAGAGTGACATCGATTTTGGGGATACTGACGTACCCCATTACCCCGTCGGAGTCAAAAGCAAGCTGAGAAAGGTAGTCCGCGCTCTCTTCATCGGATATGAAAGCGAAAGCATCCGGCACATCCTTACCGGCAAGAGACGCGTTATACACGTCTGCGGCGGCAAACCACGCAGAACAGTCCTCCTTCGGCGTGTCGGCAACGGCGGCGGTATAGCTGTCTATCAGACGTGCGCTGCGCCGCTCGTTCCAGCGGCTGCTGACGAGCGGATACAGCAGCAGTGAGAGTCCCGCCAGAAACAGCACGGCAACGGGTATTATGCTTTTTGTGCTTCTTTTCATGACTCTCTCCTTTTTATCGGCAGGCTTGTGTTACTCTTCCTTTTTGCGTTTGAGAAACAGAACTGCGGCAAGCGCCATCACGGCGGCGCCGCCGACGGTGAACATCACCGTGCCCGTGCCGCCGGTGGCAGGCAGGACGGGAGTGGACAGGTTTCTGAGCGAAGCGGTGTACTGTCTGACTTCGACTTTCTTCAGACCGTCGGGAGCAAGCTCCTTATCTTCGTCGGCAAGGTTCGTGAAAGCGCAGTGCGCGGCGCTGAGCTTTTCATGATCTGCCGCTGTGCCCTGTCCGAGCGGCTCATAGGAGTGCAGATCGAGTCTGAACACGCCCGCAGGCGCAAAATATCCTCTGGGTGTGGATTCTTCCTTTACATAATACACGCCGGAGCCGAGTCCGACAACGGTAATGTCAGGCGATGCCTCAAGCTCGGTCACGGCTCCTGCCGTACCGGCGGCGCAGGGATAATAGGTCTTGCTGCCGTCCTCCTCTGTCATGAACAAAAAGCTCAGCTTCTGTATGCCTGCTTCGTCCGAACAGATACTGAACTTGGCGCCGCTTAAAGGCGCGTCCTTTCCGTCAACCTTATTCAGAGCAAAGGAATAGTTATAAATCGCAGTCGTTTTCGGAGATGTAGTTTTTTCTTCGCCAGCCGCGATTTTGTAGGTCAGGACAGCTGTATTTGAGGCGATGCCAGCATCAAGGGCATCGGATACTGCCTGATAATATATGTAAACCGTGCGCTCGGCGGCGGCCGGTGCGATCGTCTTATAGTCAAGCGTAAAGCTGACAAGTCCGTTCTCGTCCTCGGCGGGTGTGCCTATGAGGGCGTTTTCGATCAACGTACCGCTCGCCGCGCCCGCAGCATCCATGAGCGGTTCACTGCCGTATACCCTGGCGGAACCTGCGGCATATCTCATACCGGACATTGTATCCCTGACCGTCAGTTCCACGTTTTCGACGGAGCCGGCGTATGCGGGTATCTCTACCCTGACATAGAAATCAAGTATGCCGCCGACGGATGCGTCGGTCTGCACGTCCCATCTGCCGTGTACGGCGCACCATACCATTTTATCAATTGTCGGCCCGTCCTTGTATTTTGCGGTCAGCTCGACAGCATCCGCTCCCGTGACCCCGCTGCCGCCCGTTACGGCAAGCTTATCCCCGTCTACCCTTACGAAGGCGGACATGGGCAGATAGATGCGGCTGTTTTCCGCAGTGGTTCTGACAAGGAAAATATAGTAGCCGGGTTCAAGAGTAAAAGTCACCTGCGTACCGTCTGCGGCAACGTACATCTCATCATATGCCTGCGCGGGAAGCGTTCCGGCTGATACATAGTTTTCGATAAGGGCTTTTATTTGCGACGCGGTGCTCTGGCTCTGAAAATATTCGGATATGTCGGCTCCCGCTCCCGCAATGCCCGTCAGATAGCTTTCAAAGCCTGTTTCGTATATATAGCCGTGATAGTCGGCAGTATACGAGACGACTTTATAGGCGCTGACCTTCTCACCCGGCATAAGGCCGGTAACCGAAACGCTGGCCGTGCCGACTTGAGCGGCGGGTTCAGGCTGTTCGTCCGTGGTATTGTTTTCTTCCCCGTCCGCCCAAGCGGCGGCGGAGGAAGAGACGGCAAATATGACCGCAAGAATGAGCGCGAGGATGCTGCCGAATGTTTTTTTCATATACATTTTCTCTTTTCTTTAGGATTTGTTGAAAAGGTTTTCCTGTGTTTGCCGCTCGGTCAATGCGCCATGCGTTTTTTTCGTTTCGGGCGGAGCAGCAGCACCGCCGAGGCACACATCATCGCGGAACCGAGAGCGATAGGCACATAGATGCCGACACCGCCCGCCGCCGGAAAGACGTACAGCACTTCGTTGGTGACCGTGAGAGTATAGCCGCTTCCCCTGTCGCCGGTCAGCTTCCAGCCGTCGGGGGCGGTATAGCCCGCTGGAAGATATATTTCACCGTTTGCGGCGACAAATTCAAATTCCGATTCAAGCGCTTTGTAGCCGTTTGGCGCGCCGCTCTCGATAAGCATATACTTTCCGCGGCCGAGATTCGGTATCTCAGCCGTACCGTCTGCTCCAACGGTACATACGCTCGGGGCGCGGATAGTCTCACCCTCGTCAAAATCGCCTATGTGGACAAGCGTGAACTCCGCTCCCGTGACCGGGGAACCGGAGCGGTTTACCTTGGCGATTTTCAGCGTCTGATCCGTGACATTCACAACGGTGCGCACAGCTGTGCCGTCGCCGCCGTCGGCAGTGACGGTGGCGATACCGGCATGTACGCGCACACGGTAGAGCGTATCGTCAAGCGCATAGCCGCGCAGAGTCCCGGTTTCTTTAAGATAATACGTTCCCGCCGCAAGCTTGGATGTGAACTCCGCCTCGCCGCCCGCACCGGATACGGCCTTTTCAATAACGTCGGTGCACCCGGCGTCGGAATAGAGCGTAAACTCCGCGCCGATCAGCGGTTTGCCGTTCACATTGTCGCTGACCTTTCGCAGCGACAGCTTGCCCGCAACAGGCTCGATATTAACGCGGATAAGCACATGGTCGGCATATTCGCTCTCCCCGTCCTTTGTCCAATACGGCTGATTGCCGTATTCGCTGTCCGCGCCCTTTTTATAGAGATTTTCATCCAGCGTGACGTCGTAATCCTCATAGCCGTCCTTGACGTCGGGAATATTCGCGTCATACGCCACATCGCCGATATACGTCACGCGGACGCTGTATTCGGCAAGTCTGCCGTCAACAAAAAGCGGAAGATCCTTCCATGTATATGTCCACTTCCCGCCCGTCTCATCCGGCGTACCGGTAAGCTCTTGTGTATACTCATCACCCGTCAGCGGTACGCCGCTGCGCCAGAGCTGTACGGTAACCGGCTTTTCCTCATCGGCAGGCGCGCCGTTCCAGATATTGTGAACCGTGACCTCCGTAAGGACATGAGAGAGATTGTCAATGGAGAGCATGGTCTTGTCCTCGCTGACGACGGCCCAGCTTTTGTCCGGCAGCTTTATTTCGTTTCCGTCGGCGTCTTTGATGTTCGTCTCGCTTACGGTCTCTATTTTGCCGTCCGTTCCGACGGTAAAGGTGACGCTCTGTGCACCGTTATAGCCAAGCGGCAGCCGTTCGGTAAGGGTATAGCTGTGTCCGCCGCCGAGTTTCAGATAGAAATATCCGTTGCCGCCGGTAGTAACGGCATTGTCCTTTACAAGGTCGGTATACACATCATTCTGTTCCGCAGAATACTGGCTGCTCCGCGGCTTATGGAAAAGTCTGAATTCCGTCCCTTCAGGCAGATCATTCGCCGTCAGCACGAATCCGACGCCGCCGATACCGTGACCTGTGACGCTGTCGCGCTTTGCGACGGTTATCGTGCCTGTCCTGACGTACATATTCTCCAGTGCAACGGTCTGCACTGCGGAATCGTCGATATCGTTGGCATATGAAGCGACGACGACGCTGACGCCGTTCTTTTCGTCATAGCTTGTCCAGCCCGCTCCCGCCGTGACTGTCTGCCGGTTCGGGTTGCGCACGATGCAGCGTGCGGTGTAGGAATACTCCGTATACTCCTCGGGTAGGCCGCAGTCGGTCTCCCTGACGGTATATTCCTGATTCTGATAGCCCGCAAGCACCCACGTATAGGTATCGGTCACGACGTCATGGCGGGTGTAGCCCGTCTCATTTCCGTCAAGGGTCTCATCCCCCTCCGCTTTGAGTACAAGCGTATAATCAGGAACCTCTGCGGGCGTTTCATTGCCGGCTGCCTCCGACGCACTCACATGCGTGACGTTTATTTTGAAATCCTGCGCTTTTACCTTCTCAATAACGCCGGTACTGCCGGTAAAGGTTTTCTGCACGACAAGGCGCGCCGCCTTTGCCACAAGCACGCCGTCTACATGATAGCCGTCAGAGTGCTCATACTTGAACACAAACCAGCGTATCGTAAAATGCTCAGACGTCAGATATCTGGGGGCTATGTTTGTTCCGGCAAGCGTGATGTTATACGCCCCGGCTTCCACCCCGGCGCGAAGCTTGCTCAGAACCGCTTCATCGGTCGGCATTTCCTCAAGCGTCAGTCCCTTTACTGGCGTCCGTACGCAATTGCGTATCTGCGTGTCCGTCGCCGCCGCATTCTCTCTCGACGGCTCCTTGATTATATAGAAAGCGCCGTTCACATCGACTGAATCATCCGTCAGCACACCGTTGACACGCGTGGAAAAAATGCTCGGCGTATAATGCTTTGCCTCCGTCGGTATCTCCAGCCCGTTGTTGCTGAGTATTTCGCAGTCGTATGAGACATAGAAATTTGCGGTGTTTACAGCGTCCTGACCCGATGCGGTCTTTTCAAAGGGCGACCATACCGCGCTCAGCGTTACGGTATCTCCGTCTGCGGCGTATTGTGCAAGTGTTTCTGCATCCAGAGTTTTGCCGGGGAGAACGGTTTCCTCCGTGCCGTCTATCTTCCAATGCCTGAACGTATAGTATATGGGGCGCGATTTGCCGTTGTTTGTGATCAAGACGGAGGCCCTGTCGCTGTCCGTGGCAAGTACCCTATGGGCGCTGCTCTTGGGTACGGCAGCAATGTATTCCGTCAAGCCGTTCACCGTACCGTCCGTGACAATGCTCTGCGCCGTCGGAGCAAACTGTCCGACTGTCACAGGCGTTATGCCGGCATTATATACAATAGTAAAGTCGTCACCCTGTGCGGTGATATTCACTGGGCAGTCAACACCGTTGAGTATGAGCAAAGCGCCGCCCGATGCATCGTCCGCAAGCAGCGTATATTTTGACGCGTCCAATGCGCTGCCATTGCCGTCATGCACGACCCATGACGCGTTTTCGTCACTCAGCGCGGGAAGCTCCACAAAATACTTGACTCCGGCCGGAACATAGTATGTATATTTATATGCCTGCCCGGCAACCTTTCCGCTGCCGTCTACATTTACCGTATAAAAATTATTGTCGGCAATAAGCTGTGCATCCGTCAGTTCCCTGCTTTCGGTAAAGTACGATGCATAGTCCGCCGAATTGTGCGGCAGGTAGTAGACATAAAAGGTGTCCACCTTCGTTTTTCCGATGTCGCCGAGAGGTATGAGCCAGCCGCCGTTCACATCCTGCTGCGGCAGGACGTCCGCCCAGAGGTTATTGCGCTGGTTTGCATCATTATCCGTATGTGGAAAAAACCGCTCTCCGGCAAAGGCCGCAGAGGAAAAGCCGAAAGCGGAATACACGCTTTCAAGCGTTTCAAGCGTCACATAGTAGCGCATGGCGCCGTTAAAGCTTGCAGCGTCCGAGGTCTTTATGCTCGACCGTTCGACCCATTTCCCGTTTACCGCGGCGTAAAAGACCACAGTTTTTTCGGATATAACCGTCTTGGCCGCCGTGAGCGCCGCATAAAGCACAAGCGGCTCGGTCACGGGAGCGGAAAGATCATACGGCAGCTTGACGCCGTCCTCCGTAAGCGTGTACCACTCCCAAGCCGCGCTTTCTTCAGCTTCATCCGCAGTGTCCGGAATTTCTGCCGTATCCGCACTGTCTGCGGTATAAACGGCTGATGAGGCGTTTCCGCACAGCGAATAGAGCGCGGCATCGTTTATGAGAAGGTCAAGGCTGCTGCCCGCAGGAACCGTGAAGCTGAAACATTCCTCCTGCGCGTCCGGCGCGGCGATAATGTGCAGTTCGACGGATATTTCCTCCGGCTGCTCTTCCTCCGGTTCCTCTTTCTCCGGCTGCTCTTCCTCCGGTTCCTCTTTCGTTTCCTCGGATCCTTCTTCATCCGGCAGCGGCTCGACCTCGGGCGTCGGCTCTGGCTCCGGTTCGGCAGTCGGTATGGGTTCCTCTGTCGGCAATGGCTGCGCGGTGGGCGCAGGCTGTTCGCCAATGTCACTAAGTTAGCAAGATTGTTTTCAAATATAACGCCATAACGAATGAGTGCATTCCGCAAGGGATGCACTTTTTCTGCAAAATG
>CAVENX010000050.1:0-6633 GCA_963617275.1 bacterium
TGAGGCGGGCCTTGCCCCCTCAAGCTCCCCCGCTGCTCTGTTATCTGACTTTAAATCATAGTTCTTTGACAGTCTGCGGTACCGCGCACTATGCGCGGTACCGCAAAAGTATATTAGTATAAGTATATTAGTATATTTTTAAAAGTATTATCCGTTGACGCTCTCAAACTCGCTGACGATCTCATCATCGGGCTTGCCCGTGCAGAGCGACACGACGACAATAACGATGGCAGAAATGACGAACGCGGGAAGCAGCTCATAGATAGAGAACAAACCGCCAAGGGGCTTTACAAGGAATTTCCACACAAACACCATTGCAGCGCCCGTGATCATGCCCGCGATAGCGCCCCACTTGTTGCAGCGCTTCCAGAACAGGCTCATAAGCATTACGGGTCCGAAGGTCGCGCCGAAGCCGGCCCACGCAAAGGAAACGACGCGGAAGATAGAGCTGTTGGGGTCGGAAGCAAAGTAAACGCCGAACAAAGCGACTATGACGACTGTGATGCGGGCAATCAGCATGGACTTCTTGTCGGAAAGCTTTACGCCGAACACATTGTTGATGAGGTTATGCGTAACGCCGGAGGCCGCGCCTAAAAGCTGCGCATCCGCAGTGGACATGGTTGCTGCAAGGATACCGGCAATAATGATACCGGCAACGATTGCGGGTAAGACGCCAGCCTGCGCAATAGCGGCGGAAACGTTGACTATCATATTTTCGGCGACGGATTCGCTTTCGGGCATCGCTATAACGCCGGCTTTTGCCATGCTGTAAGCTATAATACCGATTACAACGGCGACTGACAGGGAGATAACGACCCAGACAGAGCCGACGCGGCGGGAAACGGTGAGCTTTTCTTCGCTTTCAACAGCCATGAAGTGTATGAGAACGTGAGGCATACCGAAATAGCCCAGCCCCCATGCAAGCGTTGACGCGATAGAAAGCCATGAGTAGCTTCCGGCCTCTGCTGCAAAAATATTGGTAGAAGCGGTAAAGCTAAGATAGCCGGGTACAGCCTTTGCATTTTCGACCACAACATCCCAGCCGCCGGCTGAGTTGATGCCGAACACAAGAACTATTATAAGAGCTATCGTCATTACAATAGACTGAATAAGGCTGGTGACTGACGCCGCCATGAACCCGCCCGTTGCGCAGTATGCAACGATGACGGCGGCGGAAATGATCATGGAGGTCATGTAGTCAAAGCCGAAAAGGCTGTTGAAGAGCTTGCCGCAGGCGGAAAAACCGGAAGCGGTATAGGGCACAAAGAAAATAATGATCGTCAGTGCACCGATAGTTTCGATGAGCTTTGTATTGTCGCGGAAGCGCTTCGCAAGAAAATCAGGCACGGTGATCGCATGAGTGGCCGCAGAGTAACGGCGCAGTCTCTTCGCAACGATGAGCCAGTTGAGATATGTACCGAGTGAAAGACCTATCGCGGTCCAGCTCGCCTCAGCAACGCCGCAGAAGAACGCAAGACCGGGAACGCCCATGAGCAGATACGCGCTCATATCGGACGCTTCGGTGCTCATCGCGGTGACAATGGGGCCGAGCTTCCTGCCGCCGAGATAGAAATCCTCGGAGGTGTTGTTGTTTGAGTAGCGGAAGCCGATCAGAAGCATACCGATAAGGTACACAACGACGGCTATAAGGATGTAAATTGATGTTGCTGCCATAATGATCTATCCCCTCTTCTAAAAACTGTGTGTGATTATACCCGAAAAAAAAATTACCGCAAGAGCTGATCGGCAGTTTTTTTCTTGAAAAAAACTGTTTTTCGTGTATAATATAACCGTCCCTAATTTATTTCATGTATATATGAATTATTTTCATGAAGAGGTGCATACGTTATGAACATAGCAAAGTACCGTGCGCTTGTCACTGCCGTCGAGGAAGGCAGTCTTACCGTAGCGGCGGAGAGGCTGGGCTGCACACAGTCCGCCGTAAGCCACAGCATAGCGGGGCTGGAGGATGAGCTTGGCTTCGCCCTTATCACGCGCAGCAGAGCAGGAGTCAGGCTCACGCCAGAGGGCGAACGGCTCATGCCTGCAGTGAGAAACCTTCTGAACAGCGCCGAACAGCTCAATCAGACGGCCTCGTCGATAAGAGGACTTGATTCCGGCACGGTGAGAGTCGGGGCTTTTACTTCCGTGGCAGTCCACTGGCTGCCGGCAATACTGAAAAAATTCCAGCATGACTATCCAAACGTTGAAATAAAGCTTCTCAACGGCGACTATGACGATGTTGACCGCTGGATAAAAGACGGCAGCGTTGACATCGGCTTTATAACCGTGCCGAGTGAGCTTGAATGTGAGACCGTAGCTCTTATGGAGGACAGGCTTCTTGCGATAATCCCAGAAGACAGCCATTTTGCAAGCTATCCGAAATTCCCGCTTGTCGAGTGTGAAAGGGAGCCGTTCATAAGCCTGCTGCAAAGCTCCGACCACGACGCAAGGCGGGCACTTGACGCAGCCGGTGTCAAACCGAACGTGCTCTACTATACAAAGGACGACTATGCGGTAATCGCAATGGTGGAGCAGGGGCTTGGGATAAGCATAATGCCAGAGCTGCTGCTCAAGGGCCGGCATGACAGGCTTTTAAAGCTCCCGCTTGTACCCGATTCTCGCAGAACCATCGGCATGGCGATCACTGCCTCCGAAAAGGCCGGTCCAGCGACGAGAAAATTTGCGGACTACGTGATCGGATATGTAAAGGACGAAGCATCGCATTAAATTACAGCGTCAAAAATCCCGCCGGACATAAAACCGGCGGGATTTTTGGGCTTTTACGTATTTTATTATCCGAGATACGCTGTAGCCGCTATTTCGAGAGCGACGTTCTTAGGAAGCTCCGCAACCTGCACACAGTAGCGTGCGGGCTTGTGATCACCGAAAAATTCCGCGTAGACCTTGTTGATAAGTGCAAAGTTTGCAAGATCCTTTACAAAGATCTCCACCTTTGCAATGTTTTCAAGCTTGCCTCCGCCTGCTTCAACAATAGCAAGAACATTGTCCAGCACAAGCTTTGTCGCCTTTTCGACATCGGTTTCTACCTCGCCGGTACCGGGGTAGAACGGGCACTGGCCGGAGGTGAAAATAAAATCACCGCATTTTGTACCGTGGGAATAGGGGCCGATCGCATCTGGAGCTTTTGGCGTAGAGAGAATTTCAAGAGACATGGTTTTTTATCCTTTCTAATTTTTTGAAATACAGAATTATATTGATAAGCCGGGATGACTGTTTCAGAAAAGCAGCGAACCGTGCTGCGGTTTAGGCTTGAATTTGATGCCCGAAACGAGTCCCATCGCACCGAACATCGTGACCATGGATGAGCCTCCGTAGCTGAAAAACGGAAGCGTAATGCCTATAACGGGTGTTATGCCGACGCACATGCCTATATTGATAAACGTCTGGAAGGCAACAGCCGCCGCGACGCCGATGCATATAAGCATATCATAAGTACGCGTTGCCTTCAAGCCCGCTCTGACGCAGTGGATAATGATTACAGACAAGAGCACGATAATAATAAGGCAGCCTATCATGCCGAATTCCTCTCCTGCCGCAGAGAAGATAAAGTCTGTATGCTTGCCTGTGAAAACGCTGTATCTGTGTCCGGACTCAACGCCCGTAAGCCGTCCCGAGGCAAGAGTAAGCTTGCTCTGCGTCGTCTGCCACGTGATGCCCCAGCCGTCGGGGTCAATGGTAGGGTCATAGGGCGCTACAAGACGCTGCTTCTGATAGTCCTTCAGAAAATACGTCCACAGCAGAGGGATCGCCGCCGCGACAGCCGCGCCGCCTGCGGCAAACCAATACAGCTTTACGCCGAGCACAAAGAACATGACAAGGAATATAGCCAGCAGTATAAGCGCGCTTCCAAGGTCGGATGAGACGACGACGATAAGTCCGAAGACAACGACAAAATGCGCCGCCATCTGCACAACAGAGAGGAAGGAATTTATATCCTTGTATTCCTTTATATATGTCATCTGTTTTGCCGAGACAATTATATAAATGACTTTTATGATCTCCGAAGGCTGTATTCCTATACCGGCAAATCTTATCCAGCTCTTATTACCGGTGCCGTCGTCCTGACCGAGCAACACAAGTGCCACAAGCAGCAACAGATTTATGGCGCACAGCGCCTTCCACTGCTGTCCGAGAAGATCGGAATCAAGTATCGTCAGGATAACAAACATGCCAATCCCGAGGAACATAGAAAACGTCTGCACGATAACATACTTAGTCGGGTTGGAAAGAGCGCCGCCCTCCGTCATACCCGTGACGGCGCGCTGTACGATGACTATTCCGTAGCACGAGCAGATTATACACATCACAAGCAGGAAAATATCTGCCCGCTGAAAAAAGATTTTTATATATTTTTTGATGTTTTTTATCTTTACCACGCCTTTCGGCAAACATTTTGCGCATTTTACAAAAATACATTTTTTCGTGAATTGTATTTTAGCACATTATTTACCTTTACGCAACGGAAATGATGGTGTATAATATTACGAATTTGAAAAGAAATAGCAATGGAGCTGGCAATGGCTGAGTATATTTCCAAAAGTGAACATGAGACTGAGCTTATAGGCGAGAACTTTGCAAAAGCGCTCTCCCCCGGTACCGTTGTTGCCATGTACGGCGATCTCGGAGCCGGCAAAACCGCGTTCGTCCGCGGTATGGCAAGGGGACTCGGAATTGATTGCCGCGTTTCCAGCCCTACATTTACGATAGTAAATGAATATCTTGGCGAAAAGGAGCTTATACATTTTGACATGTACCGCCTTTCAGACGCGGATGAGCTTTTCGACATCGGCTGGGAGGATTATCTGAACCGCGGCGCGATCTGCGCCGTCGAATGGAGTGAGAACGTCGAGGACGCTTTCTTCGGTGATGAGATCGTCGTGCGCATTGAAAAGCTCGGCGATTGCTCAAGAAAGATAATTATAGAGGAGCGTGGACAATGCTGATACTTGCTTTTGAATCGTCCGCAAAGCCTGCTTCCGTGGCTTTGATGCGTGACGGGCAGCTTCTGTCGCAGTATTTTCAGTGCAGCGCACTTACACACAGCCGTACCCTGCTGCCGTTGGCAGAGGATATGCTGAAAAACGCAGAGCTGAGCATCGAGGATGTGGATATGTTCGCCGTAGCGCACGGCCCCGGCTCGTTTACCGGGATAAGGATCGGCGTTTCCACGGTCAAGGGACTTGCATGGGCGTCGAACAAGCCCTGCACCGGCGTTTCTACCCTTGAGGCAATGGCATGGAACGGCGCCGCCGTGGGCGGCTATGTCTGTCCGGTCATGGATGCAAGACGCTCTCAGGTATATAATGCCATTTTTGAAATAAAGGACGGCAAGCCCTGCCGTCTCACCAAAGACAGGCCCATTGCGCTGAACGAGCTTGCCGAGGAGGTAAAAAAACTTGGTGCGCCCGTGCTTCTGGTAGGCGACGGCATCGAAATTACAAAGGCGTATTTCAATGCAAATTCGGTTCCCTGTGTCGCCGCTGCGGAGAATATAAGGTGGCAGAGCGCATGGGGCGTCGCAATGGCAGCCAAGGACAGAATGCCGCAAAGTGCCGACGAGCTTCTGCCGGTCTATCTGAGGCTTTCCCAGGCGGAAAGAGAACGTCAGGAGCGCCTGGCAAAGCAATAGTTCCGTTTATTCTTAAGTTTATATAAAGGAGAAACTTCAACATGAGCAAAGTCGTAGTATTTGACCACCCTCTTATCCAGCATAAGCTTTCGGTCCTGCGTGATAAGAATACCAGCGTCAAGGTTTTCCGTGAACTGATCTCCGAGATAGCAAGACTTATGTGCTATGAGGCGACACGTGACCTCCCCCTTGAAGAAGTCAAGGTCGAAACTCCCGTTGCAACTGCCACATGCCACCGCATTGCCGGTAAGAAGCTGGCGATCGTGCCTATCCTCCGCGCTGGTCTCGGCATGGTAGACGGCATGGTTGATATGATTCCCAACGCGAAAGTCGGGCATATCGGTCTTTTCCGCGATCCCGAGACCCACGAGCCGGTTAAATACTACTACAAAATGCCCCCCGATATTCAGGAGCGTGACATCATCGTCGTTGACCCCATGCTCGCAACCGGCGGCTCCGCCTCTGCGGCGATCTCTTTCCTCAAGGAAGACGGTGTGAAGCATATCAAGCTCATGTGCATCATCGGCTGTCCCGAAGGTATTGCGCGCATCCAGAAAGATCATCCCGACGTCGATATCTATGTCGCCGCCTGCGATGAAAGGCTCAACGAGCACGCGTACATTGTTCCAGGTCTCGGCGACGCTGGCGACAGAATATTCGGAACAAAATAATTTTTGCGAAAAAGCGGTGCAGCCAATTCCTTCGGAATGGGCTGCACCGTCAGCTTGTCAAAAAAGTCCTGCAAGGACTTTTTTGGCCGCGCTTTCCGCCAAGCATTTTGAAAGCATTCAAAATGCTGTTACCGAAAGCCTTGATATATCAAGGCTTTCGACGGCGGTTTATCCGATTTGAGGCGGGCCTTGCCCCCTCAAGCTCCCCTGCTGCTCTGTTATCCGGCTTTGGTACATAATTCTTTGACAGTCTCGCGGTGCAGCCAATTCCTTCGGAATGGGCTGCACCGTCAGCTTGTCAAAAAAGTC
>CAVENX010000051.1:0-53174 GCA_963617275.1 bacterium
GAAAACGATCTAAACTATTTTTTGCCTGCGGGCAAAAAACTCTGCGAGGCTTTTTGAAAGTCTGAAGAAAAGACCCTGCGTGTACGGGGTCGGGGGAGAAACAATATGGACTGTTCGGGATTCAGTGATTTTCATGTACATTCCACGCTCAGCGACGGCGCAGACACGCCGGAGGAGATAATAGAACGGGCGATAGAGCTGGGTATGCCGCGCCTCGGCCTTTCGGAGCACAGCTTCGCCCCATATTACGCCGACCACAGTCTCGACGCGCAGGCACAGAAGGATTATATCGCCCTGATGTCGCGCCTCAAAGAAAAATACAGAGGGCGCATCGGGCTTTTCTGCGGCATCGAGCGGGAGTACAGCTGTCCGGTCGATGCAGATGGCTTTGATTATGTCATAGGCTCCGTCCATTATTTTATGCTGGGCGGCGACTGCTGCGTGGTGGACGGTGCGCCGGAGAGCATACTGAACGCCGCCGAAAAGCATTTCGGGGGCGACACGCTGGCGGTGGCGGAGGAGTATTTCCGCGTTGTGTCCGATGTGTGCCGCGCCACGCACTGCGATATCATAGGGCATTTTGACCTTGTCAGCAAGCTCAACGAAAAATACCGGCTCTTCGATGCGCAGTCGGAGAGGTACACGGCCGCGTGGCGCAGTGCGGCGGACGCGCTTGTTGAATACGGAGTACCGTTCGAGATAAACACCGGCGCGATATCCCGCGGCTATACCTCCGTGCCGTACCCCGCACCGGAGATCTGCCGCTATCTTGCCGAACGGGGCGCAAAATTCATCCTCTCGAGCGACAGCCACCGCAAGGAAGATCTCTGCTTCGGCTTCGATGTGTGGCGCGAAAGGTACGCCGCCCTCGGCGCGGAGATAACTGAATTTCGGCCGGTGAGGAGCCTCGCTTAGTGAGGAGCGGAGAGCTTCATACAGTTAGGAGTGAGGAATGAGGAGTTTACAAACGCGCACTTATGCCTTTTGGCGAAGTAAGCGTCCAAATCTTTGATTTGGCTAACGCGCACTTATGGCTCCCCTGAAAGGGGAGCTGTCAGCGCAGCTGACTGAGTGGTCTATATCAGAGAGCGTGTGCGGCTCGTTTTTGGAGAGAAAGGTCAGACGGGAGCTTCGGTTTTGCAAAAAAGTTGAAATTTTCGGGATTTTTTAAAATTTTCCTTGACACGGCGCGAACCGCCTGTTATATTATTAAGGCGCGTGAATTCAAGAGCGCGTATTATGCGATGAAGCGGGAGATTGCTCGTGAAAGCGAGGTAACTTCCGTGGAGTATGTCCGGTATCCGGGAAATACCCGCGATATGTAATCGGGCGGCTGAGGTCTTTCCTTGTACACGCGTATATCGCGCGCTGCGGGAAGAAGTCTGACCGGCTGAAAAGTCGGTTTCTTTTTTCGGACGCGGTCTGATACGCACGGTTGTGTGTATGAGATTCAAACGGCCTCGGAGGTACGCATAAGAGGGCGGTTCCCAATGCCGCACCAAACGTACAAAAAAGGAGAAAACACCATGGCAAGCACCACCAAGAACATGATCCGCATCCGCCTCAAGGCATACGATCATCAGCTCATCGACAAGGCTGCCGAGACTATCGTGGAAGCCGCAAAGCGCACCGATGCAAAAGTCTCCGGTCCCATTCCCCTGCCCACCAAGACCGAGATCATCACCATCCTCCGCGCCGTTCACAAGTACAAGGATTCCCGTGAACAGTTCGAGCGCCGCACCCACAAGCGCCTTATCGACATCGTATCTCCCACCCAGAAGACCGTCGAAGCCCTTATGAGCCTCGAAGTCCCCGCCGGCGTAGAGATCGAGATCAAGCTCTGAGACAGGACGCAGCCACCCTTCCGATCGGACGATCGGACCCACACATTTTGAAAACCCACAGTCCGCAAGGCTTGCGGGCGGGTTAAGTTGCCGGCCTCTGGCGCGCCGGGATAACCGGCGGAGATCACGCAAGGCAACCAATAACCGTTAGGAGGAAATATTTAATGAAGAAAGCCATCATCGGCAAGAAGGTCGGCATGACGCAGATCTTCGACGAAGCCGGTAAGGTCATTCCCGTGACCGTCATCGAAGCGGGCCCCTGCGTGGTCGTCGCAAAGATGAGCAAGGAAAAAGAGGGTTATGACGCCGTGCAGTTCGGCTACGAGGAAGTAGCCGAGAAGAAGCTCTCCAAGCCTGAGCTGGGCCACACCAAAAAGGCCGGTGTCGCTCCTCAGAGACATCTCAAGGAGTTCCGCCTTGAGGATTCCAGCAAGCTGGAAGTCGGCGACGTTGTAAAGGCCGACGTTTTCGCCCAGGGCGACAAGGTCGATGTCACCGGCATCAGCAAGGGTCACGGCTACGCCGGCGTTATCAAGCGCTGGGGTCAGGGCCGCACTCCCACCAGCCACGGCGGCGGTCCCGTTCACCGTCACGCCGGTTCCATGGGCTCTTCCACCGATCCTTCCCGTATTTTCCCGGGTAAGCGTCAGGCGGGCCACATGGGCGTAGAGCAGGTCACCGTTCAGAATCTCGACGTCGTAAAGGTCGATCCCGAACTCAACCTCATCGCTATCCGCGGCGCCGTTCCCGGCCCCAAGGGCAGCATCGTCTACATCAAGAATACCGTCAAGACCCAGATCGTCAAGCAGGCTGGCGCCGGTATCTCTCTCAACCCCCAGAAGGCTTCTGCTCGTGTCAACCCCCAGAAGGCTTCCGCACGTACCAAGTAAAGAAAGGAGAGCAGCATAAATGCCTAAAGCTAACGTATTTAATATGGCAGGCGAGAAGATCGGTGAGATCGAGCTCTCCGAGGCCATTTTCGGCATCGAGCCGAACAAGAGCGTTCTCCATGACGCCGTCAAGAATCATCTTGCAAACTGCCGTCAGGGCACACAGAGCGCACTCACCAAGGGTGAGGTTTCCTACACCACCAAAAAGCCCTGGAGACAGAAGGGCACAGGCCGTGCACGTGCCGGTTACGCAGGCTCCCCCGTGTGGTATCACGGCGGCGTAGCGTTTGCTCCCAAGCCCAGAGATTACTCCTACACCCTCAACAAGAAGGTCAAGAGACTTGCTCTCAAGTCCGCTCTGTCCGCAAAGGCGGCAGAGGCCGAGATCATCGTTGTTGACGGGTTGAAGATGGACGAGATCAAGACCAAGACTTTCAAGACCTTCCTTTCCAAGGTCGGCGTTGAGGGCAAGGCACTCGTCGTTACCGAGAATGTTGACAAGAACGTGGTCCTCTCCGCCCGCAACCTCTGCGGCGTCGCCACCACCATCGCCACCGTTCTCAGCCCCTATCAGATTCTCACCAGCGGCAAGATGGTCGTCGATAAGGCGGCTCTTGCAAAGATCGAGGAGGTGTACGCATGATGAAGACCGCATACGATATCGTCATACGCCCCATCATCACCGAGCAGTCCATGGAAGACCTGGACATCAAAAAGTACGCGTTTGAAGTTGCGAAGGACGCCAACAAGATAGAGATAGCCAAGGCTGTCGAAGAGATATTCGGCGTTACCGTCGTTAAGGTCACCACTCTTAACGTCCACGCAAAGAGCAAGCGTCAGGGCGCTTACCCCGCAGGCAAGACTGCCTCCTGGAAGAAAGCCGTCGTTAAGCTCAGCGCAGATTCCAAGAACATTGAGCTGTTCGAAGGCATGGCATAAGGAGGGAATGAAGAATGTCTATTAAAACTTACAGACCTACTACTCCCGCCCGCAGACAGATGACTGTCTCTGGCTTCGACGGAGTTGACAAGCATGCCAAGCCCGAGAAGAAGCTTCTTGAGGTTCTCAAGAAGAATTCCGGCCGCAACAGCTACGGCCGCATCACCGTCCGCCATCAGGGCGGCGGCAACCGCCAGAAGTACCGTGTCATCGACTTCAAGCGCGACAAGCGCGACATCGAAGGCACTGTCCTCCGTCTTGAGTACGACCCCAACCGCAGCGCTTTCATAGCCCTCGTCGAGTACACCGACGGCGAGCGCCGCTACATCGTAGCGCCCGTCGGCCTCAACCCCGGCGATAAGATCCTCGCCTCTGCGGCGGCCGACATCAAGCCCGGCAATGCACTGCCTCTTGCAAACATTCCCGTAGGTACCATGATCCACAATGTCGAGCTTTACCCCGGCAAGGGCGCTCAGCTCGTCCGCTCCGCAGGCAATGTAGCGCAGCTCATGGCCAAGGAGAACGGCATGGCTACCCTGCGTCTGCCCTCCGGCGAGATGCGCAAGGTTCGTCTGAACTGCTACGCGGTCATCGGTCAGGTAGGCAATATCGACCACGCCAACGTTCACATCGGCAAGGCCGGCCGCAAACGCCACATGGGCATCCGTCCCACCGTCCGCGGCTCCGTCATGAACCCCTGTGATCACCCCCACGGCGGCGGTGAAGGCAAGTCCCCTGTCGGCCGTCCCGGCCCTGTAACTCCTTGGGGCAAGCCCGCACTCGGTTATAAGACCCGCAAGACTAAGAACGCGACTGATAAGTTCATAGTCAAGCGCCGCAACGCAAAGTAAGGAGGGAATAGTTAATGAGCAGAAGTATTAAAAAGGGACCTTTCGTCGCTCCCGAGCTGATGAAGAGAGTCACCGAGATGAACCAGACCGGCAACAAGCAGGTTGTCAAGACCTGGTCCCGTTCCTCCACTATTTTCCCGTCCTTCGTCGGACACACCATCGCTGTCCATGACGGCCGCCGTCATGTTCCCGTGTACGTCACCGAAGATATGGTCGGACACAAGCTGGGCGAGTTCGCTCCCACCCGTACCTTCCGCGGCCACTCCGGCAGCAAGACCGGTAAGTAAGGAGGAGAGATAAATGGACGAAAAGAAAATAGCACGTGCAGAGCACAGATATGCACGCATCTCCCCCCGCAAGGTCGAGATAGTCTGCAACATGATCCGCGGCAAGAACGCGAAGTACGCTCTGGCTCTTATGGAGAACACTCCCAAGGCCGGCTGCGAGCTTATGATCAAGGTTCTCAAGTCCGCAATGGCGAACGCGGAGAACAACTTCGAGATGGATCCCGAAAAGCTCTATGTCTGCGAGACCTACGCAGGCGCAGGCCCCATCCTCAAGAGGGGTATGCCCAGAGCACAGGGACGTATGTTCCGCATCAACAAGCGCACCAGCCACATCATGATAGCAGTGGCTGAGAAAGAGTAAGGGAAGGAGGCAGAATTATGGGACAGAAAGTTAATCCTCATGGCATGCGCGTAGGCGTTATCAAAGACTGGGACTCCAGATGGTACGCCAGAGAAGAAAAGGTCGGCGATCTGCTGGTCGAAGACTATAATATCCGTAAATTCCTCAAGAAGACCCTCTATTCCGCCGGTGTCCCCACCATTGAAATAGAGCGTGACAGCGCAAAGGTACGCATTTATATCCACTGCTCCAGACCCGGCGTCGTTATCGGCAAGGGCGGCGAGCAGATCGAGAAGCTGCGTCAGGAAGTAGAGAAGCTCATCGGCAAGCCCGTGGCTCTCTCCATCGTCGAAGTGCGCACCCCCGACACCAACGCACAGCTGGTCGCCGAGAGCATCGCACAGCAGCTTGAGAAGCGCATAGGCTTCCGCAGAGCAATGAAGAACGCAATGGGCCGTGCAATGCGCATGGGCGCCCGCGGCATCAAGGTCAAGTGCGGCGGCCGTCTCGGCGGCGCCGAGATCGCACGCTCCGAGTGCTACCACGAAGGCACCATTCCCCTTCAGACCATCCGTGCCGACATCGACTACGGCTTCGCAGAAGCGGACACCACCTACGGCCGCATCGGCATCAAGGTATGGATCTACAAGGGCGAAGTTCTCTCTCAGACCCTGCGCACCACTCCCCGCGTAATGGACACCTCCAAGCCCGCAGGTGAGCGCCGCCGCAGAGACGACCGCCGTCAGGGCGGTGAGCGCCGTCCCTACAACCGCGACGGACAGCGCCCCGCAGGTGATCGCCGTCAGGGCGGTTACGGCCAGCGTCCCGCAGGTCAGGGCTTCAACAGAGGTCCCCGTCCCGCAGCCAAGGAAGGAGGCAACGACTAATGTTAATGCCTAAAAGAGTCAAGTACCGCAGAGTACAGCGCGGCCGCATGAAGGGCAAAGCCACCCGCGGCAACAAAGTCTCCTACGGTGAATTCGGTCTTGTGGCGCAGGAGCCCGGCTGGATCACTTCCAACCAGATCGAAGCAGCACGTATCGCCATGACCCGCTACACCAAGCGCGGCGGTCAGGTATGGATAAAGATATTCCCCGACAAGCCCGTAACCAGCAAGCCCGCCGAGACCCGTATGGGTTCCGGTAAAGGTTCTCCTGAGTATTGGGTGAGCGTAGTCAAGCCCGGCAGAGTCATGTTCGAGATAGCAGGCGTCGGCGAGGACGTCGCCCGCGAAGCACTGCGTCTGGCAAGCCACAAGCTGCCTATCAAGACTAAGATAGTCAAGGCCGGCGAAGAGTCCGAGATTGGTGGTGAATAAGATGAAAGCAAACGAAATACGCTCCATGTCCGTCGAAGAGCTCCAGAGCAAGCTCGTTGACCTGAAGAAGGATCTGTTCATGCTCCGTATGCAGCACGCTACCAATCATCTTGACAATCCCACTAAAATTTCTGCCACACGCCGCGACATCGCCCGCGTTCTCACTGTTCTCAGTGAGAAGAAGAACTAAGGAGGTAAGTGATAATGAACGAAGAAAGAACTACTTCCCGTAAGACCCGCGTTGGCAAGGTAGTATCCGACAAAATGGATAAGACCGTTGTGGTCACTGTTGAGAACCGCGTTGCTCACAAGACCTATAAGAAGATCATCGGCAACACCTACCGTCTCAAGGCTCATGACGAGAACAACGAGTGCGGCGTCGGTGATATCGTCCGCGTGATGGAGACCCGCCCCCTGTCCAAGGACAAGAGATGGCGCGTTGTCGAAATCGTAGAGAAGGCTAAGTAAGGAGGCGCCCACATGATACAGCAGGAAAGTTATCTGAAGGTCGCCGACAATACCGGCGCCAAGGAATTGAAGTGCATCCGCGTTCTTGGTGGATCCAAGCGCAAGTATGCAAGCATTGGTGACGTAATAGTATGCTCCGTCCGCAAGGCAGCTCCCGGCGGCACCGTGAAGAAGGGTGATGTCGTCAAGGCAGTCATCGTCCGCACAGTGAAGCCCGTACGCCGCGCAGACGGCACCTACGTCCGTTTTGACGAGAACGCAGCAGTCCTTATCAACACCGGTGATAAGAACCCCCGCGGCACTCGTATCTTTGGACCCGTCGCCCGTGAGCTGCGTGACAAGGAATACATGAAGATCCTGTCACTCGCTCCCGAAGTGGTTTAATGGAGGTCGCAGAGAATGAACATTAAAAAAGACGATAAAGTCGTAGTTCTGTCCGGTAAGGATAAGGGCAAGCAGGGCAAGGTCATGTCCGCAGACCCCAAGGCGCTCAAGGTCATCGTTGAAGGCGTCAATGTAGCCACCAAGCACCAGAAGCCCCAGAAGCAGGGTCAGGATGGCGGCATCATCAAGGTCGAGACCCCCATTTACGCTTGCAAGGTACAGCTCGTCTGCCCCAAGTGCGGCAAGGCTACCCGCGTTGCCCACAAGATTGCCGACGGCAAGAAGACCCGCGTCTGCAAGAAGTGCGGCGCAGAAATCTGAGAAAGGAGTTAGCTTACTATGACAAGAATGAAAGAAAAGTACGTTAAGGAAGTTGCTCCTGCTCTGATGGAGAAGTTCCAGTACAAATCCGTTATGCAGATCCCCAAGATCGACAAGATCGTCGTATCCGTCGGCTGCGGCGACTGCAAGGATAATGCAAAAGCTCTCGAAGCCGTTATCAAGGACATCAGCGCCATCACCGGTCAGCACGCCGTTGCCACCGTTGCGCGCAAGTCCGTTGCTAACTTCAAGCTTCGTGAAGGCATGAAGGTCGGCGTTAAGGTCACACTGCGCCAGGATCGTATGTGGGAGTTCCTTGACCGTCTGCTCAACGTCGCTCTGCCCCGTGTCCGCGACTTCCGCGGCATTTCCGCAGACGCGTTCGACGGCCGCGGCAACTACTCTCTCGGTCTGAAAGAGCAGATCATCTTCCCCGAGATCGAGTATGATAAGATCGAAAAGCTGCGCGGTATGAACATCGCCATCACCACCACCGCCAAGACCGACGAAGAGGCACGTGAGCTGCTCAGGCTCATGGGCGCTCCCTTCATGAACTAAGGAGGACGAATAAATGGCTAAGAAATCAATGATCCTCAAGCAGCAGGCACCTGCAAAGTTCTCCACCCGCGCTTATAACCGCTGCAAGATCTGCGGCCGTCCCCATGCATATCTGCGCAACTACGGCATCTGCCGTATCTGCTTCAGAGAGCTTGCATACAAAGGCCAGATCCCCGGCGTGCGCAAAGCATCCTTCTAAGAAACAAACCCCCTCTCCGGAAAGTCGGAGAGGGGGTTTTCTTTTTTGCCAAAGGACGTCATGAGTTGTTTTGACAAAGAGATCAGTCAAAATGAACAGGCAGGGATGGGTCGTCATGCGCGGCAAAGCACAGCTCTATCTGCGCACGGGTGCATTTTTCAACGGCAAGCTCGTCCGGTATTTCGTCTCTCCCAAAAAAACCTATACCTGTTGTCTCGATGTTTTCCTCAAATTCGCCGCTCTCGTATGAGCACATGAAAAAGATTTTTATCACGCCGTGCACATAATTTGTTACATTATGCTTCCGCCAATCATGTACGGCGATAAGCCGCTGCACGGATACTGTAAGTCCGGCCTCTTCCCTGACCTCCTTGACGGTGTTCGACGCGGGGGACTGATCAACGTCGCACCAGCCGCCGGGCAGAGACCATCTGCCGTTGTTTTCGTGAACGAGAAGAAGCTTACCGTCAACAAAAACGGCGGCTCGTGTATCGACTTTAGGCGTCTGATACCCCGTTTCATTGCAGAAAAAGCCGTCTATCCTCCAGACAGGGATGCCGCTGCGAAAGGACAGCATCTCCGCAGCAATCTCTCTCAGCTGCTCATACCGCTCAATATCGTATTTGTCTTTCGCGTAGTAAAGCCCTGCCTGTGCAATGCTCTGTACACGCACAGCAAGCTCAAGCCATCTGTCATTCATAACGAGACCCCGCAGATATATATTTGCTTTTGGCTTTATGGTATAACGCCGCGCTGTGATCTGCTGCTGTTAAGAGACTTTCTTTCTCAGTTTATCCACCCATTTGCCGTAAAACACCGATATCACGCACGCGCCGGAGGCGTAAAGCGTAAGCACAAGCTTTGATGTGCTGTGCATGCCGAGGACGGATATAAGCTCATAGAGCACGATGTGCAGCATGAATATCTCAAAGGAATAGCGCCCCGTAATATTGTGTATCCACATAAACCAGCCAAGCCGCTTTTTCCCATCAACAAACTCAAAAAATTTGCAGAAGACATACATCGTGCCTGGAATGGCAATTATCGCGGGATACCATGCCGTGCCCATGGTCCACACGGCGTCCGCACCGGCGCGCAGGCCGAGACATATCAGCACATGACCGGCCGCCGCAAGAACAAGCAGCAGCGGGATATTGAGCTTTATGTCCGCATCGCGCTTTGCCGCGTCTGCGGCAAGCATACCCAGAAGGAAGTTGAGCGTTCTCGAAACAGCCACAAGATAGTTCGTGCCGAAAAAGCACAGCTGAGCAAGGCAGAAAAAGGCAAACAGCAGCGAAAGCTTTCCCCTATTCCCGTCAAAGCGGCGGATAAGGAAAAATATCGCCGGAGTTATGAGATAAACGATCATTATCGCCTGCGGATACCAATTGAACTGATGCCGCATCCCCGCGATCCAGCCGAGCATCAGCACGTTGCCGAGAGTTTCCTTCATGAGCGACGGTACGCCGCCGTCACCGAGAACGATGCCCGCAGAAACGATCATATACGCAATCACGGCGGGGAGATAAGCCGGGTATATGCGCTTTACGCGCCGTATATAGAAATCAAGCACATCGTCGTTTCTGCACAGGGAATGGTACGCGCCGAGGCCGGAGAAAAAGAAAAATATATCTATGAGCCAGACGCTGTTAACAAGATAGTTGAACGGCCCCCACAGAACCATGCCCGTATGTCCGAACAGAACGTTGATTATCGCCAGCCCCATGATCGGCGTGCGGTATTTGCTTATGAGCGCCATGTAGTCTTTTATGCGTATCGACATTGATTTTTTCCTTTATTATATATATTTGTTTACAAACGGGATCCTTTTCAGCAGCCACACCGCCGCGCCGCCGATGAGATAGACAAGCACCGTCCATATCACCGCAGAGGAAAAACGCGGCAGCACCGTGCACAGCGCGTCAAGCACAAAGCCTGTCTCACTCCTTATGAAATGCTCCAGCAGCATCACGCCGAAGCTCACCGAACCGAGCAGAAGCACGGCCCTTGAAACAAAAGAGTCTTCACCGATTTTCCTGAATATCAGGCGGGCATAGTAATACACGGCGGCGCTCGGCACAAAGAGCAGCCCTGCATAGAACATCTCGCCCTGCGCATCGTTCATAAGCCCGCCGTCGTTAAGGCGCAGCTGCGTGCCGCCCTCTATGAGAATGACCGCGACCGCCCCGAAAAGAAGCAGCAGCCACGCCGACGAGCGGCGCAGCCTGTCGTCGGGAATGCGGTGCTCAAGAAAATAACCCATAAGGAAAAACACGACGTCGTAGGAGAAAAAGTTTGCCGTAAAGCTCGTGTTGATCGTGACGCGCCCGCGCCACAGGGCATATTCCAGCACCGGCACAATACCGCGTAGCAGCAGCATCGCCGCAAAAAAATACATGAATTCTGTGCTTGACAGCCCTTTTGCTATCTTTCTCAGCAGCGGGAGCATGATGAGCATCCCGAGATAGGCATAGAGATACCAGAATGCCGGTGCGAGATCGGACGAATAGAGCCGCTCGGCAAAATACACGGGGCTGAGCGTGAAAGCGCTGTTGCCCTTCGCGGAGTAGAGATAGTACAGGAACGAGAAAACCGTCAGCACTATCGCCATGCGCAGGAATCTGTGACGGAAAATGTACTTTATGCTCTCCTCTCTGTCAAGCAGCAGCGCGCCAGAAACCATCCAGAACAGCGGAACCGCCACCTTGCACAGCACGGAGAGAGTGAAATACAGCGGATAAAGCGCTTGCGACGCCGTTTGAGTGAAATACAGATAGCCCGCATCACCCGTATGGTTGAAGATAACAAGCAGTATCGCCAGAAAACGCAGGAACTCAAGGTGTATTTTTTTCTTCTTTTCCATTTCCCGCTCCCCTTTCACACGGATATTTCAGTATAGCATGAATAGAGCCGCAGGTCAAACTGTACAGGAAGCCGGATCGTGAAGAATTTTTCCGTCGAAGAGTGCGGTTTATAATAGGCGGAAACAATTTAAAAAAGACTTTTTTTGTTCATATTCTTATGTTATACTTTATACTGTATAAATATCCGAACGGCGCAGTGCACGCCGTATATGAAGAGAACGTCAGGACAGCGCCGCCGGAATGCGGCGTCTGTTCAACTCCCCTTTTGCTTAAGCAGAAGGGAAAAAACCGACACCGTTTTTAAGAGGATACGAGCGCCGCAGGCTTCGTTTTGCTCAACTATATGTGCGGGTCTGACCCGCGTGGAGGATAATCATGGGACTTTTTGATAAAATATTTGGCAGCTATTCCGACAGGGAGCTTAAACGCATCTACCCGATAGCCGATAAAATAGAAACGCTCGAGCCGGAGTTTCAGAAGCTTTCGGACGCGGAGCTTCGCGCCAAGACGGACGAATTCAAAAATCGCCTTGCAGGCGGAGAAAGTCTTGACGACCTCCTCCCCGAGGCCTTTGCGGCCGTGCGCGAGGCAAGCTGGCGTGTGCTGGGTATGAAACCGTTCAGGGTGCAGCTTATCGGCGGCATCGTCCTGCATCAGGGCAGGATCGCCGAAATGAAGACCGGCGAGGGCAAGACTCTTGTCGCCGTCCTGCCGGCATATCTCAACGCACTTACCGGCGAGGGTGTGCATATAGTTACCGTGAACGACTATCTTGCCCGCCGCGACAGCGAATGGATGGGCAAGGTGCACCGCTTCATGGGGCTGAGCGTCGGTCTTATTGTCCACGGGCTCGACAATAAGCAGCGCCGCGATGCATACAGCAGCGATATAACCTACGGCACCAACAACGAAATGGGCTTTGACTATCTGCGCGACAATATGGCGCTTTACAAGGAGGACATGGTACAGCGCGGCCACTCCTTCGCCATCGTGGACGAGGTGGACTCCATACTGATAGACGAGGCGCGCACCCCGCTCATAATCTCCGGCCAGGGCGACGAGAGCACCGACCTCTACCGCAAGGCGGACGATTTTGTCTCACGGCTCAAGGTTCAGGTATACGCCAACATCGACGACAAGGAGGAAGAGAGCGAGGATATCGACGCAGACTATGTTGTGGACGAAAAGGCGAAAACCGCCACGCTTACCGCACGCGGCATCGCCAAGGCGGAGAAAGCGTTCGGACTTGAAAATCTGGCGGATATGGAAAACGCCACGCTTTCTCACCATATAAATCAGGCGCTCAAGGCGCACGGCATCATGAAGCGCGACATCGACTATATCGTCAAGGACGGCGAGATAATCATCGTGGACGAGTTCACGGGCCGTCTCATGCTCGGCCGCCGTTACAGCGAGGGGCTGCATCAGGCAATCGAGGCGAAGGAGCACGTTGACGTCCAGAAGGAGAACAAGACCCTTGCCACAATCACGTTCCAGAACTACTTCCGCCTTTATTCCAAGCTCTCCGGCATGACCGGCACCGCCGTGACAGAGGCGGAGGAGTTTGAAGCGATATACAAGCTCGATATAGTCGAGATACCCACGAATAAGCCGGTTATAAGAGTCGATCATCCGGACGTTGTGTTCAAGAACGAAAACGGCAAAAACCGCGCCATAATCGAACAGATCATCGCCTGCCACGAGAAGGGGCAGCCCGTGCTTGTCGGCACCGTCTCCATTGAGAAGAGCGAGTTTATCTCATCCCTGCTCAAAAGACGCGGCGTACCGCACACGGTGCTGAACGCGAAGTTCCACGAAAAGGAAGCGGAGATCGTGGCGCAGGCGGGCAAGCTCGGCGCGGTCACGATAGCGACGAATATGGCCGGGCGCGGCACGGATATCATGCTCGGCGGCAACGCGGAGTATCTTGCCAAGACGGATCTGCGCAAGGCGGGCTACGACGACGGCGTGATAGCCGAGGCCACCGGCTACGCCGAAACCGACAACGAGGATATTTTAGCCGCACGAAAGCTGTTCGCGGAACGGCTCGAAGCGCATAAGGCGGTCATAAGCGCCGAGGCGGAAAAGGTCAGAGCTGCAGGAGGGCTTTTCATCCTCGGCACCGAAAGGCACGAGTCGAGACGTATCGACAACCAGCTCCGAGGCCGCGCAGGGCGTCAGGGCGATCCCGGCGAGAGCCGATTCTACCTTGCTCTCACAGACGACATCATGCGTCTTTTCGGGTCGGAGCGCGTTATGGGCATGATGGAGGCGCTCAACGTCGATGAGGATATGCCGCTTGACCACAAGCTGCTCTCAAACGCAATAGAGCAGTCGCAGAAGACGGTCGAAAGCCGCAATTTCCAGACGCGCAAGAGCGTGCTTGAATACGACGATGTAATGAACAAGCAGCGCGAGATAATCTACGGCGAACGCCGCAAGGTGCTTGACGGCGAGGACATCCACGCCCAGATAATGGACATGGTGAAGGAGTTTGTCTCATCCACGGTCATGGACGGTCTTGGCGGCGCCGCGGCGGAGAGCCAGCAGCAGCTGGACGAGGCGCTTGCACCGTTTGAAAAGCTTTTCCTGCCGCACGGCCTTATCAAAATAGAAGCCTTTGGCGGCTTTGCAAAGCCCGAAGCGCTGAGCGAGGCGGTCTTCGAGATCGCAAAGAAGGTCTACGACGCAAGAGAGGAGCATTTCGGCCCCGGCCCGAACGGTCTGCCGCTGATGCGCGAGATAGAGCGCGTGGTGATGCTGCGCGTGGTGGACGAATACTGGATGGATCACATCGACGCCATGAGCGAGCTGAAGCGCGGCATAGGCCTGCGCGGCTACGGCTCCGTAAAGCCTATCGACGCGTACAAGCAGGAGGGCTTTGAGATGTTCGACGCGATGGTTCACGGCATACGCGAGGAGACGGTGCGCCGCGTCTACACGATACAGGTGCGCCGCGAGCAGCCGGTCGAGCGCAAGGCCGTCGCCAAGAATGCCGCGGCCAACGTCGGCGGAGAGCCGGTGAAGAAAGCGCCCGTGAAAAAAGCGCCCAAGCCCGGCAGGAACGACCCCTGCCCCTGCGGCAAAATGAAGCCCGACGGCAGCAGAAGGCTCAAATATAAAGAGTGCTGCGGCAGGAACGAATGACAGCGACACTGCCCGGCAGCACAGGCGAGGTATGAAAATGTCTTTTACCGAACATAACGAAAACGGGATAGTCTACATGACGTCCGACAAAATAAAATTCCGCCACGCCTTTACCACAAGGTACGGCGGGGTCAGCCGCGGCGCACTTGCAAGTCTCAATCTCGGCTCCAACCGCGGCGACGAGCCGGAAAACGTCCGTGAGAACTGGAGAAGAGCCTGCGCGCTTATGGGCGTGGGGCCGGACGGCTGCGCCGTCACGCAGCAGGTGCACGGCAGCGCCGTAAAAACGGTAACGGCGGAGGATAAGCACATTTGCATGTCCGCCGTTCCTTACGAGGCGGACGGGATAGTCACCGCCGAAAAGGGTATGCCGATATGGTGCTTTGTGGCGGACTGCGTGCCGGTGCTGCTGTGCGACGCTGAAAATGGCGTCGCGGGCGCTGTGCACTGCGGCTGGAGAAGCTCTGTGGCGGATATTCTGAAAAACGCCGTGGAGCAGATGGAAAATCTCGGCGCGAGGCGCGAAAGCATATGCGCGGCGATAGGCGCGTCAATAGGCCGATGCTGCTTTGAGACCGACAGGGACGTCCCCGACGCGATAGAAAAATATCTCTCCGGCGACACAGACGGGCTGTGGACGGTGCGCAGCGACGGGAAATATATGGTCGATCTGCGCCGCGCCAATGCGAGACGACTCGTGCAGCTCGGCATAAGGCCGGAGAATATCGACGTCTCCGAAGAGTGTACCTATTGCAGCCACGACAAATACTGGTCGCATCGCTATTCCAAAGGACACCGCGGCTCCCAGGGCGCGGTCATAGTTATTGAGTAAAGCGCAGCTTCCGACGGAGGGAGGCTTGAGTGCGCGTTAGCATCGGCAAAGCCTGCTCATTTTAATGCCTCCCCTGAAAGGGGAGGTGGGTCGGCGCAAGCCGAGCCAGAGGGGTCTCACAGCGATTGATTGTTAGTGAAAACACACAATTTGTTGAAAAGCTCAAGAAAGATCCCTCAGTCATCCTTGAGGATGACAGTTCAGCCAAGGGCATAAGTGCGCGATTGTTTTCTCTCCCTCAGGCGCTGTCGCGCCAGCTCCCTCATCAGAGGGAGCCAAGAGTTGAATCCGCCGTGTCAGCGGCTCATCAACTCCACTCTCCACTCTATTTTATCCGTCGGCTATGCCGACACAACAACTCCTCACTCCTCATTCCTAACTCCTCACTGAATAAAGCTCTTCACTGTATAAAACTCCTCACTTTCACACAGGAGAACCCATATGAATATAAAACGGAAAATATGCATCCTCCTTGCGTTTGCCATGCTGCTTCTGTCCGGATGCGAGGGCTATACCCCCGCCATTACCATGGACACAATACCGGAGTCCACAGGCGGCAAGGATATCGAGCCGTCTCTCGGCAGCGACAATCTCTTTTCGCTGAACTCAAACTCCAATTACAGCTTCAACCCGCTGATCGCCACCAACCACTCAAACCAGCTGGTGTGCAGCCTTGTATATGAGAACATGCTGGAGATCGACGAGAACTTCAACGTCATCAAAAATGTGATCATAGACTGGACACACAACGACGACTGCACCTATTGGGAGTTTGAGCTGGACACGAGCCATACTTTCCACGACGGCACGCCCGTGACCGGCGCGGATCTGCGTTATTCGCTTGAGCGCGCTGTCAGCGCACAGCAGCGCTACAAAGGGCGCTTTGCCAGCTTTCAGGGCGCGTCGTATACCGACAGCAAGCTGTATGTCACGCTTGGCATAGGCGACAGCCAGCTTTACCGCCTCCTCGATATCCCTATCATCAAAAACGGCACTTATCCCGATGATTACCCCATGGGCAGCGGGCCGTATATGTACTCGGCGGACTATGCAGAGCCGGTGCTTGACGAGAACGGAGAGCCTGTCCCCGATAAGATACGCTACACCGCGCTTGTCCCCTACGAGGGCTATGTGGGACTGCCGGTGTTTCCGGAGACGAGCGATGAAGACAATCAGGGTGACAATGAGCAGAACGCCGTGCAGATACGGCATGAGCAGGTCAGCCACCCTGTGAGCATAATTCACCTCAAGGAATATACCGACGCACAGAGCACTCTCACCGCGTTTGAGGATTCGCTGATCGACGTCGTTATAAACGACCCGTCAAGCTATACCAACATCGGCTATGCCAGCACGAACGAAATACATACCTATCCCACCACGAATATGCATTTTGTCGTTTTCAACGAGCAGGGGGTGCTGGGCAAGTATTCAAACTTCCGCTACGCGATGAACTTTGCCTTCGACAGGAACAACCTTGTCGAGCTTCTGCACGGCAACGGCGTCGCCTCCGCGATACCGATGTATCCAACATGCGATATTTTCCCCGAAGAGCTTAACCGCAATTTCGAGTTCAGCCTCGAGATGGTCCAGACGGTGCTTGAAAACGCCGGCATAAAGGATTACGACGAGGACGGTATGCTTGAATACATGTCCGGAACGCCTCAGGAGATAGACCTCAAGTTCATCGTCTGTTCCGATTCGAGCGCGAAAACCGGCGTCGTGCGCCGATTTGCCGAGGATATGGCGTCTATCGGGCTTAAAGTGACCGTAAAGGAGCTGAGCTGGGAGGATTACATGACCGCGCTTGAAGAGGGCGATTTTGACATGTATTACGGCGAGGTGAAGCTGCGCGGGAATTTTGACCTGACGGAGCTTCTCCAGGTGCGTCCCACGCTCAAGGAAGGGCAGACCACAACGAACATAAACTTTTCCGGCTCCACCGACGAAGGGTATATGACATATATCAACAATTATCTCAAGTCAAACGAGAGCGAACGGGTATATAATTATGCCATGCTGGCCGACTATATTACGCAGAACGCCATGCTCATCACCATAGGCTTTGAAAAGCAGCAGATAATTCTGCACAGGGGCATCATAAAGGGTGTTGACCCGAATTTCGGAAACCCCATGTTCAATTTTGTAAATTGGGAATTCATGAACGAATTTGAATAATCGAAAGGACAGGTAAGGAACAATGACGGACAAGGAATTGCTTGCAAGCGCAAAAAAGGCCTCTATGAACGCGTATGTACCCTATTCCCGTTTTGCCGTGGGCGCGGCTCTTGAATGTGACGACGGCACGGTCTACACCGGGTGCAATGTGGAAAACGCCGCCCTCGGCAGCACGATCTGCGCCGAGCGCACAGCCTGCGTCAAGGCGGTCAGCGACGGACACCGCAGCTTCCGGCGCATAGCGATCTATGCGGACAGCGAAAACTGGTGCACCCCATGCGGGGCATGCCGTCAGTTTCTTGCGGAGTTTTCTCCGGATATGGAGGTGCTCTGCGCCAAGGCGGGCGGAAGATATGTAAGCTACTCGCTGAAAGAACTTCTGCCGCATAATTTCGACTATTGAAAACGCCTCAGGAGAGCCGTGAGTTGATTCCGTCGGCTTTGCCGACACCGCAGCTCCTCACTCCTAACTCCTCACTGAGTAAAACTCCTAACTGACAGAAAGGACTCACACAGTGCCGCCAAAAGTCATAGTCGTTGCGGGGCCTACCGCCTCGGGGAAAACCCGGCTCGGGATAGAGCTTGCAAAACTTTATAACGGCGAGATCGTTTCGGCGGACTCCATGCAGATTTACCGGGGTATGGATATCGGCACCGCCAAGGCGACGGCTGAGGAGCGGGCGGAGATAGCGCATCATCTCATTGATGTGGCCGACCCGTGCGAGAGCTGGTCGGTCTCACGCTATGTGGAGGAAGCGTCAAAGGTCTGCGATGCGCTTGCAGAAAGCGGGAAAATGCCCGTTATAGTCGGCGGGACGGGGCTTTACATCGATTCGCTCCTGTCCGGGCGCGATTTTGCCGACACACAGGAGGACAAGACGCTGCGCAGCGAGCTTTCAGAAGAATACGACAGGGTCGGCGGGGAGAGAATGCTTGAATACCTGTGCTCTTTCGACCCGGAGCGGGCGGAAAAGCTTGCCGCAGCGGACAAGCGGCGAATACTCAGAGCCATTGAGATATACCGCCTCACCGGCACGACGATAACCGCACACGACGCCGCCACACGCGCTCTGCCGCCGAGGTACGATGCCGCCTTCATCGTGCTCAACTACAAAAACCGCACCGACCTGTACGCACGCATAGAAAAGCGCGTTGACAGAATGATCGCGCTCGGGCTTTTCGAGGAGGTAAGCGCACTTCTTGAAAACGGACTTTCCCCAAGCTCCACGGCCATGCAGGCCATAGGCTACAAGGAGGCGGCCGAAGCTCTGACCGGAAGAATAACATATGAAGAGGCGGCGGAGAGAATAAAGATATCCTCACGCCGCTATGCCAAAAGGCAGATAACATGGTTCGGCAGGAGGGAGGACGCGCTGCGCATACTCTTTGACGGGACGCCCGATTTTGAATATGCCCGACGTCTTTCGTGCGATTTTTTGGCACAGCACGGTATATCATAATGTATACGCACCAAGTCCGGCAAAAGCTGGGCTTATGTGCGATACATATTGATAAGGAGTTGGCTGAAATGCAGAAAACGCAAAATCTCCAGGATATTTTCCTAAACCAGGTGAGAAAGGACAAAACCGTCGTGACCATGTTCCTGATGAACGGCTTCCAGATGCACGGCACGGTAAAGGGCTTTGACGGGTTCACCGTCATTCTCGACACGGAGGGAAAGCAGCAGCTTATCTATAAGCACGCCATTTCCACGATCGTTCCGCCCCGTCCCGTGGAGCTGGAGCTTGATACATAAGTGCAGCAGCTCTCGCCATTTGCAAGGGTCGTGTCCGCGGTCCTGTTCGCGGCGGTCTGCGCATACACTGCGGCGGATCTGTTCTCACTCTTTGAAGACGGCAGGACGGAAACCCTGCGTGAGATCACCGTTGCGGAAAACATACGGCTTGACGGGATAGCTCTCCGCTCCGAGCAGCTGATATGCTCGGAGCGGGAAGCGCCGCTTTCGGTCGAAAGCGGCGTGAGGGTCGCGGCAGGGCAGAACCTTGCCGGACCCGGCGGCGAAGCCGTCGAAAGCCCCTGCTCCGCCGTTTTTTTTGACAGCCGCGACGGGTACGAAGCGCTTTCGATGACTGAGGATGAATTTTCACCCGACCGGCTTAATGAATTGCTTGCACTGTATGAACGGGGCGGCGGCACACTCTCCGGCACCGGTCATGTGCTGGGAAGAATAGTAAAGGACAAAAAATGGTATTTCGCGGCGTGGGCGGACTGCGAAGAGCTTGAACGCGGGCAGTACGCCATACGCTTCGACGGCTTTGAGGAAAAGCTTGACTGCACCGTCGTGCGCACTTTTCCGGACGGCGCGGGCAGAACGGCGGTCCTTGTGAGACTGCCGATAGGAAAAAACGAATATCTCTCCCTGCGCAGGAGCGGGGCGGAGATCATAACAAAGGAATACAGCGGATTGAAAATATCCGAAAACGCCCTCTCCCACGGCGGGAACGGCGGTTATACGGTAAAAAAAATCACTGCCGCAGGGGAAAAGGACTGCGCGGCGGATATAATATATGAGGGGGGCGGCTTTTTTATCATCGCGCCCACGGACGAGCTTTTTCCCGGCGTGAAGGTGAAGCAGGCATGAGCTTTTTCGGGCAGACCGTGCGCGGCAGAGAGCCTGCGTCCTTCCGCCCGATATATAGAAAGATTCTGAAAAGAGGAGAAATATCCGGCTGACACAGGACGGAGAGGATACGTTTTCCGTCCGGTTTAAATAGAAAATTCTGAAAAGAGAGAAAAAGATGGATATTGCGGAAAACATCAGAACGGTAAAAGAGAATATCGCGGCCGCGGCTGCGCGTTCCGGGCGCTCGGCGGAGGATATATTCCTTGTGGGCGCGAGCAAGATGAACGATGCAGACACGGTGCGCCGCGCCATTGCTGCCGGGCTTGGGATATGCGGTGAAAACCGTGTGCAGGAAATGCTTGAAAAGAACGCCCTCGGCGCGTATGAGGGGGCGGAACTGCATTTTATCGGCCATCTTCAAAAAAACAAGGTGAAAAACGTCGTCGGCCTTGCAAAGCTCATCCACGGTGTTGACAGCACCGCGCTTATGGAAGCGATAAGCAAAACCGCCTGCCGTATGGGTATCGTTCAGGACATCCTTATCGAAATCAACATTGCGCTCGAGGCGGCAAAATCCGGCTTTGCGCCGGAGGAATGTGCCGGAGCGGTCGAATTTGCGTCGAAGCTGGAGGGGCTGAGAGTGCGCGGATTGATGTGCGTACCCCCTGTTTGTGCCTCAGGAGAAGAAAATCGCCCATATTTTACGCTGTTGCATAAGCTTTTTATTGACAATAGCGAAAAAAAATACGATAATGTAGTTATGGACTTTATGTCTATGGGCATGAGCGGAGATTATATGACCGCGATCGAATGCGGGGCGAACATGGTTCGCGTAGGCTCTGCCATTTTCGGACCGAGGAATTACCGGCTCTGATGCGGTCCGTGCCGGGGCGCGTTTTCGCCCGGCGGCGTATTTCGAGACTTTGGAGGCAATGCCATGGGTTTCATGGATGAACTCAGAAAACTTACACAGCCTTATGACGATGAGGATGATTTTTTTGAAGGAGCTGACGAAAGCTTCAAGAATGTGCAGACCGCGACGGAGACGCCGCCGGTAAGCGCGGAACAGGCGACGTTTGAAAGCAGCTTTGCCGCCGCCCAGCCGACAAGACCGCCGCAGCAGCAAAAGCCCCAGCAGAGCGCAAGACCCTTTTTCGGCCAGCGCCAGCAGGCGCAGCCGCAGCAGCAGGCCAAGGCCGCACAGGCACAGCAGGAGCCTTCCGAAAGCCTTTTCGGAAATTTCGGCAAACAGGCCGCGCCCAAGGCGCCCCGCCCCCAGCGGGGGATGAACTTCGGCGGCAGGGACGCGCAGGTCATTCTTTTCTCCCCGAAAACCTTTGACGAAGCGGGCGAGATAGCGGGGCATATCACGTCGAACCACTCCGTGGTCATGACGCTTGAGGGCATACCCACGGATACCGCGAGACGCCTGCTGGATTTTATCTCCGGCATCGCCTTTGCACTCCATGGGAAGATAACCCCGGTCAGTGCGAAAACATACTTCGTCACACCGCAGAACGTGGATATAATCGGCGCTCAGCCGGACGTCCCGGAAAGTGACGGACAGTATTTTTAATATATAGAAATAGAAGACAAGTTTTTGAAAGGTGGATAAAAATATGATCTCAGCTCAGGATATTCGTGAAAAAGGCTTTGATAAGGTACGCAAAGACGGCTACGATATGGAATCGGTGGACGATTTTCTCGAAGAGGTGGCTGACAGCATTTCCGCATATCAGAAGGAAAACGCCGTTCTCAAGAGCAAAATGAAGGTTCTTGTAGACAAGATCGAGGAATACCGCACTAATGAGGAGGCGCTCAATCAGGCTATCCTTTCCGCTCAGAAGCTGGCCGTTCAGATAGAAAACGATGCACGTTCCCGCAGTGCGGAGATGCTCTCCGACGCGGAGCAGAAGGTGCAGGAGATAATCGGCGGCATTACGGAGCAGACCGCCATAGAAGAAAAGAAACTTGCCGACGCGAAGGCTTCCGCGGACAAATTCATTGACGGGATACGCGCAATGTGCTCGGCACAGCTCAAAAATCTCGACAACATCGCGCTCGGTTCCGCTTCCAGACCCGCCGCGCCCGCGGGAAAGCCTGCTCCAGTTGAGCGGGAAGACGACGGGGAGGACGTGGACGATGTGGACGACACCGTGCGCACCATAGAGAAATCCGTTTCCCGGATAAAGCCCGAGCCGGATGTCAAGTTTGATTTGTCCTCGGCTATGAAAGCCCCTTCAAAGCAGAAGAAAAATTTTGACAACACCCAGCCGTTCACCATCTGATCTCTTATTTATAATTACCCGGGGCGGGCGCTGTGCGCACGCCTCTTTTAATGACGGCCCCGCCGGGATGAAATGATGGAAAGCCGCACTTTTTCGACGGGATGCCCGCCGGCGAGCAAAGGTCTCAGCAAGTGTTCAAGTATTTTCATATAGGAGAAAAAGAAAATGCCACAGGATTACAACGCCACTTTAAATCTGCCGAAAACCGAGTTTCCCATGCGTGCGGGTCTGCCCAAGCGCGAACCGGATATGCTGAAAAATTGGGAAGAGATGGATATTTATAACGAAATGCTCAGGAAGAACGAGGGACATCCCCGCTTCAACCTGCACGACGGCCCTCCCTTCTCCAACGGCAGGATCCACATGGGTCACGCACTCAACAAGTGTATAAAGGACTTCATCACCCGCTCATACGCAATGCGCGGCTACTATACGCCTTATGTCCCCGGCTGGGACAACCACGGTATGCCTATCGAATCCGCCATTATAAAGGAGCAGAAGCTCAACCGCAAGGCTATGAGCGTCGCGGACTTCCGCTCCGCCTGCGAAGCCTACGCGGAAAAGTACATCGGCATCCAGATGGCGGGCTTCAAGCGCCTCGGCGTCATCGCCGACTGGGAACATCCCTACAAGACAATGAGCAAGGGCTTTGAGGCGGACGAGGTGCGCGTGTTCGGCAAGATGTACGCGAACGGCCATATCTATAAGGGGCTTAAGCCCGTCTATTGGTGCGCCAAGGACGAGACGGCTCTTGCCGAGGCCGAGATCGAGTATCAGGACGACCCGTGCACGACCGTGTATGTCAAGTTCCCGATGAACGACGATCTGGGCAAACTATCCCACATTGACCGCAGCAGGCTCTTCTTCGTCATCTGGACAACCACTATCTGGACGCTTCCCGGCAACCTTGCCATCGCGCTCAACCCCGTTGAGGAATACGCGCTTGTAAAAGCGCCCAACGGCGAGATATACATCATGGCGAACGCCCTTGTCGAAAAGGTCATGAAGGTCGGTGGGTTTGACAGCTATGAGATCGTTGAGACTCATCCCGGCCGCTTCTTTGAAAATATGCTCGCCTCTCACCCGTTCCTGCCCAAGACCTCGCGTCTGCTGCTGGCGGACTACGTAACCATGGATTCCGGTACGGGCTGCGTACACACCGCCCCCGGCTTCGGTGCGGACGACTATCAGACCTGCCTGCGCTACGGCATCGAGATGGTCGTACCCGTGGACGATCAGGGCCGTCACACCGACTATGCCGGCAAATATGCCGGACTTAAAACCGACGAATCCAACCCCATTATACTTAACGATATGAAAGAAGCAGGCTCTCTCTTCGCCTCCGAAGAGATCGTCCACTCCTACCCGCACTGCTGGAGATGCAAATCCCCGATCATCTTCCGTGCAACGCCGCAGTGGTTCTGCTCGGTGGACGGGTTCAAGGAAGAAGCCGTAAAGGCCTGCGAGAATGTCCGTTGGATCCCCGCCTGGGGCAAGGACAGAATGGGCGCGATGATCCGTGAGCGCGCCGACTGGTGCATCTCACGCCAGCGCCGCTGGGGTCTGCCGATCCCCGTGTTCTACTGCGAGGACTGCCATAAGCCGGTCTGCACGGACGAGTCAATTGAGTCCGTCGCGTCCGTTTTTGAAAAGGAAGGCTCCAACGCGTGGTTTGAAAAGGACGCTGCGGCGCTCCTGCCCGAGGGCTTTGTCTGCCCGCACTGCGGCGGGAAGCACTTCACCAAGGAGACGGATACGCTTGACGGCTGGTTCGACTCCGGCTCCACTCATTACGCGGCAATGAAGCGCGATCAGGGCTTCTGGCCCGCCGACATGTACATGGAAGGCGGCGACCAGTATCGCGGCTGGTTCCAGTCCTCCCTGCTCGTCGCGGTCGGCGCGCTGGGCATGGGCGCTCCATATAAGGAATGCCTCACCCACGGCTGGACGGTTGACGGCGAGGGCAAGGCAATGCACAAGTCCCTCGGCAACGGCGTTGACCCTGCGGACATGATAAAGGAATTCGGCGCGGATCTCGTGCGCCTTTGGGCGGGCTCGGCGGACTATCATGTCGATGTGCGCTGCTCCAAGGAGATATTCAAGCAGCTTTCGCAGAGCTATCTCAAGTTCCGCAACACTGCGCGCTACTGTCTTGGCAATCTTGAGGGCTTCGACGCGGACGATCTCGTAAAGCCCGAGGATATGGAGGAGCTTGACCGCTGGGCGATCACAAGGCTCAACGGACTTATCCGCAAGGTCGCGGACAGCTATGACAATTATGAGTTCCACGTGATCTCCCACGCTATTAACGATTTCTGCGTGGTAGAGCTTTCAAGCTTCTATCTCGACATTATAAAGGACAGACTGTACTGTGAGCAGACCAACGGCCTCAAACGCCGCTCCGCCCAGACGGCGCTGTATATCATTCTCGATTCGCTTGCAAAGATGTTCGCGCCGATCCTCGCTTTCACCTGCGACGAGATATGGCTGGCAATGCCTCACAAGGCAGGCGACGACAAGCGCAACATCGTGCTCAACACGATGAACAAGCCCTTTGACGAGTATGCCCTCGACGAAGAAACCATGGCGAAATGGGATAAGCTCATCGCTCTGCGCGAGGATGTCAACGGCGTTCTGGAAGCCGCCCGCGCCGCAAAGCGCATCGGCAAGCCGCTCGAAGCCGCCGTTACGCTCCACGCTGCCGGTGCGGAAGCGAAGGAAACCGTCAAAGCGGTCGAAAAGATGAATCTCAGCGAGCTGTTCATCGTCTCCAAGTGCATGATCGACGAGGACGGCGCCGCCGATGAAAACGCAGTCACCGGTACGGGCAGCAACATCCCCGCGCTGAAGATATCCGTCACGGAAGCGCCCGGCACGAAGTGCCCGCGCTGCTGGATGCATTCCGAGCAGGCCGATCCCGAAACAGGTCTCTGCCCGCGCTGCAAAAAGGTAGTAGGATAAAGAATTTTCTCCGGCGCACACGCCGCCGGAGAAAACGGTCAAAATATTTTTGCCTGCGGGCAATAAACTCTGCGAGACTTTTTGCCGGTCTCGGATAAGGAGCTTTCAATGCTTTTGATATTGGGCGGTATCGCCGTAATTCTGGCAGATCAGGCGGTAAAGCTCTGGGTCGTCGGGAATATCCCTGTCGGCTCCGCCGCGAGGGAGCTTGTTCCCGGCGTGCTGAGCCTTGTCTGCGTCCATAACGACGGCGCGGCTTTCAGCTTCCTGTCGGGCGGCGGCGCAAGATTAATTTTTATCGCGCTTGCGCTTGTGTTTGTCGGGGCCGTCATTGCCGCGATAAAGACCGGGTTCATAAAGGGAAGGCTTGAGCATTTTTCCCTTGCGATGATCGCCGCAGGCGGCCTTGCCAACTGCATAGACCGTATCGTTTACGGCTATGTCGTGGATATGTTCAAGGTGGAGCTTTTTGATTTTGCCGTTTTCAACGTGGCGGACGTTTTTATCACCGTATTTACTTTTGTTTTTGCCTTAAAGGTGCTTTTTTCCGATACGCAGAAAAAAGCCTGAGGGCAGAGGAGGGATCGTCAGAGAACCATGTTCTCTGACCGTCCGGTTTTATTCTCATGCTGCCGGAACGGCAGCAGATAGGAGGAAAACATGCTGTACGCAATTGTCGGTATGCTCGTAATCATTCTTGACCAGGGCGTTAAGTATTGGGTCACAAACAATATAATGCTCAATACGATCACCGAGCCGCTGATCCCCGGTATTCTCAGTCTTGTGCGTATGCACAACGACGGCGCGGCTTTCAGCTTCCTGTCAGGCGGCGGCGCAAGGGTCTATTTCGTTATTCTCACGGCCGTTTTTACCATCGCCGTGATAATCGCCCTTGCCACTAATTTCATCAACGGCAAATTCGGCCGCTGGTGCCTTGTCCTTGTCACCGCAGGCGGACTTTCCAACTGCCTTGACCGCATCCTCTACGGTTTTGTCGTGGACATGTTCAAGATAGATCTTTTCAATTTTGCCGTTTTCAACGTGGCGGATATTTTTATCACAGTGTTCTCGCTGCTGTTTATCGTCTATATCATTTTCGGCGGCGAAAAGACGAAGGATACCGACAAGGACGAATTTGACGAGTATGACGACGAGGAAGCGGACAGCCGTTCCCTTTCGGGCGAGCTGAGAGATACGGTCGATTCCGTTCGGGAGAGAAAGAGCGCAAAGAAGCCAAGCTACGAGGACTATGCGGAGGAGCGTAAGCAGCGCAAGGGCGGCCGCCGCGCCGCCGTCGAGGAGGAGCCGGAAGAGCAGCTCCGACCGATGAGAAAGCCCAGGGTCATTGCCCCCGCAGAAAAGCGCCCCGTCTTTGATACGGACGAGGATATGCCGCGCCGGACAAGAGGCGATGCAGAGCCTGCCCGCCGCGTAAGAACCGACGCAGAGACCGCTGCTCCCGCACGCAGGACGAGAAGCACCGCGGAAAACGATTTTACCGTTCCATCGAGGAACACGAAGAGCGCCGCCGGACAGGAATCTGCACAGCCTGCCCGCAGGAGTGCTTACAGGGAAGAGGATCCCTTTGCCGCGTGGGAAAAGGCCAATGCAAAGGCGGAGAGATCGTCTGCACAGACCCCGGCGGCAAAGGCGATGGGCACGGCTCCCGCAAAGACAGCACCCGTTTTCGATTCCGCCGAGGTGCAGCCCCGAAAGGCGGAGCGTCCAGCAGCGCCCAAAGCGCCTGCAAAGGCCGCGCCCAAAGCCGCCAAGCCGGACGACGAGTTCTCGCTTGACGATATACTTGCGGAATTCAAGTAATGGACGAAAGAATAACTATAACTGCCAAGGAGAGCGGAGAAAGACTCGACGCTCTCCTTGCGCGCAGTATGGACGGCCTCACGCGCTCCGCCGCAGTGCGCCTTATAGAGCAGGGGCTTGTAACGCTCAACGGCGCCGAGACAAAGAAAAATTACAAATGTGCCGCGGGGGATACTTTCGCAATCTGCCTGCCGCCGCTTGAGGACGTGCCGCTTGTGCCGCAGGACATCCCGCTTGACGTGGTGTACGAGGACGATGATGTTATCGTCGTCAACAAGCCGCGTGGAATGGTGGTGCATCCAGCGCCCGGGCATCCCGACGCAACGCTTGTCAACGCGCTCATGTTTCACTGCGGTGATTCGCTTTCGGGAATCGGCGGCGAAAAACGCCCCGGCATCGTCCACCGCATTGACAAGGATACCTCGGGGCTTATCATCGCGGCAAAAAACGACTTTGCCCATCAGTTCCTCTCCGCACAGCTTGCCGACAGAAGCCTTTCACGCGAATATGAGGCCGTCGTGCGCGGGAATCTGCGTGAAGACAGCGGCGTTATCGACAGACCCATCGGACGTCATCCTACGGATCGCAAGCGCATGGCCGTGACGGAGAAAAACTCCCGCCGCGCCGTAACGCGCTGGACGGTCATCGATCGCTACCGGGGCTACTGTCGCATAAAATGCGCGCTGGAAACGGGGCGCACACACCAGATACGCGTGCATATGGCGAGTATCGGCCACCCGCTGCTCGGGGACTTTACATACGGCGCGCCCTCGCCTGAAAAGGGGCTTGAGGGACAGTGCCTTCACGCAAGACGGCTGAAGTTCATCCACCCGCGCACAAATGAGCAGGTAGTGCTTGAAGCACCTCTGCCGGAATATTTCACGGCGGTGCTTTCAAAGCTCGGCGAAAAGATCTGAGCGCTTTATTCAGTGAGGAGCTATATACAGTTAGGAGTTAGGATTGAGGAGTGAGGAGTTACGGTGCCGGCAAAGCCGACGGATAAAATAGAGTGGAGAGTTAAGAGTGGAGAGTGGAGTTGGTGAGCCGCTGACGCGGCGGATAGAATGAAAAAAGTAAAATTAAAAACGATTTGTTAAGGCCGTACAGACCGGGTATGTAAGATACCTGTTAAGGAAAAATCTGAAAAAGGAAAAAGGAGAAGGAAATGGATAAGAAAAGGATAATTATCGCCGTTTTGCTTGCCGCGGTCGTTATCGCCGTCATTGCAGGCGCGGTCAAGCTCGTCGGCGGAATAGTCGGGGGCGCGGTCAATCTTGTCCTCGGCGTACTCGTGGTCGCTGCGCTTATCGCCATCGTCATATGGATGTTCGCCTATGCCGCAAAGCAGAAAAAATGAATACGGTTTTCCGAACGGGAACATTGTTTACAAATTTCCCTTGAGTATGGAGAAAATACGTGTTATATTAGCTGTGCATGGCAAATAAGCCTTGAAAGGATATTGAAAGATGAAAAAGTTTTTTGCACTTATTCTGGTGGTCGTGCTGCTGTTCGGCGGCTTCATCACCTATAAGAATTGGAGCTCAAGAGAATCCGTTATCGCTTCCCGGAACGACGTCGCCGAGCAGATATCGCAGGCGCTGTCCGCGCAGTCCGGAGAGGATGCGCAGAATGAAAGCGGCGAACAGACCGAATCCCCCAAGATCGAGCTGGATTATGACAAGCTCTACGCTCTGCACGATCCCGATGAGGTCGTTATGGAGCTGGGCGGCAAAGAGATCACATGGGGCGATTATTTCTACTGCCTGTACTCGCAGGCGAACAGAATAAGCAATACGCTTGCGCAGATGGTGATGTACTACGGCTCAAGCGCCTCGTGGGACGATCCCATCAGTGAAGAGGGCGGCGAAACGGTCGCCGATCTTGCGGTCAGCAACTCTATCGAGATGCTCAAGCAGCAGGTCGCCATTGAGCAGATAGCTGTGGACTCCGGCGCGGCTCTCACCCCCGAGGAGGAGACGGAGCTTGCCGAACAGATCGACGCCCTGCTCAAGCAGGCGGTCGGAGAGGATGCCACCGAGGAGGAGATAGACGAGTTTATACGCGGCAGATACCTTACCCGCGAAAGATTTGATGAGATCAACCGCCTCAGTGCGCTGTTCACGCATATATTCAATGAAAAATACGGCGAAAACGGCGAAAAGGTCAGCGACGAAACGGCCGTGAAGTACCTTGAGGACAAGGACTATCTCGCTGCCAACCACATCCTGTTCATGACGATCGACCCCAACACCCGCGAAGCGCTTGACGAGAGTGCAATAGCAGAGAAGAAGGCGCTTGCCGAGAAGACCCTTGAGGAGCTTAAGGCGATCGAGGATGAGGAAGAGCGCATTGCGGCATTCGCACGCCTCAAGGCGGAGCTTTGCGAGGACACCGGAAAAGAAGCCTATCCCGACGGCTATCTCTTCACCCCCGGCACCATGGTCAGCGAGTTTGAGGACGCGGCAAAGGCGCTTGACGAGTACGCCGTTTCCGACATCGTTGAGAGCAGCTACGGCTATCACATAATCATGCGTCTGCCTCTCGACCCTGATATGGCCGTCGAGAAAAACAGCGACGGCAGCGACGTCACCGCACGTCTGCTGGCCGCCGACGCGGAGTATGACAGCGCCATTCAGGAGCGTATGGACGCGATGACCGTTGAGTATCTTAACGGCTATGAAGCGCCCAAGCTCGGCGAATACGTAAAATAAGAAATAGCGGCAGCTTTCAGGAGCAGCGCGCCCGGCAGGGAGCGCTGCTCCTGACTGTCAAAAATTATGTATTAAAGTCAGAAAACAGAGCAGCGGGGGGAGCTTGAGGGGGCAAGGCCCGCCTCAAATTGGATAAACCGCCGCCGAAAGCCTTTATAAAGGCTTTCGGTAACAGCATTTTGAACTCTTTCAAAATGCTCGGCGGAAAGCGCGGTCAAAAAAGTCCTTACAGGACTTTTTTGACAAGCTGAGCAGCGCGCCCGGCAGGGTGCTCTGCTCCTGATTGTCAAAAAACTATGTTTTAAAGTCAGATAACAGAGCCGCGCCTCTGCCTCAAAAAAGGGAAATTAGCACTTGCCCGAAGAAATCACAAGTGATATGATAATCAGTGATATTGAATTTTTCGGGAGATCAGAGAGATGAAAAAATCCGGCTTTGACAATGACAAGTATCTGAAGCTGCAATCGCAGAACATACGCGACCGAATATCAAAATTCGGCGGCAAGCTGTATCTGGAGTTCGGCGGCAAGCTTTTCGACGATTACCATGCATCACGCGTCCTGCCCGGCTTCCAGCCTGACAGCAAGATGAAAATGCTGCTTGAGATGAAGGACGAGGCGGAGATAGTTATCGCCATTTCCGCCAACGACATAGAGCGCAGCAAACGCCGCGGCGATCTCGGCATAACCTATGACGAGGATACCCTGCGCCTTATCGACGCCTTCCGCCGCATAGGGCTGTATGTCGGCAGCGTCGTTATCACGCATTGGCGTGAGCAGCCGGCCGCGGTGAAGTTCCGCAACCGACTCGAAACGCTGGGCATAAAGGCCTACCGCCACTATATCATACCGGACTATCCCTCCAACGTCCCTCTCATAATCTCCGACGACGGCTTCGGCAGAAACGAATATATAGAAACGACGCGCTCCCTCGTCGTCGTGACCGCCCCCGGCCCCGGCAGCGGCAAAATGGCCACATGCCTGAGCCAGCTTTATCATGAGCACCGGCGCGGCGTCAACGCGGGTTACGCCAAGTTTGAGACATTTCCGATATGGAACCTGCCGCTCAAGCACCCGGTCAACCTCGCGTATGAAGCGGCGACGGCCGACCTTGACGACGTGAACATGATAGACCCATATCACCTTGAGGCCTACGGCGTCACCACGGTAAATTACAACCGCGATATAGAGATATACCCCGTCCTTGAGGCAATGTTCAAGGGCATGTACGGCGAAAGCCCATACAAATCCCCCACGGATATGGGCGTCAACATGATAGGCTACTGCATCACGGACGACGCCGTCTGCTGCGAAGCGGCAAAGCAGGAAATACTGCGCCGCTACTATGCAAGCGCATGCTCTGCACATCAGGGACTTTCCGACGGGAGCGAGACAAGGCGCATAGAGCTTGTTATGAGCAACCTCGGGATAGATCCGTCCGACCGCCCGGTCGTAGCCGCCGCGCTCAGGCGCGCCGAGGAGACCGACGGACCGGCCGTCGCCATAGAGCTGCCCGACGGGACGATCGTCACGGGCAAGAACTCGTCCCTGCTCGGCGCGGCGTCTGCCTGCCTGCTCAACGCGCTCAAAAAGCTTGCGGGTATAGACAAGAAAATGCTGCTCATCCCGCCGAGTATTATCGAGCCTATACAGCATCTCAAGATAGAGCATATGGGCAACCATAATCCGCGCCTGCACACCGACGAGCTGCTTATCGCGCTGGCGATATGCGCCGTTACCAACCCTATCGCAGGCTACGCGATAGACCAGATCAACCTCCTCAGGGGATGCGAGGCACACTCTACCGTTATCCTCTCGCATGTCGATGAGGAGCAGTTCAGAAAACTCGGCATGAACATAACCTGCGAGCCGCGCTATCAGGTGAAGAAGCTGTACAGAAAATAAAATTTTTTAACGGGCTTTCCGCCGTGCGGAAAAGCCCGTTATGCATGAAACAAACCCGATGGTTTGCCCGTCATAACAGCAAGTTATAATATATGGAGGAAACGAAACATGAAAAAGGCTCTCGCTCTGATTCTTGCTCTTGCAGCGGTGTTTTCCCTTACGGCCTGCGGGCAGACCGCCAAATCCACCGATACGGCATATTATGACAGCGCTTCTGACGACGGCTGGTATACCGGCGCGGGAGAGGTATCTTACTCGGCTGAATACGCCGCGCAGGATATGGGCATTGTCAACGCCTATTCAAGAGAGGCAGCAGCGCCCGAACCGGCGCCGCAGGAGGAAAGCGGTGCGCCAAGTGAAAACCCGGATAAGATAATCTACTCTGCCGATGCGACTGTGGAGACGACAAAGTTTGAGGATACTCTCGCACAGCTTGACGAACTTATCAAAAAATACGGCGGCTGGGTCGAATCGAGCAGCGTAAGCGGCGCGAACTATTACAGCATCTCACGCGGCAATAAGAACAGCCGCAGTGCAAACTATACCATCCGCATACCCAGCGGCGATTTCGGCAGCGTCATGAGCGGTCTGACCGCTCTCGGCAACGTACCATACAGCCATATCTATACCGAGAACGTTACCGCGCAGTATTATGACACTCAGGCGCGCATCGACTCCTACAAAACGCAGGAGCAGTCACTGCTCAGGCTTATGGATAAGGCGGAGAGCGTTGAGGATATCATCACCATCGAAAGCAAGCTTGCGGAGGTACGGTATTCAATAGAGTCTCTCCAGTCCACGATAAACAATTGGGACAGACGCGTCAGCTATTCCACCGTGTATCTCACCGTGGACGAGGTGTCGGAGTACACCCCCGAGGCGGTCGTGACCGTAAGCTTCGGCGAGAAGCTTGCAAAGGCCGTCAAGGACGGGTTCCGTTCCGCGGGAGAGTTTCTGAGCGGTCTTGTGCTCTGGATTGTTGAGGCCCTGCCAACGCTGGTCGTCATTGCGGTTATAGGCTTCGGCATCTTTATGGCGGTCAGACCCGCAATCAGGAAGCGCCGGGCAAGAAGAGCGGAAAAGAAAGCTCAGAAAGAAAACGAAAAAAGCGTGTAACAATAACCCGGCAGCGGCGTACTTGATGGTGAAAACAAAATAAATTAAAAACGGGAGGAAAATAAAATGTCCGAAGAAATCAAAAACGAAAACATGATCAGCGACGAGGAGCTGGACGAGGTCAGCGGCGGCGGTCAGTTCATCAGCGGCTACGTGATGTATATGGGTTACAGATGCAGGATCTATCTGGTCGCCTACGGCGATTGCCTGAGCATGATAGCCCAGCAGACCCGCACCAACATGTACCTTATCGCACAGCTCAACGGTATCCGCGACGTCAACCGCATCAGAGCCGGTCAGAGACTGTACATCCCGCAGTGATTCCGACAGGAGTGAGGGAGGAGCACGATATGCCCGATGCGGTCAAAAACGAAAGGATGATCAGCGACGAGGAGCTGAACGGAGTCAGCGGCGGCGGTCATTTCACGGGTGAATTTGCCGAGCATAAAGGCCGCAAATGCCGCATTTATCAGGCAGACAGCGCCGAAAACGTATATACCCTTGCGTTTGAGCTGAATGTCAGCGCAAGCCTTATCATGAAGCTGAACGACATCAAGATATACAATACGATCCTCAAATCCGGACAGAGACTGTATATCCCAATGGACTGAATAATGACAAACAAAACCCTCCCGAAAATTCGGGAGGGTTTAACATGAAACTGTCAAAAAAAGCCTCGCAGAGTTTTTTGCCCGCAGGCAAAAATAGATTTGATCGTTTTCTCCGGCGGCGTGTACGTCGGAGAAAACTCTTCTCACGGAGCGAGTGTCGAATTGTTCGCCTGCGGCGAACAACCGAGGCACAGAGCGCAGTGCAGCCTGTTTGACAAAGAAGCAGGCTTCTTTGTCAAACATAAACCCTCCCGAAAATTCGGGAGGGTTTTTACATATTCTTCTTTTTTATCGTGCGCGTTTATGGTATTATAATGCTTACGACTGATTCAACGTTTACGATCATTCCACCGGAGCTTTTTTATGAGAGTTTGTCCCCACTGCGGCAGTGAATTGCAGGCAGGTGCAGATTATTGCCTTGTCTGCGGCGCGGCCATAGAGAAAAGAAAAACGAATATGCCCACCGTGACGCTGTACGTCTCCGAAAAAGAGGCGCGGCAGGGCTGTGTTTCCGTGCTGCGCTATCCCGGCGGACCGGAGCCGATGCGCGTAAGTCTGCCTAAGAGGATGTACGACGGCATGGTGCTGTATGTCAACGAGGCCAGATTCTACGTCAATTACGGAGATATCGTGACGGGACCGCTCAGGATCGTCATACGTGTGCAGAAGGAGCCTAAAAAGGCGTGGCCGCTTGCGGTGCTGTCAGTCGCGGCGGGGATACTGCTTGCGTTTCTCATTTTCCGCGAGATGAACAGGGACGCGCCGGTGAGCGCGGGACCTGAAAGCGAACCGGCCGCCGTTGTCGAAACGACGCCCGTTCCGGTGCCGACGGAGGAGCCGGTCATTGCGCACTATACGCCGATGCAGCTGAAAGCGGCGTCGATGATACCGCATTTTGAAATACGCTATTACCTCAACACGCTTGATGACAGACTGCTTGAGAATTTCTGCGAGATGTACAGAGCCGTCAGCAATTTTGAAACGAGCTGTACCTTCCCGCGTGATATGTACCGGCAGGAATTTTCTCAGCTTGCGCTTATAATGAGCTATGAATGTCCCGAACTTCTGCAATTTTCCACAACGGGCGAGATAAGGTTCGTAGCCGACGCCGAAGGGCGCGTCGTCTCGGCGGAGCTGCCCATCGTCCTGACACGGCAGGAATTTGCGGCCGAATACGGCGTATGCGCCGAGAAGGCGAGGACGCTGGCCGCCTCCGTCGAGGGGCTGAGCGACAGCGAAAAGGAGTTCGCCGCCTATGAATACCTCACGTCGAACTGCTTTTACAATTTCAATGCCGCAAGCGCCGCGAACGCCTACGGCGCGCTCGGTGAGGGCCAGGCGAAGTGCGACGGGATAAGCCTTGCGATGAAATGGCTGCTGGAGGAGATGAATATCCCCTGTATGGTTATGGCGGGCACCGCCTCGGCGAACGTTGTCGGCCACGCGTGGAACATCGTGTGCATAGACGGGGAGTATTACGACCTCGACGTGACGAACGACGTGATGAGCAGCGACAGGAGTTACAAATATTACGGCGCATACAATGTCTCACGCTTCTGGATAAGGGAAAAATACCCCGAAAACGTCTCTTTTTCGGGCTTTTTTGAGCTGCCCGGCAGTCTCAACATGAACAACAGCTATCACCACCTGAGAAATGAGTTTGTCTACACCGGCGAGGAGTACGAACAGCGGCTTTTTGACCGGCTTGATGCGCTTGCCGACGGCGACGCGGCATATCTCCAATTTGAAAGCAGCGCCGACTTCAGCGCCTTCTGCAACAACATAAACAATATAATGGCGCGCTGGCGCGGCGCGGCGAGGGGCAGTTTCAATTACAAGTTCGCCCATCTCGACGAGTTTCGCGTCTGCCGCATCACGATCGAATACATATAAACATCAGTATATCTGACGGATAAGACGGGTAAAAAATTCTGCAATATACTTTTCCGACAAAACAAAGGAGGCTGTGATTTTTTCACAGCCTCCTTTCAGCTTGTCTTATTTCTTGTCTTATTTTGCTTTTTTCGGGGTTTTGAACAGATAGCCGACGAACATCACGAGCGCGAAGAAAATCAGATATCCGCAGACCTGCTGATAGCCTTTGCCGACCCAGCAGCAGTACACCATGAAGCAGCAGCACAGGATGCCGAGAGCGGGCAGAATGTAGCGCTTGAGCACGCTGCCGCCTTTGTCCTTGAACATGAGCGCAGCGAACATGGGGATGTACATGGCGTAAAGATTGATGATGCATATTTCATCAGGCTCCCACGCGATCCACTGGCAGTTGTGCAGGCCGCCCATGAAGTCGGGGCCGTACATCCAGAAGATCGACGTCCATGCGTACCAGAAGCCTGCAAACATCATGCCGATAACGGTGGACTTAATAGTAAAGCCGTTCTGATCGTCGATATGACCATAGAACTCGGGGCGGGGACCCATGTTGCGTGCGGAAACGGAGTACATACCGCGGGAGGAGCCCATGATAAGTCCGTTCATGACTCCGAGACAGCCGATGGCGATAAACGCGTAAACTATCGTGCCGACGGTATTGCCGAAGACAACGGAGAAGGCGATCCTGGGCAGCTTTTCACCCAACGGCCACGTGCCGATGATAGTCCCGACGTCGCCGACACAGCTCATAGCGAAGATGTACAGGCAGTAGAGCACGGTGCAGAACAGTGCGCCGCAGATAAGAGCCAGCGGGAGATTTTTCTTTGCGTCCTTAAGCTCGGAGTTGATCGAGGTGGCGATTATCCAGCCCTCGTAGGCGAAAGCGAAGGAAGCGACGCCGGAGAACACGCCCTGAAAAGCCGTCGTCCCCTTTATGGCTTCGGCATACTCGGGAGTGTTGACGTAGTTGAGCACGTTCTGCGTTGCGCCGGTGCTGAAGCCGACGATAATGCCTATGATACCCATGAGCAGCAGCGGGATGAGCTTGATAACGGTCATGCTGACCTGAAGCTTACCGGCAAGCTTGGGAGAAATCGCATTGATGCCGTAGCCGATGATAAGGAAGCCCGCGCCAAGGCCGAGAGCCTCCGACCTGACGGTGCCGGTGACAAAGAAGTCAAGGGCGGGGATGTCAAAAAGTGCAAGGAAAAACACGGCGGAGAAGAATGCCAGCATCGCGGCAAGGCAGGGGTAGTAAATAGTGGTCATGAACCAGCCGACATAGTACGAATATGTAGGGCCGAGAGCGACCTCAGCGTAATCGACCACGCCGTTGACCTTTTCGTACTTGGAGCCGAGCTCGGCAAAAACGAGAGAGCATATGATGCAGATGAGACCGACAATGCCGACGACCAGCACGCCCTGAAGCATGTTGCCGTGTGTGAGAGCCAGAACCTTGCCGCCCTTTATGAATACGCCGGAACCGATAACAATACCGATAACCATCGCTATGGCGGTAGGCAGGCCGTAACGTTTTTCCATAGTACCTTCCTCTGTCTTTAATGATTTACAGCAATGAAATTTTACCGTATTTAACTAAGTATAATACAATTGTTTGCTTTTTGTCAATTAAAATATGAATAAATTTGAAACAAAAAGCCGATTTCGGTCTTTATTCTAAAAACGCTGCAAGCTCCTGTACGGTTTTGAAGTATAATGTACAATTTTCGCGCATGAAGCTTTCGATCTCGGGGATATCGCTGCTCCAGCCTACGGCGGCAAAGTCCGCCCCGACGGCACGTGCCATATCATAGCCGGGCTTGAGATCGTCTATCATAAGCAGGTCGCCCGCCGAGAGGGAGAAGCGGCGCATTATCTCCTCCAGCGGATACGGATGGGGCTTGCGCCGCTCCGGCGGCTGCTCCCAGCCGAAAACCGCGTCCGGGTGCGGCAGGGAGTTGGCCTCGTAGTCTCTCAGTATGTTGAAGTCGAACGAATGTGACACGACGGCTATGTATCCGCCTTCTGCTCTCTGACGCTCCATTATTTCGCGGATGCCGGGATAGGCGGCCGGGATATGCTCCTTGACATAGCTCTGCCAGAAGCGCGTCTCGTCCTCAAGGTCGGCGTCGCTCATGCCGTAGTCGTTTCTGCACATTTCGATGAAGCCGGGGGAAAAATTTTTCTTCATGTAGTCATCGAATGAACACGTTTCTCCGGGGTATCTCAAATCAAGATACGCCTGAAAGCAGGGCTGGTGTATCGTCGCTGTGGAATTGACAACGGTGTCGTCATGGTCGAAAACAAGGCATTTGTATTTCACGGGCTCTCTCTTTCCTTTTAAATAAAAAAGTTCAGAATCATGAATCTCTCAATTTTCCAAAATCCGTGATTCTGAATCTTTTGTTTTTTCCGAAACGGCTTTTCGCCGTTTCAGCTTCTCAGTAAAACGTTGCGACCGGCTCGGCGGGAGGCTCACATTCCTCGTGAGAAATATAAGTCAGCACCGGCCCCTTGCGGTTATATGCGCGGGAGAACTTCCAATTGACCTTTGCCGTGAGGATCATCCACGTGTCGTCCTTCACGCTCTCCGCCTTGTCCCAGCTGCACGCGAACCCGGCAAACTGGATATCCTCCACACAGCAGGTCATAACGTGCCTGCCGACGATGAAGGTATGCGGCGGCATCTTCTGCCGGCGAAGTGCGCGGCACTTGAAGCGGACGACCTTATCCTCATACTTTTTCGGCTCCTCGCCGACGTCTCTGTACCACTCGGCAAAATCGTCGTCGCCGATCTCGACGACGGGCGCGTCAAGGTCAAAGGGCAGGGGATCCTCTATCTCGTCATACTGCACATGCCCGTCTTCAAACTCATAGGCGATATCGGCGCGGCGGGATGCCGCACGGACGACCTTATGAAAGTCCATCATCTCATACGAGGGCTTGAAGCGGTTGAAAATGACCAACTCCGCGCTCTTGAGCTTATCGTACACGAGATTTCTCATGTTGCCGTTATAGGTGAGGAACGTCGTCGCATCGGCGAACATGAACTCCTGATAGACCATCCAGCCCTCCGGCATTGCGCCGTACAGCCGGTCAAGCATCCACATGCCGTTGTATTCGACGACAACGCGCTCCGCCTGCGTCTCGGCAAGGAATTTTACGAGATTTTCGGCGGTCAGCTCCTCTGGCGTCTCCACCGTGCGCACAAAAACGCTCTTGTCGGCAAACTGCTCAGGCGCGTATTCCTCCTCGCCCTCCTCACATACGAGAAGCAGTGTGCGCTCCCCGTTGCAGAAGCGCCTGTCCTCAAGCGTTGACTGTATGAACTTCGTTTTGCCGCTTTCGAGAAAGCCGGTAAAAAGATAAACGGGAATATCGTTGTTTTTACTCAACCTCAAACAGCTCCTTCAACGCCTTTTCATTCAGCTTCGAGCCGATAACGCAGAACCGGCCTGTCGCGGCGGCGGCTCCGCGGCGGATGTCGCACTCCTCAGGAACGTAGTCGAAATACAGCCAATCGCCGTCGTTTGCGTCCACAATACCCTTTGAGCGCAGTACGGCGCCGTATTTATCAGAATCGTTCAGCGCGTCGAGAATACCTCTCAGCTCCGCCTCACTGAATTTCTTTGCCGTCTCGCTGCCCCAGCTTACAAACACCTCGTCGGCATGGTGGTGATGGTGATGCTCGTGGTCATGATCATGGTCGTGGCAGCCGCATTCACATTCATCGCCGTCGTGATGGTGATGATCGTGGTCGTGGTCGTGCTCATGGTCGTGATCGTGGCAGCACTCGTGCTCATCCTCGTCCTCATCGTGATGATGGCCGCAGCAGCAATTGCCGTCCTCGTCATAGTGGTGATGGTGGTGCTCATGCGTTTCATGCTCGGCATGCTCCATTTCGCGCTTGAGCACGTCCTCGTCCATAGCTTCGCGGATGACCTCGCCGCTGATCTTTGCCCACGGCGTGGTGATGAAGCGCGCAGAGGGATTAAGCCCCTTGAGCAGAGCCAGCGCGGTCTTTATCTTCTCCTCGGAGGCGGTATCGGTGCGCGACAGGACTATAAGGTCGGCGCTTTCCACCTGATCGTTGAAGAACTCACCGAAGTTGCGCATATACATTTTGCACTTGCCCGCATCGACAACGGTGCATTTCGCGCCTATCTCCGCGCCCTCGACGCGCTCGACGGCTTTTGCAACGTCGCTGAGCTTGCCGACGCCGGACGGCTCGATAATAACGCGGTCCGGCTTGAAATCGTCGATGACCTTCTTGAGCGCTTTTGTAAAATCGCCCACGAGGGTGCAGCAGATGCAGCCGGAATTCATTTCGGATATCTCGACCCCGGCGTCCTTGAGAAAGCCGCCGTCGATTGCGATCTCACCGAACTCGTTCTCGATAAGCACAAGCTTTTCGCCCTTGTAGCCCTCGGCAATGAGCTTGCGGATAAGCGTGGTCTTGCCTGCGCCGAGAAAACCGGAAAATATATCTATTCTTGTCATTTATAAAACCTCCAAACTGCCGCCTGAGCGCAGGAAAGCATGTCTTCCCCGTTTCAAGACGGTATATTTTCTAAAATTTTATTATAACACCTTTTTCAAAAATAACAACGGAAATAATGTGAACAAATCTGTTTACAGCTCTTTAATTTCCGACGCTATACCGCCGTTGGGGAACACCTCTATCACGGCATAAGTCGGCGCTCTGCCCTTGCCAGCCGTGCCGGGGTTTATTACCTTCACACCGCCCGCTTCACCATTATACGCGGTGTGCGTGTGGCCGAACAGCGCGATTTTCGCGCCCTGCTCCTGCGCGGCATAGACGAGCCTGTCGATACCGTAACCGACGGCATAGCTGTGTCCGTGGCAGATGAACGCCTTTACCGGGCCGAGAGGCACTGTATCGGTAAGCGGCGACATCGGTGCGAGATCGCAGTTGCCGCACACGGAGTAAAGCGGGATATCCGGAAAGTCCCGTCTGAGTACATCGGCGTCGCGCTCGTAATCGCCGAGGTGTATGAGCACGTCCGGCCTTGTACGCCTGACCGCCTCGGCCATGAGCGCCGTGTTCCCGTGAGTGTCTGAAAAAACGGCTGCCTTTATCATAAAAAACCTCCATATGGCCGCACGGACGGCACGCCCGGCGGTTTTTATATATCATAGTGCGAATTTCTGCGCTGTCAAGTCTTTTCCCGCATTGGCGCGAATAATTATGGATTATCATTTCCCGTCCGGGTACATATACTGTACAGAAAGGATATGGGAGGTATGGGTGTGAACAGGTTTGAGGATGTGGGACGGGAGCTGGAAAGACTTGGCAAGGCAGAGGATGTAAAGCGGCTTGCCGAGAGCGAGGACGGAAAACGGCTGAGCCGTATGGTCGATGCGGAAAAAATAGAACATGCGGCAAAAAGCGGGGACGGCAAGGCTTTGCAGGATATGCTGACGGCCGTTCTGAGCACGGACGAGGGGAAACGCCTTGCGGAAAATGTCCGCAGAATGATGGGCAAATAGCCTGAGGGGAGGTGTCGGTCATGGATGAGCTGGAAAGCAAAATAAACAGCGTTCTTGGCGACCCGCAGCAGCTGGAGCAGATAACCAAGCTTGCCCAATCTATAATGGCCGGCGCCGGCGGCGGAGAGAGCACGGAGAGCGTGCAGCAGGATATGCCGGATGCGGCGATGATAAAGCGGATCATGCGTCTCATGTCCGCAGAGGGGGAAAAGGACAGAGGCGAGAGAAGCATTCTGGAGGCGATGTCGCCGTATCTTTCGGAAAAGCGCCGCGGAAAAATGGATAAGGCTCTCAAAATCGCAAAGCTTATGAGACTTGCAAGGCTTGCAATGGAGGAGAGTGAGGGCGATGCTTAACCGTTGGCAGGGCAATACGGGCAAGGTACGGCGCATTGACGAGGCCGACTTAGAGCAGAAGTACCCGCCGAATCCCCTGCCGCGCCCCAACGGGTTCTTCGCTTCCGGCGCCGCAGGCGGCGCAGGCTATTCGGCGGGAAACGGCGGGCTTCTCGGCGGGCTTGGCGGAGGACTGGGGGAAATACTCGGCAAGCTGGGAAAGCTTGTGCCGGGAACGAAGGAACCGCTTGACAACGACGACATTATTCTGCTGCTGATATTATATCTCATGTACCGCGAAAGCGGCGACAGCGAGCTGCTCGTTATCATGGGCGCGATGTTTCTTCTTTAACTTGTCAAAGAACCTTATTGAGGTCCTTTGACAAAAGAGGCTGCACTGCGCTCTGTGCCTCGGTTGTTCGCCGCAGGCGAACAATTCGACACTCGCTACGTGATAGTCTGAAAGGGCAACAGCTTTTGCTGTTGCCCTTGATAATTTCGTATTCGGCTGAAAGGGGGAGACTTACTTGCCCATGTTCATCTGGGCGGCGACTTCTGCCGCAAAGTCCTCTTCCTTCTTCTCAATACCTTCGCCCTTGATGAAGTGAACGGCGTTGACGAACTTGATGGAGCCGCCGAGCTTCTTTGCCGCGTCTGCGATATAGCCCTCTACGGAGCCGCTGAACAAATCGGAACGGACGAAATCCTGCTGGAGCAGGCAGTTCTCTTTGTAGAAAGCGTTGATCTTGCCTTCGGCGATCTTCTTCTTGATAGCGTCGGGCTTTGCGGCCATCTTGGGGTCGTTGTTCATGAGAGCGACCTGAACCTCAAGCTCATGGTCGATATCGGCCTGGGGAACATTGCTCTTGTCCCAGTACTTGGGATTCATAGCGGCGATCTGCATTGCGACATTCTTGCCGACCTCAGAAGCGTCGCAGCCCTCAACGGCAAGGTTGACGAGAACGGCATGGGAGCCGCCAGCGTGAACGTAAGCGACGGAGGTGTTTTCCGCAAAGCGGACAAAGCGGCGGATCTGGAGATTCTCACCAATGGACATGACCTTCTCGGGCATGACTTCGGTAACGGTCATATCTCTGCCGGGGTACTTGCAGTTCATGAGCGCTTCGACATCGGCGGGGTTGTCCTTGAGAACAACATGGCAGATATCCTTGACGAACTCAACAAACAGCTCGCTCTTTGCGCAGAAGTCGGTCTCGCAGTTGACCTCGACGACGGCGCCTACGCCGCACTCGGGGCATACTTCGGCATAAGCCATACCTTCGGCGGCAACACGGCCGGCCTTCTTTGCGGCCTTTGCAAGACCCTTTTCACGCAGCCAGTCAACTGCCTTATCCATATCGCCGTCGGTAGCCTGGAGAGCCTTCTTGCAGTCCATCATGCCGACGTTAGTCATCTCACGCAGGGTCTTAACATCCTGAGCAGTAAATGCCATAATTATATCCTCCACAATATATTTTAAAAGAAAACTCGAAAAAAGGGGCGAATAGAGCGCCCCTCTTCAACTTTTTCGATTGATCCCCCTCACGGGGAGCGCGGAATCACTCCTCAGCGGGAGCTTCTGCGGCTTCGGCAGTCTCGGCTTCCTCAGCGTCAACACCCTGACGGCCTTCCTGAATGGCGTTTGCCATGGTGGCGGAGATCAGGCGGATGGCGCGGATAGCATCGTCGTTTGCGGGAATGACGTAATCGACCTCATCGGGGTCACAGTTGGTATCGACGATAGCGACGATGGGGATGTGCAGCTTGCGTGCTTCGGCAATCGCATTGTGCTCCTTGCGGGGGTCAACGACGAACAGAGCGCCGGGGAGCTTCTTCATGTCCTTGACGCCGCCGAGATACTTCTCAAGCTTTTCCATCTCGCCGAGGTGCTTCATGACTTCCTTCTTGGGCAGCATATCGAAGGTGCCGTCTTCCTGCATCTTCTTGAGCTGTGCAAGGCGGTCAACGCGGGTGCGCATGGTCTTGAAGTTGGTGAGCATACCGCCGAGCCAGCGGGCATTGACATAGTACATACCTACGCGGGCAGCCTCTTCCTTGACCGCGTCGGTGGCCTGTTTCTTGGTGCCGACGAAGAGAACGGACTGACCGTTTTCGGAAAGCTGACGGACGAACTCATAAGCCTCTTCAAGCTTTTTGACGGTCTTCTGAAGGTCGATGATGTAAATACCGTTGCGTTCGCAATAGATGTATTCGCTCATCTTGGGGTTCCAGCGGCGGGTCTGGTGACCGAAGTGGACACCGGCTTCGAGCAGCTGCTTCATGGAAACTACTGACATTTGGTTTTCTCCTTTGATTTGTTATTTTGGCCGGCCGCGAAACCACCGTTCTGCGGCCGCCATTCCTCCGGAAGCCTCAACCCCTCCTCCAAGCCTTGCGGCCACATGGGGAAAGTCCGCTCCCGTGCGAAATGCTCTGATATTATAGCGGAATTGTTTACAGATTGCAAGACTTTTTAAAAATGTTTTTTGGAAAACACAAAAAAAGACAGGCTTATTTCAAAAGGGCAGAGACTGTCAAAAAGTCTCGCAGGCAAAGAACAGTCCTGAGCGTTTTCTCCGGCAGCATGTACGCCGGAGAGAAGAAAATGCCGCACCGTTATCCAGCGGCGTGAGCCGCAGGCAATCTCCTGCGGATAAGCGCCCAGATATGGCCTATAAGGAAAGAGAGGACAACGGAGGCGACAGGAACCAACACATGCTGGACACCCACGGAAATACCGAGGCGGACCGCGAGAGAGATCGTGTTTGAAATGACGAGAGCGTGCACGATATATGCGGCGGCGCCGGTCAGGCCGAGACGGCGGAAAAAGCGATTGCCGATAACCGCGCTGACAAATCCTTCACCGCGGGCAAAGACAAGCACCAGCACAAATGTAGGCACGACAAACAAAAGCGTATAGCCTATCCAGTGCAGTTCGGCGTTAAGGTATATCCGATAAAAAATATAAATGGAAAGAACAGTAAGAAAAACGGCTGAAAGCTCTGCGATCGACGCGGCGGCGGGAGATTTTTCGGAGTGGGGAAATCCCTTTATAATGTGCCCGATAATGACGCCGACGGTAAAATCAAAAACGCGGAACGGCGGAAAACAGAGGTTGAACCATTTGACATCGCCGGCAGATAAAAATCTGTAAGACAAATAGGAAACGGCAAGCTGAACAAGGGTGACGGCGAAAGCGGCGGCAAGACAGCCTCCGATCGTCCCGATGCGCCTGACTAATATGAGAATGAAGGGGAAAAGAACAAAGAGCAGAACACATACCGAGAAATACCAGCCGACGCCGTTGACGGTAAAAACATACTCCGGCGACCATGCCTGCAAAAGGAAAACGTTGAAGAAGGTCCCGATCATAAATTCGCTGTCCAGAGCGGAGAAGCCCTTGAGCGAAAAGTAAAGTCTGGGAAGAAAGGCGGCTATTATGCAGAGTATATAAAGCGGGAATATTTTCCCGAGCTTTCCGGCGGCAAAGCAAATCGCGGTCTTTATGCCGACGCCGCCGGAAAAATCATCATAATGAGCGGAGGAGAGAAAATAGCCGGAAGCAATGACAAATATTGATGTTGCCCATGTACTGAGCTCCGTAAGATAGCAATGCGAGGAGATAACGGCAACACAGGCAAGCGTGACAAGCCCGAGGACACGGCTTTGTTTAAGCAGCATAACAGCCTCCAAAAATCACATTATTTAAATCTTTTCTCAGGCTTGTAGAACTCGAAAATAACGCCGTCGCGGCGCTTTTCGTTCTTTGCCTCATGGCTTGTCCAGCCGATCGCCATCGCGCCGAGCTTTTCCGCAATGCAGATGCCAAGCGGGCGGAAGCCTATTTTATACGCCTCGAACTGCGGGCGGGCGATAAAGTTGGTAAGCCCTCTGCTGAGCGCGAACGCCAGCGGGGGAGCTGCGTCTTTCCTGCCGTATTCCTTCATCGGCATGGCGAGCTGACCGCGTACAAGATCCTTGGCGTGGAAGCGGAACCACGCCACGATGAGCGGGTTGAAGCTCTCTATGCACACGTCGCCGCGGTAATTTTCCAGAATATCATAGGTCTTGCGGCACAGCTCCCTGTTTCGGGGACCTGTTTTAAGCTCCACTATGAGAGGGCTTCTGCCGCCTATCACATCCAGTACCTCGGTGAAGAGCGGGACGGTCTGGGAGCTGCCGCAAAGGGACATTTTTTTCAGCTCATCATATTTATAGTCGTCAACTCTGCCGCGGACACCGCACACCCTGTCAAGCGTATCGTCGTGGAAGACGACGACGCGCCCGTCCTTTGACAGCTGAACGTCCAGCTCTATGCCGTATCCGGCCTCGGCGGCGAGCCTGAACGCCTCGAGGGAGTTTTCGGGTACGCGCTTATCCTCAGTGTGCAGTCCCCTGTGGGCAAAGTTCACCCCGATGAAGGGAGCTTTCTGCCGCTTCGAGGCATAGCCGGGGGCGAGCATGAAAAGCCCTGCCGCCGCCAGCTTCAGCAGTCCGTGTTTTTTATGCTTACGTTTTTTCATATCGATCCTCCATGCGGCACAGGCCGCTCAAATAGTTGTGAAAAAGCCACGCAGAGCGCGGCACAGTTTTTCAGGCTTGTGAAAGAACCCCCATTGAGGTTCTTTCACAAAGCTTAATGACCTCAGTCTCCGTCGAGCGCTTCTATGCCGACGACATTCTGCACCTTCGCGGCCTTGATGTTCTTGACAAGCAGGGTAAAGACGACGGCGGAGCAGGCGATGAGTACGGTTGCGTATACGGGCAGGGCGCGCCATGCAAGAGTGACGTTGAAGATATAGCCGAGAAGAATGGGCGTGACGGTCTGGGCGGACATGGATGCGGCATAGTAATAGCCGGTGAACTGACCGATCTTCTTGGACGAGCACAGCTCCACGACCATGGGGAACGAGCAGTTGTGGACAAGCGCCATGCCGAAGCCCTTTATGACCCATACGACATACAGCATCACGGGGAAGGCAAATTCGCCCTTCTTGCCCACGACCACGCCGGTAGGCGCGGCGAAGCACATCAGCAGGAGCGCCGCGAACGTGATGCAAAGTCCCGTTGTGATAGTCCATTTGCGGCCTATCCTGTCTGCGATGCCGCCGGCAATCGCAAAGCCGATAACGGAAGCAAGACCGCCCGCAATAGTGAGTATCATGGTGGAGCTTGAGGAGGAGTTGAGATAGTAGATAACATAGTTGCCGATGTATGTGCCGATGGAGTTGTCGGCCATGAACCACAGAAACTCCGCGCCCAGAATGGCAAGGAGCATATTGCGGTTGGCTCTGGACATGGGCTTGTCGTCGTCGATGGGCGTTTCGACGGCGGCAAGGCGTTCGCCTTCTTCCATTTCGCCCTTGAGCTGCTCGGCAAGCTCGTTTTCCCTGACGGTTGCGAAAAGCACCAACGCGGAAATGACCATGAGCACGGAAGCGATGATGAAGGGCAGCTCGATAGTCCATACGTTCCTCGCCTCGTCGGCGGAGTTTATATAGTCGCTGAGCTTGAGGAAGATGCCGAGCACCGTCGCGGCGGCGCCGCCGAAATAGCCCATGATATTGATGATGCCGTTGGCCTTGGCGCGCAGGGGCTTTGGTGTGATGTCGGGCATGAGCGCAACGGCGGGGTTGCGGTACATCATCATGAAGATGAGCACGACTACCATCATTGCTATCATGCCGCCTATCTGGTTGCGGTGGAAGAAAAGGGGAATGAACGGGAACGCGGCGGCGACGACGAACGTGCCGACAAGGATATAGGGCATACGCTTGCCGATAGGCGTGACGGTTCTGTCCGAAAGCCGCCCGAACAGCGGAAGAAGGATGAGCGCGGCAAGATTGTCGCAGGCCATGATTATACCGACAAGCCACTGCACGTTGAGTATCTTGGACGCGTCGCCTGCCTTAAGCTCGGCGGAGGACATGCCGTACATGCGGCGGGCAAATATGTCCGTTAAAAATGTGGGGCACCATGAGTCGTATACCTGCCAGAGCAGCAGTATCCCAAAGAATGCAAAACCTATCAGAAACGTTCTTTTATAATTCAGCTTCAGACCGGCGGGGTTTTCTTTCATATGTTTTATCCTCTTTTTCAAAAGATTTGATTTGCTTAGATTTTACCGCGGCCGGCGCGACAAGTAAATGCTTTTTTGACGGGTGAACGGGCAATTTTTGCCGCTTCGTCAATGTGCTCAAAAACGAATGTGTATTTTTGGTGAATTTTACAAGATCGCCTATTGACAATAAAAAATCGTTTTGCTAAAATGTGACGCACACGACATAAAATTAAGCTTTGTGCGGTGAGGTGGACATGGAAGAAACTGAAAAGAAAATGCCCGTAGGTATGCGCTTTTCCATAATCAACCGTGCTTTCAGACGCCAGATGGACGAGTTCATGCGGGACTCCGATCTGACAGGGCCGCAGTTCGGGATACTCGGACGGCTTCATTATCTGGAGACGCACGGTGCGGGGGAGATAAACCAGCGGGATATAGAAAACGCCACGCATCTCAGCCATACCACGGTCACGGAAATGCTCAAGCGGCTTGAGAGCAAGGGCTTTATCCGGATGGTACCCAGCGGCGTTGACCGGCGCTCCAAATGCATATCGAGCACGGAAAAGGCAGCGGCGCTGCATGAGGAGCTTGGCCGGTGCGACGGCAAGGTGTTTGAGAGACTGTGCGAAGGGCTTACCGAGGCGCAGAGGGAGAACATTCTGCCGGTAATGGATATCATGCTTGGAAACGCGATGAAAATTATAGGGAAAGGAAGTATGGAAGAAGAATGATAAAACAGCTTGCGAAGAGCGTTCGGGAATATAAAACGCCGGCACTGCTGACGCTCGCCCTTATGGTGATCGAGGTCGCCGTTGAGGTCACGATACCGTTTATCACGTCGAACCTTATCAACAACATAAAAGCGGGCATAGAGATGTCGGGTCTTGTGAAAACGGGACTTCTGATGGTGGGGCTTGCGTGCATATCGCTGTGCTGCGGCGCGCTGGGCGGCTACACCTGCTCAAAGGCGAGCGGCGGCTTTGCCAAGAATCTGCGCCACGATATGTATGAGAAGATACAGGGCTTTTCCTTTGAGAATATCGACAAATTCTCATCTGCATCGCTTGTCACGCGTATGACCACAGACGTGAGCAACGTGCAGTTTGCGTACATGATGTGCATCCGCATGGCGGTGCGCTCACCGCTTATGTTCATCTTTGCCGTGACAATGGCGTTCGTCATGGGCGGCAGACTTGCCGCGACGTTTGTGATAGTCGTCCCCGTCATGGTGTTCGGGCTTATCATGATCGCACGCAAGGCGATGCCCGCTTTCAACGCGGTGTTCAAAAAGTACGATAAGCTCAACGAATCCATTGAGGAAAACGTGCGTGCGATGCGCGTGGTAAAGGGCTTTGCGCGGGAAGAATACGAGAAGAAGAAATTCACCGCCGCGTCCGACAATATCTGCCGGGACTTCACCTATGCCGAGCGACTTGTGGCGTTCAACCAGCCGCTTATGCAGATTTGCCTGTACTTCAACATGGTGTTTATTCTGTATGTCGGCTCAAAGCTCATAATAAGCAGTCAGGGCACAGTCATCGACGTAGGGCAGATATCCGGCATGATCACCTACGGCTTTATGATACTCATGAGCCTTATGATGCTCAGCGTCGTATACGTCATGATAACCATATCCGTAGAGTCCGCGCACCGTATCTGTGAGGTGCTCTCTGAGGAAAGCACGCTCACGAACCCGGAAAATCCCGTGTTTGAGGTCAGGGACGGCTCAATCGACTTTGACGGTGTTTCGTTCAAATATTCAAAGGCGGCAAAGCGCGAATCGCTCTCCGGCGTCGATCTGCATATAGGCTCCGGCATGACCGTGGGCATCCTCGGCGGCACGGGCAGCGGCAAGACAACGCTTATTCAGCTCATCTCCCGTCTGTACGACGTTACGGAGGGCAGCGTGAAGGTAGGCGGAAGGGACGTGCGTGAGTACGATCTCGATACGCTGAGAAACGCCGTGTCCGTTGTTTTGCAGAAGAACCTGCTTTTCTCCGGCACGATAAAGGATAACCTGCGCTGGGGCAATCCGGACGCGACGGACGAGGAAATGGAAGAGGCATGCAGGCTCGCACAGGCGGATGAATTTGTCCGCTCCTTCCCCGACGGCTATGATACCTATATCGAGCAGGGCGGCACCAACGTTTCCGGCGGGCAGAAGCAGCGGCTTTGTATAGCGCGCGCCCTCCTCAAGCACCCGGCTGTGCTTGTGCTTGACGACTCAACGAGCGCGGTCGATACCCATACGGACGCGCTTATCCGCGAAGGGTTCAGGAAATTCATCCCCGAAACCACAAAGATCATAATCGCACAGCGCGTCGCTTCCGTTATGGACGCCGATCTTATTATAATAATGGAAAACGGCAGTATCGCCGATATGGGCACACATGAACAGCTCATGGAAAGAAGCCTCATTTACCGTGAGGTCTATGAGCAGCAGACGAAGGGAGGCGAAGAGAATGAGTAATCACGGAAAAGGCCGTGCCGCGGGCGCATCCGGCGGCGCAGGCAGGCCGAAGGCGGATTTCCGTTCTCTCGGCCGCGCCGTCAAGAGACTTTTCGTCTACTATCCCGTTATGGCGCCTCTCACAATGGTCTGCATCCTCTTCTCGGCGATAATCTCCTCCGTCCCGTCGCTTTTTGTGCAGCAGGTGCTGAGCATTGTGGAAAAATGGTATAAGAGCGGGGACTGGGCCGCCGCAAGGCCGGAGATCGTGCGCTATATCGTGATCCTCGCGTCGATGTACGTGCTGTCGATGATAGCGATGACGGTTTATACCCAGCTTATGGCCGTTATGACGCAGGGCTACCTCAACAAGCTGCGCATCGAGGTGTTCAGCGGAATGCAGGATCTGCCGATAAAGTTCTTCGACACGAACAAGACCGGCGATATCATGTCCTACTACACGAACGACATCGACACTCTGCGTATGCTTGTCTCCCAGACGCTCCCGACGCTTATCCAGTCGCTGTCGATAGTGCTGACAGTTTTTGCCATTATGCTGTATTTCAGCATATGGCTTACAATGGTGCTTGTCCTCGGCGTTGTGTGCATGTTCCTCGTGTCCAAGAAGATAGGCGGAGGCTCCGCCAAGTATTTCGTGCAGCAGCAGAGATCCGTCGCCGCGGCGGAGGGCTACGTTCAGGAGATGATGAACGGGCAGAAGGTCGTCAAGGTGTTCTGCCATGAGGAAAAGAGCATTGAGGATTTCGACGTGCTCAACGAAAAGCTCTATACGGACGGGCTTAAGGCCAACACCTATGCAAACTGCCTCGGGCCTATCATTATAAATATAGGCAATGTGCTGTATGTCCTGCTGGCGCTTGTGGGCGGGCTGTTCCTCATCCTCGGCGTACCGGGGCTGAGCCTTTCCGGGAAAGCCTTTGATATAACCATCCTTATCCCGTTCCTCAACATGGTCAAGCAGTTTACCGGCAACGTGAACACGCTTTCCCAGCAGATAAACACCGTCGTAATGGCGGCGGCGGGCGCACAGCGCATCTTCGATCTTGTAGACCGCGAGCCTGAAGCGGACAACGGCTATGTCACGCTTGTCAACGCCGAGATCGCCCCCGACGGTACGATCACCGAGAGCGAAAAGCGCACCGGGCGCTGGGCGTGGCGGCATCCGCACGGCGACGGCACGCTTACCTATACCGAACTCAAGGGCGATGTGCGCATGGTGAATGTGGACTTTGCCTACGAGGAAGGCAAGGACGTGCTGCATGACATCTCCGTCTATGCCGAGCCGGGTCAGAAGGTCGCCTTTGTCGGCGCGACCGGCGCGGGCAAGACCACGATCACGAATCTTATCAACCGCTTCTACGATATTGCCGACGGCAAGATACGCTACGACGGCATAAACATCAACAAGATAAAGAAGCAGGATCTACGCCGTTCACTGGGACTTGTGCTTCAGGAGACGAACCTTTTTACCGGTTCGGTAATGGAAAATATCCGCTACGGCAGACTTGATGCGACGGATGAGGAATGTATGGCTGCGGCAAAGCTTGCGGGCGCGGACGATTTTATCATGCGTCTGCCTCAGGGCTATGATACGGAGCTTGCCAATAACGGCGCGAACCTCTCTCAGGGTCAGCGCCAGCTCATTGCCATCGCCCGCGCCGCCGTCGCCGATCCCCCCGTCATGATCCTCGACGAGGCGACCTCCTCCATCGACACGCGCACCGAGGCGATAGTGCAGCGGGGCATGGACAAGCTCATGGAGGGCAGGACGGTTTTCGTCATCGCCCACCGCCTGTCAACGGTCATGAACTCCGACGTCATCATGGTTCTCGACCACGGCAGAATAATCGAGCGCGGCAGCCACAAAAAGCTCATCGAGGAAAAGGGCGTATACTATAAGCTCTATACCGGCGCGTTCGAGCTTGAATAAAGGAAAGAAAAAGTCCCGGGAACCCATGATCCCGGGACTTTTTGCCGTAGTGCGGATAAAAATGAGGAGTGAGGGGCGCGGCTGCGTGCGCAAACCTCACAAAGCTCTAAACCGTTTTCCAGAGCTTTATCGCGCCGGTGTCGTTGAGCTGCTTGAGCGTGACGAGCACTATCGGGAAGATCAGCATCCCGCCGACGCCCCAGACCTTGAAGCCTACGTATATCGCAAGCAGGCTTGCTATCGGGTCAAGGCCTATCTGATCGCCCAGCAGCTTTGCCTGTGCGCAGTTTCTGACAAGGTTGGCTATCGCCCAGCACAGCATCAGCGCGATGCCGCGCCGCACATCCCCCGATACCGCACAGTAAGCCGCCCACGGCAGAAGCACCACGCCCGTCCCAAAGACCGGCAGAGCGTCGATAAATGCGGTGACGGCGGCTATCTCCACCGCGCCCTCGATCCCGAGCAGCAAAAAAACGACCAGCAGCTGAAAAAAGGTCATGCCCATAAGAATGAGCTGCGCCTTCATGAAGCCGCCGAAGCTCCTTTTCAGGTTTGCGCGCACCGATATGAGCTTTTCCTTGGCGCTCCTCGGCAGCTGTGCGGTGATGAACGCGACGGTGTGGGGAAAGGTAGCGGAGAAAAAATATGTGCCTATCGCGGCGGTCACGGCGAAAAGAAAGATCGTGGGGGATCCTGCGGCGGCTCTTGCGAGCAGCCCGAGCGCCCGGCGGCTTATAAGCTCCGGCAGAGAGTAGAACGCCCGGCCGAAGGAATCTATGACCGCGCTTATATACTCCTGCACACTCTCCGGCGCAAGAGCGGCAAAGCGCTCTGCCTTTGCGCTTGTGAGCTTTACAAGGCGGCTCACGTTATCCACAAGCTCCGGCACTTCCTTTGCAAAATCCGTTATTGCCTGTATGCCGAAGTATGTCAGCCTTGCCGTGAGGTAAACGATCACGCCTATCACCGTCAGCGTCACTATCGCCGCGGCGGCGCCCCTCTTCCAGCGGTGGCGCATCAGCATGCGCACGGGCGCTTCCATAAGCGCGGCGGCCGCCAGCGCGAGCAGCAGCGGGGCTGTCCAGGGGAGCAGAAAGCGCATGAAAAGCCAGACCGCCCCTATCGTGGCGGCGGCGTACAAAAGCTTTGTAATGCGTTTTTCCATTCCCGTGCCTCCTTTCACAGCGCTTTCCGATCAGAGCTGATGCATTTTGCCAGGTACAGGCTCTGCTATTGTAGGTTTTGCCGCAAGCACGGGAAAATATACATCTTTTTCCCGCATTTCTTTGTGAAAATACAGCCTTTTTTTTGCGCCTGCGGTATGCTATACTTATAAATGACATAGATAGACAACACCGCCGCCGCACGGTGTGCGGCGGCACAGCTTGTCAAAGAAGTCCTTACAGGATTTTTTTGACCGCGCTTTCCGCCGAGCATTTTGAAAGAAATCAAAATGCTGTTACCGAAAGCCTTGATATATCAAGGCTTTCGACGGCGGTTTATCCGATTTGAGGCGGGCCTTGCCCCCTCAAGCTCCCCCGCTGCTCTGTTATCCGGCTTT
>CAVENX010000052.1:0-46693 GCA_963617275.1 bacterium
CCTCAAATTGGATAAACCGCCGTCGAAAGCCTTGATATATCAAGGCTTTCGGTAACAGCATTTTGAACTTTTTCAAAATGCTCGGCGGAAAGCGCGGTCAAAAAAGTCCTGTAAGGACTTTTTTGACAAGCTGCGGTACCGCGCATAATGCGCGGTACCGTTTTTATACATATAGAAAAGATTTCTTAGCCATTTATAAAAATAGTAGTTGCAAATGCCGTAAGAGATAGTGTATAATAAATCGGAAATGCTGAAAAATTCTATTTCAAAATTTTTTCTATATGCATAATTATTTGACAGAGAGGAAGCAATAAATGGAAACCAAAAACATCCGCAACATCGCCTTGCTCGGACACGGCAACAACGGCAAAACCAGCCTTGCCGAGAGTATGCTTTATGTCACCGGTGCTATTGACCGTATGGGTAAGGTAGCAGACGGGAATACTGTCTGCGACAATGATCCCGAAGAGATCAGCCGTCAGATCACCATATCCACCGCAATCGCGCCCGTAAACTTCGGCGGCTGCAAGATCAACGTTCTTGACTGCCCCGGTTACTTTGACTTTGTGGGTGACGTCCTCTGCTCCATCCGTGCCGTTGAGGCAGGCGTTATCGTCGCATCCGCGAAGGACTGCGCGGAGTCTCTGCCCGTCGGTGCACAGCGTTCATGGAATTATCTCAAGAACGCGGGTCTGCCCGTTATGTTTGCTGTCTCCAAGTGCAATGAGGAGCATGGCGACTATTTCAAGGCTCTTGAAACCATCAAGGGCAAGTACGGCTCCATTGTTTGCCCCGTCACCATTCCCACGTCCGACGGCGCCGGAGTTATTGACCTTGTTCATAATGTCGCGTACATGACCAACGGCGCAAAGTTCACCAAGGGTGAAGTTCCCGCCGCAGACGCCGGAAAAGCGGAGGAACTCCGTGCCGAGCTTATGGAAGCCGCCGCAGGCGCCACCGAAGAGCTTATGGAGAAGTTCTTTGAAACTATGGAGCTGGACGAGGCCGACATCATTGAAGGTCTCAAGGCAGGCCTCAAGGAGCGCACTGTCGTCCCCGTGTTCGCAAGCGACGCAATGACCAATGTCGGCACTGCCGCGATGCTTCAGGGCATATGCGATTACTGCCCCGTCCCCGAGGATAAGAACGAGGGTACGCTCGGCTTTGTTTTCAAGACAGTTTCCGATAAGTTCGGCAAATTCAGCTTTGTCAAGGTTCTCTCCGGCAAGATCACTGCCGGTATGTCCCTGAGAAATGTCCGCACCTCCTCCAACGACAAGCTTGGCCGTCTCTATACCATGACCGGCAAAAAGTCCGTTGAAGTTACCGAAGCCTGCTGCGGCGATATCGTAGCGATAGGCAAGATGGATTGGAAGACCGGCGACACCGTTACCGATTCCAAGGAAGACATTGAGCTGCCCGCAATCGAGATTCCCGAACCCTGCTACTCCATGTGCATCGCGCCCAAGACCAAGGGACAGGACGATAAGGTCGCTGCCGGTCTTGCAAAGCTCGGCGAGGAAGATATTTCCTTTACTCTCGTCAACAATGCCGAGACACACCAGATGGTCATTTCAGGCGCCGGTGATATTCAGGTCGGTGTGCTCTGCTCCAAGCTCAAGAATCTTTATAATGTGGAGACCGAACTTAAGCCCGCACGCGTCGCTTACCGCGAGAAGATCAAGGGCAAGGTCGAAGCTCACGGCCGTCATAAGAAGCAGTCTGGCGGTTCCGGTCAGTTCGGTGATGTTTGGATCCGTTTTGAGCCTCAGGACGAGCAGGACGACATGATCTTTGCCGAGGAAGTGTTTGGCGGCTCCGTTCCCAAGAACTTCTTCCCCTCCGTTGAAAAGGGTCTGCGCAACGCGGTCGTCAAGGGCGTCCTCGCCGGCTATCCTCTTGTTGGCCTGAAGGCGACTTTGTACGACGGCTCCTACCATCCCGTTGACTCCAACGATATGGCGTTCCAGACTGCGGCGCGTCTTGCATATCAGGACGGTATCCCCAAGGCAAAGCCCACCATTCTTGAGCCTATCGGACAGCTGTTTGTCACCATTCCCGACGAGTATCAGGGCGCTATCATCGGCGACATCAACTCCAAGCGCCGCGGCACCATGATGGGTTCCATGCCAGCAGATGACGGCATGACCACCATCGAGGCCGAGGTTCCCATGGCGGAGATGACAACCTACACTATCGACCTGCGTTCCATGACTCAGGGCGCCGGCTCCTTCACCTGCAAGTTCGTGCGCTACGAAGAGGCTCCCGGCAACGTGCAGCAGAAGGTTATCGAGGAAGCTAAGGCTCTTGCAGAGGCAGAGGGCTGATAACAACATCTTGAAAAATTCATGGCGGGCTTTCAGGCCCGCCATTGAAGTATCCGCCAGTTTTCTCCCGGGAGGTTATTAAATGTCAGGCAAATTTTCCACATTGAAAAATTTAATCTGGGCAGTCGGAATATTTGTGTGTCTGCTTGCCGTTGCGGTAGGCTTTGTCATAGCCTCCGTGAACCGTTACAGCGGCGAATCGTTTTCTACCGAGGTCGATCTGAACGGCGGCGCGGGAGGGGAATCCGCCGCAGTGCAGCTTACCGATGGCGCGTCATCCGAACCGACCGGCGGCGGGCCTCTTATGTATCTGGAGGAGACCGCCGATGCCGGTATGCAGTATCTTGATAAGCTTACCTTCCTCTGCGACAGTTCCGTGATAGGCATCCGCGATTACGGTGTTCTCAGCGGCGGCAAGGAAACTTATCAGGTCTGGGGAACTGAAACAGGGTCGCTTAAAATAAGCGATCTTATGAACGGGACGATCATTTATCCCGCTGACGGGTCGGAGATCACGATAGCCGATGCGGCTCTGATCGCAAAACCGCCGCTGCTTGTTATCTGCGTCGGGCAGGACGGACTTAGCTCCGTGGATGAAAGCACGTTCAAGGCCGGCTATTCGTCGATGCTCAGCAATATAAAATCCTCAAGCCCCGACACGATACTGATATGCAGTTCGATAAGCTCTATTTCGGAAAACTATACCGGCTCTGATGGGCTGACTTCCGAAATGATCCTCACTGCGAACGAGTGGATAAAGGATCTCTGTCAGGAATACGGCTGCTATTATGTGGACGCGGGTCATGCCTGCGATACGGGCTACGGCTATGTGCATGTCTCGTATCTTTCCACAAACGGTAAAACGCTAAATTCAAACGGCGTTCTTGAATACGTAAACTATCTGAGAACACATGCCCTCACTATTGATTGATCAGAAACAAAGCATTATATAAAAACCTGTGCGTCGCTTTAGGGGCGATGCACAGGTTTTCGACTTCATATAAACGGGCAGAAAGCCATTTTTATTTTGCGGGACGGTTTCTTCTGACGGAGTGCCCGCGCCCGCGGCGGCGCACCTGATTTGCCTTTGCCTTGTAAAAGTCAATGGTCTCGGCAGTGGCGTCGTATACAAGCTTGTTTACCGACCATGTGTTGTCAAGCTGTTTGCGGAACCGTCCTCTCACAAGAAACGGCCCGTGCTCTTCACATGTGTATATGTTCATATACCTCTGGTCGCCCTGATTGACCCACTTGAGGCAGCTTGTTTCGCAGCCGCATACGGGGCACGGCAGAGCGGTGAGTCTCTTGTCGTTGAAAGCGGCGGCCTTGCTCTCATATCCGTCAAAGCTTTCATGCAGCAGCGCTTCCTCTGCGGGATTTTCAACAGGCGGTTTATAATTGGGCATACGCGCAGCGAGAATTTTATCCGCCTCGGGGTAAAGCCTCAGCCCTTCTTCCATATCGAGCATTGTGCAGACGAGCGCCGTATTGTATGCATCTCCGAGCGCGTCGTGGGCGACTCTTGTCTGCTCTATCCCGAAATGCTCCATCGCACTTGCAAGGGATTTCTGATTTTTATCTCCGCCTGTCTGCATATTATATATCGGCTGGAGATTTATCCAATCGTCGATCCAATCCCAATCAAGGTCGTGGATAATTATGTTCTGCTCCATTATGCCCCTGTCGTCGCAGCCCCATGTCAGAAACGTGACGCCGTCGCCGCAGAAAGCGCGGAATTGCTCCATCGCCTCCGGAAAAGAAAGACCGTGCGAAAGACGCTCCTTGTCAAAGCCGGTTATTTTTTTGACCTTATAGTGCATACGTCTGAAATAAACGGGCTTTACGTCGATTGTAAATTCCTCGGCAGGGCGCATATTTTCATCAAGCCTGACAGCGCCGATCTCTATGATCTCACCGCGAAGGTGGATAGGCAGTTTATTGAAAACGGAGGATTTGGAACTCATGGCCTGATTCCATTCCAAGTCCACCACAACATAATTCATAATGATTTTTCCTTTATAAAAGACTGTTTTTATATTATAACATAGGACGCTTTTTCTTGCACCTGTTTTTTTCAAAGAAATTAAAATAAATTTTGCTAAACGCTATTAAATGTGTTACAATGCCTTTTACAAAATCAGCTTCTGGGAGTGGCGCTATGAAGTACTTTTCCGTTTCGAATATTGCCGGGATCACGGGAGGGCGCCTCGTCGGAGAGGGAACCGCCCCGGTGGGGGAGATCGTCATTGACAGCAGACTTGTAAAAAAAGGTGATCTTTTTGCCGCGTTCAAAGGTGGCCGGGTCGATGGGCATGACTATATCGAGGCTGCTTTCAATAACGGGGCGGCCTGCTGCCTTGTTGAAAGAGAGCCGGAAAAATGCGGCGGCAGCCTTGTCGTGGCCGATGACGTCCAGAGCGCGATAGAAAAAATCGGCCGGGCATGTCGGGAAAAGATCGATATTCCCGTCGTAGGAATCACCGGAAGCGTCGGAAAAACGACGGCGAAGGAAATGGTGTATGCGGTGCTGTCCCAGCGCTGGAACGTGCTAAAAACGGACGGAAATCACAACAACCAGATAGGCGTACCAATGACTCTTTCAAGGATAGAGCGCGAGCATGAGGCGGCGGTCATTGAGATGGGCATTTCCGGTTTCGGCGAAATGAATCTGCTTGCTTCAATGGCGCGTCCCACGCTCGGAGTGTTTACATATATAGGTCATGCACACCTTGAATTTCTGCACGATCTTGACGGCGTTTTCAAAGCGAAGACCGAAATGCTGAATTTTATGGATGAGGACGCGCCCCTTGTAATAAACGGGGACGATGAAAAGCTCATACGGCTCAAAAGCCGCAAAAATGTGCTCTCATTCGGCCTTGGTGAAAACTGTGACGTGCGTGCGGAGAATATACGGATACTTCCGGACGGCGGTACGTCATGTACCATCAAATACGGTGGAAAGCGTATAGACGCCTCAATTCCCGCATATGGACAGCATATGGTCTATGCGGCGGCAGAAGGTGCGGCCGTCGGCTTTGCGATGGGGCTCGACTGCGATGAGATAAGAAACGGCATTGCGGCATATAAAACCGTCGGCAGGCGCGGCGCGGTTACGGATACGGGATTTATCACGCTTATCGACGATTGCTATAACGCAAACCCGGATTCGATGGACTGCGCCGTCGATTCACTTATGAAGATGAGCGGGAGACATGTATGCGTCCTGTCCGATATGCGAGAGCTGGGGGAGGATTCTCCTAAAATGCACGCGGCCGTCGGCGAATATATAAAAGACAAGGGGATCGAACTTGTGCTTGCCTGCGGAGAGATGAGCAGATATCTGTGCGAAACGACGGGGGAGAGAGCGGTATATTTCAACTCCAAGGAGGAGCTTATAGAACGGCTTCCCGAATATATCCGGAAGGGCGACCGGGTGCTTGTAAAAGCGTCGCTCGGTATGCATATGGAGACTGCCGCGGAGGCATTGAAGAAAATGAGGGAGACAATATGAGAAAGCCCATATTGCTTTTTGACCTTGACAATACCATTCTTGATTTCAACAGCGGCGAATATGCGGCGCTGTCCGGTGCGCTCAGGCATTTCGGTATAGAGCCCACGGAGGAGATCCTGTCGGTTTATCATAAGATAAATATAAAGTATTGGGAGATGCTGGAGCGGGGGGAGCTTTCCAGAAAGCAGGTGCTTGAAGGCCGCTTCGACGAGCTCTTTGAGAGGTACAATATTGACTGCACGGGTGAAAAAATTCAGAGCGTGTACGAAAAATACCTCGGGGCGCAGCATGAATTTGTGCCGGGGGCGAGGGAACTGCTTGAGTTTCTCTATGAGAAAAACGATTTGTATATCGTGTCCAACGGCTGCTCGGGGATACAGGCGTCGCGCATTGCCGGTGCGAATCTTGAAAAGTATTTCAAGGCCTTTTTTGTTTCGGAAGAGATAGGCTATGACAAACCGGATGTACGTTTTTTCGAATATTGCATCTCACATATACCGGATTTTTCGCACGGAAGAGCCGTTATTATAGGCGACAGCCTCACCTCCGACATAAAGGGCGGGAAAAACGCAGGAATAACGACCTGCTGGTTCAATCCGGAAAAGAAGAGCACGCCTGTCCGCGATAAGCCGGATTATGTGATATACGGACTTGATGAGCTGCCGGAAAAGCTGAACGCGTTTATTGCGCTTTGAGTCCGGCGGGAGGTAAATATGAGTAATTTGTTTTCGGGTTTTTGGGATATGATCTCATACCTCAGAGAGCTTAATATATGGTCAATGATGCTGCGGATAGTGTTTGCCATGCTTATGGGCGGCATTGTGGGCATTGAGCGCGAAAAAAAACGCCGTGCGGCAGGCTTCCGTACATATATGCTTGTCGCGGTCGGCGCGGCGCTTACCGTTATGCTCGGGCAGTATCTGAGCATAATGCTTACCACAGTGTGGAGCAGACCGGGGGAAGAACCGGCAAAAACGGATGTTGTGCGTTTTGCCGCACAGGTCATCAACGGCGTCGGGTTTCTCGGCGCGGGCACAATACTTGTAACGGGCAGACAGGAGGTAAAGGGGCTGACCACCGCGGCGGGACTCTGGGCTTCCGCCTGCATGGGCATTGCGATTGGCGCGGGCTTTTACGAGTGCATGCTTGTGGGGAGCCTGCTGATAGTCATCTGTATGCGCGGACTTCCCGTGCTTGAGGATTATGTCATTTCAAAGTCCAGGAACATGAACATAAGTCTTGAAATGGACTCGCTTGAAAATCTGGGCAGCATAATCGGAAAAATAAAGGCTGACGGGCTCAAGCTGTACGATGTCGAGATAGAAAAGAATGTCCAGAAGCATATAACCATGTTCTCCGTGTTTGTGTCGGTAGGGCTGCCGAAGAAGGTGCAGCATACGGAGGTTCTTGCTATGCTGTCGGTATTGGACGGCGTTGTCGCCATAGAAGAAGCGTAAGGAGGCGAAAATAATGCTTGAATGTTTTGATATGGTTCGTGAAATGAGCTTTGCGGCTATCACTGTCCGCCTTGTGCTCGCGGTAATCTGCGGCGGCGCGATAGGAATGGAGCGGGAATACAAACGCCGCCCCGCAGGATTCCGCACACATATTCTGATATGCCTCGGAGCTGCGGTGACGACGCTTACAAGCCAGTATTTATATGTGAAATTGAACCAGTACACCGACGTTGCGCGCCTTGGCGCGCAGGTCGTGGCGGGCATAGGCTTCATCGGCGCCGGGACGATCATTGTTACGAACCGGCAGCGCGTAAAAGGGCTGACTACCGCGGCGGGGCTGTGGACGTCGGCGATAATCGGCCTTGTGTGCGGTGCAGGCTTTGTGGAGTGCGCGGTTTTTGCGACCGTTATGGTGCTCTTTGCGGAGCTTGCTCTTGTAAAAATCGAATATCGGTTTGCCGGAGCAAAAAAAGACATCAACCTTTATATTGAATACACGAAATCCGAGTGCATAGAAGAAATCATACGGGTGATACGCGAGGGAAACATAAAGATCGACGGGCTTGAAATAACAAGAATGACCGGTGAGAGCGAGGGCTATCACTATCACGCGGTCATGACCCTAACTCTCAAAAGCAGGCAGAAAACTTCAGACGTGATAGAAAAGCTCATGCCGATCAAGGAGATAATAACCGTGGAGGAGCTTTAACGAAGTGCGGACGCGAATGGCGGCGATCGCTTACAGAAGTATTTTCATCAGCACCAGCAGAATGACGCCTGGAATACCGAGAAAACCGGCAACGAAGCAGTTGATCGCCGTTATACCGATAGAGAAATCAAAAAAGCCGCATATAAACTCCGCGACAAGGAGAAGCAGGAAACCCGTCAGCATATTTATGAGCAGCTTGAAAATAAGCTTCATCGGCGCTGCGATGAGCTTTATCAGCGCGAAAACACACAGGGCAATAAATGCGACGGTGAGAATTGTTGTCGTTGTGGACATTTGTATATAACCTCTCATGAAAGAAAATTTTTACAGGTTTATTCGGCAGATCTCTGCAAACAATACTATCGGACGGTTTTCCGGGCGAAGACAGAGAGAGCCAGTATTGTTCCTATAAATGGATACAACAAAAACGGGAAAAAGTCAAGCGGACAGAGAGTTTTCCGGTAAAAAGAAAATATCTTCTGCGGAAGCGGACTGCAAAAGCAGTCCGCTTTTTGGCGTGAGCACCTGTACGCTCAGAGCTTGTATACTTGAAATATTATCTGTTTGTGGTATAATTATACTGATAGATTATGCGAAAAGAAAAATTTATCATAAAACGGCGAAACGGAGATAAAAATGGCGAATTCAACTCCACAGTATGGAAATGACAGTATTTCTCAGCTTAAAGGTGCAGACAGAGTAAGAAAAAGACCGGGGGTCATTTTCGGCTCTGACGGGCTTGACGGCTGTGAACACGCGGTTTTTGAGATACTCTCAAACGCGATAGACGAAGCACGCGAGGGCTACGGCGATCTTATAACGCTTACCTATTATGAGGATAAGTCCATTGAGGTGGAGGATTTCGGGCGCGGCTGCCCGGTGGATTGGAACCCGAATGAAAAGCGCTTCAATTGGGAGCTTGTTTTTTGCGAGCTTTATGCGGGCGGCAAGTACAAAAACACCGACGGGGGAGACTATGAGTATTCCCTCGGGCTTAACGGCCTCGGTTCGTGCGCTACACAGTATGCTTCCGAATATATGGACGTTACCGTCCGCAGGGACGGGAAGAAATATCAGCTGCACTTCAAGAAAGGCAAGGTCTGCGGCAAAAAAGGGCAGGAGCTGTCCGTTGAGGATACCGACCGGAAGAAAACCGGCACAACGATCCGCTGGAAGCCGGATATGGAGGTCTTTACGGACATTTCCATCCCCCATGAGTATTTTGACGATGTGCTTCACAGGCAGTCCGTTGTAAATGCCGGCATAACCTTCAGACTCAGGATCGAGGAAAACGGCCGGTTCACCCAAAAGGACTACTGTTATCCCAACGGTATAATCGACTATGTGAAGGAGATCGCGGGAGACGGGGCGCTCACCGCACCGGAGTTTATTTCCGCCGAACGCCGGGGGCGCGACAGGGACGACAAACCGGAGTATAAGGTCAAGCTCTCTGCGGCGTTCTGCTTTTCAAACAAGACGCAGCTTATCGAGTATTATCACAACTCGTCGTGGCTTGAAAACGGCGGCGCGCCGGACAAGGCGGTGAAAAGTGCTTTTGTTTCCGCGATAGATTTGTATATCAAACAGATAGGCAAGTATCAGAAAAACGAATCGGCGATAAAGTTTCAGGATATACAGGACTGCCTTATCCTTGTGACAAACTGCTTTTCCACACAGACAAGCTATGAAAACCAGACCAAAAAGGCGATAAACAACCTTTTCATCCAAAAGGCGATGACGGAATTTTTCAAATCCCGCCTTGAAGTATACTTTATTGAGAACAAGCCCGAGGCGGACAGGATCGCCGAGCAGGTGCTTATCAACAAGCGTAGCCGTGAAACCGCCGAAAAAGCCCGTCAGGGTATGAAAAAGAAGCTTTCCGGCAGCATTGATATCGCAAACCGCGTTCAGAAGTTTGTGGATTGCCGGAGCCGTGAGCCGGAGAAGCGCGAGATATATATTGTCGAGGGCGACAGCGCACTCGGCGCGTGCAAGCTTTCGAGAGACGCTGAATTTCAGGGTATAATGCCGGTCAGAGGCAAAATACTCAACTGCCTCAAGGCCGACTATGTGCGCATTTTCAAGAGCGACGTCATAACCGATCTTATGAAGGTGCTCGGCTGCGGCGTTGAGGTCAAAGACAAGCACGTAAAGGAGCTTTCAAGCTTTGACCTTGACAACCTCAGGTGGAGTAAGATAATAATCTGCACTGACGCAGACGTTGACGGCTTTCAGATAAGGACCCTTATCCTCACCATGCTCTACCGCCTTGTGCCGACGCTCATAAACGAGGGCTATGTATATATTGCCGAGTCCCCGCTTTATGAGATAGAATGTAAGGGAAAAACGTATTTTGCCTATTCCGACCGTGAAAAGGCGGAGATAACCGACAGTCTCAAGGGCGCGAAGATGAGCATCAGCCGCAGCAAGGGTCTTGGCGAGAACGACCCGGACATGATGTGGATGACCACAATGAATCCGGAGAGCAGACGTCTGATCAAGGTTATGCCGGAGGATGCGCAGCGCATGAGCGAGATGTTCGATCTGCTTCTGGGCGATAACCTTGATGGCAGGAAAAACCATATAGCCGAGTTCGGGTATAAATATCTGGATATGGCGGATATATCATAAAGAGAGGAAACGCGGCTTATCACGCGGCTTACAAAAACATGAAAACATATGGAAATTCGTTTGTTGAGAGCAGGGAACTGGCAAAAAAGCTGGCGATAGCAACTGTGATATCAGGCGCTGCAAGCTTTATCGCAGGCGGCGCGGACAGCGCTATTCAGTTCTGGCTCCTTGCGTTTACGCTTGTTCTGTGCGCTGCCACAGTGTACATTATTGTAAGGTACTGCCGCTGCCCCTACTGCGGAAAGCACATTCTGGTGGGCGTTCTGAAGGTGAAGGTCTGTCCGGCGTGCCGCCGCAATCTTGAAACCGGGAAAAAGGCAAAGAAAAAATAATCGTTGTAACGGAGAAATATCGTGGCAAAGAAGAATCAGAGCGAAAAGAAGAGAGCGGATAACCCCAATGTTGTGGGACTCAGGGCGGAGGTTCTGGAACAGCCCATAACCGAAACGCTTGAGACAAACTATATGCCCTACGCGATGAGCGTTATCGTTTCTCGTGCAATACCCGAGATTGACGGCTTCAAACCGTCTCACCGCAAGCTCCTCTATACCATGTTCAAAATGGGGCTTCTTACCGGGAAGAGGACGAAGAGCGCAAATATCGTCGGGCAGACGATGAAGCTCAATCCGCACGGCGATGCGGCAATATATGAGACGATGGTGCGCCTGGCAGCGGGGTACGAGGCACTGCTCACGCCGTTTGTGGATTCCAAGGGCAACTTCGGCAAGGTGTACTCAAGGGATATGTCTTATGCGGCCTCCCGTTATACCGAGGCAAAGCTATCGGATATCTGCGCGGAGATTTTCAAGGATATAGACAAGGACAATGTTGACTTTACGGATAACTATGACGGCAGCATGAAGGAGCCTGTGCTTCTCCCCACCGCTTTTCCGAATGTGCTCGTATCCGCAAACTCGGGCATTGCCGTCGGCATGGCAAGCATGATCTGCGGCTTCAACCTCAACGAGGTATGCGAAACGACGATAAATTATCTGCGCGATCCGGAATGCGACATTATGTCAACCATGCCTGCACCGGATTTTCCGACCGGCGGTGAGATCGTCTATAACCGGCGCGAAATGGAGGAGATATACCGTACCGGACGCGGCAGCTTCAAGGTAAGGGCGAAGTGGCGGCACCTGCCTAAAGAGAACATCATCGAGATCTACGAGATACCTTATACGACCACGGCGGAAGCAATAATCGATAAGGTGGCGGAGCTTATAAAGCTCGGCAAGGTGCGCGAGATAAACGATATGCGTGACGAGACGGATCTCGGCGGTCTCCGCCTTGCGATAGATCTCAAGCGCGGTGCGGATCCCGACAAGCTTATGGCGAAGCTTTTCAAAATGACCACGCTTCAGGATACGTTCCCGTGCAATTTCAATATCCTTGTCGGCGGCAATCCCAAGGTCATGGGCGTTGCGGAGATACTTGATGAGTGGACGGCGTGGAGAAGCGACTGCATCCGCCGCCGGGTATACTTCGAGCTTGGAAAGAAGCAGGAAAAGCTGCATCTTTTGAAGGGACTTGCGAAGATACTGCTGGATATCGACAAGGCCATAGACATTATCCGCAATACAGAGCTTGAGGCGGACGTTGTGCCGAACCTGATGATGGGCTTCGGGATAGATCAGATCCAGGCGGAATATGTGGCGGAGATCAGGCTGCGCAATATCAACCGCGAGTTTATTCTCAAGCGCACCGGCGAGACCGAGCAGCTGGAGAGCGATATAGAGGAGCTTGAATCCACTGTCAATAACCGCCGGAAGATAAAGTCGATTATTATAGACGAACTTAAAGGCATAAATAAGAAGTACCCCGTGCCGAGAAAGACGACGCTTGTGTATTCCGATGAGATAACGGAGTATAATGAAGAGGAAACCGTCGATGCATATCCCGTCACGCTGTTTTTGAGCAGAGAGGGCTATTTCAAGAAGATAACGGCGCAGTCGCTGCGTATGAGCGGGGAGCAGAAGTATAAGGATGGGGACGCACTGAAGCTGAACTTTGAAGCCACCAATGCCTCGGAGCTTCTTATTCTTACCGACCGCCAGCAGATGTACAAGGCGCGTCTTTCGGATTTTGAGGACTGCAAGGCGTCAACGCTGGGAATCTATCTCCCGACGCGGCTTAAAATGGATGAAGGAGAGAGCATTATAACGATGCTTGACCCGAAGGATTATAAAAACCATTTGCTGTTTGCCTTTGAAAACGGAAAGATCGCAAGGGTGGAGCTTTCCGCATATGAGACGAAGACAAACAGGAAGAAGCTTATCGGTGCATATTCGGATAAGAGTCCGTTATGCGCGGTGCTTGTGCTTGAGGGCGAAAGGGACATACTCTGCACCGCAAGCGACAACAGGGCGCTCATATTCAACACATCGCTCATGCAGCCGAAGGCAAGCCGGAGTACGCAGGGCGTCGCGGTCATGTCGCTCAAGGCAAAGCGGAAAATGACCGGCGCTGTGTTTGCCGAGGAGAGCAGCATAAAAAATACCGCAAGGTACAGGGTGCGCAGCATACCGGCTGCGGGCGCTCTCATAAAGGATGAGGACAGCGAATTTCAGCAGATATCGCTGATAGACGAGTGATGCCTGCTGCCGGAACGATCACGCGGATTCAGATCAGAAAGGTGAAAAATGGATAAAAACGACGCCGCAAATAACGTAAATGACGCCGGAAGAAGCAGGGGCGCAATGATCGTGTGGAGCTATGTGCTCATTATATTCGGCTGCTTCTTGTATGCCGTCGGATTCAGGTTTTTCATGTTCCCGAATTCGATAGTTTCCGGAGGACTGACCGGCATTGCAATGATAATCAACAAATTTACCGGGCTTCCGATAGGTACAATGGTGTTTGCAATGAACCTGCCGCTGTTTGCATATGCGTGGAAAAAGTTCGGGAGAAAGTTTATCATTGCTTCCTTCGCAGGGACGCTCCTGTCGTCCGCTTTTGTCGATCTGCTTGCGCTTACTGGCATCGCGGCGACAGACGATGCGATGCTTGCAGCGATCATAGGCGGCGTCATAAAGGGCGCCGGTATGGGGATCATATACTATGCCGGCGGTACAACCGGGGGGATAGACATTGTCGTAAAGCTCCTGCGGAGAAAGTATTTCAACATGAACTTCGGCACGATAATGCTTGCTCTTGACGCGTGCATTATTGCGGCCTACGCGCTGGCTTTCAGGATATATGAAAGCGCAATGTACGCCGTGATAGCGATCTATGTCACAAGCAAGGTGATAGACGTTGTGCTCTACGGCTTTGATATTTCAAGCATTTTTTATATTATCAGCGAAAAATGCGATGAAATAGCGGGCGAACTTGTAAACGGGCTCCACCGCGGCGTTACGTTCCTTGACGCTGAGGGAGCATATTCCCACCGCAGGGAGCGGGTGATAATGAGCGTACTGAAAAAGACTCAGATCGCCGATGCGCGGCGCATGATAAGAAAGATAGACCCGAACGCCTTTGTCATCGTAACGGATGCGAAGAACGTGTTCGGCCGGGGCTTTGACGATATTATTGATGCAAAATAAACGGAGTGCTTTATGAAAAAGGGCGTTGTTTTGCTTTGGACACTTCTTGCCGTGCTTCTGCTTGCGGGGTGCGGCGGGGTGTATGATAAGGAGTATATTTCCGTTGAGGACTATCTGCCTGCCTCACAGGAGAGCGGTTCCGATGAGGACAAGATAACGGTCAGGGATTATTTTACTCTCAAGCGGACCATAAGGGACATGGTCAACCGCGGAGCGCAGGGCGGGACGGTGATCTTTGACAACGCTTATGATGGGGATATCTCGGCGGATATGTCGAGCGCATGCTGGGAAGTGCGTACAAAGGATGCACTGTGCGCTTACTGCGTTGAAAACATTTCATATGAGCTTAATCATATAATCACCTATGACGAGGCGAAAATATATGTCAGCTATATGCAGTCCGGCGTCAGCATTGACGAGATAATCAGACTCCCGTATTCTACCGATATCGAAAGCGTTCTCCGGCAGTCAATGGAAGACAGCCGCGGCAACGTGGTAATACTTACGGGGAAAAGCTCGCTTGCGGCGGAGGATGTTGAAAACATGGCCGCAAACGTATATAAAAGTGACCCTATGCTTTCTCCAAAGGAGCCTGATGCAAGCGTCAATATGTTCAGCGGCGAAAATATGCAGCGGCTTTATGATATCCACATAAATTACGGCGAAGCGGTGAAGGAGCTTGAAGCTAAGAAGGAAAAGCTTGCCGGATTCAACCCGTTTGCAGGGATTTCCGCCGAAGAAATGAGCGAACTTGACAGAGTGACTCTTGCTTTTGAATATCTCACCGAAAACTGCACACTCTGCGAAGAGGGACAGAAAAACAACATATACTGCGCCGTAATAGAGAAAAAGAGCGACAGCGAGGGCATTGCACTGGCGTATGTCGCGTTGTGCAAGCAGCTTGGCATAGAGTGCCGTATAGTTTACGGACAGTACAATATGGAAAACCACTGCTGGAACATAATAAAGCTCGGCACAAAGTATTATCATGTGGATGTGAGCAAGGGCATTTCTCAGCAGAGATGGACATGCTTCCTGTGCGAGGATGAGCAGTTCTGGAAAAACTACCGCTGGGATATTGAATCCTACCCGAAATGCGGCAGCAGAAGCACAATATTGACAGAAAGTGAATGACGGGAAAGAGCAGCACTGCGGCGATATCGCCGCAGTGCTGCTCAATTTCTGCTTGCTATAATATGATGTCCCGTTACGGAAAACTCCACCCATTCGGCAATGTTTACCGCATGATCGCCGATACGTTCAAAATATTTGGCTATCATGAGCAGGTCTATCGCGTACTCGCCGTCGGCTGCGCTGGCAGTTATCATTGCGATCAGGGTATTCTTGACGCGCATGAAAGCCTCATCTACTATGTCGTCATAATCTATGACCGCCTTTGCAAGCGCAAGGTCTCTTTTTACATAGGCTTCAATACTGTCGTTGACCATTTTGATCGTAGCCTCCGCCATAAGGCGTATGTCATGACATTCTTCACCCGTTCTGCCGCCCAAAAAGGTGATTATCTCGGCTATATCCTCCGCCTGATCGCCGATCCTCTCCATGTCCGTTATCATTTTGAGTGCGGCGGAAATAATGCGGAGATCCTTTGCCACGGGCTGCTGCTGAAGCAGAAGCTTCAGACAGATGGACTCTATTTCACGCTCCATCTGGTCGATCCTGCCGCCGCTTTCTATGGCCTTTTTCGCGTCGGAGCTGCTGCCGTTGAGCAGGGCTTTTACGGAAAGGGCGATTATACTCTCACATTCACAGCCCATTTCGGTCATTTTCCTGTTGAGCAGATCTAACTGCTCGTCAAATCTGTTTCTCATGCTTTCCTCCGTAAAATTTTTTTACAGCACTGCTGTTTCGGTGTCAGCCAAATCTTCCGGTTATGTAGTCTTCTGTCCGTTTATCGACAGGTGTGGAAAACAGCTTTTCCGTATCGTCGGTTTCTATAAGCTCACCCAAAAGGAAGAACGCGGTTTTGTCCGAAATGCGTACTGCCTGCTGCATATTGTGCGTTACAATGATTATCGCGTACTTTTCTTTGAGCAGCAGTATGAGATCCTCGATACGGGAGGTCGAGATTGGGTCAAGAGCGGATGTAGGCTCATCCATGAGCAGCACCTTCGGCCTTACCGCGAGTGCGCGTGCGATGCAAAGTCTCTGCTGCTGTCCGCCGGACAGACCGAGTGCGCTTTTCCTAAGCCTGTCCTTCACCTCGTCCCATATCGATGCGTCCCTCAACGACCGTTCGACGATCTCTTCAAGCTCCTTTCTTGCCGTGATCCCGTGTGTGCGCGGGCCGTAAGCGATGTTGTCATATATGCTCATCGGGAAAGGGTTCGGCTTCTGGAACACCATGCCGACGTCCCTGCGAAGCTCGTTGACGTCCACATCCTTGCCGAAAATGCTCATGCCGTTATATGTTACGTTTCCGGCTATCCTGACACCAGGTATCAGGTCGTTCATACGGTTGAGCGTTTTGAGGAAAGTGGATTTGCCGCAGCCCGACGGGCCAATCAGCGCCATTATGCTCTTGTCGGGGATGCCGATGCTTATATCTTTGAGCGCGTGCGTTTCGCCGTACCAGAGATTGAGCTTATCCGCCGTGATTATTTCGTTCATAGACTTCTCCTTTTTGAAAAGTGCTTTCCGACCGCTGCGGCAGAAAGGTTGATAAGCAGCGTAAGAACCATGAGGATCGCGGCGATGGCAAAAGCCGCGCCGAACTCGCCCTCCTCCTTCGCATATACATACAGCGCTACGGTCAGTGTAGCGCCGGGACTTACAAGACCGGTGAACAGCCCGTTTACGGCGTGTGCAAAGCCTGCGGTGAACAGCAGCGCCGCCGATTCGCCTAAAATTCGGCCGACGGAGAGAATACACCCAGTTATAACGCCGTCGATGCAGCCGGGCAGTACGACTGTGCGGATAACGCGCCATTTACCTGCACCCAGGCCGAAAGCGCCCTCGCGGTAGCTTTGCGGAACGGTTTTGAGGCTTTCCTGCGTTGTGCGCATTACGGTGGGCAGATTCATGATAACGAGCGTCAGAGCGCCGGCAATGAGGCTTGTGCCGAAGTTGTTGGAAAATAGGAGCATACCGACAAGCCCGTAGATAACGGACGGTATTCCAGACAGCGTTTCCGCGGCGTATTCAATGGCGGAGACGATTCTTTTGCTTTTTGCGTATTCCGTGAGATATACCGCCGCGCCCACGCCGAGAGGAAGTACGATAACAAGCGCGGCGAGTACGATATAGACCGTATTGAGGATATCCGGCAGTATCCCTATATTACCGGTCAGGTAACTCGGCTTGGTAGAGATAAACTGCCATGAAATATTCGGCAGACCCTTTGCCATGATATAGCCGAGCATGAGCAGCAGCAGCGCCGAAGTGAGCGCGGTGCATACATACATCAGAGCGCGCATGAAAGCCGCATATATTTTTCTTCTTGCGTCCATACTATTTCTCCTTATCCCGTTTCAGAAAAAAGTTGAGCGCGGCGTTTATGAGCATGATGAAAAAGAACAGCACGAGCGCTATGGAAAACAGCGCGTTTCTTTGCAGGCTTCCCGGGCTTGAATAGGCCATTTCGCTTGCGACCGCCGTTGTAAGAAATCGCACGCTCTGAAAAAGGGAGGGCATATTCGCAACGTTTCCCGAAACCATCATGACCGCCATTGCTTCTCCTATGGCGCGCCCCACGCCCAGCACGACAGCGGCGGCTATTCCGCTTTTCGCAGCCGGGACGGACACCCTGAAATATGTTTCCGTCGGTGTTGCGCCAAGCGCGAGGGAAGCGTCCTCATATTCCTTCGGAACCGCATCCAGCGCCGTCACCGACACCTTGACGATACTCGGCAGTATCATCACTGCAAGCACGATCATAGCGGCAAGGAGGCTTGCGCCGTCGGCGAGATCGAATGTTTTCCGTATTGCCGGTACGAGAATGAGCATACCCGCAAGACCATATACGACAGAGGGAATGCCCGCCAGAAGATTTACCGCCGTCTCAAGCGCACTGCGCACCTTTTGCCCGGCAATCTTGGAGATGAACACCGCCGTGAAAAAGCCGACAAGAACGCCGATGACAATGGCTCCGGCAGTTCCGTATATGCTTGTGAGGATAAAAGGCAGTATTCCGTACTTAGGTTCGGCGGCGGTGGAGGCCCACTCCTTCCCGAAAAGAAAATTGACAAGACCTATTTCCCGTATGGCGGGTATTCCGGAAGCTATAAGGTAAACCGTGATCAGCAGAACACAGGCCACGGTTATAAGACCCAGCAGCAAAAATACCCCATGAACGGCGCTTTCAAATAATCTGTTTTTCTTCATAAATTTCCTTAAATCGGATCAAGCGGCGGTGCTGTGATAAACCGCCGCTTAAAAATTCTTTTTGCTTAGTTGACAGGGACAGCGCCCGCGCCGCTGATTATATCGCCAGCCGCCTCGGAAGTGGCATAGTCGAAGAACTTCTGTGCGCTTTCTGAAAGAGCGGTTCCACTCTTTGTGACGAGAACAAAGGGACGCTGCACGGCGTAGCTGCCGTCCTTGACCGTTTCCTCGCTGGGCACAACTCCGTCAATGCTGAGCGCCTTTACGGTATCCTTGACGGAGGCGAGGGAGGCGTAACCGATGGCATTGGGATTGGAGGCGACCGTGGTAATGACATCGCCTGTGGATGTCAGCTCCTGACGGTATTTGCATGCGTCCTTTGTGCCGGTGATGGATTCAAAGCCGTCTCTTGTGCCGCTTCCGGCCTCGCGTCCGATAAGAACTATCTCTCCTTCGCTGCCGCCGACCTCGCTCCAGTCGGTGATCTCACCGGTATAGATTTTTGCGACGGTTTCGAGACTCAGGTCGTTTACACTGTTGCTTGGGTTTACGATTATTGCGATGCCGTCGAGCGCAAGAACAGTCTCCTCAAGCCCCTTTGCTTTTTCCTCGTCCTTGAGGCTTCTGCTTGAAAGGCCGATGTCGCATCTGCCTTCCTCTACGGCCTGAATGCCTGCGCCGGAGCCGGTGGCGTTATAGGTGACGGTAATGCCGTTTTCGCTTTCAAAAGTCTCGCCGAGCGCACCGATGACCTTGCTCATTGATGTTGAGCCGTCGGTTGCGACCGTCTGCTTGGAAGCGGCGTCCTTCCCGCATCCTGCGAGAGCCGCCGTGAGCAGAAAAACAGCTGTGATTATGCAGATAAACTTTTTCAATTTCAATTTCTCCTTCAGTTTTTTTTGACAGCCCTTTTTTGACTGCATATACATCGTAGCCCCCGCCGGTAAAATCTGTAATCACGGCGATGTAAAATCAAAGTAAAGTGATCCGAAAAAGACAAATCCCCATCGCGGAAAATCTGCTCTTTCCGTGATGGGGATTGAAATATGTATGCCTGTCAAATTATTTGGCTTTGTCAAATTCGGGGATAAATTCGGAGGAAAGCCCCATATTGCGGAGCCTTACCTTCATCTGGCCGGGCTTTTTGTTGTACATGGCCGTGCGCAGCTCATCATCGGGGATAAAGCGGTAGTAAGCGGCACAGAAGTTATCAAACATATCCCGGTTGGTGGGCTTGGTTTTCAGATATACCATGACGGCCGCGCTGAAAAAGCCGATAAAGAAGCCGATTATAAGATAAAGCGCACAGAACCTGAGCACGACGGCGCAGGAGAGAAGAATGAGAAATACACAGATACCAGTAGATATACCGGTGTATTTTTTTGCACCGTCTCCGACAAGACCGCCGTCGGTTTCAAGCATTTTTTTCGTGAGCGGATTTGCGACGAGAATATTAAAAAGAAACTGACGGACGAAAAGATACGACCAGAGCCAGCCGCCAAAAAAAATTGCGCCGAACCACATGATTTTCATTTGCATGGTAAAGTTCCTCCGAAAAGTTGTTTGTTTCGATTATTTTCTATTATATCATATATCTCAAAAAATTCAAGAATATTTGCGGACAGGCGGCATAGATTGGTATGGGGAGTGAGAAAATGGATTATTTCAAGGAAGCTCTCGGACTGCTGCCGGAGCATTTGTATAAAAGCGTTGAAGGTTTGCTGTATCCGATACCGGAGCAGCTGCGTCTCCGGTGCGGAAAGGCAATGACCGCGTCGCGCTTCATGCAGGAATATCCGATCGGAACGGATACGGTCACGGAGAGGGATATAGGCCGGGTGCTTGAAAAGGCGACCTGCGCCTCGGTTCATTCCGCGATATCCACGATGAGAGCGGGCTTTATCCCGTACAGGGGACTCAGAATAGGAGTTTGCGGCAGCGCGATGTTCAAAAACGGAGAGCTGTGCGGCTTTTCAAGATACAGCTCACTTGTGATACGCATACCGTCACCTTTTGTCGGAAATCTTACAAGGGAGGCGGCAAGGCTCAGCAAAAACGGCTTTGCCAATACGCTTATCGTGTCCCCGCCCGGCGGGGGAAAAACAACGGCGCTGAGAGAGCTTGTGCGGCTTGTGTCGGATATGGGACATACGATAGCCGTTGTTGATGAGCGGGACGAGATATTCGGCGGAGAGGAGCACGATATGGGCGAGCATACCGATGTGCTGACCGGAACGGACAAGCAGACGGGTGTAATGATGCTGCTCAGGACAATGGGACCGGAGATAATAGCGCTCGATGAGATAAGCCGGAGGGAAGATATAAAAGCGGTGGAGGAAATATCCGGCTGCGGCGTTGGAATAATAGCGACCGCTCACGGAATGGGCTTTGAGGATATGAAAAAGCGCGAGGAATACAGACGTCTTTTCTGCGAGGGCGTGTTCAGATACATATTGGAAGTGCGCTTGGACGAATACGGCAGACACTACGCCCTGACGGAGATAACACCTTGAAGCTTGCCGGCGCGCTCTTATGTGTTGCCGCATCCGCGCTTTTCGGCTTTCAGCGCTTAAGCGGCGAAAGGAAGAAGCTCAGGGCATATTGCTGCCTTGCCGATACGCTCAGAATAATAAAAAGCGAGTTGTGCGCAAGGCTTCTCCCGCTGCCCGAACTGACGGCGCTTGCGGAAAAAGTCTCCGAGGACTGCGTAAAGGAATTTTTTCATAAAGTCTCCCGCGGCTTTGAGGAAATAGGCGAAAAGGATTTTGACAGGATATGGAATGAAGCTGCGGCAGAGTGCCTTCCGTGGCTTACGGAGGAACAGCGCAGGCACCTTTGCTTTCCGGGGAACGTGCTTGGAAAAAGCGTAAGCGAAACACAGGCGGAAGCGCTTGAAAGCTCGGCGGCGTTTTTTCACGGCGAGGCGGAAAAGCTGAGAGAGAGACTGCCTGCGGCGGGAAAGCTTACTGTGGGGCTTTCCGTCTGCGCGGGGGTGCTGGCCGTTATAGCATTTTATTAGGAGAAGACGCAATGGATGTGGATATTATTTTCAGAATTGCGGCAATTGGGATACTTGTGGCGATAATAAACATACTGCTGCAAAAGTCCGGCAGAGACGAACTTGCGCTTATGACGACAATAGCGGCGCTTGTCGTTGTGATGATGGTTGTGGTACAGCGGATAAGCGATCTGTTTGAGCTTATCCGGCGGCTTTTTAATTTCTGATGGAGCTTATTGCAAAGGTATCCGCAGCGGCGGTGTGCGCCTGTGTACTGTCGCTCATAATAAAAAAGACGAATCCCGAATTATCCATGCTGCTCAGCCTTTCCGTAATCTCGGTCATAGTCTATGCGGGACTTTCCGCGGCGGAGGGTGTGACGGGGATAATAAAGGAGATAAAAACGATCCTTGACGACTGCGGGGAGTATATTCTCCCAGCGGGAAAGTGTGCCGTGATAGGCATTGTGACTGGGAACGCGTCACGTCTCTGTCGTGACGCTTCTCAGACGTCCACCGCCTCCGCAGTGGAGTTCGTCGGCACGATGTGCGCGGCGGCAGCGGCGGCGCCGATGATAACGGCGGCGCTCAGGCTTATAGGAGAATTGGTATGAGACGCGCTGCTGTAATGCTCATGCTTCTGCCGCTGCTCTCACTGCTTCTGGGCAGCGGCGCATCGGCAGTCGGACAGGCGGAAGAGCAACTGCCGGAGGATGTGAGAGAGATCTGCGGTGCAGCAGGCGAAGACGGAAGATACGATGCCGAGGGAGCGCTGAAAAGGCTTGCGGACAGCTTTATACAAAAAATAGAAGCGTCGGTCAGGGCGGAAGTCGGTTCTGCCGCGTCAATGACGGCAATCGCCCTTGCCGTGTCACTTGCAATGTCGTTCTGCGACGGCGACACGATAAAACTGTATATAAACGCGACAGGCGTCTGTGCTCTTGCGCTTATCCTGATAGGACGCATGGACGGCATTGTAAACGAGATAAGGGAGACGCTTTATCTGCTGCGCGATTATTCGAAGGCGGCTGTCCCTGCGGTGTTTGCCGCGGCCGCCGCAAGCGGCGCGGCGGTGTCTGCGGGGGCAAAGTATTCCGCCGTGTGTATGGCGCTGGACGTCATGATGAATACCTCGCACAAGCTCATGATCCCGCTTGTGAACGCATACACCGCCCTTGCCCTGAGCGTCGCCCTGTTTGATAATCCCATTTTGGAGGCGCTCAAGAGAACGATAAAATGGTGCTCCGTCACGCTTATGACAGGGCTTACTCTTGCTTTTTCGGCATTTATCGGAATAACGGGGCTTGTGACGGGCGGGCTTGATGCGGTTGCGGTGAAAACTGCGCGCACGGTGATCTCGACCACTCTGCCGGTGGTCGGCGGTATCGTATCGGACGCCGCATCTGCGGTGCTCAGTTCCGCCGCGCTTATCAGAAACACGGCGGGAGCCGTTGGCATGATCGCCGTGTGCGCGCTCTGCGCAGGACCGTTTGCCGCACTTCTTGCAAAATCCCTCGTTATCAAGGCGGGAAGCGCTGTATGCGCTGCGGTCCCAGGCATATCGCTTTCGCGTTTTCTGTCGGACATAGGGACGGCGGTCAATCTCCTTCTGGGGCTTCTGGGGTGCAGCGCGTTGATGCTTTTCATATCGCTTTCCTCGGCAATAAGGACGGTGGGTGCATGATGGGCGAAATGCTGCGCAGAGTATGCATTCTTTCTGTGACCTTCGGTGTCGCCGCAACGCTGATAAACGAAAAGAGCGTTGCACAGATCATGAGGATCCTTTGCACCTGCGTCCTTATTATCTGTGTGCTTGAGCCGCTGAAGCAAATGGACTTTGAAAGCTTTTCCGTTGATATGGCAGAATACAGGGAGCGGGAGAAAGTGCTGCTCGAAAGCGGGGAGGATATGCGCCGCAGACTTGACCGGACGGTAATAGAAGAGGAATATGCGGCATATATTATGGAGAAAGCAAAGGAGACAGGTATAGAGATAACAAATGCAAAGGTAAGCGTGCAATGGGACACGGAAGGAATATGGGTGCCCTATGAGGCATACATTGAATCTGAAAGTGACGGCATAAAGACAACGGCACTCAAGAAGCTTATAAAAGCAGAGCTTGGTATTCCGGAGGAAAGGCAGACATGGATACAGACGGGAAATTAAAAGCGTTTCTCGATAAATATAAATACCCCGTCATCGTCCTTGCAGTCGGGATCATGCTTATGACGCTGCCGATAAGCGGCACCAAAGATAAAGACAGCGGTGCGGAAAAACAGTTTCGGGAGATACTGTGCAGTACGGAGGGCGTGGGGAGAGCAGAGGTGCTTGTTTCTGAAAAGGGAGTGGTAATCGTATGCGACGGCGCAGACAGCGCGGCCGTGAGGCTTGACATTCTCAGGTGCGTGGAGTCCTATACGGGGTTCAGCTCCGGAAATGTGACAATTCTGAAAATGAAAGATTAATATTAAGGAGGAGCAGTAAAGCAGTATGAAAAACAGGAAAAGAAACATCACGGTGGCAGCCATTTTGGTGTTTGTGTGCGCTGCGGTGGCGCTGAACTGGTCGTACAATAACAGATGGGGGGACGCGGATACGGAGTTCGTCCTTGCAGAGGACGAGGCGATGGTCAGTACCGCGTCGGATCCCGGCGCTGCAGGCGCGTCCGGGAACAACGAATACTTCGCCGAAGCGAGACTTACAAGGCAGGTGTCCAGAGACGAGGCGCTTGAGCTCCTTCAGACGGCGGCCACGGCGGAAACGGCTTCACAGGAAACGATCGACAGCGCCATGAACGCCATCTCCGCAATGGCGGCCTGCTCGATGCAGGAGTCACAGATAGAAAATCTTCTCATAGCGAAGGAGTTTTCCGACTGTGTGGTATACATAGGAAACGATACCGTTACGGTTGCCGTTCCGGCGCCGATAGACGGACTCAGCGAGGAGGCGGTGGCCAAAATAACCGACATCATCTGCAATGAAACCTGTTACGACGCCGCTCATCTGAGCATAATAGAGGTCAAGGCATAAAAGCATCCGACATATCGCCGCGGCGATATGTCATTTTTTATAAAATGAATATTTTTACTTTATTTTTTGCATATCCTATGGTAAAATACAAGGCAATACATTTAGGAGGACTTACCATGGCTGACAACTACATTACCTGCCAGGAGTCAAAGGGCAGCATCAATATTTCCGAAGAAGTCATATCAAGTCTTGTCCGCACCGCGATAGCGGAGGTAGACGGCGTTGCGGGACTTTCAAATACAGCGGGCGCAGAGCTTGCAGAGCTTATCGGTCTTAAAACCGTTGCAAAGGGCGTTAAGGTACGCTTCAATGACGGCGTTATCATTGTTGACGCTATCATTACGGTGCGCTACGGCTGCAATATAGTCAACATAGCAAAGGCGGTTCAGGACAAGGTACAGACGCTCGTCGTATCTACAACGGGCATAGAGAATGCTCAGGTCAACGTCCATGTGGCGGGTGTTGCGTTTGACAAATAAGCCGAGAGAAACGGCAGTAAATCCTCCGTGGGGGATTTATCAGAACAGCTTGTGCGGGAATGGCCGCATGGAGGATTATATGGACAGAAAGACAGCGAGAGAGATAGCCGTGCAGCTTTGCTTTGCAAGCGCCGGCAGCGAACAGAGCGCATCGGAGCTGATCGACGGCTTTTTCGCGCAGGAGCATTATGAGACCCTGAGCGGGGAGAATGAGCTTTTTTCACAGCGCCCGGATGAAAGACAGCTTGCTTATATCCGCAGTCTTGTGACGATGGCAGAGGAGAAGAGGCAGGAACTGGACGGGTACATCGAGAAGTATTCCAAGGGCTGGAAGGTAGGGAGAATATCCAGAACCGCCCTTGCCATTCTGCGGTGCGCGATATGCGAGATATTGTATGTCGAGGATGTTCCGGCGTCCGCGGCGATAAACGAAGCGGTCGAACTTGATAAGGGCTATGACGAACCGGAGACGGTCGCTTTTGTCAACGGCGTGCTCGGCGGCTTCATGAAGGGCGAATTTCCAGCACGGGACGAAAGCGTCGGCGAATAAGTATGGAAACGCAGATACTTACTGTTACGCAGCTCAATGCGGCGGTAAAGCAGCTTATTGAGAACAGGCCGGAATTTGATTCGGTCTGTGTAAGAGGAGAGCTTTCAAACTATAAGGTATACCCGTCGGGACATCATTATTTTACCCTCAAGGACAGTGAGAGCAGTCTGCGCTGCGTCCTTTTCAGAGGAAGCGCTTCAAAGCTAAGATTCAGACCGGATAACGGCATGGCCGTGCTGTGCACGGGCAAGCTCAATGTATATCCGAGAGACGGGGCGTATCAGCTTATCTGCTCTGCAATTATTCCCGAGGGCACGGGTGATTTGCAGCTTGCTTTTGAACAGCTCAAGAAAAAGCTTGACGGAGAAGGGCTGTTTGACCGTGCGCATAAAAAGCCGCTCCCGCCCTATCCGGAGAAAATAGCGGTCATTACATCCTCGGCGGGCGCTGCCGTACATGACATGATAAAGATCCTGTCAAGACGCTGGCCTATGTCGAAGGTGCTTTTGCTGCCCGTGCGTGTGCAGGGCGTCGAAGCGCCGCCTGAGATAGTGGGCGCGATACGCTATGCGAATAAATATAAAATAGGCGATGTTATCATTACCGGCAGAGGCGGCGGCTCGATAGAAGACCTCTGGGCTTTCAATGACGAGCGCGTGGCGCGGGCAATATATGAATCCGACATCCCCGTGATCTCTGCCGTCGGGCATGAGCCGGATGTGACGATCGCCGATTATGTGGCGGATGCGAGGGCGTCAACGCCGTCAAACGCAGCGGAGATCGCCGTTCCCGACCAAACCGAGCAGGCGGAGCTTGTTGAGGGCTATCGTGTGCGCTCGTTGCAGGCGATGAACAAGCGTCTTTCGTTCCTGCGTGGAAAGCTTGATACGCTTGTTGCATCCAAGGTACTGAAAGACCCTGCGGCGGCTGTGGATTTCAGACGTATGGAGCTTGACAGACTGCGTGAAGCGTTCACTTCGGCGCAGGAGCGGCAGATAAGCCGCAAAAAGCACGATTTTATAAGACTTACCGCGTCTCTTGACGCAATGAGTCCGCTTAAGGTTCTCTCGCGGGGGTACTGTACAGCATCCGACGCCGAGGGAAGGCTTATAAAATCAACGTCCCAGATAAACGTCGGGGACAGTATTTCGATCAGGATCAGCGACGGAACCGCCGGATGCACCGTGGACAGCGTTTCCGCGTGTGAACAGGAGTAATTATGGCAGCGAAAAAACTCACCTTTGAGCAGTCCATGGCGCGGCTTGATGAGATAGTGCATCACCTCGAATCCGGGGATATGCCGCTTAACGATACCCTTGCGCTTTTTGAGGAGGGTACGGCGCTTGTCGCTTCATGCAGCAAAATGCTTGACGAGGCGGAGCAGAAGGTCGTTAAATTAAAAAAAGGAGCTGACGGGAGCCCTGTGGAGCTGCCGTTTGATGAGGAACAATGATAAGTGCGGGCGAATATAAAAGAATGATCGAGGAAGAACTGGGCAAATTTGCCGCCGGTGCCGAAAAGCTTCCGCAGAAGGGGCTTGCCGATGCGATGAGATACAGCCTTCTTGCGGGCGGCAAGCGTATACGCCCGATACTCATGCTTGAATTCTGCCGCATTTCCGGCGGGGATGTCAATAAGGCGCTGAAAGCGGCCTGCGGTATCGAAATGCTGCATACGTACAGCCTTATTCACGATGATCTCCCATGCATGGATAATGACGACCTCCGCCGCGGCAAGCCAACGAACCATGTGGTCTACGGCGAATGTACCGCAACGCTCGCAGGCGACGCTTTGCAGGCGGAAGCCTTTGCAAGCATTCTCAGGAGCGATCTGCCTGCGGAAAACCGGGCGGAGTGTGCACAGCTGCTTGCCGACGCCGTCGGCATGGAAGGCATGTGCGGCGGGCAGTATCTTGATATGTGCTGGGAGGGCAGAACGCTCACCGAGCAGGAGCTTACCGAGATAAACACCAGAAAAACGGGTGCGCTCATCATTGCGGCCTGCCGCATGGGCGTTGCCGCGGCAGGCGGAAGCGCACTCATGATGGAGGCGGCCGCGCATTACGGCGCCGCACTTGGCATGGCGTTCCAGATAAGGGACGATATGCTTGACGTTACAAGCACCGCCGAGGTGCTCGGCAAGCCAATCGGTTCGGACGCGCAGGAGCATAAGAATACCTATGCCGTGCTTATGGGACTTGACGGATGCAGAAAAACAGTGGATAAGCTCACCGCTGCGGCGAAGGCTATCCTCTCCGACGTGTTTGACGATACGCGGTTCCTCTGTGAACTGGCAGATTCTCTTGCAAACAGAGATAACTGACGCGTAGTATAATATATGAAGAAAGTCAGATTGGATCAGCTCGTTTTCGATAAAGGATATACGGAGAGCCGCGAAAGGGCGAAGACCACGATAATGAGCGGGCTTGTGTTCGTAAACGGACAGAAGGCGGACAAGCCGGGGATGCCCGTCTCCGAAAATGTACAGATCGAGGTTCGCGGCAACGCTCTGCCGTTTGTAAGCCGCGGCGGTTATAAGCTTGACAAGGCGCTCAAGGTGTTCCCGGTCACGGCGGGAAATAAAATATGCATAGACTGCGGCGCGTCTACCGGCGGCTTCACCGACGTCCTTTTGCAGCACGGCGCGAAAAAGGTTTACTCCGTGGATGTGGGCTACGGTCAGCTTGCGTGGAAGCTCAGGCAGGATGAGCGGGTCGTTAATCTGGAGCGGACCAACCTCCGCTATGTAACGCGGGAACAGATTCCGGAAGCGCTTGACCTTGCTGTCATGGACGTCTCGTTCATCTCAATACGTCTTGTGCTTCCTGCGGTAAAATGTCTTCTTAAGGATGATGCTGATATTATCTGCCTTATCAAGCCGCAGTTTGAAGCGGGCAGGGATGAGGTAGGCAAAAAAGGCGTCGTCAGGGACGAAAAGGTACATGAAAGCGTGGTCAGGGGAATACTTGATTTTGCGCCGGAGATCGGTCTTACGGTCATGGGACTTGATTTTTCTCCCATAAAAGGACCGGAGGGGAATATAGAATATATCTGCCACATGAAAAACCGCACGGGGGAGAATGCTCCGATAGACGTTTCAGCGGTGGTGAAGGCGTCGCATAAAGCATTATAAGAGGATACGAAAATGATTGCACTTTGCCCGAATCCATTCCGGGACATTGATCTTGAAACAACAAAGGAAGCGGCTGAACTGCTTGGAAAAGAGGGCTTTGAAACGGTCATATGCCCTGTCTTTGCCGAACCGGGAGACGCCTGTCTTCCGCAGAACATAAAATACGAAAGAGTTATAGAAGCCGCACGGGAATGTTCCCTTGCTGTTGTGATAGGGGGCGACGGTACGATCCTTGCCGTGGCGCGGAAGATACATGATTACGAGCTACCGCTGCTCGGTATAAACCTCGGCACAAAGGGGTTCATGGCTCACCTTGAAAAGGATGAGCTGCCGCTTATACTCAAAGCCGCAAGGGGTGAGGCGAAGCTCAGCAGGCGTATGAAGCTGGACGTTGAGCTTGTGCGCGGTGGGAACGTTGTGTGCAGCGACTGCGCGCTTAACGACGCTGTTATTCACGGCTACGGCGACTGCATAAATATTACCGCCGCCTTCAATGACGACGTTATAACGGCGTTTTCCGGCGACGGGGTGATCGTTTCCACTCCGACCGGCTCGACAGGGTATTCAATGTCCGCCGGAGGCCCTATTGTGGAGCCGGATGCGGAGAACATAATCATAAGTTCGATCTGCCCGCATGTCCTGGGGGCCAGGTCGTTTGTGCTTGCTCCGGATAAAGAGATAGCGATCCGGACAGAGCGGCTTCACGGGCGCAGGGCGTATCTGTCGGTGGACGGAAATTCGGTGTGCGACCTCAGAAGCGGGGATATACTCAGAATAAAGCGTTCCGCACACTACACCGTGATGGCGGAGCTCGGCAACAAGAGCTTTTTTGAAATAGCATACAGCAAATTGATTTGATCGGATTTTCAGCCGCTTCAGGTGCGGCGGGTTTAGCAGCCAAATTGATATAAAAGGGGAGTGCCGATGAAACCGGGCAGACAAAGCGTAATTCTTGATATCATAAGCCAGCAGGATATAGAGACACAGAATCAGCTTATGGAGGCGCTGGCAAAAAGAGGGATAAAGAGCACACAGGCCACGCTTTCAAGAGACATAAAGGATATGAGACTCGTAAAGGAGCTTGGGGAGAGCGGAAAGTACAGATATACCACGCCGGAAAAGAGCGAAATCGAAGACCTCAGCCCGAGACTGAGAAAAATTTTCCGTGAAAGCCTTGTTTCATACGATGTTGCGCAGAATATCGTTGTTTTGAAAACGCTTCCGGGACTTGCAAACGCCTGCTGTTCGGCACTCGACAATATGGAGGTCGAGGGACTTGTTGGTACGCTCGCCGGTGACGATACGGGTTTTCTTGCAATGAAGACCTGCGAATTGGCACAGAGACTGTATCACGAAATAGAGATACTTTTTTGATTTGATCGGGAGAGCTGTCCCATGTTGAACGAACTGCATATAGAAAATATAGCCGTTATCGAAAAAGCCGATATAGAGTTTTCCAAGGGGCTTAACGTGCTCACCGGTGAGACGGGTGCGGGCAAATCCATTGTTATAGACTCCATAGGCGCCGTTCTGGGTGAGCGGGTGACGAGGGAACTTGTGCGCCACGGCGCCGATAAGGGCGTCGTCACCGCCGTTTTTGACCTTGACGGCTGTGAGAAATGGCTTGAGGAAAACGATATAGAACCGGAGAATGAGCTGATCGTTCAGCGCAGAATAAGCGCTGACGGCAAAAGCAGCTGCCGTATATGCGGCTCGCCCGCGACGGCGGCACAGCTGAAGGAGCTTGCCGCGCTTCTTGTGGATATCCACGGGCAGAACGACGGCAGGCAGCTTATGGACGAAAAACGTCATCTTTCGTATCTTGACGGCTTCGGCCGCCTTGAGACGCAGTATGCCATGTATAAGGCTGAATATGACAAATATACGGCGATAAAAAAGGAGATAGACTCTCTCAGCATGGACAATGTTGAGAAAGAACGCTTGAGAGATACGCTTAAATACCAGATTGAGGAGCTTGAAAGGGCGGATATCAAGTCCGGCGAAGCGGAAGCGCTTTCCGCAAGGCGCGATCTGCTCAGAAATTCGGAAAAGCTTACCGAGGCGCTGGAAGCGGCTATCGCCGCGCTGAGCGGCGGGGATGACAATGCCGTCTCTCTTGCGCAGAATGCCGCCTATTATGCAGGGAAGGCATCCGCGTTCGCGCCGGAGCTTGAAGGAACCGTTTCGGGACTTAACGATGCGGCCTTTGCGCTTTCCGACGCGGAGGAAACGCTCAGAGACTTTCTTGAAGGTCTTGATTTCTCCTCTGATGAATATGACAGCATAGAAAGCCGACTGTCGCTTCTCGGAAAGCTTGAGAGAAAATACGGTAAAAGCGACGGGGAGCTTCTTGCGTATCTTGATAAGTGCCGCGAACGCCTTGACGATATCGAATATGCCGACGACAGAATAGTGAAGCTTGAGAGAGACCTTGCGGCACAGGAGAAGGTGCTGCTTACCGCAGGCAGAAAGCTTTCGGAAAAAAGAAAAACGGCGGCAAAGGAGCTTGAGACGCGCATCGTGGGCGAACTCCGGGAACTGAGTATGCCGTCGGTCAGGTTTTCTGTCGAGTTTACACCGGTTGAAAACGACAGAGGCTTTGATAAGACTGGTATGGATTCTGTGCGCTTTCTCATGTCCGCGAATGCCGGGGAGGAACTTGGCAGAATAAGCAGGATAGCTTCCGGCGGTGAGCTCAGCAGAATAATGCTGGCGATGAAAAATGTGTTTGCGGAAAACGACCCTGTCGGAACCATGATCTTTGACGAGATAGATACGGGCGTATCCGGCATTGCGGCGCAGAGAGTTGCGGAAAAGCTCTATACCGTGTCCAAGGGCAAGCAGGTAATGTGCGTGACGCACCTGCCGCAGATAGCCGCGATGGGCGATCATCAGTACCTTATAAAAAAAGAAGAAAAAAACGGAAGGACCTTTACGAGGGTAGACCGGCTTGACGACGACGGACGCTGCTATGAGCTGGCACGGCTTCACGGCGGGGACAATATAAGCGAAATAACGCTTGCCGGTGCGAGAGAGCAGCTTGCCGCCTGTGAAAAATTCAAGGAAAAGTGCGGCAAAGCTTGACATTTTCCGAAACGTAAAGTATAATTCCGAATGTTAACGCGAAGAAGAACAGAAGTAGTTCGCTTTATCCGTTCAGAGAGCCTCTGTTTGGTGCGAGGAGGTCGGAACAGCGTATGAATACGGTTCGGAGCGGCACACCGAAAGCTTTCTGCAAGTAGGCTGTGACGGGATGCGCCCGGTACAGCGCGTGACTGTATTGCAGTCAATGAGGTCTTTGCTGTGAAGTGAAGACGTTCAGAGGTGGTAACGCATAACAAATGCCCTCTGTCCTTCGGGACAGAGGCTTTTTTATGATATAGTACGATATAGTATAATACTTAAATGGAGAAGTGAAAATGGAAATTTACGAGGAACTTGTTGCCCGCGGACTTATTGCACAGGTAACGGATGAAAACGAGATCCGTGAGATGATCAATAACGGCAAGGCCACATTTTATATCGGCTTTGACCCCACTGCCGACTCTCTGCACGTTGGGCACTTCATGGCGCTGTGCCTCATGAAGAGACTGCAGATGGCAGGCAATAAACCTATTGCGCTCATCGGCGGCGGCACCGGCCACATCGGCGACCCCTCCGGGCGCACCGATATGCGCTCCATGATGACGAAGGAGACTATCGACCATAACTGCGAATGCTTCAAAAAGCAGATGTCGCGCTTTATAGAATTCGGCGAGGGCAAGGCGCAGATGGTCAATAACGCCGATTGGCTGCTTGACCTTAATTATATAGAGCTTCTGCGCGAAGTCGGCGCGTGCTTCTCCGTCAATAATATGCTCAGGGCGGAGTGCTACAAGCAGCGTATGGAAAAGGGGCTCAGCTTTCTTGAGTTCAACTACATGATAATGCAGAGCTATGACTTCTACTACCTGTTCCAGCATTACGGCTGCAATATGCAGTTCGGCGGCAACGATCAGTGGAGCAATATGCTCGGCGGCACAGAGCTTATCCGTAAAAAGCTCGGCAAGGACGCACATGCAATGACCATTACACTGCTGCTCAACTCCGAGGGCAAAAAGATGGGCAAAACGGCATCTGGTGCGGTCTGGCTCGACCCGAACAAGACCTCGCCGTATGAGTTCTATCAGTATTGGCGCAACGTCGGCGACGCCGATGTTCTCAAGTGCATCCGTATGCTTACTTTCCTGCCTCTTGAGCAGATAGACGAGATGGACAAGTGGGAGGGCAGCCAGCTCAACCGCGCAAAGGAGATACTTGCATATGAGCTTACCGCGCTTGTCCACGGTGAGGAAGAGGCCAAAAAGGCCGAAGAGTCTGCAAAGGCGCTGTTCGGCGGCGCGGGAGACAGCGCAAATATGCCCACTACAGAGCTTTCCGAGGCCGATCTTACTGATGGTGCGATAGATATCATGACGCTTCTTGTAAAGACCGGGCTTTGCACCACCAAGTCAGACGCCCGCCGCAATATCCAGCAGGGCGGTATCTCCGTTGACGACGTAAAGGTCACCGATATATCAAAATCGTTTACATCGGATGAGCTTAAAAAAGGAATAATCATAAGGAAAGGCAAGAAGTCTTTTAATAAAGTGATTCTTGCCTGATCATGCGCCCGCTTTTCCAGAATAGGGAAGCGGGTTTTTTGATCTCTGCCGTGCCGCTTGCTGTTCTCTGCACCGCCACGCCCTACAACTGCTTTGGTATAATTGTACAAATAATCAAGCAAAACTTGCGCGTTTTGTATAAGAAAAGTAGAATGCAAAAAAACGCTTTACTTTAGCGCGATAGTGTGGTACTATGACATCACAAAGAAGAACACGGCAGTGTTCGTGAAAAGGAGAATGAAAAATGAAAAAGATCATTGCGGTTATACTTGTACTCGTTATGGCGGCGGCTCTCAGCGTGACGGCCTGCGCCGATCTGGACGGCAAGCTTATTGTCGGTTTTGACTGTGAATTTCCCCCGTTCGGCTTCATAAACGAAGACGGCGAATATGACGGGTTTGACCTTGCCGTGGCCAAAGAGCTTTGCAGCAGACTCGGATGGGAGTATGAAGAAGTAGCGATCAACTGGGACTCAAAGGACAGTGAGCTTGCCTCCGGCAACATTAACTGCATCTGGAACGGCTTTACCCTTAACGGCCGCGAAGATGAGTACACATGGTCAGACCCCTATGTTGACAACTCCATCGTTGTTGTTGTAAAGGCAGATTCCGACATCAAGACTCTTGCCGATCTTGAAGGCAAGGTACTTATGGTTCAGTCCGCTTCCTCTGCGGCGGATGCCGTTGAGGCGAACGAGGAACTCAAGTCTTCCCTTGAAGAGATCGTTGAGCTTGCCGACTACAACACCGGCTTTATGGATCTCAAGCAGGGCGGCGTCGACGCAATCGCGGTTGACCTCGGTGTTGCGACATACCAGATAGGCGCGAATGACGGCGAGTATGTTATCCTTGACGAGGCTATTTCCAACGAACAGTATGCGGTCGGCTTCCTGCTCGGCAATGAGGAGCTGCGCGATGCGGTCAATGATGAGCTTCTGAAAATGGCAGAGGACGGCACCATGATGAAGATAGCCGAGAATTACGTTGACGACGGTCTTGTGCTTGACAGTCTCTGCATGTGCAAATAACTGGCTGACAGATAACCGTTTGGGTGGGGATCTATGTCCCCGCCCATTTCGGCGGTTAAGATGATATTGATTTGAGAGGGTACTAAATGACGATTCAGACAATGCTGATGAAACTCGGCGAAGGCTCGCTGATAACGCTTGAGATATTCTTCTGTACGGTTCTCGGCTCCCTGCCTCTGGGTATGGTCGTAATGTTCTGCAAAAGGAGCAGATTTGCGCCCTTGCGCTGGCTTACGGATATTTATATTTCGATTATGCGCGGCACACCTCTTATGCTCCAGCTCATGGTGATTTATTTCGGACCGAATCTGCTTTTCGGCATCAAGGTTCCGAGAGACTGGCGTATGACGTCGGTGATAGTCGGCTTCATTGTGAACTATGCTGCGTATTTTGCCGAAATATACCGCGGTGGGCTTGAATCTATTCCGATCGGGCAGTATGAGGCGGCAGAGGTGCTTGGATACGGCAGAGCGCAGACCTTCTTCAGGATCATTCTGCCGCAGCTTGTAAAGCGCGTTATCCCGTCCGTGACAAATGAAGTGATAACGCTTGTCAAGGACACGTCGCTTGCATCGGCGGTCGGCGTTATGGAGATGTTCACACTTGCAAAAAAGATAAACTCATCCGCAGGACTTGCGTTCAACGGCATGCTGGCTTTTGTTGCGGCGGGCATTTTCTATTATGTTTTTAACTATGCCGTTGCCTTTGCGATGGAGCGCATCGAAAAGTCCATGAACTATTATAACTGAGGGGGCTGAAATATGAAAGTTTTGGAAGTAAAACACGTAAAAAAGAGCTTTAATGATAACAGTCTCCACGTTCTCAAGGATATAAGCTTTGATGTGAACGAGGGCGAAGTCGTTTCGATAATAGGCCCATCCGGCTCCGGCAAATCCACGCTTTTGCGCTGCGCGACGCTGCTCAACGATATGGACAGCGGTGAGCTTTGCTATAACGGTATAGCCGCCGCGAAAAACAATGCGGATGGAAAAAGCGTATATGCGGATAAGGCGACGCTCAAAAAGATACGCGGATATTTTGGACTTGTTTTTCAGAATTTCAACCTTTTTCCGCACTATTCTGTCATGAAAAATCTTGCTGACCCGCAGATAAACGTCCTGAAAAGAAGCAGAGCCGAGGCGGAGAAAAAAGCGCAGGGACTGCTTGAGCAAATGGGACTTTCCGATAAGGCGAACGCCTATCCATGCCAGCTTTCCGGCGGTCAACAGCAGAGAGTGGCCATTGCAAGGGCGCTTGCGATGGATCCTGATATCATGTTTTTCGATGAACCTACTTCGGCTCTTGACCCTGAGCTTACAGGTGAAGTGCTCAAGGTCATAAAACAGCTTGCGGAAATGAAAATGACCATGGTCATCGTCACACACGAAATGGCATTTGCAAGGGCGGTGTCGGACAGAGTGATTTTTATGGACGGCGGTGTCATCGTCGAGCAGGGAAAGCCGGAGGACGTTTTCGGGAATCCCCAGGAGGAGAGAACAAAACAGTTCCTCGGCAGATACAGACAATAATATGTACTGCCGGGCGTAAATGTGGTCAGTGCCGTTTTTATAATGTTCTGCCAGTCATTTATCCGGAAAAATTTTGATTTTACTTTTATAAAAGCGCGTGCCGGAGGGTAGCACCTCATAAGACAGGTTTCACATTTTAAGAGAGAGCAGCGTGGCGAAAGTCACGCTGTTCTGCTTTTTGCTGCGTGGTTGACCATCTCGGAAAGAATGCTCTGGGGCAGGAAGCCGATACAGGCAAGGCTGATATTCACATCCTGCACCCGATGTCCGCTGCTCTTGTCGGGAGCGCAGACATACACCTTGTTCACAAGATCGTGCAGCACGGCGGGCGTCAGCTCCTGCAAGTTGGGATATTTCTTCGCCCGGAGAATGAACTGCTCAATGCTGTCGGCTTCGTCCTCCTGCCGGGCAATTTCCTGTTCCAAAAGCTGCATTTTCTGTGTCAGCTCCGCTTGCTCATTTTCATAGTCGGCGGACAGTTTTTCAAATCGACTGTCATTGATTTTACCGGAGATGTTGTCCTCATAGAGCCGCTTGAACAGCCGGTTCAGTTCTTCTATCCTGCGCTGCGCCTGCGTGAGCTGTCTGCGTTTTGCAGCAAGTTCTTTCTTGAAGTCCTCCTTGCGCTTTGCACCCAGCTTGTCGCGGAACAGGTCTTCACAATCGGAGATATACCAAAGCAGGATTTGCAGAAATTTCAGCACGCCCTTTTCCAGAACGACCGCACGGATGAAGTGCGTCCCGCACACGTCTTTTCCCTTCTTGCGGGAGGTGGAGCAGACGAAATGATCCTGCCGTTCTTCAAAGTTCTGCGTGGTGCAGTAATACAGCTTTTCTCCGCAGTCGGCACAGTGGGCAACGCCAGAAAAGAGATTGCTCTTTCCTGTTCTTGCCGGTCTGCGCTTGTTGCGGCGAAGCTCCTGCACCCGCTGAAAGGTGTCCTCATCCACGATGGCTTCGTGGGTGTTGCGGAATATCTTCCATTGCTCCGGTGGGTTCTCGATGGTCTTCTTGATTTTATAGGACTGCCGGTGTGTTTTGAAGTTCACGGTATGTCCGCAATACTCCATCCGTTCTAAAATACCTGATATTGTGCTACCATTCCAGTTGTAGGGATTCTCAGGTAACGCACAGCGTACTTTCCGTTTCTGCCTGTCCTGATAAACAGTAGGCGTCAACACACGATCCTCTTTCAGCATCCGGGCAATCTGCGTCGGACCGTTTCCATCCATGCAGAGGGAAAAGATCCGCTTGACCACCTGTGCCGCTTCCGGATCGACGAGCCAATGCTCTGAGTTCTCCGGGTCCTTGATGTATCCATACGGCGGAATCGTGGTCAGGTGTTCGCCGGATTCGCCCTTGAGTCGAAGAGAAGTACGCACCTTCTTGCTGCCGTCCCGGACATAGTATTCGTTGATGATATTGACGAACGGGACGAACTCATTATCCTGCTGGTTGGCACTGTCCACACCGCTGTTGACGGCGATGAACCGGACATTATTCTGCGGAAATGTGATCTCGGTATACATCCCAACTTCCAGATAATTACGACCGATGCGGCTCATGTCCTTCGTGATGACGGTGCCGATTTTCCCCTCATCCACCAGAGACATCATGCGCTGCCAATCGGATCTTTGGAAGTTCGCACCCGTATAACCGTCATCCACGAAAAATTCCGTGTTCCGGAAGCCATGTTCCTTTGCATACCGGCTGAGGTAGGCTTTTTGATTCACAATGCTGTTGCTGTCGCCCTGCGATTCATCATCACGGGAAAGGCGGCAATACAGCGCGGTAATTTTGTCAGACTGCTTCATAATAGATCCCTCCATCATCTGCGGGCAGTCTGCCAAGGCAAGGTTGCTGTTGGTCATAATCACACACCCCTTTCGGCGTCGATCAGCTTCACCGCCTTTTCAGAAAGCGCGTGTCTTCCGTCAAAGCTGGCAGTGAATCGATAGGTGGTATTTCCTTCTTTTAGGCGTACCGTGATTTGCGGCAACTCCTGCCAGAGAGGAACGGGGACGCTGCGGCTGCCGTCCAATTCCACTTGGACACTACGGTTTTTGTGATCCATTTGTACCTTCCTTTTCATTCAGATTTCCAGGCAATGCCGCATGAATCTCCCAGAGAAAGTGCGTGATATCGACCTCTTGTTATCAAGTATATCACGGCAATTTCTGGGATTCCACTGGGCAATCTGCTGGGATTCATAGGCGAATTACAGGCAATTCGCTGGGTGGCACAGCCGCCCGTGCCAGTCAAGGAATCGGCTTCGCCTCGCTTCGCGTCCTTGACAGTCTCGTTCGGATGTGCAAGCCGGTAATCAAGGCGGCGATGCCGCCTTTTGCCAACAGTCATTGGCAAGCTGAAATTGTACGTTTCATCCCTCCCTCCTGCTGGTGCGGAGGATGACGGAGGATCACAAAAAGAGCCGCATGACGATATGAAAAAATCTTCCCATACCAACAAAACAGACGCCCGCACAGGGCTTCTGTTCATGCGGCATTAGGAAGACATCACTTCGTCAGCGGCTCCACAGCACAGCTATTTTATTTACTTGATGGCATTATATCAGAAACATACGTTCGAGTCAATAGCCTTAGCAAAAAAGTCTGAGTTTTCAGCGGATTTCTAAGATAGCGAAAAGGAGAAGAATACGATTTAAGAGAATAGCAAGCACAGCAAGTGTAGATACACTTGCGAAAAACGGTGTGGGCGAACCGGGATTTCCTTGCAGAACAGCAAGCAAATCCGGTGGGTACCCACACCGGAAAAGCAGAGCGTTCCGACTGACCGCCGAAACGCTCTGCTTTCATTTTGGGGATCGTCCCAAACCCTTATATTCCGGCATAAAGGAAGTAGCAGTCACCGTTTCGATAACCGCTGCCGATTCGGTGCTTATTTACTGATGCATGGCTTTTGGATGGCAAAAATCAGGACTCGATCATCGTTTCACACAGTTCCAAAAATAGTTTCATAAGTGGACTGACCCACTTATTTTTATGATAACCGCAGACCGCTGTGATGGTGGTATCTGAAATATCCGTTGGAATTTCTGTAAGCGTACCTTGTGCTAATTCCTGTTCTACTGTAAACCTTGGGAGGTAGGTGATACCCATATCATTCTGCACCAACTGTTTGATGGTCTGGATGCTCCACAACTCGATGGTGTGATCCAACAAAATCGACTTTTTGCGGAGGTATTGTTCAAATATCTGTCGGAAAATACAGTTTGGCTCATTGATGATAAACGGTACTGAAAGTTTCTGGTCTGGCGTTATGAAATCTGGGAATCTGTCTTTCACGGCGGGAGACGCAACCAAAGCCAGTTTGTATGTCTTTAGTGGCACCGTTTCCAGACTTGTTCCAGTTCCGCCAATATCATTGTAGTAGAAAACGCCCATATCGAGTGTTCCGGCAATCAATTCATCCCGAATATCATAGCAATTCATGGAGCGCAGGAATAAACGGGCATTTGGTGCTTTTGTGTGAAAGGCTTTTAGAACAGGCGGAATTTTATAGGATAACAGCGTTTCACCAACGCCGATTTTCAAATCACCTTTCCATGATGTCAAATCTTCTCCAAAGTTTTGTAATCGGTCTATGGAACTCAACACATCGTCCACATATGGGATTAAGCGTTCGCCTGCTTTTGTCAAGACCATTTTCCGCCCGATGCGTTCAAAGAGTTTTGTCGATAGCTCCTGTTCAAGCTGTCCGATTTGAAAGGTGATCGTGGACTGTGTATAATTCAAACGCTCGGCTGCTTTTGTAAAGCCGCCCTCCTCTACAATCATTTTGAAAGTGTTTAAGTATTTTAACTCCATTCCTCTACACTCCATATACTTCGCCGATATGAAAGTTTGACTTAATAAATTTCAATTTGATTGCATTAACTGTTGGTGCTATTATATACGAGTAAATCATGCACTGCAAGCCAAAGTTTTCAGGAGGTCAAAATGTTTAGCTGGTTGAATTTTCTATCATATGCTGTGGTAACAGCCGTGACGCCCGGCCCAAATAATATTATGTCCATGTCAAATGCGGGGCGGCTTGGGTTTCGCAAATCCTTCCCGTTCAATTTGGGAATCTGGGCTGGTTTCTCTGTTGTCATGCTGGTCTGTACCTTTTTTTGCAATATGCTCTCGGAGATTATCCCGAAAATCAAAATGCCGATGCTCATCATTGGTGCAATCTATATGCTCTGGCTTGCGTGGAAAACCGTAAAAAGCTCTTCGGTTATTGAGGAGAAGCAGTCCAAAAGCGGCTTTCCCTCCGGCGCTCTGCTCCAGTTTATCAATCCCAAAATCTACATTTACTGCATTGTTTCCATGGAAGCCTATATTCTTCCGTATTATCAGGGAGAATGGCTCACGCTGATTTTCTTTGCGCTTTTGCTCGCGTTTATCGGGTTTGTGTTTACGCTGTGCTGGGCGCTGTTTGGCTCGGTATTTAAGCTCCTTTTCTCTAAATACGCAAAGGTCACCAATTTCATTATGGCGGGGCTTCTTGTTTATTGTGCTATCTCCCTGTTTTTATAAGACGGTGATCCGAAGAGGATAGCGGCTTTTTGAGCATTGAAAAATACAATCAGATGCAAGCGAAAAGCGACGCTTATTTGCCTTATAAACCGCATTTGTGCAGAGCTGTGGAATCGTATATTCTTGTCCTTTCACACCACTTACAGGCGAAAAGACCTTTGTATTTCAACCCTAAATCGTACACAAATCCATCCTATCCATCTGCACAGATAAACGCCAAAGAAAAAGGGTATGTACCGTTAAGGTACATACCCTTTTTGTCAGCAACCCCTGTCTGGCAACTGCCATGGTATTTGTTTCTCAAAACCTGTTTTATGGACAGCTACCCGAGCGGCGCGCGTTTTTTTGCGTGCAGACATAAATGCGGTTGAGTTTATTCCTTGATTGTGGTAAATTATGTTTATTAGATGCAAGGCGGCTATAGGCCGGTGGGGGCCGCGTCAATGCAGGCCTGAGGGATGGTGTTTATGGCTAAAGAACAGTATATAGAAGCGGGAAGAATAGTAAATACGCACGGTGTGACGGGCGAGGTGAAGATAGAGGTCTGGCTCGATTCACCGGCTTTTTTCAAAAAGTTCAAGCGCATTTTTGTGGACAGTAAAGAGATGACGGTCGCGGCATCGAGGACACATAAGGATTTCCTGCTGGCAAAGCTTGATGGTGTGAGCGACGTCAATGCTGCAATGAGCCTGAAAGGTAAAACCGTGTATATTGACCGGGCGGACGCAAAATTGCCCAAGGGAGCGTTTTTTCTTCAGGACATCATAGGTGCATCCGTTGTGGACGAACAGGGCAATGACGTCGGGAAGCTTACGGAGATAATGGAAACGCCCGCATCGCGGGTGTATGTTGTCAAGGGTGAGAAGGAACACCTTATTCCAGCTGTGCCGGAATTTGTCCTTTCCGCCGATGCAGACGAGGGGCTTATCAAAGTCCATATGATAGAGGGAATGTAAATGCGCATAGATATTCTGACCTTGTTTCCAGATACGGTAAACGCTGTTCTGCATGAAAGCATTATCGGCAGAGCCGCGAAAAAGGGGATAATCGAAATAAACTGCGTCCAGATAAGGGACTTTACGGAGAACAGACAGTGTCAGGTGGATGACTACCCTTACGGCGGCGGCTGGGGCTGTGTGATGATGGCGCAGCCGCTAAAATCGTGCCTTGACCATGTGATCGGGGAGGCCGGAGGCTGCCGCCGGAGGGTCATATATATGTCCCCTCAGGGAAAGCCGTTTGATCAGCGCGAGGCAAGACGGCTCAAGGACGATTATGACCATCTTGTACTCGTCTGCGGGCACTATGAGGGCGTGGATGAGCGGTTTATTGAGCAGTGTGTGGATGAGGAAATATCCCTTGGGGACTTTGTCCTGACCGGCGGAGAGATCGCCGCAATGGCTGTGACGGACTGTGTCTGCCGCATGGTTCCGGGCGTCCTGGCGGATGAACAGTGTTATACCGGCGAGAGCCACTGGGACGGCCTGCTTGAGTATCCGCAGTATACCCGCCCGGAGGTATGGGAGGGACGGAAGGTTCCCGAGGTGTTGATAAACGGCGACCATGAAAAGGTCGATAAATGGCGCAGAAAGAAGCAGCTTGAGCGCACAATGACAAAAAGACCGGATATGTTCGCAAATTTTGTGCCTGAAAGCGAGACTGACCGGAGGCTTTTGAAAGAAATAAAGAAAGACGCAGGACGGAAAAAGCTGACGGAACCGCTGAGCTATGAACCTGCCGTACCAGACGATCTGCCTGAGATAATGCAAATCGTACAGTATGCAAAAAAATCGCTGAAAAAGCATGGGGTCGATCAGTGGCAGGGAGAATACCCGACGGCGGAGGATATAGGGAAAGACATTGAAAGGCATGTATCCTATGTTGTGAAGCATGGCGGTGAAACGGCGGGCTTTTTTGCCCTCACCACAGAGCGCGAGCCGTCCTACGACGCGATAACGGACGGCAAGTGGAGCAATGACGAGCCGTACTGCGTCATTCACCGCTGTGCCGTAGCCGAGGCGTACCGCGGAAGTGGTATAGCACAGTATATGATAAAGGCGGCTGAAGAGCAGGCGGAAAAGCTTGGCGTGAGATATATCCGAACCGATACGCACAGAAAGAATAAAGCGATGCTCACTCTTCTTCGCGAAAACGGGTATCGTTACCGAGGCAATACTATTGTGGACGAGCCTCAGCATGACCCGAAAAGACAGGCTTTTGAAAAAATATTGAAAAAGAACAGGAGAAAATAAGATGAACAACGGGAAAAGTCCGGCCTACTATCTGGTTGCGGCGATCATCTGGACAGTGATCGCGGTGTTCGCGCTGTATGTTCTGCTCTTTGCAAGCACCGCCGCGGGTTTTGCCAAGTGGTGCGGGCTGGTGCTTATAATAATGTGCGTGGTGGGGCAGTGGCTGCGCTATTTCAAGCTGAGGTGAATATGAACCTTACCGATATTAATGATATCCGCCTTCTTCTTGACCGTCATGGCTTTCGCTTTTCAAAGTCTCTGGGGCAGAATTTTCTGACCGCCTCATGGGTTCCGGAGCAGATCGCGGACAGTGCCGGAATCGACGGGGGAACGGCGGTGCTTGAAATAGGTCCCGGAATAGGCTGTCTTACGAGAGAACTGTCGCAGAGAGCCGGAAAAGTGGTTGCGATAGAGCTTGACAAGGCGCTCAAAGACGTCCTGCGAGAGACACTTTCCGACTGCGGCAACGTTGAGGTCGTTTTCGGTGACGCGCTGAAAATGGATCTTAAAAAGCTTGCGGAGGAGAAGTTCGGCGCACTGCGTCCCGCAGTGTGTGCCAATCTTCCTTATAATGTGACGACGCCATTGCTGACCGAAATACTCAGAGCAGGAATTTTTGACAGCGTAACGGTAATGATACAAAAGGAGGTCGCGCAGAGAATATGCGCCGCGCCGAACACAGCGGATTACGGCGCGTTTACGGTCTTTTGCCAGTGGTATACGGAAACCTCCATGCTTTTCAATGTCCCGCCTTCATGCTTTATTCCGCAGCCTAAGGTCACATCTTCTGTTATTCATATGAAAAAGAGGAGCGCGCCTCCGGTGAATGTCAATAATGAAGAGCTGATGTTCAGAATTGTGCGCGCAGCGTTCAATCAGCGGAGAAAGACCCTTGTGAATGCCGTCTCCTCGGGACTTGGATTCGATAAGCAGATCATAGAAAGTTCGTTAAAAATTTGTGAATTGAATGCAAGAATCAGAGGTGAGGCTCTCAGTATTGCACAGTTTGCACAAATTTCCGATGAAATAGAGAGAAAATTCTAAATGCGCATAATTGACAGAATATGCCCGGATGTGTTATTTTTATCCGTGGCAAAAGAAGTCAAAGTGTTAGAATTCAAATACGCCATTTGAAAGGATAGTTAAGAATGAGCAAAAAGTACGTCTACCTGTTTTCTGAAGGCAATGCAAAGATGCGTGAGCTTCTCGGCGGCAAAGGCGCAAACCTGGCCGAAATGACCAATATCGGTCTGCCAGTCCCCCAGGGCTTCACCGTTACCACCGAAGCATGCACCCAGTACTATGAAGACGGCCGTCATATAAGCGCGGAGATCATGGACGAGATCATGCAGTACGTTGAGAAGATAGAGAAGATCAACGGCAAAAAGTTCGGCGATCTGAACAATCCTCTGCTCGTTTCCGTTCGCTCCGGTGCACGTGCATCCATGCCCGGCATGATGGACACGATCCTCAACCTCGGCCTTAATGATGAAGTTGTCGCGGCAATGATCAAGGGCAATCCCGATCCCAAGTTTGAGCGCTTTGTCTACGACTCCTACCGCCGCTTCATCCAGATGTTCTCCGACGTCGTCATGGAAGTCGGTAAGAAGTACTTTGAGCAGCTTATTGATAAAATGAAAGCGGAGAAGGGCATCGAATACGATGTCGATCTCACCGCTTCCGATCTCAAGACTCTTGCAGAGCAGTTCAAGGCCGAGTATAAGTCACAGATAGGTCAGGATTTCCCCTCCGACCCCGTTGAACAGCTCAAGGCAGCTATCGAGGCCGTTTTCCGTTCCTGGGACAACCCCAGAGCGAATGTTTACCGCCGCGACAACGACATCCCCTACTCTTGGGGCACTGCCGTCAACGTCATGCCCATGGTATTCGGCAACCTGAACGAAAATTCCGGTACCGGCGTTGCGTTCACCCGTGATCCCGCCACCGGCGAGAAGAAGCTGATGGGCGAGTTCCTTACCAATGCACAGGGCGAAGACGTCGTTGCAGGCGTCCGCACTCCCATGCCCATCTCCCAGATGGAAGAGAAGTTCCCCAAAGCATACGCCGACTTTGTTAAGGTCTGCGCGCTGCTTGAGGATCATTACCGTGATATGCAGGATATGGAGTTCACCGTCGAGAACGGCAAGCTCTATATGCTTCAGTGCCGCAGCGGCAAGCGTACTGCTCAGGCTGCTCTCAAGATCGCATGCGACCTCGTTGACGAGGGCATGATCGATGAAAAGCAGGCGGTCATGATGATCGACCCCAGAAACCTTGATACCCTTCTGCATCCTCAGTTTGACGCAAAGGCTCTCAAGGCAGCAACTCCCATGGGCAAGGGTCTCGGCGCATCTCCCGGCGCTGCCTGCGGCAAGATCGTTTTTACAGCGGAAGACGCAAAAGCATGGGCAGCAAAGAATGAGAAGGTCGTTCTTGTCCGTCTCGAGACAAGCCCTGAGGATATTGAGGGCATGAAGGCCGCTCAGGGCATACTCACTGTTCGCGGCGGTATGACCAGCCATGCGGCGGTCGTTGCACGCGGTATGGGCAAGTGCTGTGTCTCCGGATGCGGCGAGATCAAGATGGATGAAGAAAATAAGAAGTTCGAGCTGGCTGGCAAGACTTTCCATGAGGGCGATTATATTTCCATCGACGGTTCCACCGGTAACATCTACGACGGCATCATCCCCACGGTTGACGCAGTCATCGCGGGTGAGTTCGGCCGCATCATGGGCTGGGCTGACAAGTACCGCCGTCTCCAGGTTCGTACAAACGCGGATACTCCCGCAGATGCGCGCAAGGCACGTGAGCTTGGCGCACAGGGCATCGGTCTTACCCGTACCGAGCATATGTTCTTTAACAGCGACCGTATCGCCGCTTTCCGAGAAATGATCTGCTCCGATACTCTTGAAGAGCGCGTTGCGGCTCTTGCAAAGCTTGAACCTATGCAGCAGGCTGACTTTGAGGGCATCTATGAGGCAATGGGCGGCTATCCCGTAACCATTCGTTTCCTCGATCCTCCTCTCCATGAGTTCGTACCCACCGAGGAAGCTGACATTGCCGAGCTTGCAAAGGCTCAGGGCAAGAGCGTTGAGCAGATAAAGAATCTCATTTCCTCTCTCCATGAGTTCAACCCCATGATGGGTCACCGCGGCTGCCGTCTGGCTGTCACCTATCCCGAGATCGCTCAGATGCAGACCCGTGCCGTTATCAAGGCCGCTCTTGCGGTTCAGGCACGCCACCCCGATTGGAAGCTGGTTCCCGAGATCATGATCCCGCTGGTAGGCGAGGTCAAGGAACTCAAGTATGTCAAGGATGTTGTCTGCAAGACTGCTGATGATATCATTGCCGCTGCCGGTTCCGATATGAAGTACCTTGTCGGTACCATGATCGAAATCCCCAGAGCTGCTCTGACCGCTGACGAGATCGCAAAGGAAGCGCAGTTCTTCTCCTTCGGTACCAATGACCTTACACAGATGACGTTCGGCTTCAGCCGTGACGATGCAGGCAAGTTCCTCGGCGCTTACTATGATAAGAAGATTTATGAGAACGATCCGTTCGCACGTCTTGACCAGAACGGCGTAGGCAAGCTTATTGCGCTTGCCTGCAAGCTTGGCCGTGAGACCCGCCCTGACATCCACCTCGGAATCTGCGGTGAACATGGCGGCGATCCCTCCTCTGTTGAGTTCTGCAATAAGGTCGGGCTTGATTACGTATCATGCAGTCCCTTCCGTGTTCCCATCGCCCGCCTTGCTGCCGCGCAGGCTGCCATCAAGGAACAGCACTAAAGTGTCGGCGCATACAGCGTAAGCAAAACAACTGAAAACAACTGATATAAATACGGTCGCACAGTCCTCTTGGATTGTGCGACCGTTATTTTTGGTTCAGTGTCAAAAGTTGGGGTAGAGCTTAGCAAAAATAGCAGAGAGGCGTGGGTGGCGTGGCGTCACGCCTTCGCAGTATAATGAAATGGTTGCTTGAGACAGCATAAT
>CAVENX010000053.1:0-23085 GCA_963617275.1 bacterium
CGGTCGATCTGACGCCGCCTGCGGCGGCTGATGACCTTATGGTGTTGTTTTGACGCCATGCGGGTAACAGGGGTCGAACCTGCACGCCTTCCGGCACGAGAACCTAAATCTCGCATGTCTGCCAATTCCATCATACCCGCAGATTAAAATACTGCATAATGCAAAAGCAAAATGCAGCAAACAATTCCTTGATTTTCACACAGAGAGTACTCCGCGGCGGGGCATATTGCTTGATCCGCTTACTTAAAAACCTATTGCCGGAAGCAATAGGTTTAATGGAGCGGCTTACGAGGCTCGAACTCGCTACCTCCACCTTGGCAAGGTGGCGCTCTACCGGATGAGCTAAAGCCGCATCAACAACGGTATTTATTATAGCATCTATTACGATTTTGTCAAGGATTATTTTCCCGCATTTATCATTTTACGGCGGTTTCGCCCGATACTTCCCCGCACGCAAATTTTCTAATATTATGTTAACCATGCAAATGCAATTTTCTATTGAATTTCCGAAAGCGATATGATATAATGGTTTTATTCGCAGGGTTGGTATATCGGTATTACTCTAGCTTCCCAAGCTAGCTAGGCGGGTTCGACTCCCGTACCCTGCTCTTCTTATACCCAACTCCCGCAGTTTTATGGTCTGTGGGAGTTTTCTTGTTTTTCCGCTTGTTTATCAGTTTTTTGTGCTCTGCAAATGTTCGTCTCCGCCTGTGCTGCAAGCCTGACCGCAACGCTGTCGAAAGCAAATAAACGCCATTTTTACGATCAGATTATGCTGTTCAGAGAAGTATACTTCTTTCTCTGTGCTTGCTTTCTAAGCTCTTTTAGCGCTGTGCCGCCGCTAAGGTATGCACAATTTTCAAGGATAAGCTTCGCAAGATCACCGTCTGCATCTATGCGCGAAACAGTTTTCAGAACGTTTTTCACTTCTTCCGGCGTATTTTCTTTGTCCGTCTCTTTAAGATAGGCATACACCGCTCCGGCGGCGCCTATGGCGATATATGCCGGCAATATCCCGTGCTTTAAACACAGTGCTCCTGCGCCGATAAGTCTGTCCGCTTGTCCCAGCTTTCTTGCGGGATCCGCGCCCACACGCGCACAGGTATCCCTCAGCAGCTCGCTGCTGAACCTTTCTATAAGATCCTGTATATGCATTATGAGAGCGTCAAGCGGCATATCGTATTCTTTCGAAAGAGCCATAGCGCTCTCTATCATAGCGTTTTCCGTTATCTGCAATATTTCCGGATCGTCAATGCTCCGGCAAATATACTCGCTGCCGCTTAGCATACCGAGATAGGCACATGCCGCATGTCCCATATTGTGAATATACAGCTTGCGTTTTACATAAAAATCGAACGGCTCAAACGGGATCATATCTGCTATTTCGGGAATGTCGCCTTTAAACGCCGCTTTGTCCACGGGCAGGAAGGGATAACGCTCGGTGCATATGCGCAGAGGATCACCCTGCTTCATCTCATCCGTCTGAATGGGAACCATTCTCCCGACAGACGCTTCCACAAGCCCTACGCGCTCGGCAAACAGCTTTTTCTCCGTCTCGGTAAGCTGTTCAAGAAGCAATTCCTCAAGGATCTTATTTGCATCGTTCAGATTCTCGCAAATCAAAATATTCAGAGGTCTGTCCGTCTTTTTCCAGCGCCGGCGAAGTCCCTCCGCAATATTCGGCACTATGAATTTCAGGAGCCTTGCACCGACGGCAGTCGCCATTATGTCGCAATCCGCTATTTCCTCCGCCGCCTTCCCTGTATCATTTCCGTTTACCGCACGGACATTTTTTATTATCTCCTCCGAAAAACCGCTGTTATCCGAAAGCCGCACGGGGTACTCCCCTCTTGCGTTGATCTCTGAAATGACCGATTCTGCCACATCAATAAATGTCACCTCGTATCCGGCTTTGCTGAATATCGCCCCGACAAAACCGCGGCCTATATTCCCACCGCCGTACATTACCGCTTTTTTCATCGTTTCCCCTCCGTATATTCTTTTGTGCCGTCTCCTCGGGTCATTTTTTACAGCCCCCTCAGAAGCTGAGGGGGCTGGATTTTTTCTGCATTTTACTGCAAAACTTTATTATTTGAACGGGTTTTCGCCGGGATAGGGTACGGATTTCGGCTGATTGTATGCGACATCCCCGATGCCGAGATATCTGAACACCTCAAAGAGTGCCTTTCCGCAATGGCCGAACGCGACCGCGCCGTGATGAGGATATCCCTTCTCGATAAGCACGTAGCGGTAGAAGCGCTCCATTTCGGGTATTGCAAATATGCCGATAGAGCCAAAGCTTTCGCAGTCAACATCAAGCACGCTGCCCTCGGCAACATATGCTTTAAGCTCCGTTCCGGCTGTGGATTGGAGACGGAAGAAAGTGATCTTCCCCGCCTTTATGTTGCCTTCAAGTGTACCGCGTGTTATATCAGGCTCGGAATCGGGTTCAAGAGAGCGCTTCATAATGAGCTGGTATCCCATGTGCGGGTTTCTGAGCAGGCAGGAGCTTGTATTGCCGCAGTGGAAGCCCATAAACGTCTCGCCCTGACGGCAGTCATATTTACCGGCAATACCCTTGTCATAGATGGTCTTGGGAACCGTATTGTTTATATCAAGCAGCGTGGTTATGCCGCCGGATACGCACATACCGATATACTCGCTCAGTGCGCCGTAAATATCGACCTCACAGCTCACCGGGATGCCCATTGCGGCAAGGCGGCTGTTTACATAGCATGGAACAAACTTGAACTCGGTCTGGAAAGCAGGCCAGCATTTATTTGCAAAGGCAACATATTTTCTTGCTCCCTTGTGCTCCTCCGCCCAGTCAAGAAGCGTCAGCTCATACTGTGCCAGACGCGGCAGGACACCGGCATACGGGTTGTCTGCGCCCAGCTCCTTTGACATCTCCTCAACCTTTGCGGGAATACGTGCGTCGTCCTTATGGGCGTTGTATGCCACGAGCAGGTCAAGCTCACTGTTCTCCTCGACCGCAACGCCAAGGTCATAGAGCGCCTTTATGGGAGCGTTGCAGGCAAGGAAATCGTCCGGTCTGGGGCCGAAGGTAATTAATTTAAGTCCCTTAAGGCCAAGGATTGCTCTTGCGATTGGTATAAACTCCTTTATCTTGTGCGCGACCTCCTCCGCAGTACCTACGGGATACTCGGGGATATATGCTTTCTTGCCGCGAAGGCCGAGATTGTAGGAGCAGTTGAGCATACCGCAGAACGCGTCGCCCCGGCCGTTATGCAGGTCTCCGTCGCCCTCGGCCGCGGCAACATACATGATAGGGCCGTCAAACCATTCTGCTATGAGAGTCTCCGGCGTTTCGGGACCAAAATTTCCCAGATACACGCACAGTGCGTTGACGCCGCTTGCAGTCACATCGTCAACCGCCCTGCGGGCGTCTGTTTCGGACTCAACCACGATCGGGCACTGATAAAGGCCGTCACCGCAGACCGCTTTTATCGCGTCACAGCGGCGTTTTGACAGGGACATGGGAAAGCAGTTTCTCGACACTGCAATTATGCCAAGCTTTACCTGCGGGATATTGTCGAACATGTTTTTACCTCCTAAACATTAATCACTCAGAATATCTATATTTTTGCCCTCAAGTCCGATGTATGCGCCGTTTTTCGCCTCATCGGAATCCTTATGGGCAAGCAGCCATTTGTTCCTTGCGGTCATGCGCCTGTCCTCATCGCCGGCGGCGGCAAAAACGGGCTTTTCCGTATTTGTGCCCCGCGGCAGGACGACTGCAACGCGGAAGCCCTCAGCGCCCGCACAGCACGGTGCATAGTGCAGCGTCGTTGCATATACTTCCACAGGCACCCCGGCCGGAACCGCAAAGGCCTTTACCTTTGAAGTATCAAGAATGCCGTCCCTGATTTCTCCCTGTCTGGCAAGAAGCAGGACAAAATCGGCCGCGCCGATGTTTATTTCACTGTCCCTGTGATACTCAAGACAGTTGAGCTTCGTATTATAGCCCCAGCACATGCCTATCTGTACGGGCATACCGCCGTAGCCGCGGTCACGGAAAGCATCAAACACTTTGCACGCCTCAAGACTTTCGATCATCGGAAGATAGCTGACGCCGCCGTCAGGCATCGGTACGGCTTTCATGGCCGCAATCAGCTCTTCGGGATCGTATTCTTCGAGAACCTGCCCGTATTCACGGAAGCTCTCGTCATAAACAGACAGAATTTTCATAATTTCTCCTTTATTCACATGAGCTTTGGGAAAACATCTTTCAGTGCCGGGTAGATAAGTCTGAATTTATTATATTGCTCATCATACCTTTTTGCAAGCTCAGGTTCGGGATATGTTGTGGAGGCAACCTCAACAAGTGCCTCGGAAGCTTCACGAACGCTTGAAAATCTTCCCGCGCCAACCATTGCAAGCATTGCCGCGCCGTATCCCGGCCCCTGCTCGGTTTTTACCATCTGAAGCGGTATGTTGAGCACATTTGCAAATATCTTTCTCCAAAGCGGCGATTTGCTCCCACCGCCGCAGAGCTTGCTCACGGGTATGTCTATGCCGAGAGTCTTCGCTACTTCAAACGAATCTCTGATAGCAAACGCGACGCCCTCAAGCACAGCCTGTACCAGCTCGCAGCGCTGTGTATCCATGCTCATACCGATAAAGGCGGCTCTTGCATCGGTATCGTTTATCGGGCTTCTCTCACCCATAAGATACGGCAGGAAGAACACCCGGTTCTCTCCAAGCTTATCGCCGGTGATCTCCGCCTGCTCCTGTGCGTAATCGTCGTTTTTCAGGATATCGCCGCAGAACCACTTGTTGCAGCTTGCCGCAGAGAGCATACAGCCCATAAGATGATATCCCCCGTCCGCGTGTGCAAAGGCATGAAGCGCATTATTGGGGTCAACGCCGAACTTTTCGCTTGAAATAAATATCGTGCCTGATGTGCCGAGGGAAATGTTGCAGCCTCCTTCGCCCACCGTTCCAGTCCCGACGGCGGCAGCGGCATTGTCGCCGGCTCCGGCGACGACCACGACGCTTTCATTCAGCCCCAACGCCGCAGCGGCTTCCGCGGTGAGATGGCCGACGACCTCATAGCTCTCAAAAAGCTCCGGCATCTGTGCCTCTTTCACGCCGCAAATATCAAGCATTTCCTTTGACCAGCATTTATGCTCCACATCCAGAAGCAGCATTCCGCTCGCGTCGGAATAGTCGCAGCAGTGAACGCCCGTCAGCTGATAGTTGATATAGTCCTTGGGGAGCATTATTTTTTCGATCCTCGCAAAATTTTCCGGCTCATTCTTTTTCATCCAAAGGATCTTAGGCGCGGTAAATCCGGCAAAAGCGATATTCGCAGTGTACTCTGACAGCTTTTTCTTTCCGATAACGCCGTTCAGGTACTCCACTTCCTCAAAGGTGCGTCCGTCATTCCACAAAATCGCGGGGCGAATGACATTATCGTCCTTATCAAGCGCTACAAGCCCGTGCATCTGCCCGCCTGCACCTATTCCCGCGACCTCTGAAGCGTCAAAGCCCTTCAAAAGCTCTGGTATTCCGATGAGACAGGCATTCCACCAATCCTCACACCTCTGCTCCGACCATCCGGGATGAGGGAAGCAGAGCGGGTATTCCTTTGTGACGGTATTGAGTATTGCACCCTTATCGTCCACGAGCAGCAGCTTTACAGCCGATGTACCTAAATCAACGCCAATAAACAGCATGGTTCTCTCCTTTGCTAAAAACGATATTACTTATTTTCTTTCTTGGTGACTACGTCAAATATAACGGCAGCAAGAAGCACAAGGCCCTTGACGACCTTCTGATAGTTCTGGTCAACGCCGATGATGGACATACCGATATTGATAACGCCCATCAAAAGTGCGCCGATAATTACGCCGGGTACTGTACCGACGCCGCCGTAAGCGGATGCGCCGCCGATAAAACAGGAGCCGATAGCGTCCATCTCATAGTTCTGACCGTAGGTTGGCTGTGCGGATGTCAGGCGAGCGATCGTAAGAAGTCCCGCGACAGCCGCCAGAAAGCCCATATTGGTATACGCAAAGAAATATACAAATTTCGTATTGATACCGGAAAGCCTTGTTGCGGTCTCATTTCCGCCGACTGCATACAAATGCCGGCCGATAGTGGTTTTTGAAGTTATGTATGAGTACACAAGGACAACGAGTGCGACCCAGATAAGCGCGGTGGGAATACCCTTATGCTGAGCGAATTTGAAAGTAAAGAACAGGATGACCGCAGTGATCGCAAGCATCTTTACAAGGGTCAGCGCAAGAGGATCGACCTCATAGCCTTTTTTCTTTCTGGAAATTCTGCCGCTGAATGTTACGGCAAGATAAATAAGCGCTGCGGCAACGCCGACGACCACGCAGAGAATATTGATATTCTCCCCGTGAAAAATATCGGGAACGTAGCACTTCGCGCCGCCGCCGAAGATTTTGACAAACAGCTCATTTTTGACGGATACAGTCTTGCCGCCGAGAACGACGTTTGAAAGACCGCGGAATACAAGCATTCCGGAAAGAGTAGTGATAAACGGCGGGACACGGACATATGCGATCCAGAACGCCTGCCACGCGCCGACCGCAATGCCGATAAGGAGCATGAGCAGCACAACGACCCACATATTCATATCGTTGCGCATCCATATCGCGCCGACCGCGCCGGTAAAGCAGACGACGGAGCCGACGGAAAGGTCGATATTGCCGCCAGTCAGTATGCACAGGAGCATACCTGTCGCCAGAACGAACACATAGGCATTCTGGGCAATAATATTTGTAATATTCTGCGGCAGAAGAATTTTACCGCCCGATTTCCATGTAAAAAATGCAACTACCAGAACGAGGATTATCACCATTGTATATTTCTGGAGGATAGACATAGCTTTTGACTTATTCATCTTTCTCAAACTCCTTAATCAGCATTATCGGATTTCAGGATAGCGCTCATTATCTTTTCCTGAGTTGCATCCGCGGCGTCAAATTCACCCACGAGCCTGCCTTCGTTCATAACATATATCCTGTCGCTCATACCGAGAATTTCGGGAAGCTCGGAAGATATCATTATGACGGATTTCCCCTCGGCGGCAAGCCGGTTGATAATGCAGTAGATTTCATACTTTGCACCCACGTCTATTCCGCGGGTTGGCTCGTCAAGAATAAGGATATCGGGATCAGCGTACATCCACTTTGCAAGCAGCACTTTCTGCTGGTTGCCGCCGGAAAGGTTTCCCACCTTCTGTTCGACAGTGACACATTTTGTGGTCAGTTTTTCTTTATAGTCTACCGCAACCCTGTACTCCTCGTCAACATCTATAACGCCGTGTCTTGAAACGCCGTCAAGATTGGCAAGTGTCGTGTTTATCCTTATAGGATTGGACAACAGCAGTCCGTTGCCCTTTCTGTCCTCGGTAACGTAGGCAAGGCCGTTGTCAATAGCCTCCTTGCAGGAAGACATTCTGACCTCCCTGCCGTTTATTTTCACCGTCCCGGAAATACCTGAGCCGTAGCTGTGGCCGAATATGGACATTGCAAGCTCGGTGCGTCCCGCGCCCTGAAGCCCCGAGAAACCGACTACCTCGCCCTTTTTCAGGTAAAAGGACACATTGTCCACTACTTTCTTCTCGGTATATGTAGGATGGTAAACATTCCAATTTTCAACCTCAAGAGCTATCTCGTCGGACACCGCCGAACTGCGTTTGGGGAAGCGGTCGCTCAGGTCGCGCCCGACCATGCCCTTGATTATACGGTCTTCGCTTATATCATCGACGCCTTTTTTCAGCGTCTCTATCGTTTTGCCGTCTCTGAGTATAGTAATAGAATCCGCCACATAAGAAACTTCGTTTATCTTATGTGAAATGATAATTGACGTCAGCCCCTCTTTTTTGAACCTTATAAGCATATCAAGCAGCGCTTTTGAATCCTCTTCGTTCAGGGAAGACGTAGGCTCGTCCAGAATAAGCAGCTTTGCGCGCTTTGCGAGAGCCTTTGCTATTTCGACAAGCTGCTGCTTGCCGGTACCTATATCTTTTATAAGCGTTCTGGACGATTCGGCAAGGCCGACCATTTTAAGATACTTATCCGCCTCGTTATATGTCTCGTCCCAATTGATCGCAAATTTTTTCCCTCTCTCGTTTCCGAGAAACATATTTTCGCCTATAGACAGTTCCGGAATGAGAGCCAGCTCCTGATGTATGATAACAATGCCCTTTTCTTCACTGTCTTTGAGTTTCCCGAATTTGCAGACCTCATCATTATAAATGATGTCTCCGGAATATGTCCCGCAAGGATATGTGCCGGAAAGGACATTCATCAATGTGGATTTACCTGCACCGTTTTCTCCGACCAGAGCATGGATCTCCCCGCGCTCCACTTCAAACGTTACGTCATCAAGGGCTTTTACGCCTGGAAACTCCTTTGTGATGTTTTTCATCACAAGAATATTGTCAGCCAAACTGCTCCCCCTCCTCTTTTTTGCTCAGCATATTATTTCCGTACCGCACACGCTTTCACTGCGCAGCAGCGCGATTTGTAAAAAGAGGAGCGGGGATTACCCGCCCCTCTTTCTCGGTTTTGAGTATCAGGCGACTGTATCAGCCCTCGATCTGCTCCATGGTGTAGTAGCCGGAGTCGATCAGAAGCTCTTTATAGTTGTCGGCAGTGCAGGCAACAGGCTCGCAGAGGAAGCTGGGGATGATGCCGGTGCCGTTGTCGTAGGTCTCGGTATCGTTGATGGGAGGCTCGGTGCCCTTCATGAGAGCGTCAACCATCTCAACGGTCTTTGCAGCCAGAGTACGGGTATCCTTGAACACGGACATCGACTGCTTGCCGTTTACGAGATTTGCCATAATGGCTATGTCGCAGTCCTGACCGGTGATGACAGGCCACTCGCCGGTGTAGGAAGCCTCAAGAGCGTTCTCAACGCCGCAGGCGGTGGAGTCGTTGGAGGCGAGGACGGCGTCAAGCTGAGTTCCGTCTGCATAGAAGGAGCTGAGAATGTTCTCAAAACGGGACTGAGCAGCATCGGTCGCCCAGTTTGCGGTAGCAACAACCGCCTTTTCGGTCTGGCCGGAAGGGCATACGAGCTTGCCGGAGTCAAGATAAGGCTGGAGGATGCTCATAGCGCCGTCAAAGAAGAAGTTGATATTGTTGTCGCCGGGGTCGCCGGTGATGAACTCGATATTATAGGTTTTGCCGTCGTCTTCCTTGAGGTTGAGAGCCTCTTCGATAAATTCGCCCTGCTTTGTGCCGACGAGCCAGTTATCAAATGTGGCATAATAAGAAACGGCGTCGGAGTTCATAATGAGACGGTCATATGCGATGACGGGGATGCCGGCTTCCTTTGCCTGAGCAAGAACCGTGCCGAGAGCATCGCCGTCGATAGAGGCAACAACGAGAACCTTGCAACCGTTTGCAATCATGTTCTCGATCTGGGAAACCTGAGTGGGGATATCATTTGCCGCAAACTGAAGATCAACGCTGTATCCGGCAGCCTCAAGCTGCTCCTTCATGTTTGCGCCGTCCTGATTCCAGCGCTGCAAGTCCTGAGTAGGCATTGCAACACCGACGAGGTCGCCTTCTGCGCAGGCCGCGGGGATGAGCGCCATTACCATGCACAGAACCATAAGAATTGCTAAGAACTTCTTCATGATGTTTCTCCTTTTGATAATTTATTTTGAAAGGCATTACTGCTTTTCTTCAAATTAATGCCGCATATTTCTCCAGGCGGCTGAGCTTGCGGATGCAATTGCACAGTTCCGCTTAAACGCGCTTTTTCTTTTCTCAAGTCTGATTATATAAACATGCTTTATAAAAGTCAAACAATATTTTACTTTACATTCCATTTTCATCCAAACCGACAAATTATAATCCGGATTTTTGTGCAAAATAACTTATTTTCATTTTACCGATCATCTTGCACATTTAAAAACATTCAAATTAGATAAAAAAATATTGTTGACTTTTTCAAAAGACTTGTATAAAATATTTCAAGAAATTTTATATAAGTCTTTTGGAGTGGAGCAATGAACAGCAACTCAACGCATACCGAACGGCGTCTGAATACGCGCAGTAAAATCTATAAGGCTCTTTACTGCTCGGATAAACCTATGTCAAAGCTTGAAATAGCAGAACTGTTATCCATAAGCATGCCGACTCTGTATCAGAACATAGGCGAACTTATGGATATGGGGCTGATAAAACATTCAGGGCTGCGCCCGTCGAGCGGCGGCAGACCCGCAATGAATCTTGAGGTCGTCGCCGACGCAAGATATGCCATCGGCGTCTCGATACAGACGGGGAGGATCAATTTTGCCGCTATCAACCTCAAATGCAGGGAGCTGGCATATAAGACCGTGTACCCCCTTTCGTCGATTTTCAGCCGCGAATATATAGATTTTTTTGCCGGTGAGCTTGAAAAATTCATTGACGAGAGCGGCATTGAGAGAGAAAAGCTTCTGGGCGTCGGGGTATGTATTCCCGGTACTTTTCTGAGCGATGGAGTCACCGTAAACTATGCTCCTGCCCTCGGGATAAAAAGCGTCTCGATGAAGCCGCTTGCGGACGCCATACCGTATCCGGTGCATCTTGATAACGATGCGAACAGTGCCGGCTTTGCGGTTGAACTTCAAAACGGCTCGGCAGGCGGACTTGCCTACCTGTCATTGGCTGACGGCGTCGGAGGGACGCTTTTTCTCAACGGCGTGCAGCATCGCGGCAGCAATTCGCTCGGCGGGGAATTCGGACACATGACGGTAGAATATAATGGGCGCAGATGCGCCTGCGGAAAAAAGGGCTGTCTTGAGGCGTACTGTTCTGAATACAGAATACTGACAGATTCCGGTGTAACGCTTGAAAAGTTTTTTTCCAACCTGGCCGACGGCGATGAAAAAACCGGTGCGATCTGGGAAAATTATCTTGAGCATCTGGCCATTGCAATCCACAACATCCGTATGGCTTTTGACTCAAAAATCGTCATGGGCGGAATAATGGCCTACTATCTCCAGCCATATCTCGGCAGGCTCAAGGAATATGTATACGGCGCGGATCCCTTCACCCCCGATCAGGATTATCTGAGCATCAGCGGCAATCCGCTTCATGTGACCGTGCTGGGAGCGGCCATGTATTTCGTGAAGGGCTTTCTTGACGAAAACTGATTCCGTTCTCAGTCGCCCCTGCTGCTTCAATATACAGCAAATGCTCCTCAATTTCCGTCAAACGCCGTCGGAAATTGAGGAGCATTTATGCGTTTGTCAAAATATGGGCACCGTCTCCTTTTCAAGCCACTGCTTTTCCTCAGGCTCAAGATACTGTGAAATCACTTCCCGGACCTGCGCATGATAATCATTGAGCAGTCTTTTTTCTTTTTCATCCAAAAGGCTTATATCAAGTCCGTCGGTATCAAACGGCACAAGGGTCAGATTTTCAAAGCCGAGGAACCGTCCGTATTCGTTCTTTTCTTTCTCCACACACAGCATGAGGTTTTCGTGGCGCACGCCGAATTTTCCCGCTGCATAAAATCCCGGCTCGTTGGATGTGACCATACCCGGTTCAAACGCCACCGACTTATTCGGGCTGTTCCAATGTATGCGCTGGGGGCCCTCATGCACCGATAGGACAAAGCCCACGCCATGCCCCGTGCCATGGTTAAAGTCAAGCCCGTTCTCCCACAAAGCCTCACGTGCAAGACAGTCCACTGCTCCCCCGCCGCAGCCGTATTTAAATTCTGCGTTTCCGAGACGGAGATGCCCTTTCATTGCGAGCGTAAAGCCGCGGCGTTCTTCATCGGTCAGCGTGCCCAGAACAACGGTGCGGGTGATATCGGTCGTACCGAAAGCGTAATGTGCGCCGGAATCGACAAGGCAAAGGCCGTGCGGGAGCATTTCGCAGTCCGTCTCCGGCGTCGGGGCATAATGCACAATCGCGCCGTGAGCGGCGTATGCCATTATCGTTTCAAAGCTCGGCTCAACAAAGCCCGCCTGCGCCTTTCTGAAATCAAGCAGCTTCCGGGCAGCAGAAATCTCGGTTATTCTCTCTTTCCCCACATGAGTTTTGAGCCAGAAAATAAATTTCGTGCAGGCGACGCCGTCAAGAATATGCGCTCGGCGCATCCCCTCCTGCTCTTCAGGTGATTTTACGGCTTTCATATGTTCAATTGGCGTCGGTTTTTTTGCAATCTTTTCTGCACCGGCAAGACACCGCATAAGCAGATGATTCGTCCTTGCGGGATCAGCCCAGACTCGCTTCCCGACACTTTCATGCTTTGCCTGCCCATATACCGCAGAGTACGGTGCAAGCACAACGCCGTCATCCTCAAGCCGCTTTTTGATTTCGGCATCAAAAATGCCGTTATTCGCAAAAAGTACGGCTTTATCAGTGGAAATCAACATGAAAGAAAGAAACACCGGCGTACATTCCACATCGTTTCCGCGAAGCCCCAGGAGCCATGCGATCTCCTCGGGTGCGGAGACAAGCAGAATATCGCAATCTTCCTTTTTAAGCGCCGCACGGACACGTTCAAGTTTTTCACGTGTGCTTCCGGCATATTTCTTATCAAGCGGCCAGACCTTTTCCGCGGAAAGAGGCGGTCTTTCCACCCAGATAGCGTCAATAAGGTCTTCATCAGCGCTGATTACAACTTTTTTCTCTCTCAGCACACGTGCGAATTTTTCTGAAAGGGCAGCGCTGACAACGCGCCCGTCAAAGCCGAGGCGGGAATTTTCCGGAAGCTCCCGCGCAAGAAATTCCGCAAGTGCGGGAACGCCCGGCTCTCCCATTTTCATAAGGTCTATCCCCGTATCTTCAAGCTGTTCCGCCGCTTGCAGAAAATATCTTCCGTCCGTCCAAAGGAAAGCACGCTCAGGCATAATAAGAAGCGTTCCAGCCGAGCCAGTGAAGCCGGACATAAACTCCCTTGCTTTAAAAAAATCACCTACATATTCGCTTCCGTGAAAATCCTCACTCGGTATTATATAGGCAGATATCCCGCTCTTAGTCATAAGGGTGCGAAGTGCCGACAGTCTTTCAGGTACAGTCATTTTTTCTTCCTCCAAAAGCAGCTTTACCTAAATAATCAATATATTCCTAATCAGGCATGGGGGAATTTCCCTTTGTGATTTCATTTAGAAAAATCCACAAATTGAATTTTATGTCAACCACATTATATTTCTAATTTTAAGTTGCCTATTTTACGTTAATTAAATTATGTCTACCATTTTACGTTTCCTGGTTTATGTATTAGATATTATGTTGCTTAATTTATGTATCTTACATTATGTTTCTAAAGTTACGTAACTAACTTTATGTAAACTCACCCTGTCACGGTGATCACTGCACAGCCTACCGAGCAGCCGTCGGCGCCAAGGTAGTCAACATACAGCTCTGCACTCTCGCCCGCCGCCAGATTTGACGTAAGCACGACCATCGCTCCGCCGCTGCTGTCAAAGTCAAGCGCATCTCCCATTCCGGCGCAGCCCCAGCGTATTCTGTCCGGGTCAACCGTTTCTCCATTGAAAAGCTCCACCATTGCATACAGCTGCACCGGCGCGTCGTTTTTGCCAAGCTCCAGCAGGTTTACCGCGCCGCCGCCATATAATACGCTTACCCTCGCGGCAGCGTCGGTCGATATCGGCAGGGCTTCATCGTTCATTGTATAGTTGCCCGGTTCAACCGATGCCGTTTTGCCTTCGGCATTTATAAATACCGCCCCGTACTCATAGAGGCTTATCTCCGGCCGCGGGCAGTCATGGATATCGCAGTTTTCAAACACGGCATCCTTAACCGCGTACAGCGCAACAGCGCCGGTGGAGCAGTCGTATATCTCCGTGCCGGTGACCGTAAGCCCGTCTGATTCCGCCGCGTATATCCCAAGTATGCCGCACCCGTACAGTGAGCAGCCGTCCACCGCAATATTCCGGCAGCCGTCAAACGCCAGAACGCCGCCTGCACATTCCCCCGGTTCGGTTGTATGTCCAGCCGTGAAGCCGCTCAGGCTGAGTCCGGCGCAGTTTTCAAAATTCAAAACGTTCGCGTATCTGGGTACTGCGGCAATTACGCTGTTGACATCGCTCGTAATACTCATGCCGTCAGCGTCACTGATGACCAATTCTGATCCGTCGTAGCACTCGCGCCAAAAATAATATTCACCGCTTCCCCAGCCGTAATCGGAAGCTGCGCTCAGATCTATCGTATCTGCGTCAAGAATAATGTTCACACCCGGCCGGATGGCGGCGAGAAATTCATCAGCCGTGCCGACACGCGCCGTCTTCTTCCCGCTCTCATCCACGGTTATCTCCGGAGCCGCCGTATCAAGCGTTATATTGGGACCGTCATACGTGCAGTCGCTCTGCATCATTTGCTCAAGCTGTGCATTTGAAAGCTCGTTTCCGGCTTTGTCAACGCACCTCAGTCCCGGTGTGCCGCCGCTGGCGCTGCTGCTGTCATACCATGCGGTAAAGTAATTTTTATTAAGAGATGTTCCTTCGAGAACGGGCGCTTTCCCCGAAACGCGGAAGACAGCCGTATTGAAATAATTCTCCTCCGTATCGCAGCCGAGAATATACACCTCCGGAGAATTGTCCGCATAGAGAAGATAACGTGCACTGTTGTTTTCGATATCGCAGTTCACCACGGCAAAGCCGGCCGACTGCCCCACCTCAAAGATATTCGCCCATTCACAGCGGATGTCGTATATATCGCAGTCAATGATGCGCACGTCCTTGCAACTTGCCGCCGCAACGGCGTTATATGAACATTCATATATGTCGCAGTCGGTCACATAAAGCTCGCTGCATCGGAAAGCATCCACCCCAACGGTCCCGCAGCCAAAGAGATTGCAGTCGTCTATCCGCACCCCGTCAGAGCTTTCGATTCTTATCACGCCGCCCGCGCAGGCCCCCGGCTCCTTCGTATGGCCGCAGGTGACATCCTCAAGCTTAAAACCGTCGCAGTTGACAACACGCATGACATTCGCATAGCGCGGCAGTGCAGAAATGGTGACATTCGCGTCATCAGCGGCGGAAATGCTCAGGCTGCCGGCGTCGTGTATAACAAGCTCCGGCCCGTCGTATGCCTCGTCCCACCGGTAATACTCACCGCCGCCTCTGCCGTAATCGGAAGCAAGATTAAGTTCATACACGCCGCTTTGCAGCACAATATGCGTATCCGGTGCTATTGCGGTCAGAAATTCGTCAACGGTGGACACGCTGACAACGTTTTTCCCGGTATTTACCGGCACGGCTCCATCCTCAGGCGCAGGCAGCACCGCCGCGGCCGACCCCTGACCGCACGCGGAGAGCATCAGGGCAAATACTATCGCGGCCGATAAAACGACCTTTCTTATGCTGTTCATATCCATACCTCACTTTCGGAAAATCAGAGTGTATTTTTGACGAAACCAAAAATAAAAAGTGTCCTGTTTTTTAAATTTTCGCATATCACGCCGCTTTTGTCAATCAGTCAGATCCTTTCATTGCCTTTCATTACATTATTATAAACAATTGTTGAAATTGCGGGTAAGTGTGGTATAATAAGTTATTATAAATTTCTATATCTATGGAGGCATAGTTAAAATGGCAAAGAAGCAGTTCAAGGCAGAATCCAAGCGTCTGCTTGACTTGATGATCAATTCAATATACACCAACAAGGAGATCTTTCTCCGTGAGATCATATCAAACGCATCAGACGCAATTGATAAGCTGTGCTATATGTCGCTCACCGACGACAAGATCGGTCTTAACAGGGACGATTTTCATATCGACGTCATTGCTGACAAAGAGGCGCGTACCGTTACCGTGCGCGACAATGGAATAGGCATGACCGCCGCAGAGGCCGAAAGCAACCTCGGCGTTATCGCAAAAAGCGGTTCTCTCAGCTTCAAGGGCGAGATGGACAAGGATAAGAGCGAGAGCGAGGATTTGTCCATTATCGGTCAGTTCGGCGTGGGCTTCTATTCCGCGTTTATGGTTGCCGACGAAGTGACCGTCATCGCGCGCAAATACGGCGAGGAAAAGGGCGTTAAATGGGTCAGCCGCGGAGCGGACGGATACACCGTCACTGAATGTGACAAGGATACTGTCGGCACCGATGTTATCATGCATATCAAGCCTGACTCCGACGAGGAGATATACGGCTCATATCTTGAGGTGTGGAAGCTCAAGGCGCTTATCAAAAAATACTCCGACTATGTGCGCTGGCCTATCAAAATGGATATCGAGCATCAGGAGCGCGTAGAGACCGGCGAGAAAAACGACGACGGAAGCCCCAAATATGAATATAAAATGGTCACGGAAAACGAGACCGTCAACAGCATGGTGCCGATCTGGCAGCGCAGCAAGAACGATGTGACAGACGATGACTGCATCGCCTATTACAAGGAAAAGAACAGAGACAGGAAAGACCCCTGCTGCCTTATCCGCATCAATGCCGAGGGTACCGTTTCCTACAAGGCTATGCTCTTTGTCCCCGGTGAGGAAAACGACAACGCATTTGTCGGCGACAACAAGGGCGGCATAACGCTCTACTCCAACGGCGTTATGATAATGGAAAAGTGCGACAAGCTCGTGCACGAGTATTTTGAGTTTGTCAAGGGCGTTGTGGACTCCCCCGATCTTTCCCTCAACATCTCCCGCGAAATTCTCCAGCATGACCGTCAGCTCAAGATAATCGGACAGAACCTTGAAAAGAAAATAAAGGGTGAGCTTGAAAAGCTCATGAAGGACGACAAGCCAAAATATGAGGAATTTTTCCGCAATTTCGGTGTGCATCTCAAGTGCGGCGTTTGCGACGAATACGGCAGATACAAGGATTTTTTGCGCGACCTGCTGATATTCTACACCTCCGACGACAAGCAGATAACGCTCAAGGAATACGTGGAAAATATGCCCGAGAGTCAGAAGGTCATCTATTACGCCACGTCCGATTCCGTAAAGCACGCCATGAGTCTGCCGCAGTGCGCAGAGGTCAAGAAGCGCGGATATGAGCTTATTTATCTCACAAGCGCGCTTGACGAAATGGTGCTTGAATGTCTGCATGAGCAGGACGGTAAGGCTTTCTGCAACGTCGTTACCGACGATCTCGGCTTTGACACCGAGGAGGAAAAGAAGGCCGCTGAAGAACGCGATATTGAAAACAAGGACTTCCTTGATTTTGTTAAGGATGCCATAGGCGAGGATGTCACCAAGGTGAAGTTCTCTTCCAAGCTCGGCGATATGCCGTGCGCCCTCACGACTGAAGGCGGCATGACGCTTGAAATGGAAAAATATTTCCGCCGCGGCCCCAGCGAGGAAATGCGCAAGCTTCGCGCCAACCGCGTGCTTGAGCTTAATATCGACCATAGCGCCGTCAAGGCTTTGCTCGACGCCTATTCAAATGACAAGGACAAGGCCGCGAAGCAGGCAAAGGTAATGTTCACGCTTGCTGCAATGATGGCGGGGCTTGAAATCGAAGACCCCGCATCGTTCGTTGCACTCGTAGGCGAAATGTTCTGATCCTGCCTTTTCCCCGAGAGCTTTCCTCCCGGGGAAGCTTCCATAATTATCTTTCGGAGTATCTTTATATATGAAAAAACGGCTCGGAATTTATATCCACATACCGTTCTGTGCCAGCAAATGCGCTTACTGCGATTTCTATTCCCTCTCCGGCTGTGACCACATCATGCCGGATTATCAGGACGCTCTGCTTGACCATATCGATGAATCGTCAACGGCAATAAAGAACTACGACGTCGATACGGTATATTTTGGCGGCGGTACGCCAAGCTATTACGGGGCAGACAATATAATTGAAATTTTTAATGCGCTCAAGCTCAACGGCAATGTCCGCCTTGACGCGGAGGTCACGGTGGAGTGCAACCCGGACAGTATGCACTATGACGACCTGTGCCGTATGCGCGAAGAAGGCATCAACCGGATATCAATAGGTATCCAGGCAACAGACAACAATCTCCTCAAGCTTATCGGACGAAGGCACAATTTCCAGCAGGCCGTAAAGGCTTTCAAGGATGCAAGGAAAGCAGGCTTTGACAACATAAGCGTCGATCTGATGTACGGCCTGCCGAGTCAGACAAAGGGCGAATGGGCAAATTCACTTTCGGAGATCGTTGCGCTGCATCCCGAGCATATTTCATGCTACGGCCTAAAGCTTGAGCGCGGCACAAAAATGTACCGTGAGTACAACGGCTCCCCCATCATGCCCGATGACGATGAGCAGGCGGATATGTACTCCTTTGCAGCCTCCATGCTGAGGCGCTACGGATATGAGCATTATGAGGTCTCCAACTTCTGTGCCCCAGGTTTTGAGTCAAAGCACAACCTCAAATATTGGAACCTTGAGGATTATATGGGCTTCGGCCCCGGTGCGCACTCAAGCATCGGCAATCTCAGATACAGCTATATAAAAGACCTCAAGCGCTATATCTCTGCGGTTTACAGAGACGCAAGCCTTGTGGACGAGTACGAAAACATTGATCAGTTCGGCAAAAGTGTCGAGTATGTCATGCTCGCCATGCGTACATCACGCGGTATCTCCGAATATGATTACAGAGTACGCACTCAAAGCGATTTCAGGCCTCTTGACAAAGCCCTCCGCGCTTTCAGAAAAAAGGGCTGGGCAGAGCTTACAGACGGAAGATGGCATTTTACGGTTCCGGGCTTTCTTATCTCCAATCAGCTTATCGGCATCCTTCTTGAGGTTCAGGCCACGGGAAGACTTGAAGGCACGCCATGGCTCGTTGACGACGATAAGACGGAGCTGAAAATAGACCTCCCGAAGGGAGAAGAGGAAATGTTTTCCGACATGTACAATCAGCGCACTTCAGGCTGAAACCATTGAGGCGGCATCCCACGGCATTATGCTGTGCCGTATTGAATTTTCCGCACAGGCGGAGTTTAAAAATCTGAAATGAACGGCGGACTGCTATATGAGTAAAAATGATTCCGGCGGCAAAGCCCCAAAAGTAAATAACCGTCCAAATGTTTACGGGGACAACCTCAAGCGCCCCGTCCGCGGTGCTTCAAGAAAGGGAAAAGGCGCGGCACGCGTTTCTCCCGAGGAAATGCAGCGCAAAAAGAATGAGCGCGCAGATGCGCTGGCCAGGTTTCTGAAAGGTCTCGGGATCTTTCTGATAATCGTGCTTATGGCCGTATCCGCCGTGACCGGCGCCGCCGCTTACGTTACGTACAGCGACACGGTTTTTCCGAATGTAAGCGTTGACGGTGTTCTTGTAAGCGGTCTTACGCGTGATGAGATCCCCGAAATGCTTGAAAAATCCGGCTGGGATATAAGGGCGTCGCTTCCGCTCACCGTAAGGCTTATGGATGTGTCGGAATTTCAGGTCGATCTGGGTAAAGCCGGCATTCTGCCGGATAAGGAAACGGCGGCTGATCTCGCCTTTGCCTACGGGCACGACGGCAACTGGTATCTTAACCTTTACAAATATCTCAAAGGCTTTTTCGTACCCGTTGACGTTGCGGAAAGCAGAGAGAATCTCGATATGGAATATATCGCAGAAAGAGTTGACGCGGGCATCAGCAAACTCAACAACGCTCTCGGCAGCGGCGGGTACGAGATAGACAAGGAAAATTCTGTTCTGAGAATGATAAAGGGCGCGGGCGACTTCAGCTTTGACAACGAAGCAATCATTGAGCTTATAATTCAGGCTCTGAGCAGCGGTACCATGAGCATATCCTACGATACGCTTTCCCGTCAGCCCGAAATGCCTGACTTTGACAAGATCCATGATGAGCTTGCAAGAGAGCCGGTAGACGCGCATTTTTCCGATGACAATACTTTCACTGTCATAGAAGATATCGAAGGATGTGAGTTTGACGTTGACGAAGCAAAGCGTATCTGGACCGAGGGTACGGTTGCAAAGGAGATCAAGATCCCGCTGACGCTGTCATTCCCGGAGATCACTGTGTCTGATCTCGAGGGTCTGCTGTTCCGGGACGTTCTGGGCGAAAGAACAACTTATTTCCCCAACAGCAACGACAACCGCATCAACAATCTTGTGCTCGCTTCCGGCAAAATAAACGATTACGTTCTCTATCCGGGCGACGTCTTCTCCTACAACGATGTTGTGGGTGAACGCACGGAGGCTGCGGGATTTCTTCCCGCAGGCGCGTACAGCAGCGGCGAAGTGGTCGAGGAGATCGGCGGCGGCGTATGTCAGGTGTCGTCTACACTGTACTGCGCAATGCTCTACGGATACAGGCTGACGACCGTCGAGAGAAGCCCGCACTATTTCCCATCAGATTACATTGAAAAGGGCTACGACGCTACCGTAAGCTGGCCAAAGCCGCACTTCAGATTCAGGAACGATACCGCTTACCCCGTAAAGATCGTTGCCAACTGCGATGTGGAGAACAGGGCACTCACGGTTCAGATAGTCGGTACTAATATTGACGGGACCTACATCAAAACGCGCTCAACCGTTGCGGGATACAATAACAGCAAATACCCGTGGCTCTTTGAGGGCTACGGTGCACAGGTGTTCAGGGATGTATACGATAAGGACGGCAACCAGATAGACATGATCGCCGAAATTTATGACGTATATCACACCCATGAGTTTGCCGAGCAGTTCAAGGCGCTTGAAGAACAGGCCGCCGCACAGGCCGCAATGGCAGGCGGGGTTGCCTGACGCGCCGCCCTATAACAACGTTCACTATTTAAAAGGGAATATACCTCCGGCGGCAGGATACAAATATTTCCGCCGGTAAATCTGAAAGGGAAAAGAACCATGGAGAAAAAGACATTTTATATTACCACGCCCATTTATTACCCCTCCGACAAGCTGCATATAGGCCATACCTACTGCACGGTTGCGACCGACGCGATCGCACGCTACAAAAGGCTGCGCGGTTATGACGTCATGTTCCTCACCGGCACTGATGAGCACGGGCAGAAAATCGAGGAGAAGGCAAAGGCCGCAGGCGTTACTCCGCAGCAGTTTGTTGACAAGATCGTTGAAGGAGAAAACGGCATCAAGGATCTCTGGAAACTGATGAACATCTCCAATGACCGCTTCATCCGCACGACAGACGATTATCACGTGGCCTCCATCCAGCGCATCTTCAAAAAGATGTACGACAAGGGCGATATATACAAGGGCAAGTACACCGGAAAATACTGCACCCCGTGCGAAAGCTTCTGGACGGAGAGCCAGCTTGTTGACGGCAAGTGTCCCGACTGCGGCCGCGACGTTATAGACGCCGAGGAAGAAGCCTACTTCTTCCGTCTTTCCAAGTATGCAAAGCCAGTTCAGGAGCTGCTTGAATCCGGCACTTTCCTCACTCCCCCCTCCCGCGTGAACGAGATGATAAACAATTTCATAAAGCCCGGCCTTGAAGACCTGTGCGTTTCCCGCACGAGCTTTGACTGGGGCGTCCCGGTGGACTTTGACCAGGGTCATGTCGTATACGTATGGGTAGATGCCCTTTCCAACTACATTACCGCGCTCGGTTATCTCAACGACAGATATGACGATTTTGATAAATATTGGCCGGCGGATGTGCACATAGTCGGTAAGGAGATCGTGCGTTTCCACTCAATTATCTGGCCCGCAATGCTCATGAGTCTCGGTCTGCCCGTTCCGAAACGTGTATACGGCCATGGCTGGCTCGTTATCGACGGCGGCAAAGTCTCCAAATCCAAAGCCAACAAGTCCGACAACGTCATTGACCCGTATATCCTTGCGGATTATTTCGGTGTTGATGCACTTCGCTTCTTCCTGCTGCGCACCTTCCCCTTCGGTTCCGACGGTACATTCTCCAACGAGCTTCTTATAAACACAATAAACACCGATCTTGCAAACGATCTGGGCAACCTTGTTTCGCGCACCACCGCAATGGTCGAGAAATACTTCGGCGGCATGATCCCCGCGGAACGTACTTACGCTGTAATAGACGACGAGCTTCTGGGCATGATAAAATCCGCGCCCGAGAAATATGCCGCACAGATGGACGGTTTTCAGCTGCATCTGGCACTTGAAGAGGTCTTCAGGCTCATCCAGCGCGCCAATAAGTATATCGACGAGACTGCTCCTTGGGTTCTTGCGAAGAGCGAGGACGGCAAAGGCAGGCTTGCGGCCGTCATGTACAATCTTGTCGAGGCGCTCCGCGTTTCTCTCGTCATGCTCACCCCCTTCATGCCCGATACCTGCGTAAAGGCATTTGAGCAAATAGGCGCACCGGAAGATTCCCGCACATGGGAAAGCCTCTCCGCCTCCACGCCCGAGGGCGTTGCCATCCATAAAGGTGAAACCCTTTTCCCGCGCCTTGACGCCGAAAAGGCTATTGCGGAGCTTGTGGAGCTTGCCAGCACAGCAAAGGGGCCGCAGGTCAAGGTCAATCCCGTTCTGCCCGACGTTACTATCGACGAATTTGCAAAGTGCGATATGCGCGTATGCAAGGTGCTCGAATGTGAAGCGGTCAAGAAGTCGGACAAACTGCTCAAATTCCAGCTTGACGACGGCAGCGGCACTCCACGCCAGATTCTTTCCGGCATCCATAAATTCTATGAACCGGAACAGCTTGTCGGCAAGACTGTTGTTGCAATTGTCAATCTGCCGCCCAGAAAGATGATGGGGCAGATGTCCAACGGTATGCTGCTCTCTGCGGTACGCGAGGTTGACGGCAAAGAGGAGCTGCATCTTATCATGCTTGACGATTCCGTTCCCGCCGGTGCACAGCTCTGCTGAAAATCGGCTCATAAAGTTTCTAAAATAAATGTTGGGGCAGCCATTCTAAAAGGATGGCTGCCCCAACATTTTTCTCTGCCCCAAGCATTGAGATAGAGCCAAATTTTTAAAAGAGCCTTCCTGCCTAAAAAGCAGGAAGACTCATAAAAAATATCAATATTCGGAGGTATAATTATCAAAATAGCCCTGGATATATACGATAGGTGTTCCCTTATCGCCGCTGCCGGATGTAAGGTCGCAGAGAGAACCTATAAGGTCGGTAAGCCGTCTGGGAGTTGTTCCTTCCGAGACCATCCTGCCGACAAGATCACCGTCCTTCTTCTCTATTTCACCCTTGATCGCCGCCTTGAGCTCATCTCCGCTGAGTTCGGCAAAATCATTGTCTGCCAGATACTT
>CAVENX010000054.1:0-8299 GCA_963617275.1 bacterium
AAAACTGGGCCCCGCATTTCTGCGAGACCCAGCCTTTCTTAACTTAGTGACATTGACTATGCCGCTGTTCACATCAAAGTCATCTTTATTATATATAGCGACAAGTGTTCCGGAGATCACCTCGTTTGTCAGCAGATTGTTGCTTTTCTCAGCGAAATAGTAATCGTTGTATACAGGGCCTATGGCGTCCACCTCGCCGCGTTCAAGCCCGGCTGTCAGCTCAGTGTTGTCCGGGTAGAACCGTATTTTTACTTTGACGCCGAATTCCTGCGTCAAATTGTCCGCCAGTGCGCTCAGAATACCGGAAGCACTTCCGTCCTCCCCCTGCTTTGAATAAGGGAGACTGTCCGCAAGCAGCCCGAGGCGCAGCGTGTTGTCATGCGCGACAAGCCATTGCCGTTCGATCGTATTAAGCTCCATGGAACTTTTGAGCCTGATACGGTACTTGTGGGCAAGGGCGCTGTTGAAGTCGGGATCGCTGAGCTGTATTTCACCAAGCGCCATGTTCAGAGCATCCAGCAGGTCGGGACGCTGCTTTGATACGGCAAAATAGTATTCGCTTGAGCCGAGAACCATTATCGGTGTAAAGGTGTTCAGCACGGAGTAATCCTGCGTCACGATGGCGTCAACAACGCCGTTTCCAAGTGCAAGCGGGAGATCGTCATAGCTCCTGTATAGAAAAATCTGCGCGTCAATGTTATTCTTTGCCAGCCATTCTTTCAGCAGCCTGTGCTGGTAACTGCCCTGAAGCACGCCGATGCGGCAGTTGTTGAACAGCTCAAGCTTGCCGCTCGTCAGTACAGTGTGGTTGGCATCAGTGCACAGCCAATAGGTTTCTTTGCCCTGAGGATACGCGGAAAAGTCTACAAGCTCGGCACGCTCTGTGGTGTAGGTCACATCACCAAGCAGGTCGATCTCACCGTTTACAAGCATATCGTAACACTCGCTGAAGGAAGCAAAAACGTATTCATAGTTCCAGCCGGTTATGTAAGATATCTCCTGAAGATATTCATAGCCCGAGCCGCTCATGTATCCGTCTTCGTGTATTTCCTCATATGAATCGGACTGCACATATCCGACACGGACGGTTTTCTCTCCCGTGCCAGCCGCGTCAGCGCATACTGGCAGCAGCGCTGACAGCAGAAATACTGCGGTCAGCAGTGCCGCGGTCAATTTTATCAAGCTCCTCTTTTTTACCGTATGCATCCGGATGTCCCCCAAAATCTCTCTGTTATCGCCTCTTGGTATAATATTTCATATTTTACCATGCATACTGCCCTGCCGCAAGCAATACAGCCGCCGTGCGGGAAGAAAAATGTCCGGAATCCAACGTTTTTTTCGTGGGTTTAAAAATTGTATTGTACTTACAGAAAAGTAATGATATAATAAACTGCAATGGGAGCGCAGGCAGCCAGCCGTGCCTCATTGTGGGAAACTGCCGGAGGCAGTTTTTAAAAACATCGCAGTTAGCAAGTGCTAACTGCGATGAGAACATATATCATTTCAGAAATAAGGAGACTTGGTTATGAGAATTTTGGTATTCGGCGCAGGTGTGATCGGCTGCAATCTTGCAAGGAATCTGTTCCGCGCCGGAAAGGATACGACCTTGCTCGCCCGCGGAAATTGGGGGGAGGAGATCCAAAAGAACGGCCTGCGCATCAAGGATAAATTTTCACTCCGTATGTCGGTCAGCCATATTCCCGTAGTGACGGAGCTTAAACCGGAGGATCGGTACGATGTGATCTTTGTCGTCATGCGTTATACGCAGGTCGAATTGATCGTGGATATTCTGAAAGCCAACAGAACGAAAAATATTGTCTTTGTCGGCAACGATGTACGCGCATCGGAAATTGCGGCGCTTTTGCCGGAGAAAAACGTGATGTTTGCCTTTGCGCTCTCGGCGGGACACAGGGAGAGAAATCATGTGGCTTCGATAGACCTGAAAAAAATCACGATAGGCCAGCTCAGTACCGCGCCGTCCAATGAAAAGCTGATAGGGCAGATTTTTGCAGGAACAAAGTATAGGGTAGTCTATGAGCCGAACATGGGGGATTATCTTCTGTGCCATGCGGCGTTTGTTGTTCCGGTTGCTTTCGCGTGTTACAAAACGGATGGGGATCTGAAAAAACTCAAGGGCAGCACGGCATATCTGAATCGGATGATCGACGCCAATATTGAGGCATACCGCGCCATAAGGAATGCCGGACATGAAATCCTTCCGGATGATGACAAGAATTTTGAGAGCGCTGCGTACCGCAAAACCTGCCTGCGCTTCTTCAGACTCATGTGCGCGACAAGTCTCGGAAAAATCTGCGCTTCCGACCATGCAATGGCCGCGGTCGAAGAAATGAGCGCATTGAACCGCGATTTGAAAAAATTCTTTGATGCCCACGAGGCGGAATACCCGGTATGGCAGGAGCTTGAAAATGATACCGGAAATTACTTAAAAGCATAAAAACCCACGTAATACCCGAATTGAAGCCCAGCGGAGCGGGTTTAATTCGGAAAAGGAAGAAAGAGTAAGCATAGTGCAGTTTTCGTCGCAAGACGGAAACGGAACGGTGCTTACTCCTCGTAATATCAAAATCAAATCAAAGCCCAACGGAGTGGGTTTGATTTGGAAAAGGAAAAACAACACCATCGGTCGATCTGACGCCGCCTGCGGCGGCTGATGACTTTATGATGATTATCTCCCACGTAATACCCGAATTGAAGCCCAGCGGAGCGGGTTCAATTCGGAAAAGGAAGAAAGAGTAAGCATAGTGCAGTTTTCGTCGCAAGACGGAAACGGAACGGTGCTTACTCCTCGTAATATCAAAATCAAATCAAAGCCCAACGGAGTGGGTTTGATTTGGAAAAGGAAAAACAACACCATCGGTCGATCTGACGCCGCCTGCGGCGGCTGATGACTTTATGATGATTATCTCCCACGTAATACCCGAATTGAAGCCCAGCGGAGCGGGTTCAATTCGGAAAAGGAAGAAAGAGTAAGCATAGTGCAGTTTTCGTCGCAAGACGGAAACGGAACGGTGCTTACTCCTCGTAATATCAGAACCAAATCAAAGCCCAACGAAGTGGGTTTGATTTGGAAAGGAAAAACAACACCATCGGTCGATCTGACGCCGCCTGCGGCGGCTGATGACCTTATGGTGTTGTTTTGACGTATATGCCCGACAGGATTCGAACCTGCGACCTTCAGAGTCGGAGTCTGACACTCTATCCAGCTGAGCTACGGGCACATATTAAAGCGGGACAAGCCCCAAAAGGGGAAGAAAACAGCTTACAGTTTACAATGTAAGCATTATCTGATATAATATCCTATCAAACAGAAATCTATCCTGCACATTATAGCAAAGAATCGTCGCAAAGTAAATAGCGTGTTTGCATTATTTTTGCCGTATGAGGCGGACGGGAAGACACCGGCCGTGCGGCGCAAAAATACGGAGGGGAAAATGAAAACTGTAAGACTTGGAAAAAGCGGGCTTGTTGTAACAAAACCGGCAATGGGCTGTCTGCCGGTGCAGAGATGCAGTATAGAAGACAGCGTGAAGCTCCTGCGCAGTGCTTATGAGCGCGGCATAAGGTTTTTCGATACCGCGGCGGCGTATACCGACAGTCAGGAGAAGATCGGCCTTGCGCTGAGCGACGTCCGTGACGATATCATCATTGCAACAAAGAGCGCGTCCAGAACGTGCGGCGGCGTGCTTGCCGATATTGAGAACAGCCTCAGGATGATGAAAACCGACTATATTGACCTTTTCCAATTCCATAACGTGCCGGAGGTTCCGGACGCCGACGACAAAGAGGGCGCATATGCCGGCGCGCTTATCGCAAAGGAGCGCGGCTGGATAGGTCATATAGGCGTTACCTCGCACAGGGTCGGCGTTATTGAGCAGTGCATAGATTCCGGCGCTTTTGAAACGGTGCAGTTCCCGTTCAGCTACATATCCGCGCAGCGCGATCTTGACCTTGCGGAAAGGGCAAAGAATGCCGATGTAGGCTTTATCGCAATGAAAGGGCTTGCCGGCGGACTGCTCGGAACGAACCCGAGAGCCTGCCACGCCTTTATGAACCTATATGACAACGTAGTACCGATCTGGGGAATGCAGACGATGGAGGAGCTTGAGTGCTGGATGAGGCTTGCGGAGGAAGACCCCATGATGAATGAGGAGCTTTCCGCGCAGATAAAGGCCGACAGAGAGCAGCTTTCCGGCAACTTCTGCCGCAGCTGCGGTTACTGTATGCCATGCACGGTGGGGATAGAGATAAACAACTGCGCAAGGATGGATATGCTCCTGCGCCGTTCCCCGTGGCGGCAGTATATGACAGATGAGTGGCGCGCAAAGATGAACAAAATAAACGACTGTGTGGAGTGCGGGCTTTGCAGAAGCCGCTGCCCGTATCAGCTTGACACGCCCAATCTGCTCAAATATATGTTAAAGGACTACAACGAATTTTATGAAGCACACAAAGATATTATCTAAAGCGGTATGTCTGCTGCTGTGCGCCGTCACGCTTGCCTCGCTCACCGGCTGCGGCGAGACAAGAAAGGTGCAGAGAGAGGTATACGCAATGGACACGGTTATGACGCTCATCGCCTACGGAAAAAACGCCGAAAAAGGGCTGAACGCGGCGGAAAGCGTTATAAAATCCATGGATGCGATGCTCGATCCGGAGCTTGAGACGAGCACGGTGTACGCCATTAACCATGCTCAGGGCGGCAGCACCGTCGTGACCGGTCAGGTGGCGGATATGCTGTCAAAGGCATATGACATCTACCAGAAGACCAAAACGTATAACTCAAGCGCGACCGGTATGCTCGATTTGACGCTTTATCCGCTTATCAAAAAGTGGGGCTTTGTTGACAGCAAATATTACACCCCGACAGACGCAGAGATACAGGAGCAGCTTGCAAGGCGTTGCTTTGACCAGATGGTGCTGTCGAGTTTTCCGGCATCCGGTGCGTATTCCGTCACTATCCCGTCCTATGGTGAGCTGAGTTTTGCGTGCTGCGCAAAGGGCAGCGCGGCGCAGAACGCGATAGGCTCCATGCGTCAGGCGGGCGTGACGAGCGGCATAATTTCCCTCGGCGGCAACGTACAGACGCTTGGACTGAAGCCCGACGGCACGAACTGGAATGTCGCTATCCAGGATCCCAATCATACGGAGAGCTATCTCGGCGTTATCAGTGTCGGCGAGACTGCGGTCGTCACCAGCGGCACATACCAGCGCTTCTTTACCGATGCGGAAGGCAATACCTACCACCATCTTATAAGTCCGACTACCGGCTACCCCGCGAACAACACACTGCTGTCCTGCACGGTAATATGCGACGACGGTACTACGGCGGACTGCCTTTCAACGGCCATGTTCGTAATGGGCGAGACAAACGCGCTTAACTATTGGCGCGCAAACGGCGGCTTTGAAATGATACTTGTCACAAAGAGCAACGAGGTAATATGTACGATAGGGCTTATGGAGAAGTTCACCCTCTCCAACGATACCTATACGCTCAAGTACAGGGAATGACATGGCGGCGCTTGATACAGACGTAAGATATATAAAAGGAATAGGAGAGAAAAAGGCGCTGGCTTTCAATAAGCTTGGGGTTTTTTCTCTCTATGATCTTGTTTCGTATTTCCCGAGAAAATACGAAGACAGAAGCGTGTTTGTCCCTATCGCGGAGACGGCGTCTGATATGCCGTGCTGCATAAAGGCGATAGTTGCGGACACGCCTAAGCTTGTGCGCATCCGGCGCGGCATGGAGCTTGTGAAGTTCCGCGCTGTGGACGACAGCGGCGCCGTCGATATAACTTATTTCAACCAGAATTATCTCAGGGATCAGTTTGTAAAGGGCGAGTGCTATTGTTTCTACGGCAGGGTCGAGGTGATGGGCGGACGCCGCTCGATGGCCAATCCCGTACACGAGAGCGAAAACGCCGATAATGCCGTGACCGGGCGCATCATGCCCGTGTACCGGATGTGCGCGGGGCTGACGCAGAAGAACATTGTTGATTCCGTGCGTCAGGGGCTGCGGCTGTGCGGCGAGGCTTTGCCGGATGTGCTGCCGGACGCGGTGAGGGAAAAGTGCGGCCTTGTGCAGAGCCGCTTTGCCTATGAAAACATTCATTTTCCGACGGATTTTGTAACGCTGGAGCTTGCGCGGCGGCGCTTCATTTTTGAGGAGCTGTTTGTGCTTGCCTGCGCTCTCGACAAAATGCACAGCGAACGCGTGGTCGAGAGCGGGGTAAAGATATCCTGTGCGGACATCACGGAATTTTATGACGCACTCCCGTTTTCGCCCACGAACGCACAGCGCAGGGCGATCGGGCAGGCGCTTGCGGATATGTGCTCCGGCAGCGTGATGAACAGGCTTGTGCAGGGCGATGTCGGCAGCGGCAAAACGCTTGTCGCGGCGGCGCTTATATACGCCGTCTGCCGCAGCGGATATATGAGCGCTTTCATGGCGCCCACCGAGATTCTTGCCGAGCAGCACTATAATAATCTCACCGGGCTGCTTTCGCCGATGGGCATACGCGTCGTGAAGCTTACCGGCGCGATGACCGCAAAGGAGAAGCGCGCCGCCAAGGAACTGATGAGCGGCGGCGGGTGCGGACTTGTCGTGGGTACGCATGCGCTTTTTTCCGGCGATACGGAGTATTCCGATTTAGCCCTTGTTGTTACTGATGAGCAGCACCGTTTCGGCGTACGTCAGCGCTCTGCGCTTATCGCAAAGGGCACAAAACCGCATGTTCTCGTAATGTCCGCAACGCCTATCCCGCGCACGCTTGCCCTGATGATATACGGAGATCTCGATGTGTCGGTGATCGACGAGCTTCCGCCAGGCAGGCAGAAGGTCGATACCTTTGCCGTGGATGAGAGCTACCGTCAGAGGCTTAACGGATTTATAAGAAAGCTGACCGGCGAGGGGCGGCAGGTATTTGTTGTCTGCCCGATGGTGGACGAAAACGAGGAGCTGCCCGTAAAGCTCAAATCCGCGACAGAGCACGCGCAAGAGCTTGCGCGTACTTTTCCCGATCTGCGCATTGCCTGCGTCCACGGCAGAATGAAGCCGAAGGAAAAAGATGCAGTAATGAGAGATTTTTCCGCAGGACTGACGAACATTCTGGTCGCAACGACCGTCATAGAAGTAGGAGTTGACGTTCCCAATGCCGCGCTCATCATAATCGAGAACGCCGAACGTTTCGGTCTGAGCCAGCTTCACCAGCTGCGCGGACGCGTGGGGCGCGGAAAACATAAAAGCTACTGCGTCATGGTCTCCGACAATAGCAGCGCGGACGTCAGGGCGCGTCTTGCGGTGATGAGCAAAACAAACGACGGCTTCAAAATTTCGGAGGAGGATCTGCGCCTACGCGGGCCGGGGGACTTTTTCGGTTCGCGGCAGCACGGGCTTCCCGAGATGCATGTTGCAGACCTTGGGGCGGATATGCGCGTGATGCAGCAGGCGCAGGACGAGGCAAAGCTGCTTCTGAAAGACGATCCTAAGCTTGAGCGGGCGGAAAACGCGGCGCTCCGTGAGCGTGTGAATGTGCTGTTCCGTGCGGGCGCGGACAGCTTCAACTGAGTGTGGGAACGGAAAAGTTCATTAAGCATAAGGAGGACACAGTGATGAAAGCACGGCTTATACTTTTGATTGCCGCAGTGATGCTTTTTACGGCGGGCTGCACCACAGACGAGAGCACGCCGGCAGTCAGAACCGGACAGGAGGAAGCGGAAATGATCAATAAGGGAGAGAATATGCGCAGACCGACGGACACAGTAGGCAGCGGCGCGATGGCTTTGGAGTATTCCAAGGATAAGCCGCTTTTTGCCCTTGTCGAAACACAGGATGAGGCGGAAAAGATAGCCGCGGATTACGGGATAGAGCTTGTTGATTTTGCATCGGGCGTAGCATCCTACTATACCGACAAGGATCCGGCGGAGCTTATCGAATGGGGCAGGGAACAGGGATTCCCACCGCTTGAAATAAACTATATGGCATATACCAATTGAAAAACAAGGCGGAAGGCAGAGTTCGTTTCTGCCTTCCGCCTGCTTTTGGCGCGGGAAAGGTCAGACTGCCGGGGACTTTGAAATAATACTAAAGCTCCCCGGCTTTTAGGTTTATCGGAAATAACTTGTTAACGAAAAATTAAAAATCTCTTGACGTGCTGTGTGAAGCATGATATCTTCTATAGAAGCAAATTATATACATATACATATGTAATGTGGAGGATGACATGAGAAATTTCAGGAAATTTATTTCGCTGCTTCTTGTGTTTGTGCTTGTCCTGTCGCT
>CAVENX010000055.1:0-107095 GCA_963617275.1 bacterium
TTGCGGATTATCTTGGCGTTGAGCGCAGCGGGCTGTCGCTGGAGCTTGGAAAGATGAAAAAGGATGGTGTCCTCGATTATCACAAGAACCATTTTGTCTTGCGGGTATAACGGCCCAACTCCGGTAAAGAGATACGTCCGTTACACGATGCATCTACCAGAAATACCCCGCACCTGATTTTGCAATTCAAATACATGAAATTAAATATGCGGTTACATGAAATTAAATATGCGGTAGAATAAAATTCAGCACCGTTCAAATGCCACTATATGACCCTAATGAAAAAGTTACCGTTTTTGATGCTTACCAAAGTAATCTTTCAGTATATCAAGACTTTTCTTGCGTAAAACGCCCTCTGTGACCTGCGGCTGCCAGAAGGAGTTGTCGAACACCATTTTAGAGCAGTTGCAGCCCTTGTTGCCGAGGATGCGTTCCAGATCGTCATTGCTCGCGCCGTAAACCAGTCTGCCGAGCTTCACCCACACCATGGCACCGCTGCACATGAAACAGGGCTCGCAGCTTGAATATAGTGTGTATTCATGAAGATCGGTGATGCCAATCTGAACGCAGAACTCCCGAATCAGTCCCGCCTCACCGTGGAAGGTGGGGTCGTGCTTCGTGTATATCTGATTTTCACTGGAGAACACGATCTTGTCATCCTTCACCAGCACCGCACCGAAGGGCTCATTGCCATGCTCCACGGCCAGTTTGGAAAGACGAATCGCCTCGCGCATGAAGGTCTTATCCTCCGGCTTGGCATCGTCCGTCAAAGCAGTTTCCACATCCGCCGTGGTGATGAGGGCGTCATGCTGCAAATAGTAGATGGCCCGAAGCGCGCTCTCATGGGCTTCTTCGGAAGAACCTGCCACGGCATCTTTTACAACATGGATGTGATAATCGTTTTGGTGAGCGTCCACCGCCGTATAGTGTATGCAGACGTCCGTCAGGCCGCCAATCATATAGAGTGTGTCCACGCCCAGACCTTTTAGCAGAATTTCAAGATCGGTAGCAAAGAACGCACTATAACGGCGCTTGGAAATCAGGTACTCACCCTCTATGGGATAGGTTAGTTTGGCGTAATAAGTAAACCGAAAGCCCAGCGAGGAAATCTGTCTCTTTGATGGGCTTTTTAGCTTGTTAGAGCTATATGTTCGCTCATTGCTCCTTTCGAGCGATTTTTCGATATTCGATTGGCAGTATCCCCGTGTTCTTCTTGAAGAGTTCTGCAAAGCGGCTGGAGGTGGAATAACCGATCATTTGAGCAATTTGTCCCATGGTAAAGTCGGTGTCGATCAGCAGATGTTCCGCCTGACTCATGCGCCGCCCTTGGATATATTCTGTGACAGTGCATCCGGTGTGCCGCTTAAAGTAGGTTTTGAGCTTGCTTGTGCTCATGCAGGCGATGCTTGCAAGACGATCCAGTGGAATGTCAAAGGTGTAATGATCGGCAATATAGCTCATTACATCACGAATCCCCGCAATATCCGCTTTGGAAAGCGGGTGTGCATTTTTTGCCGCCTGTTTTTTCTGATTGTCCACAACGAGGGCGACGGCTTCCGTGACCTTTGCCTCGTAGAAAAGCGCCGCCGCTACACCTTCGCCCCGATAGTTCTCTATCTCAAACAGCAGCTTGGACATGGCAGGAAAGTCTGCCGCCTGGTCAACGCACTGAAAGGCGGCGGGCAAATCAAAATATGCGTCCGGATACTGCTTTTTCAGATAATCCTCATAATACGCGGGAAATACCTCAATCCCGACGGAGTGGATGGGGATGCGCTTATGGATGATCGCCTTGTAATTCTGCTTCCCACCGACAATGGTCTGAATACTCCCGGCCGACAGGCGACGATAGGGATTCAGCTCCTCGCCGGAAATGGAATCATATCTTGTAATGCTGATGCCCTCCGGAATGTCAAAATTCAGGACGAAGTCGTTATGGAAATAAAAATCGTGAATTTTTATATCGAACAGATCCTTCTGCGCATACAGCCAGTAGTGCCCTCCGCCGAGCTCCGGAGATAGCTGCCAGATGTTTCCTGCCGGGCTGAACTGCACACAGTTCGGAATCGGAGTGAAACTGCTTTCCGTTAAGAGTGTATTGTATTTTTTGAGTATTTCGCTGTTCATGGTTGCTCCTTGAAACGATTAGGCTTTTCTATGCAACGATTAGCCAAACAAAAGCGAAGACAGTTGCATTTGCCTACGGCTTTCTGTATGATAATATGCGGTTAGCAGCCTCTAACTAAAATATATCAAAAAGCAGACGGAAAGTCAATCTGTCTGCCTATCGCAAAGGAGAAATCGTTATGAATCAATCATCCGTAAAAAAGGGACTGACCGTGAAGGACCTCGTGACCGTGGGAATTTTTTCGGCGCTTTTTCTTGTTTTTGCCCTCGTAGGCGGCATTTTCTTCGCGCCGAACCCGGTGCTGACCTTCTATATGCCCGTTGGCAGCGCACTTCTCTGCGGTCCTGTGTATCTGCTCATGGTGGCCAAGGTGCAAAAGCGCTGGGCGGCCAGCATTCTCGGCGCGGTTTTGTGTATCGTCTGGTTCGTGACCGGTATGCATTGGGCCATGGCGCTTGGCTATCTTATCATGGGCATTATTGCTGACCTCGTTGCGGGCGCGGGGCAGTATCAAAGCAAGAAGATCAACTCGCTTTCCTACATTCTGCTCTCCCTCGGCGGCACCGGCTCCTATCTCGTGTTCTTCGCCAACCCCGACGGCTGGGCAAAGACCATGCTCGGCAACGGTACGGAGCAGTCGTATATCGACACCATGCGCTCCACGGGAACCGTGTGGATCATGGTCATTATGCTGGTGGGAACGATTCTCGCCGCCGCGCTCAGCGCCTTTATCGGCTGCAAAATGCTCCGCAAGCAATTTGAAAAAGCCGGTATTACGAAATGAAGCTGCATCTTGACCCTCGCACAAAACTGTTCCTTATCCTGTTCTGCGTCCTGAGCGCTGCGTTTTCGCCGAACCTGTATTTTCAGTTTGCTTTGGTTGCACTCATAGGTTTGTTTTCCGCAGTCAGTGGAAAATGGCAGTATGCTTTTCATGGAATTGTCGCTTATGCACTGATATGTGCTTTTACCGTTTGGTGTATGGGGGTATTGACAGGTACATGGCGGACGATGTTTGTGGCGTTTCTTGGTTTGGTACATAAGGTCTATGCCTGCGGGATGCTGGCGGGGCTTGTGATCTCCACCACCAAGGTGGGCGAGTTTCTCTCGGCTATGGCGCGGCTGCACATTCCGAAAAAACTGACCATTCCCATCGCCGTCATGCTGCGGTATCTGCCGACTATCCGTGAGGACTGGCACTATATCAAGGACGCCATGCGCCTGCGGGATGTCTCGCCGACGCTTTGGGGCTTCCTGAAAGCGCCCGCTATGACGGTAAATTGCATTTATGTGCCGCTTTTAACGGCGGCAAGCAAGGCAGCGGACGAGCTGTCTATCGCCTCCGTGACGCGGGGCATCGAAAATCCGAAACCCCGCACCTGCCTTATAAACATTCAGATGCAGTGGGCAGATCTTCTCGCACTGGCTATATTTGCGGCGTTTCTTGCAGCTGAGATCGTATGGAAGGCGGTGGGCGTATGATCGAATTTGAAAATGTGTCCTTTGCATACCCCGACAGCACAGACGGAGGGCTTAAGAATATTGACCTTACCATCACGGACGGGCAGTGCGTACTGCTGTGCGGGCGCTCCGGATGCGGAAAAACGACGTTGACACGGCTGATAAACGGCCTTATCCCGCAATTCTTCGTGGGCGAGCTGAGCGGACAGATTCTGCTCGACGGTGAAAATCTCGCCGACCTGCCTATGTATCGCATTGCTGAGAAGGTGGGCAGTGTGTTCCAGAATCCCCGGACGCAGTTTTTCAATGTGGATACAGACAGTGAGATCGCTTTCGGTATGGAAAACGAGGCTGTCCCACAGGAGCGGATGGAGCGACGTGTAGTGGAAGCTGCCCAGGCGCTTCGTATCGAGAATCTGCTTGGCCGCAATATTTTCGCCCTCTCCGGCGGTGAAAAGCAAAAAATTGCGTTTGCATCGGTCTACGCCATGAACCCGGAGGTTTATCTTCTCGACGAGCCGTCGTCCAATCTGGATATGGCGGCAATCGGTGAACTGCGGGAGCATCTGCGGCTTATCAAGTCGCAGGGCAAAACCGTAATTATTGCTGAGCATCGGCTTTATTATCTCACGGATGTTGCAGACCGCATCATCTACCTTGAAAACGGCAGAATTGCAGGTGACTTCACGCCGAAGCAGTTTATGGCGCTGTCTACAGAAAAGCGGCAGAGCATGGGACTGCGGGCCATCGACCTGCAAGAGGAAAAGCCGGTGTGTGCTGCCGTGCCAAAACAGCCGCCGGTGCTGGAGCTGAAAAATGTGTCGCTGGCTTACAAAAAGCAGTCGGTGCTGCGCAATCTTTCACTGCAGGCTGCGCCCGGCGACATCATCGCCGTCGTGGGGCACAACGGTGCCGGGAAAACGACTTTTTCCCGTGCGCTCTGCGGTCTGCACAAGGAAGCGGCCGGTTCCTATCTCTGGAACGGGAACCCGCAGAAGTCCAAGGAGCGCAGGAAGCGTTCTTATATGGTCATGCAGGATGTGAACTATCAGCTTTTTGCCGAAAGCGCGGAGTCGGAGTGTACATTCGGCATCAAACATCCCGACACGGAGCTTGCGGAAAAAACACTTGAGGAACTGGGGCTTGCGCCGTTCCGTGAACGGCATCCGAACACACTTTCGGGAGGCCAGAAGCAGCGCCTTGCGGCGGCAAGCTCCATGGTCTGCGGTAAGGAGCTTTTGGTGTTCGACGAGCCAACCAGCGGCTTGGACTATGACAGCATGGCGCGGCTTTCGACGCTGATCCAGCATCTTTCCGATATGGGCAAGGTCATTTTCATCGTCACACATGACTACGAATTTGTCTGCCGCAGCTGCACACGGGTGCTGCATTTGGACGGCGGCGGGATACGGGATGATTTTCCCATAACGGAAGCACTGCTCCCGACCGTAAAAAAGATCTTCAATGTGAGGTGAGGAGTGTGAAAAAAGAAAAAAGCACCTTTGGCTGGGTCTTTACATTTGCCGGGCAGAAAAAGTCCGGCTATATCGCCAGCGTGATCTTTGCTATTTTCGGCGCAGCGTTTCAGATGCTGCCGTTCTTTGTAATGGCTCAGGTCATCGGCAAGCTGCTTTCCGGAAACAAAGACCTCGAAGGCTATTTGATCGACTGCGCGGTCATGGCGGCGTTTTGGCTTTTACGGGTGCTGTTCCATTCGCTGTCCACGGCGCAGTCCCATAAGGCGACCTTCGTCGTGCTGGGAAATATCCGAAAACATGGGCTTGCGAAGCTGGCAAAAATGCCGCTCGGCGATGTGCAGAGCCGCGGCTCCGGCGAACTGAAAAATATCCTCGTAGAGCGCGTAGACAGCATCGAGCCGACGCTTGCGCATGCTATCCCGGAGATGAGCAGCAACGCTGCGGTAGCCTTGGCAACATTGGTTTATCTGTTTGTCATTGACTGGCGTATGGCGCTGGCCTCGCTCATTACGTTCCCACTCGGCATGGTTTTCTTCATGCTGATGATGGCGGGCTACAATAAGAATTACGCCCGCACTGTAGCTGCCACCAATGCCCTGAACGATACAGCGGTGGAATACATCGGCGGAATCGAAGTCATCAAGGTGTTCGGCAAGGCGAAGAGCAGCTATGAAAAGTTCGTATCTGCCGCCAAAGAATGTGCTCAGAGCTACATCGACTGGATGAACAAGAGCAATTTCTATTTCACCTTCGCCATGAATATTATGCCGGCAACGCTTTTGACCGTGCTCCCTATTGGCGGGCTATTGCTGAAAAATGGAACGCTGGCACCGGAGAATTTCGTTCTTATTGTCATTCTTTCCATGGGGCTGATTACGCCTATCATCGGCTGTATGAAGTTCACCGATGATCTGGCCAAGGTCGGCACCATCATCGGTCAGGTGACGGGTATCCTCACTGCCACGGAGCTGGTGCGTCCGGAAGCGGACGCGGAAGCGCCGCAAAGCAGCATGGTCGAACTGCATGATGTCCACTTCGGCTATCATGAAACAGAGGTGCTGCACGGTATCGACCTGACTTTCCGGGGGGGAACGGTCAACGCACTGGTCGGCCCATCCGGCAGCGGCAAATCCACCATTGCCAAGCTCATCGCATCCTTTTGGGATGTGAACAGCGGCAGTATTACCGTAGGCGGCGCAGATATCCGCAACATTTCGGCTGAACACTATCATAAACTTGTTGCTTATGTGTCACAGGATAATTTCCTGTTTGACAACACCGTGCGAGAGAATATCCGCATGGGCAGGCCCGACGCAAGCGATGCCGAAGTGGAGCAAGCGGCAAAGGACTGCGGCTGCTATGACTTCATTATGAGTCTGGAAAACGGCTTCGATACGCAGGTTGGCAGCGGCGGAGGACATCTTTCCGGCGGAGAAAAGCAGCGCATTTCCATTGCCCGTGCAATGCTGAAAAACGCACCCATCGTCATTCTGGACGAGGCCACAGCCTATACCGACCCGGAGAACGAGGCAATTATTCAGGAAAGCGTGGCTCGGCTCGTGCGGGGTAAGACGCTCATCGTCATTGCCCACCGGCTCTCCACCATCGTGGATGCAGATCAGGTCGTCGTGGTGAACGATGGCCATATCGAGGCAACAGGAACGCAGGCAGAGTTGCTGCAAACCTGCCCGCTGTATGCGGCCCTTTGGAATGCGCATATTGCGTCCCGTGACAGTGCGGAAGGAGGTGCGGACCGTGCTTGAGATTCTTAGAAAGTTCTTTCATTTCTGTGACGAGCGGGAGCGCAGCGAGTTCTATCGCTCCATCATCCTCGGCGTACTGGCAGCTCTGTTTTCGGCGCTGAAAATTCCGGCCATTGGGGTCATGCTGAAAGCGATCCTGACAGGCGGCGTGACGACGAAAACGCTCTTGCTTTCCCTTGTGATTATGCTTATATCCGTCATCGGTTCGTCGATTCTCAAATACCGCGCTACCGCATTGCAGACCGACGGCGGATATTCCACCACTGCCAACAAGCGCGTGCAGATTGCCGAGCACCTGCGCTATCTGCCCATGGGCTATTTCAACGAAAACAGCCTTGGTGCCATTACCTCCGTTACAACAAACACCATGGATAACCTCTCCGGCGTGTCCACCCGCGTGGTCATGCTTGTAACGGAAGGCATTTTCTCTACGGCGGTCATGACGCTGGCGGTGTTCCTGTTCGATTGGCGGGTAGGACTGCTGATTATCGCCGGTCTTGCCGTCTACTACGCCGTGAATCACGCATTGCAAATGAAATCCGAGCAAACGACCCGCCGCAAGTTTACCGGAGACACGGCAGTGGTGGAACAGGTGCTGGAGTTCATCAAGGGAATAGCCGAGGTGAAGTCCTACTCCCTGATCGGCAAGTACAACCGCAGGTTGGCAGCGGCCATTGGGGAAAATGTGGATGCCAACACCGACATGGAGCTGAAGCTTCTGCCGCTGATGCTGGCGCAGAATGTCGTTGCCAAGCTCATCGATGTGGGCGTAGTAGTGCTGTCGCTTGTGCTTTACACAAGCGGTCACATAGCGCTTCTCAACTGCGTCATGCTCTGCATCTGCTCCTTCCTGCTTACAGAGGGGCTGGAGCAAGCCGGGACACAATCGAGTCTTTTGCGGGTGGTGGATACCTGTGTGAATCAAGCGACCGACATTCTGAACCTGCCCGCCATGGATATTTCCGGCGCGGAACTTACACCGGAGCATTATGATCTCCGCGCAAAGAACATTCATTTCTCGTATGGTGAAAAGCCCATTATCAACGGTGTCTCGGTAGACATCCCGGAGCGGACAACAACAGCTATCGTCGGCCCCTCCGGCGGCGGCAAGACCACGCTCTGCCATCTGCTCTCCCGCTTCTGGGATGTAGACGCAGGAACGGTCACGCTAGGTGGGCATGATGTGCGGGAGTACGACATGGACAGCATGATGCAGAATTTCAGCTTTGTGTTTCAGAATGTCTATCTGTTCCACGACACGATCGCCAACAACATCCGCTTCGGTCAGCCCGATGCACCGATGGAGCAGGTCATCGCAGCGGCAAAAAAGGCGCGCTGCCACGACTTTATCATGAAGCTGCCGCAAGGATATGATACAGTCATCGGCGAGGCGGGCGGCACGCTCTCCGGCGGTGAGCGCCAGCGGATTTCCATCGCCCGCGCCATGATGAAGGATGCGCCGATCATCATTCTCGACGAGGCCACCGCTAATGTTGACCCGGAGAACGAGAAGGAATTGATGGAGGCAATTTCCGAACTGACGCAGGAGAAAACCGTCATTATGATCGCCCACAGGCTAAAAACCGTCCATCATGCCGATCAGATCCTTGTGGTGGACAAGGGACAGATCGTCCAGCGCGGCACACACGAAGAACTGATGAAGCAGGACGGCATCTACCGCCGCTTTATAAGTGGGCGTGAAAAAGCTGTTGGCTGGAAGCTGTAAAAAGTATTTAAAATTGCTTATAAACTAAAAGTTGGGGTGCTTGGGCAAGCCCGGGTGCTCCAACTTTTAGCATGAAAAAAATAAAAGCAGAGCATAACAGAAAAATCCTTTAAGATGAGTTCAAAGGCAGCGCTGGCGGCGAAAAGTACCAGACTATCCTGACCGACTTAGGAGCAGCATGCTGCTGTCTCAAGCGGCCATTTCATTATACTGCGAAAGCGTGGGCGGCACGCCGCCCACGCTTTCGCTGCTATTTTTGCTAAGCTCTACCCCAACTATTGACATTGAACCATAATTTCGTTGCGAAGAGTATGCCGTTTTGATCGGAGAATGTTATCAGAGCTTGATGACGCCCTTCTGGAGGATTATATTGGCATAGACAGCCGTCTCGCCGGATTGGAGGATGCAGTAACAGGTGCGCGCCTGATCGTAAAACTCAAAACGTTCATAGCGGCCTATTGCGGCGGCACCGCGATCGTCATGCTTTGCGACGGTTTTCTCATAATCCGCCCATACGGGTATGACGAGATCCCTGTCGCAGTCCATTTTTTCCATGAGCATAACAGGGTGCTCAACATAGGTGTCGAGCGGGATGACCTGCAAGATCGCGTCCAGAAGCTCGTTTATCCCGTGACCGTCGGCACGGATAAAGACGCAGTTGTTGGGCTTCGCCATTGATTCGCCGGGAAAATTGCCGTCGCCGATACAGATGCGGTCGCCGTGCCCCATTGAATTGAGCGCCGCCAGCAGCTCGGACGACAGTATCGGGGGGATGTTTTTAAGCATAATTTACTCCTGATAATTTATTGCAGGGCGGGTCTGAACCCGCCCTTTATGCCTTTAAGTATCAACCGCGGATATTTTTGTAAAGAGGACCGTATGCGGCGCAGGCGCGGTAATCCTGACCTTCCTTGTCCATGCCGAACGCGTTCCATGCGGCAGGACGGAATATCTTCTCTTCCGGAACGTTGTGCATGCACACGGGGATACGGAGCATGGAACAGAGCGTGATAAGATCTGCGCCTATGTGACCGTAGGATATCGCGCCGTGGTTTGCACCCCAGTTCTGCATGACCTCATATGCGGACTTGAAGGGGCTGCCTTCCTTGCCGTCACAGCGCGGGGTGAACCATGTGCAGGGCCATGTGGGATTAGTGCGCTCCATGAGCGTGTCGGTCACTTTGTCGGGAAGATTGATTGTCCATCCTTCGGCGATTTGCAGCACGGGACCGAGCCCCTTGACGAGGTTAAGGCGTATCATGGTAACGGGCATCTCAGCACGGGTGACAAAGTGGCTGGAGAAGCCGCCGCCGCGGAAGTTGTCAAACCCTGCCTCGCACCAGACGGTAGCGTCGGTCATCTTCCTGATATCTTCGTCGGTCACGTCGAACCAGCGTTTCATAACGTGTTCGCCGTTTTCGTCAACGCATTCGCCGCAGGCGTCAAGACAGGCCGCGCCGGAATTGAGCAGGTGGATAATACCGCCGTTTTCCTTTGCTTTGCCCTCAAGCTCATACCCGGTGACGCGCTTTGTCGCCTCACATGACCAATATGTACGCACGTCCGCGAAAATCTGCGCACGGTTGGTGAGCAGCTCCATAAAAAGCATACCGAGACCGTTGAGTATATCGTTTTCGGTGGCAAAGACCATAGGCTCTTTTTTGCCGGTAAAGTCGAAAGAGGAGTTGAGGACCGCTTCCGGATAGTCGCAGTTGGGCCAATGATCTGTCCACTGGCGCTGTCCTTGGAAGCCGGCGCAGATAGCGTTATGGCCGAGCTTTTCTTCACCGAAGGCGTCGGGCAGATTGGGATTGCCCTGAATGAGATCCTTGATGATGCAGTACATCTTTATAGTGAACTCCCACTGCTTTTCCTTTTCCTCATCGGTGAATTTGATCCTTCTCTTTTCGCCGAGGAACTCGACCTCAGCGGGGTTATCGTCGCGCCCTTCCTTGCAGTGCTCCTTTGTCCATGCAAGCGCTTTCTCTACCTCTTCGGACACATAAATGCCCTCTTCCATGCGGCGGAGGATCTCCACCTCGTCAACGGATTCGACGCGCATACCGAGATATTCCTCGATAAACGCCTGATCCATGATCGAGCCGCCTATGCCCATGCAGACGGAGCCGATTTGGAGATAGCTCTTTCCGCGCATTGTAGCGGCGGCTATTGCGGCGCGCGCAAAGCGGAGAAGCTTTTCCTTTACGTCGCAGGGAATATCCGTGACCTGATCACGATCCTGAACCTCATGGCCGTAGATGCCGAACGCGGGAAGCCCTTTCTGCGCGTGGGTCGCAAGCACGGAGGCGAGATACACGGCACCGGGACGCTCCGTCCCGTTGAAGCCCCAGACGCCCTTGATCGTCATGGGGTCGGTGTCCATTGTCTCGGAGCCGTAGCACCAGCAGGGGGTGACGGACAGAGTTATCGCAACGCCTTCCTTGCGGAACTGTTCCGCGCATGCGGCGGATTCCGGTACGCGGCCGATGCTGTGGTTCGCTATAACGACCCTGACCGGTTCGCCGTTGGAATAGCATAGGTTTTCTTCAAACAGTTTCTTTGCCGCCTCGGCCATCTCCATGACCTGTCCCTCAAGGCTTTGCCGAAGCTGAACGGGGCCTTCGCGCCCGTCGATAATGGGGCGAATGCCGATGACCGGATAATCTCCGATATAACGATTTTTTGCCATGTTTGCAGTCTCCTTTTCAGCGTTAATTTGCATTTTGATGTTGGAAGCATTATAACATCCGTTTTTAAGATTGGCAAGTACATTTTCAACAAAAACGAACCGGTTCAACAGGACTGTAATACGTGCATTATCACAACAACATGAGCCGCCTTGACAGCATTTGATCTTTCGCTATTGCAAACAGCGAAAACAAATGGTAAAATATTTATAATAAATAAGGAACAAAAGTGCCATTTTACGGAGGAGCGTTATGATAAAAGCCGTTTCGGCAGGAGATCTGCTCATAGACTTCAATACCATATCCACGGATGCGCTCGGCTACCCGGCTTTGCAGGCTAATCCCGGCGGGGATGTAGGCAACTATATTGCCGCGATGAGCCGTTTCGGGGCGGACGCATATTTCATAGGCAAACTCGGCAATGACGCTTTCGGACACCTTATCATGAAAACGCTGAAAGATATCGGCGTCAACACCTCCGGCATAGTTGTGACCGACGATGCCTTTACAACGCTTGCCTTTGTCACGCTTGACGAAACCGGGGATCGTGAGTTCTCGTTTGCGAGAAAGCCGGGAGCGGACATTCTGCTTGATTTTGACGAGATCGACCTGTCGATCCTGGACAGCGCGGATGTTCTGCACATAAGCTCCGTCGGCATGACGGATGAGCCTTCGCGCACGGCGCTAAGAAAGCTTGCGGAGTATGCAAAGAGCAGGGGAGTGCTGATAAGCTATGACCCGAACCTCCGTCTCCCGCTATGGAAGAGTGAGGAGGAAGCGCGGGAGCAGATGCTGTGGGGGCTGTCGATCGCAGACGCCGCAAAGATCGGCGAGGAGGAAATTGACTTCATCTACGGCTTTGGCTGCTCACCGGAAGAGGCTGCGGAGAGAATACTTGCGCTCAATGACAACCTCCGCCTTGTGTTCGCCACCTGCGGCGCAAGGGGCTGCTTCTATAATAACCGCACCGTAAAGGGCTTTGTCCATGCGCTGAGCGATATCAAGGTCATTGATACGGTGGGGGCGGGCGATATTTTCGGGGGCAGTGCGATGTTCAGACTCCTTTCTCTCGGCAAGAGCATCGAGAAGCTGAGCAAGGGCGAGCTTGACGATATCGTTCGCTTTGCCTGCACGGCGGCGGGGCTGTCCACGACAAAGCACGGGGGCATCCCGAGTATTCCGACTCTTGAGGAAGTTGAGCGGGCAATGAAATAATTGGGACAAACGGGGGAACTGCTATGGATATTTTTAACTCATACTGCGTGATAATAGGCGCTGGCGCGGTCTGCGCCGGTATTTACATGCTCATAACAAAGAAACTGATCGGACGCAATACCGGCAGCGCGAACAAGGAAACCATTATGAAATTCCTTCCGATCGAGGTCGTGACCTATGTCGTTGAGGGACTTCTGCTGGTGCTTATGGGTCTGCCGCAGTATTTCCCGTTCATGGAAAATGATTTTGCGGTCTATACGGCGATAGGCATCGCGCTTGCGATCATTGCCGTAAACGTTGTTCTCGGGAAGAAGTATTTTCCCGACGCGAAAGCGCCAGCTTCGCGTGAACAGGGACCGAGACTCAAATGATTTTTTACCTGCCGCGCCGGTATTCCGGCGCAGTCCGGGCATAATATAAACATACTTTTTTCGGAGGTCAGTACAAAATGAAACAGTATTTTGAGATAGTTGACGTTATGGCGCGGGAGATACTTGATTCCCGCGGAAATCCCACTGTCGAGGTGGAGGTCACTCTGGACGACGGCACGGTTGGACGCGCCGCGGTTCCCTCCGGCGCATCTACGGGAATGTATGAGGCGTGCGAACTGCGCGACGGCGACAAGCATCGCTACGGCGGCAAAGGTGTGCTGACAGCAGTTGAAAATGTCAATGGAGAGATCGCGGAGGCGATGGTCGGACTTAACGTGCTTGATCAGACCTCGATCGACAGGATGCTTATTGAGATCGACGGTACGCCGAACAAAACGCGTCTCGGCGCGAACGCGATATTGGGCGCATCCCTTGCCTGCGCCAAAGCAGGCGCGGAGGCGACAGGGCAGAGCCTTTACAATTATATCGGCGGCGTGAACGCAAAAACCCTGCCCGTGCCGATGATGAACGTTCTCAACGGCGGCGCGCATGCGCTGTCTTCCAATGTCGATATTCAGGAATTTATGATAATGCCCGTCGGGGCTGAAAGCTTCAAGGAAGCGCTGCGCATGTGCGCGGAGGTTTTCCATGCGCTCAAGAAAGTCGTACCCGCCAGCGGCGTCGGCGATGAAGGCGGATATGCGCCGAATCTCGACAGCGACGAAGACGCACTCAAGGCTCTTGTCAAGGCAATAGAGCTTGCCGGATACGAGCCGGGCGAGGACTTCATGATCGCCATAGACGGCGCCGTTTCCGATTGGTACAGCAGCGAGGATAAGTGCTATCACCTTCCGAAGCGCGGGACGGTCATGACCAGCGAGCAGATGGTCGATATGTGGGAGAGTTTTGTTGACAAATATCCCATTATCTCCATTGAGGACGGTATGGGCGAAAACGACTGGGCGGGCTGGCAGCTTATGACGAGCCGCCTCGGCAGCCGTATCCAGATAGTTGGCGACGATCTGTTTGTCACAAATACCGCGAGAATAAGAAAGGGGATAGAGCTGAAAGCGGCTAATGCGGTGCTTATCAAGCTCAACCAGATAGGTACGCTCACCGAAACGCTCGACGCTATCGAAATGGCACACCGCGCAGGCTGGACGGCGGTCGTTTCGCATCGCTCAGGCGAGACGGAGGATACCACTATCGCCGACATTTCCGTCGCCGTCAATGCCGGTCAGATCAAAACGGGTGCGCCGTCACGTACCGACAGGGTCGCAAAATACAATCAGCTCCTCAGAATAGAGGATGAGCTTTTCGACGCCGCGCAGTATCCCGGTGCGGACGCGTTTTTCTCAATAAGATAAATTTTTCGGCAGAGCATACCCCGGACACGGATATGCTCTGCTTTTGCGGTATACGGATAAGGAGTTTGAATGAAAAACAGAAGATTTTTTACTGCGTTGTGCATTGTTCTGACCGCGACAGTATTGATAGGCGGTGCGGCGGCTTTTGCGGAAAATGCGGACAACGGCATTGAATATAACTACCTTTCGGCGCAGGAGTGCGCGGATACGCTGAGAGGGCTTGATACATACTATGATAATATCAGCATGAAATGCCTGCAATTCTTCATGCAGGAAAAGGATGCGGACGTCAAGCGGTATATCGAGTACTCGGCGGCACAGGCGCGTGATTTTACCGAGGCGGAGATGAAGCTGCTTGACAGAACCGTTGAGAGTATAGAAAATAAGCTTGACGCGGCAGGGATGCATCTGCCGGAAAACAAAACCCTGTCTTTTGCGAAAACGACGATGCAGGAAGCGTCGGGCGCGGGCGGATATACGCACGGAACGACAGTTTTCCTCTCCGAAAGCAGACTGGCGGCGTGGGTCGAGAATGAAGAAAGCTATAAATACACGGCAGAGGTGACCGTGGCGCATGAGCTGTTTCACTGCCTGACGCGCAATAATCCGGAATTTCGACGGGCGATGTATTCCTTTATCGGCTTCACCGTGACGGATGCTGACTTTGACATTCCGGAGTACGTGCGTGAGCAGATGATCGCAAACCCGGACGTGGGTCATCACGACAGCTATGCGGCCTTTACCGTCAACGGGGAAAAGAAGAACTGCTATCTGGTATTTCTGTCGGAAAACGATTTTGAAAAACCGGGAGACAGCTTCTTTGAGGGAATGTATACCGGGCTTGTCGATATTGAGGAGGGGAGGCTTTACAGCTATGCCGATGCGTCTGATTTCTATACCGTGCTGGGTGAAAACACCGATTACTGTGAGGATCCGGAGGAATGTATGGCGACTAATTTCAGCTATGCCGTTACGTTCGGAATGAACGGCCCAGACGGTCATGGCTACAAAACGCCGGAGATAATCCGGAATATAATCGCCTATATGCAGAACGGAGCGGAAACTGTGAATTAAATGAAAAAAATCAGGCGGAAAACTGCGGTGCGCACTTGACATACGTCGGAGATGATTTTATAATATGACCAAAAGGAAGAAACTGGTCAAAAATTCAGAGGGAGCGTGTACCGTGGCATTTACGGAAGAACAAAACGAAACTATTCGGGCGGATCTTATCCGTGAGGCGAGACATTGCGGCGTGACCGTGGGTATGCGCAAAACCTCTGTGGAGCAGCTGACGGAAGCCGTCGGGATCTCAAAAGGGTCGTTTTATAAATTCTTTGACTCGAAGGAACTGCTTTTCTTTGCCGTTCTGGAGGACATTCATACGGAGTGCTTTGCCGCGGCACAGAAGGCGCTGCGCGAAAACGAGGCTTTGCCGCCGGATGAACGTGCGTCGGCGGCGATCCTGGCGGCCTGCCGCTGGCTGTCCGGGACGCAGACCTTCGTGTTTATCGAAAACGATGCGGATTTTCTCCTGCGCAGACTTCCTCAGGAGGTCAAGTCCGCCCACTATCATGACGATGAGGTGCATATCCGGGCTTTGCTGGAGGAGAGCGGGCTCTGTCCCAAAGGAGGGATACCTCTTGCGGCGGCGACGATACGCGGCCTTATTCTGACCGTTTCGCATCAGGAGCATATCGGTGCGCTGTACCCTCAGGTTCTGGAAACGTTGGTGCACGGCGCGTGCAGGGAACTGTTTTAATAGCCGGGATCCATAAAAAGCCGCGATTTGCGGCTTTTCAAAAGAATGCAAGTTAGCCATGCCTAACTTTCGGCGCTGAAAGAAGAAATGAATTTAACTGAGAGAGTGTGAAAATTATGGAGCGTAAAGACGCGATACGCAATGCCTATCATATGACAGGCAGCGGCAATTTTTATGATGGAATGATAACCTGTTCCACGCTCGGAGGCAGGATCGTATGCCGCTTGGTGTGGGATATGAACAAGACGGAATGCGATGAATATCTGGAGCGGGCATTGTCCGGTATCCCGGAAAACTTTTCGGGCAGATTGCTGGAAGTCCCTGTCGGCACGGGTATTCTGACCATGCCGGTATACAGGACGCTGCCCGACGCGGATATAACCTGCCTCGACTATTCTCCGGATATGATGGGGCAGGCACGTGGAAAGGCGGAAAAGCTCCGGCTCAGTAATGTTTCCTTCCGGCAGGGCGACGTTGGCGCCCTGCCGTATGAGGACGGAACTTTTGATATCGTTCTGTCGCTGAACGGCTTTCACGCTTTTCCGGATAAGGAGGCGGCCTATCGTGAAACGCTCCGTGTACTGAAGCCCGGAGGGACTTTCTGCGGCTGCTTTTACGTCTGTGGTGAGTGCAGAAGAACAGACCGCCTTATCAGCACAGCTTATGAGCGGATGAAGTTTTTTACTCCGCCATATGAGACTACGTCAAGCCTGAAAGCGAGGCTGAAAAAAATGTACGCCGATGTGACTGTCGGAAATCTGAAAAGCATTGCATGGTTCGTCTGCCGGAAAGGGTGAAAATATATGACATTTGACATTAAAAGCTACCGCCGGGACTGCCTGCTCGGCGCGTTCGGCGCGTTTCTGATGCTTGCCGGCGACCTTTGTCTGAGTGTAATTCCGGCAAATCCGGGCGATAACGGGCTGTTTGCCCGCGAAGCATACCTGAACGGTTCGTGGGAACCGTGGCGGCTGCCGCTGCTGATCGCAACGGGGCTTTGCGGCATGGCGCTCGGCTTTTTCACGGTGCGCTCTTCTTATCGCCAGATACAGCCGCAATACCGCAAGACACGCTTTGCGATTCTTACGGGCGGCGTGATCTATGTGGCCACAGCCGGGGTGCTTCATCTTTTTATAGGCAGCCTTGCCGACTGGACAAGCACGCTCTCTCCGCTTCTCGGACGCGAGGAAACGAAGGAGCTGATACAGGCGCAGTATGACAGACTTATGCCGACCATGCTGTTTGCCTATGCGGGCATGATTCTGCTGATACTTGCGAGCGCCTTTGCCGTACTGACGAAAAAGACCGTTCTGCCGCGGCGGATGTTTGCGGTGCATATGATCGTATTACAGATCGTTTTTGCTCTGATTCCCGATATCCGTCAGGCGTTCGGCGCGGAAGTTTCAACATGGGACTTCGTCCTGAGCCAGGGTTCGGGCAACGCGGCACTGTGTATATGGATGCTTGCAAACGCCGTCTGGGCAAGGCGCCGGACGGAATGGACAGAGGTAAAGTGATATGAACGAAAAAATAAAGCTCTCCGGTGTGCCGGAGACCGTGCTTTAAACGGTATATGCCCGTGCCGAGGTATACCGGGTGCTGAGACCCGGCGGCCCATTTCTGATATGCAACGAATGCTGCGGAGATACCGGCAAGGACAATTGAAAGCTGTGCCGGAAGAGTCAGGATTCCGCGATGTTCAGATACACAAGAATGAAAAGGGCTGGCTTTGTATGACGGCCCGGAAGTGAGGTATAGATTTATGTCCAAAAAAGCGACGGAGTTTCAAAGAAAAGAAATGAGCAGAATGTACCGGGGCAAGGAAATTTTCAAGCCCCTGAACACCGGCTGGATCGACGAACATGTCGCCTGCGTCCGGGAGTGGGTAGCGAACATCTTCTTCTACCGCAAGGGCGATACCGTCATAATGATTGACGCAGGGTACAATTATGAGCGCCTTGCGGAGAAAATGGAGTGGCTTGGCATAGACCCGAAATCTATCAGGCACATCCTCATCACTCATCAGGATACCGACCATGTCGGCGCCGTGGAGGCCGACAGCCCGGGGCTGTTCAAAGACGCACAGCTGTACGTAGGCGAGACAGAGAACCGCTACCTTACGGGTGAGACGCGTCGCAAGGTCATCTATCATCTCTACAAGCTCCCTCAGGTGACGATCAACAACAAAAAGGTGCTCCTGCACGACGGTGAAGTCATTGACATCGGCGGCATAAAGATCGAGTGCTTTCTTGTTCCTGGGCACACATGGGGGCATATGGTGTATCTCGTTGATGATAAGTATCTCTTTACCGGCGATACCATCTGGTTTGGCGCGGACGGCGGATACAGCTTCATCTCATCTCTGGCGGAGGATAACAAGCTGGCGGTGAAGTCGCTGGCGGAATTGGAAGCCAAGCTGCGCTCACGCGATCTGCACCCGGTGTTTCTTACCGGCCATACCGGCTGGACGGATAATTTTGACTTTGCCTTTGCGCACAGGGACAAACTCTGCTCACCGTTTGGAAAGAGAGTGCACGATCCTTCCGCGCCTTATGATGCTTACGATGAGGACGACGACACGGAGGAAAGCGCAAAGAGCGGGTATCTGAAAGGCGTGGGAAGATGAAAGTAATACTCTCGGGATGAAAAAGGATACAGGAGGAACAAATGATGATCTTACGGACAATTCTGGAAGGACTCGGACTTGGTGCGCTGCTTGTTATGGTATGCGCCGTCGGCATAAGCCGCGGTGCGGTGGGTATGGTGCATCTTTACGACGCTCAGGTGCAGCAGCGCTGCATCTCGCTGGGACTTACCAGTGAGGAAAAAATCAGGCGGAACAGCAGGCTTTTCAAGGCGCTGTGCGTTCCCGGCTATATTGCCTATGTGCTCGTCTTCGTCTACGCCGTCAACGGTGCGCGGGGCTTCCTCGCGGGCTTCTGGCAGCTGCTTGTGATCCTGTCGGTGATGAACCTTATTGACCGCTTCCTGATAGACGACTATTGGGTGGGACATACCAAGGCGTGGACGATCCCCGGGACAGAGGATCTCAAACCCTACATCTCTGCGGAGGCCAAGCGAAGGAAGTGGCTTTTCGGCACGGTGGGCATGGCCGTGATCGCGGCGGCGCTGGCAGGAATCATGACGGTTTTTGTACCGTAAAAGAGATGACGGAAAAGAGTGCTCTGTACATACGGCAGCAGGGATGACTGCACCGGATACAAAAAAACAAACCCCATCCTTCCGGAACTGTTTCGAAACCGGTTGGATGGGGTTTTTGTGCCTGCGGATATCCCGTGCCGTATAAAATGCACCGGAGCCGGAGCGGCTCTGCATGGAATATCCGCGGTTTAACGGAAGCGCAGCGGCGCGCTTCAATGTTCAGGAGAGAAAGTGTTTACAGCAAGGACCAGAGGAATGATATGGGAAGCGCGAAAATGAGAGCCGGGAGCATATTTGAGGACTTGATGTCCTTCATACCGCTCATCCTGATGCCGGTCGCAAAGGTGATCAGACCGCCGCAGGCCTTGAAATCACTGAGCATATCAGGGCTTACAAGAGGCATTATAAGCGAGGCGAGGAAAAACAGCGCAATGCAGATAACAAACTGCGGCAGCGCAATAAAAGAGACAAGATAGCCCAGAGTGCAGGCAAATATTATGGCCGTAAAGAAATCAAGGATAGACTTCATTATAAGGATGCCTGAATCGCCGGACAGTCCTTCGGTGAGCGCACCGAGAATCGTGGTCGTACCGAAGCAAAAAAGAACGATAAGTGAAAGCATCCCGGAGATGGCGTTTGCCGTATCTCCGCCCTTGCCGCCGCCGGACAGCTTCGCCTGTGCTTTATCGACACATACCTTGAAAAAGTTGTCGATATCGATTATAGCGCCGACGACCGCGCCGAGAATGACGGACAGCATGACCGCCGAAAGCGATTTTGCCTGAACGATAAGCGAAATGCCTATGCCGAGGCAGCAAACCGAGAAAACGACAGGCAAAAATGATTTGAGTTTTTCGGGGATATATTTTCCGAGGATCGCGCCGAGCAGACCGCCGGCGGCGGTTGCGGCGCAATCGACAATTACACCGATTGGCACGAAACAATACTCCTTAATTTGCAGATATCAGCCCAGCAACGTATTCGGCAGCCATGTGACGAGTTCTGGGATGAATATGACAAGCAGCAGAACAACGACCATAGCCGGCAGATACTTGAGAGCTTCTCTTGTTGTGTCTTTGACGGGAACCTGCCCCACCTCGGAGACGACAAAAAGGCAGATGCCGAAGGGCGGCGTGATTATACCGATCATCAGACCTATGGTCATGACAAGACCGAACTGTATCTCGTTTATTCCCAGAGACGAAACGATAGGGCAGAGGATGGGGGCAAGCAGGAGCACACCCGCGCTCGTGTCGAGGAAGCAGCCGATAATAAGGAATATCAGCCCGCACAGGAGAAGCAGCAGGCTCGGCCTGTCCGCATAGCTCATCATGAAGCCCTTGAGAACGGTGGGAATGCCCTCAATGGTGAATATCCATGCAAGGAAGCTGGCAATGGATACGATAAGCATGAATATACCGCAGGCTTCGACGGTATCGCTGAGCGTCTTCCAGAGGTTTTTCCATGTGATCTTTTTGTAGCATACACCGAGGAACACGGCGTACCATGCCGCAAGGATAGCGGCTTCCGTCGCGGTGCAGATACCGCCCATGATCGACCCGAGGATGATGACGAACGTCAGCAGCGCGGGTATGGCCTGAGGAATGGTCTTGACGGCTTCCTTCCAGGGAACCTTTGTTTTCGGCCATGCGCGGCCTTTCTTCGTGAAGTGTGCGCGGAAGGCGATGTTGACCATAAGCGCGATGGCCATAAGAACGCCGGGGACGACGCCGCCGTAGAAGAGCGAGGCAACGGATATTTCGGCGATCGAACCGAGAAGCACCATGCAGGAGCTTGGTGGAATAATGGGCCCGAGGATGGAGGAGGACGCGGTAATGCCGGCCGCAACGTCCGGATCATACCCTGCATCCTTCATCATCTTCATCTCGACAAGGCCAAGGCCGCCCGCGTCGCCGATAGCGGTTCCGGACATGCACGCAAAGAGCATCGACGCCAACGCATTTGCGTGCGCAAGGCCGCCGCGGAAGCGCCCGACCATCGCAATGGCGAACTTGAAAAGCCGGTCGGTGATGCCGCTTGTGTTCATGATGCGCCCGACAAACAAGAAGCCGGGCAGCGATATCAGCGTGAACGACAGCATATATTTCATGCAGTTCTGCGAGATAACGGTTATCGGCATTGCGCCGCCTTTAAGCCCCAGCCAGAACACGCAGGGGACGCCTATCGCAAACACAACGGGAACGCCGATAAGCATAAGGACTATAAACATTACGGCAATAATAACTATTACGGCAAGACCTGACATGCTCAGCACCCTCCTTCCTTCTTGTCATGCGAGATCTGATCGTCAAGACCGGACTCATGCATAAATTCGTCCATATTTTTTTGCAGCTCCGCCGTTTCCGCTTTTTCCTGCTCAAGGTCGAGCTGCTGCTGCTTTTCGCTTTCCAGCTTCATGTAGTCATATCCCGGGACAAAATCGTTGATTATATCGACAACGACCGAATAGGCCATAAGAATGGACATTGTCCAGACAGGCAGATAATAATAAGACCTGTGAATGTCCAGAACGCCGCTTCTCCATACGAGCGACGGCAGGAGCTTCAGGACGCTGACGGCGAGAAAGACAAAGAAAAATATCATGAGGATCTTGCTGAAAATGCCGATGATCTTCTGAAACCTGGGAGATGCCTTTGATACGAAAAAATCGGCAACAATATGCTTTTTACGAACTGTGGTGAGAAAAGCGCTCAGGTAGCACAGCCATACCATGAGGAATGTCGCAAGCTCTTCCGTCCAGCTGAACGGGTGATTGAATATGTACCGGCTGATGATGCCTGCCGTTATAATAAGAAAAATAGCGATCAGAATAACGGTGCCGATAAATTTGACGGCTTTGTAGCTGTAATACACGCCTTTATTCAGCACCTTAACCAATGTTTTCATAAAATACTCCTTATAAAAATAACGCGGTCACCCATAGACATCCCTGTGGATGACCGCGTATTTATCAGGGCTTATTCATAAAAGCGTATGAATTAAGCAACTATCTCCTCAAGCGCGGCGTAGGAGCCTGCCGGCCATTTGCCGTCCGCTTCATATTTTTCCGCGACAGCGGCGATCATGTTGTTCATCTCATCGGTCGTTTCATCGTCAAGGTAAATGAACTCCACTCCCTTGGCTTCCATATCCTTCGTGTAATCGCCGACGACCGTGTTGCCCTGCTCATTGTACCATTCACCGGCTTCCTTGCAGCAGCTTATAAGTATCTCCTGCTGCTCGGGGGTCATGGTCTCAAACTTCGCGTTGTTTATCCATACCGCGATATTGGTGCAGCTGTTGCCCCACATTGTTATGTAAGGTGCATTGTCATAGAAACCCATGGTGTACTGCTGGTCAAGGCTTGCAATGGTCGCGTCAATAACGCCCTGCTGGAGAGAAAGGTAAACTTCGTTGAATGCCACGGGAGTGGTGGAGAAACCAAGCGCGTTGTAAACATCCATAGTGACCTGAGAGGAAACCGTGCGGAGCTTTACGCCCTTGAAATCGTCTATCGTTCTTAGAGGAGTCTTGGAAGCGATAACGGTCGGCTGGCGGATAAAGTTGTTGGCGAGGGTATATACGCCTGTGCTGTCAAGGAACTCTTTTTCAAGGCCTGCCCAAAAATCGCTTTCAAGCTCTTTGGCAAGCTTTTCCTGCGAGTAGACAAGACCGAAGGAGTTGACAGCCGCGCCCTTTACGCCGTACTGCTGCATGTAGCTTCCCTGTGCCTCGATCACCATGTCCTCAGCGCCAGCGATCATGGACTCGATCTGGGCGACCGCATCGCCAAGCTGTGACGCCGGGAACACATTGATAATGATTGAACCGTTGGACTGTTCTTTGACGTTCTCCGCAATACGCTCCATTGCCTGTGTTGCCAGATCGTCTGCTGCAAAGGTTCCGCCGAATGTAAGGGTAACTTTGGGGTCTTTGGCCGCGAATGCGCTTTCCGCCGAGAGGGTAAAGAGCATTACGAGGGCAAAAATGAGTGCCAATGTTCTTTTCATCGTGGTTCTCCTTTTTCTATTTATTGTACTTATCAGTACATAATGTGCTTTTCGCCCAGCTGCTCATCAAAAATTACAGCGCCCTGATCGACCAGAGTCTTCTGAAGCTCGGAAACGCAGTTTTCCATCTCACGCGGAGTAATGCCCTTCTTTATGCACAGCGCTGCTGCGGTGCCCGCCGCCTGACCGGTGACCATGGTCTGCTGCACATAGCGCAGATATGCCGGACGGTCGGAGGAACAGGCCTTGCCCGCTGTGAGAAGGTTCTCTATCTTTTTGGGAACCATTACGCGGTAAGGAATATCATAGGAGCCTTCGGGCTGCGCTTTTTCGCTGCCGATCTTCTGGTTGCCGATGGAGGAGAGGGAGTTTATGTTGGTGGTATGATATGCGCCTGCGGGGAAGGAGGACTTGCCTATGGCGTCGTCAAAACGGGCGGTGTTGAGAACATCGTCCCTGACTATCGTGTAATCGCCGACGATACGGGGACCTTCGCGGAAGCGGAGCTCATTGCCGATCTTGATGATATAGGCGTTTTCAAAGCCGGGGAGGTAGTTCTTGATGCCGCGCCATGCGATCTCAAGCTGCTTGCGGCACTCTATATGGCAGCGGGTGACGTCCCATGCGTCGGTGGGCAGGCAGTGATCGACCTGCGTGGAGTGCTGGAAGTGAGCAAGGATACGGCCGCCCTCTTTCGGCTGGAGGAAGAAGCCCATGCCGCTGCAATTGTGCCAGTCGCCGTTTTGCAGGGCGACGTCTCTGAGCTGATAGAAGCCCATGATTTCACCGAGTTCACAGGGATCCATTGCGTTCCTGTACGCTTCCATGACGTCTTCCTTGGTCATCTTGGAGGTGCGGTGCAGAAGCTGGTTATACGTGAACTGATCGGGATGACGGTTTACGTACTCAATGAGTTTTTTCCAATCAACGCCGTCAACCGTAAAGCATATGGTATGCGGCTGCATAATGTTGCGGTCAACGCAAACCATCTCGCATCCGGCCTGCGCGGAGAAATAGCCTTCGCCGGTGCAGTCGATAACGATCTTGCCCTTTATATCGTGACGCCCGTCAACGCCTTCAACGGTAACGCCGGTAACGGTGTCGCCGTCCTTGAGAGCGCCGACGACGAGCGTATCCATAAGCATTATTACGCCGGCTTCCTGGAGCATATCGTATGCCATAAGACCCCACCATTCGGGATCAAAGTAGGAGAAAGTGTACGCACCGGGGATACGGTGACGGGGGCGCTGGTGGGGCAGGGCGTGTCCCGCCATGTAAAGGCGGTGATGCGTTTCCTCAACGATACCCTTGGTATCCTGCTGGCCGTAGCAGTTGAAAAGACGTGCATAGGCGAATCCCGGAGGGCCGGAAAGGGTGAGCTGACCGCCGATAACGCCGCTTTTTTCAATAAGCAACGTCTTCGCGCCGTTGCGTGCTGCGGAAACAGCTGCCGCGAAGCCGGAGGTACCGCCGCCGCAGACTATTACATCGTACTGAACATCGTAACCGTTCATAGTGTTCCTTTCTTAGAGCAATTCGGATACTCTATTTATATATTTTTGTTTTTTTACTTTCTTTTGAAATCCTCTATACTCTTGGCAATGGTGCCGTCGGGAAGACGGAGAGCCTCTACGCAGCCTTCGCTGTGCAGCGCCCACGGAAGAATGATCCCGTCGTGACCACCGCGTCCGCCGATCGTGACGACCTCGATGTCCTTGGGAGTACGGGTTACGGGCAGAGGATGACGGTTTTCCCACTCGGGGGGACGGACGGGCTTGAGACCGCGGTTGTTTACCATTGCGTTGTCATGGTAGACATACTGGTGGATATGCTCCTGGATCATTTCCTTGGTGTAGCCGTCGTTTTTGAGCATCATTGCGTGGTCGGGGACAAGACACATTACCAGCGGACCGGGCATATAGGCGTTGTTGGAGCCGAGAGTGGAGCAGCAGTCGGTGAGGGTATCGAGCAGGTCGTGACCGTTGAGACTGAGGAAGTCGATGCAGTCATGCTGAGGCTCTGCTTTCATGAGATATACGGTGGTGGTTTCGGAATCGTAGTGATCCTCGTTGATCATGTTCCACTGGGCGAGAGAAGGCTCTTCCGCAAAGCAGTAGGTGAACTCCGCCTGAGATGCGATACAGTCAAGGTCGCATACGCCGGGAACGGAACGGAGAACGTTCATGATAACAAGGTTGATCGCACGTCCGAGGGTAGCGTTTTCAGGCCAGCCGGGACCCATGCAGCCCTGCTTGCCGGAAAGACCTATCTCCTGCGCGATAGGGCCGGAAACGATGCAGAGGTTTCCGCCGGGGTGAGAGGTAGTGACGGACTGGTTGAAGTTGTACAGCGGGCTATTGAGCGCTCTGAAGGCCGCTACCAGAACGGGCATTGCCTTGGGCTTGCAGCCTGCCATGACGGCGGCTATCGCAACATCCTTGACCGTGATTTCCTTGCCGGAGGGACCGGAGGGGTCAACAAGCTTTGTGTCGGGATCCCATGGGCAGTACTCCAGCATTGCCTCGTATCTTCTTCTTGTGGGAGGGATAAACGGCAGACCGTCGGATATGTGCTCCTTGTTGAAAAAGTCCATAATCTCTTCCATGTATGCGCCCGGCTCGTTGTCAATCTCGGCATCGTAGGTGGGCAGGAAGGGCAGAATACCGTCTTTTGCGGGGGCAATCTTGTCCATCTTGAAATCAATATGCGCAAGCTTTTTGAGCTCTTCGCCGTTTGTGGTAAGAGAGGCAAGAATATAATCCCACTTGAGGTCTACCTGCTTTGCGACGTCCTCAACAGAGGTGAACTGCATGATATCCACTGAGCACATGCACAGGTTGCCGGCGCGGTAGACGCCGACGCCCTCGGTGATGGCGGTTCCCGGAGGCGCCGTCATGTAAAGGGTGGGTATCCCCTCGTTTTCAAAGGCGATAGAAAGCACGGTGGTGGAGGAAGAAGTTCCCATATCGCCGAAAGCGACAATGCAGACGTCAGGCTTGTATTCTTCAACGAGTCTGTGCGCAAGTTCGCCAAGTTTTGCGGCATTCTTGCCGCGCACGGTTTCGACATATTCGAACCAATTGCTGTCGTCGCAGCCTATCTCGCGCAGTCTTTCCTTGATTCTCGTAAATACGGTGTAGTAATTGCAGAAGCCGAGCTTGGTGTTGTTGTAAAAAAGGATCCTTGCGTGCTTCAGCTCTTCGAGGCTGGGCCTTTCGGAGAGCTTTATCACCGGTCTTTCCTGATAACCGCGCGGGTCAAGGATGGCATTAAAATCTTTACTCATATTAATTTCCTTTCACGGTTTTTCTACTTTTCTAACATCATTCAGGGAAAAATCCCACTTGCCGGCCGGCATATATGTTATGTCAGTATTTTATCAACTGCTTATGGAGAACGCAATTCGAATTGAACATGAGGCTCATTCCGGTTTTGAATAATTTGACCATATTGCACATGATTTGGCAGCTGCTTTTGTGCAATAAAACCAGCAGATTTTGAATGATTCCAGATATTTCAAAAAAGTTAAATCGCCCGGCGCGGCAATTTCGTCATTGCATTTTGCCCTGATTTAAGATAATATCAGTATATCTATATATTACCGGGAGCGATTTTCATGCAGATCGAATACTTGCAGTGCTTTCAGGCGGTTGCGGAATACAAAAGCTTTTCTATGGCGGCGGACAGCTTATATATTTCACAGTCATCGCTGTCTAAGAGAATAAAAAGTCTTGAGGAGGAACTGGGCGGCGCGCTTTTTATCAGAAAAAATAATTCCTCCGTGTCGCTTACTCCTTTCGGTGAGTACTGCAAAAGCTATATAAACAATATACTTGAGGATTACTCCACACTCTGCCAGTCGGTAGATAATTTCAGACTGAACCGCCATAAAAAGCTTACAATAGCCATGGCGTACAATATCGCCTCAGAAAAAATACTCAGACCGATAACGACGTTTGAATCCAAAGAGGAAAATTTCCATCTGGAAACGCTGGAGCGCAATCATACACAGCTGCGTCAGGTGCTTAATTCACACCAGGTGGATATCGTGTTCGGATATAAGGAATTATTGGGCGAATATGCCGAATATGACTGCGTTGATATTCTCAGGGATACGCTTGTCCTCGTCACAAGCGGTGAAAATGCCCAAAAGCATCAATGGGATTCTCTGATAAGCCTTTCCGACGCGAGGGGAACGCGCTTCTGCTTCCCACGCGAGGATATGGAGCTTTTCAATTACTACCTGACGTGCTGCAAAAGCTGTTCGTTTACACCGCAATTGACCTTGTCCGACGTAAGGCTCGGGATGATAAAGCAATATATACTTGCCGGCATGAGAACGACGCTGATGATGGAAAACACGGCGAGCAGTACCTTTGCCGCACCCAAATTCAGGATCATCCATCTGAAAGAAAACTTTGGACTTACCTTGGCAATGTATGTTGACAGTGTGTCCAATAAATCTGTAAAAAACGCTTTCTCTAAAGCGATAACAAAGCACTTTCATAATGAAAATCGGCTTTAAGACGAAAAACCGGGCTGTGTATGACTGCAATTCAGTCATACACAGCCCGGTCGGTTTTTTAAATGGTTTGCGGCCTTTTATTCGGCTCTTTCGAGCTTGTAGTGGTGCCCGTGTGAAAAGGCGGTGACGTCAACTATCTCATGCGTGTAGGTGTCGCAGACAATGCAGAGTATATCCGCCGTTCCGAACCAAGTCAGCTCCTTCCCGCCGTAGGCGGCGGTCAGATATTCAAAGTTGACATCGAGCGGCTTCCCGTCAAGCTCAAGGGAATATACGTCCCCGTCATGCACCGCTTCCGCTGCATTGCCGTCAATAAGCCACACTCCGCGCTCCTGCGCGTCGAGCGCTGCGGCGTCGATACCGAGGGCGAGGAGATGCGCCCGCAGAGCAAGATACTCCGCGTCATCCTCCCATGGGGAGTTTTTGACAAGCACAGCTGAGAGCTTTCTTCCGGTAAGCTCTGCAAAATAGTCGTCGGAATCGTCAATTTCGCTGAGATAATCGTTATTTACATTGTGGGCGTTCATCTCCCAGCTTGAGTACATATCATCTCCGCGCCTGTCGGGGATGCTGTAGTTTTCGGATATGTATCTGCCGAGATATTCCGCGACCTTTCTCGCGCCGCTGCCGTTCATATGCCGGTCAAGCGACCAGTCGCCGGCGGTTATCCCGACCTCGCCGTCCATGAGGTTCATGTTTATGAACTCAAGCGAGTATTCATCGGCAATTTTTGAGACGGTGTTGTATATTTCCTGCTCCCATGTGCGCTCAAGCGCGGGGGTTTTCAGCAGCAGCAGGGGAATATTTTCATCACGGCAAAGCTCGATGCATTTTATAAGATACTCCCGCTCCTTGTCCATGATCTCGCGGCAGGTATCAACGCCCTCGGCGCTTTCAAAGCGGTAGTTGCCGGTGCCGTACAGCAGGTAGCTGCCCTTGTAGTTTTCAAGACCCTTTGACCATGGGAAGTTTTCAAAATCCTCCTCACAGACCTCGTCAAACCGGCCGTGATAAAGCGGCAGACCCAGCAGCAGGTTCAGACGGCTGTCCTCCGGCGCGCTTGCCTTGACCGCTTCGAGCTTGTTAGTGGAAAGCTTCATGCCCGCAATGTTCTTGAGTCTGTTCTGCTCCTCGGAGTATTCGTAATCGCTTACCGTGGCGGTGATCTCCAGCACTACGAGCTTTGGACGCTGATATTTGAGCGCCTCGACAAGGAAATGGTATGAGTTCCACAGCGGCTGCACGCCGCCCCAGAGATTGTACGCGGCAATGCCGTATTCGTTCCAGAGCGATGCCGTGTCGATGTTTATTCCGCTGTGGCTGTTGCCGACCAGAAGCACGTCAACACTGCCCTTCGGCTGCCGGTAAAAATTCTGCATGGTCAGAATACCGTCGTTGCGCTTGAGGCGCAGGACTCTGTCAATATACCAAACGCCGCCCAGCGCCAGCAGAAAAGCGAGTAAAAGGCAAACAGATCTTTTTACATAGATATTTTTCATGGCCGCCTCCTCAGAATCCCGCATATACAAACGCGCTTGCGGAGTATGCCGAGCCGTAAACGCCGAATATGACTATTGTAAACACAAGCGTGAGGAACAGCGCGACGCGGAAGGCGGGGTTCTGTTTTATGATGAACCTGCACCCATAGCCCTTTTCGCGCAGTATGGACGCCGCGAGCATCACAAGTCCCGCTGCTGTAACGACGCGCCAATCCGCCGCGGACATGCCGAGGTCGAAGAGCGAACCGTCAAACAGCACCCACGGGTTCCATACCGTAAGCATCCTCTTGAAATACACCGCGCACTCCCTCAGTGTACCGACGCTGAAAATGTCCACGAGCGGTGCTATGAGGAAGAAGGTGAGAAATCTCTGCAAGGTCTTGAAGCCGAAGGTTTCGCGGTTGACGCCGAGTTTTTCGCAGACCTTTATTCTTACCGGCAGAAGCAGCTTTCCGATTATCATGTAAGCCGCTCCCGCAAGCCCCCAAAGCATGAAAGTCCATGCCGCGCCGTGCCACAGGCCGCTGACCGCGAAGACAATGAGCGTGTTGAGATATTGCCGCATTTTCCCCTTGCGGCTGCCGCCGAGAGGAATATAGAGATAGTCCGTGAACCAGCTCATCATGGAGATGTGCCAGCGCCGCCAGAACTCGGCGACCGTGGTGGACAGCCACGGCTGACGGAAGTTGTCCGGCACGTCGAAGCCGAACAGCGCTGCAATTGCAATTGCCATGAAGCTGTAGCCGGCAAAGTCAATGTACAGCTGGAGCATTGAAATGCAGGTATGTACAAAGAGCGTGAAGCCGCCGTAATCGTAATAGCGCTGATAGACATAGCCCACAAAGCCGGCAAGCCTGTCGCTGAGCACGAGCTTGAGGAACATTCCCCACAGGAAAGAGAAAATAAAGATCTGGAAGCGCTCAAACGTCGCTTCGCGTTTCTTATTGATCTGCGGCAGCATATTTGAAGCGCGCAGAATCGGGCCGGAGACGATGGAAGGGAAGAACGATACGAACAGCGCGTAGCTTATTATGTCCTTTTCACATTTGCATCTGCCGCTTTTGAGATCCATAAGGTATGTGGAACTCTGGAACACGTAAAAGCTCAGTCCGACAGGAAGGAGAAGCGACGGCAGGGCGATAGAAAGCCCGAAAGCGCCCAGCAGCGAATTAAGGTTGCCGAGTATGAAGTTTGTGTATTTGAATATCACAAGCAGCAGAAGGTTCAGAACGAGCGCGGCGGAGTATATCCTGCCGCCCTTTGCCTTGTCCTCCTGCTTCGCGCCGATAAGCCCGCCCAGATAGGTCACAAGGATACTTGCTCCAAGTACGATAAGATATTTCAGATCGTAAGAGCCGTAGAAAATTATGCTTGCCGCAAGCAGAATGAAATTCTGTATCTTCGCGGTCCTGCCGAACAGCAGGTACAGCAGATATACAATGGGCAGCAGCACTGCCCAGAACTGAAAGCTTACAAATGACATAGAATAAATTCCCGTTTTCTTTATTTAATGTTACAGCAGCATCACGCCGTGCTCTTCACAGACCTTAACGGTGTTTTCGTCCCAGATCGAGGCCTGCACCTCGCCTATATGCGCCTTGCCGAGCAGCAGCATGGAAAGCCTTGACTGCCCGATGCCGCCGCCGATAGTGAGCGGCAGCTCACCGTTGAGAAGCGCCTTGTGATAAGGGAGCGTGCGCCGGTTGTCCTTGCCGGAGAGTTTAAGCTGTCTGTCGAGCGCTTCCGGATCGACGCGGATGCCCATTGAGGAAACCTCCATCGCACAGTCGAGCACATCGTCCCAGAAAAGAATATCGCCGTTGAGTGTCCAGTCGTCATAGTCGGGCGCTCTGCCGTCGTGCGGCTTGCCGGATCTGAGCGCGCCGCCTATGCCGATAATGAACACGGTCTTGTGTTCCTTTGTGTAGGCGTTTTCGCGCTCCTTGGGCGTCATGCCGGGGTACATGTCCTCAAGCTGCTGTGAGGTGATGAACGAAACGCGCCTTTCAAGCTTGCCGAGACACTGAAGCTGCGGATAGATAGCCTGCATGGTGTCCTGCGTGTCGCAGATCGCGGACACGATGTCCATTACCGTGAGCTTGAGATAGTCTATCGTGCGGTTTTCCGGCAGGATCACCTTTTCCCAGTCCCATTGATCGACATAGACCGAGTGAAGATTGTCCAGCTCGTCCTCATCGCGGCGGATGGCGTCCATATCGGTGCACAGCCCCTTCCCGGGATAGAAGCCGTAGCGCTTGAGCGCCATGCGCTTCCATTTTGCGAGCGACTGCACGACCTGGGCGGTTTTGTCGGAGCGCAGGATGTCGAATGAAACGGGGCGTTCAACGCCGTTGAGATCGTCGTTAAGACCGGTTCCGGTTTCAACAAAGATAGGCGCGGACACGCGGTTGAGACTGAGCACCGCGCACAGTTTGTCCTCAAAAAGACGCTTGAGCAGGCTGATTGCCTTCTGTGTATCGTATATGCCCAACAGGGTTTTGTAGTTTTCTGGGATGTAGGATTTCATTTTTTCTTGTCTTCTTTCTTAGTTAGGATATCTATTATTTTATTATAGTAGTTTTCCGCGTTTTCGCGGAAGTTTTCCTCAAGCTTTTCCGCGGCTTTCTCATTACCGGCGGCAAGACGTATGCGGATTATTTCTCCCTTGCTGTCGGACATTGCAAGCTCCACAACAAGGCCGTTGCTGGTCTGATAGTGAAAAGCCTCTATCATTTCCGCCCTTTCAAGGCGGAGCTTGACCGGCTCCAGCTCCTTATCCGCCTTGAGACGGACGCAGTTTGGCAGACTGAGGCAGACCTCGTCGCCGTCATGAATGCCCTTTTCGGTTATTTTATAGCCCTTTCCCGGAACCTCCTCTACGTGTCCGGTATTTATAAGCTCATAAAGGCAGTCGGAATAGTCAAAATAACCCACGCCGTTGTCGCACTGGCACAGCTCCGCAAGGGTGGGGGCGTCCACATATCCGGGCAGGCGGCGCAGAATATAGAGTATCAGAAGCTTGATATCAAGCTTTTTGTGAATAAGCCCTGCGTTGCTCATAAACTCTCCTTTGATCACAAAATTTATAGTGGGGATATTTTAACCGTTTTTGTCCGTCTTTTCAATCCCCGCTTCAAAGCTTTCCCAAATTTCCCCCTCGGGAAACGCCGTAAGATCCAGCTTTTTTCCCGTAAAAGGATGGGTAAAGGCCAGACGGCAGGAGAAGAGCGCAAGAGTGCAGCCCCTTACCGTACTGCCGTATTTCACATCTCCCGCTAGCGGCATACCGCGTCCAGCAAACTGACAGCGTATCTGGTGCGTCCTGCCGGTTATGAGGCGAACCCTCACAAGGACGAGCGAGTTTGCGCTTTCAAGCTTTCGGTACTCCAGAACGGCTTTTTTCACCCCGCCGCGTTCTCTCTTGACTATGTACGAGCGGTTTTTGTCTCTGTCGTGAAAAAGCAGATCCTCAAACCGCCCGCTCTCCTCCAGGAGCTTATCCGGCACAACGGCGAGGTATTCCTTTTCAAGCGCACCGCCGGAAATGAGGGCGGACAGCGCCGATGCCGCCTTTTTGGAGCGGGCGTAGACCATGAGGCCGCCTGCCGCTCTGTCGAGCCTGTGCACGCAGAATATTTCGCCGCCGCATTCCTTTGCGAGCATTTCCGGCATCCCGCCCTCCTCCGAGAGAACCCCCGCCGGTTTTACGCACACGATCATATATTTGTCGCTGTAAAGAATATTCATATTGATCACCGCATGCTATTTTAACGTATAGCGGAGCATTTTTCAATGCCGCATGGCTTGTTTGCACAATTAATGCGCCGATTTGTGTAAATTTGCGCTTGATTTTTTGCGTGTGCAGGCATATATTACTTCCTTGTGATTTTATAAAGAGAGGTAATATACATGACTGAGCTTCTGTCAATATCCGTTGCAATGTTTGCGGGACTTATGATGACGCGTGCAATGAACCGCTTCAGACTCCCTGACGTTACGGCGTATCTTATATCAGGCGTGCTTATCGGCCCGTGCTGCTTGGGACTTCTCAATATCCCCGGCGTCGGCTTCCAGACCTATGAGCAGCTTGAGGGTATCGGCGTCATTTCCGATGTCGCCCTTGGCTTTATTGCCTTTTCCATAGGCAACGAATTTCGCCTTTCTCAACTCAAGGAAACCGGAAAGCAGGCGCTTATAATAGGCATTTTGCAGGCTGTTGCCGCAACCGTGCTTGTGGATATCGCGCTGCTTGTTATCCATTTCATAAAGCCCGGCGCACTTTCCGTTCCCGCCGCGATAACCCTCGGCGCGATCGCCGCCGCAACCGCGCCCGCCGCGACGCTTATGGTCGTCAGACAGTACAAGGCGAAGGGACCGCTTACGGATCTCCTGCTTCCCATTGTCGCGCTTGACGACGCCGTCGGACTTGTGCTTTTCGCCGTATCCTTCGGTATTGCAAAGGCGCTCGGCAGCGGCGTGGTGGACGTGTTCACGATAGTTGTCAATCCCGTCATCGAAATAAGCGCTTCGCTGCTTCTGGGCGCGGCTGCGGGCTGGCTGCTTACACATTTTGAGCCGATGTTCCATTCAAATACGAACCGTACTGCAATGACGATATGCTTTGTCTTCCTCACCGTTGCGCTGTCGATGCTGAAAATCACCGCCGGCCCGGTAACAATCGGCTTTTCAACTCTGCTCGTCTGCATGATGCTCGGCAGTGTTTTCTGCAATCTCTGCCCGCTGTCGGCAGATATAATGTCCTCGGCGGATCGCTGGACGGCGCCGCTCTTAGTGCTCTTCTTCGTGATATCCGGCGCGGAGCTGGAGCTTGGCGTTTTCGCACAGCTTTCATCCGTTGTTATCGGCGTTGTTTATATCCTTTCGCGTTCACTCGGAAAATATATCGGTGCACGTGAGTCGGCAAAGCTTGTCGGATGCAATAAGAAAATTGTTGACTATCTGGGTATCACGCTCCTTCCGCAGGCGGGTGTGGCGCTTGGAATGTGCGTGACTGCCTCACAGCTTCCCGGAGATGGGAACCTTATCCGAAACATCGTCCTCTTTGCCGTGCTTATCTATGAGCTTGTAGGCCCTGTCATGACCAAGTGGGCGCTCACAAAGGCGGGCGACATAGGCCCCAAGAGCGAGGAAGTTCTGCACCGCCGCGAAAACAAGCTTGCCGCCGCGAAAAAAGTGTGACAAATAAGACCGCTCCTCACACCATGTAATTTGTAAGTCTTCCTATTCCTTCTATGTCTATATCCACTCTGTCGCCTCTTTCAAGCCAGCGGCGCTTGTCTTTCCGCTGTTCGAGTGCCACACCGCTCGGAGTGCCGGTGAAAATGAGATCGCCCGGCTCAAGGCATACGTATTTTGAAGCATAGGCGACGATTTCTGCGCAGTTGAATATCATATCCGCGCTTGTGCCGTCCTGCCTCAGCTCACCGTTGACAAAGCTTCTTATCCTGACACCGGCAAACGGGTCGAGCGCGTCGGCGGTGGTTATGCATGGGCCGCACGGACCGAAGCCCGGCATCGTCTTGCCGATGAGCCATTGACTTGTGCGCTTCTGCGGCTCACGGCAGCTGAGATCGTTGCCGCAGGTATAACCGAAAACATAGCTCATGGCATCGGCGGTATCCACGCCCCAGCATTTTCTGCCCATTACGATGACAAGCTCCGCTTCATAGTCGTAGCTTGTCTCCCATTGCGGCAGTTCTATATTTGCGCCGGAGGGCACAAGCGCATCGCCGAATTTTGAAAACAGTACAGGCACGTCAAACTTGCCCATGCTGACTCTGTCGGCGTGAGCTTTGTAGTTCAGACCTACGCAGAGAAGCTTTGCCCCGCTTTCGGTTATGTTGGCAAAGACTGGGTTTTCTACCCTTGGGAGAGAGACGTCCGTGCAGAGCTTTTCAAGCTCCCCGCGTCCGGCGCCGGAGATGATGCTGCCGAGCGAAAGGCCGCATCCGGCGGCGGGGAGGTCGATTACGCCTCTGTCGGTCATAAGTGCGGGATGAATCCCGCCGTCAACAACAATATTACATATTTTCATAACAAAGGCTCCTGTTATATGATTTGGTGATCAAATCATATAACAGGAGCCCTTGTTTTTCAAGCGTCCGCAAAAAATTCCGTTATTTCGCCCCACAGCTCGAGGACACGGAAGCGAAGCTCGTATCCGTCTTCTTCGGTTATGACGGCGTAGTCCTCATCGCTCATGACGCTCTGCATTTTCCCGCATGAAACGGCGTCTGTACACAGCGGCGGAAACACGACACACCACCAATTCTGCCCCTTACCCTCGCCGAGGATCACGCGCAGAGAGTCATATTCTCCGGCAGGAAGAGCAAAATCGCCGTAGCTCTTCGTGGGGTAAAATTCCCTGCCGAGCGAGACCGTGACCTGCCTGCCCTCAGCGGCCTTTGCCGCGGCCTCGGCTATTCCGCCAAGCTCATCCGCAATGAGCGCCTCGCTTTCGCCGCGGCTATCTATGTCCTCCAGTTTCGGACGCAGATAATCAAGTACGCTGTCGCGCACTCTCAGTTTCAGCTGCTGCTCGTACTCGTCGTCGGAAACCGCCACAACATGGAGCCTTACAAGAGCGCTGCTTATTGAATCGTGCCGCGCCCCCGCCCATGTGCCGATGCACAGCGCAGTGGAAAGAGCCGCCAGAAGCGATATCTCAAAAATTTTTGTACCTTTTTTAAACATAATAAACCGTCCTTTAATATGTATTTTCAAACATATTATGGACGGTTTGCAGGAAAAATAATCATACACATTCCGCAATGCAGCAGAAGATGCGCTCTTTTTTGAGCGCGGCGCAGGCGTCCTCCGCTTTGAGACTGTTGTCGAACACGCCGAAAACGGCTGAACCTGTACCGGTCATCACGGCGCCGAGTGCGCCGCGGTCAAGAAGTACGCTCTTTATCTCAGAAACGCGCCTGAAACGCCTGTCGTTCACTTCTTCAAAGACATTGTACATGCGTCTGGATATCTTGCTCAGCTCACCGGTGCCGAGCGCCTCCATTATACCGGCCGTATCCGGATGGCGGCGGTTCGGAACGCCGTCCAGCTTTTTGAAAAGCTCCGGCGTAGATATGGAAAACGAGGGCTTGCATACGACAAATTTACATTCAGGAAACGGAGGCAGGGGAGTGACGATCTCGCCGCGCCCCTGAACGAAGGCCGTGCCGCCTACGACGCAGAACGGAACGTCGGAGCCGACCTCCGCGCCAAGCTGTGCAAGCTCCTCCGTGGAATACGGACAGCCGAAAGCACGGTTGAGCGCCTTGAGCACCGCCGCCGCATCTGCAGAGCCGCCGCCCATGCCGGAGCCTACGGGGATGTGTTTTTTTATGGATATTACGGCGCCGCTTTTTGTGTCGGCGCGCTTTGCGAAGAAGGTCTTTGCCGCCTTCACCGCAAGATTGCGCTCATCCTCCGGCACGAAGCGGAAGTTTGAACGGGCGCAGACTCTGCCGCTTTCATTAAGCTCGATATGTATGTCGTCGCACAGAGAAATACTCTGCATCACCATGACCATGTTGTGGTAGCCGTCTTCCCGCTTATCCGCGACGTCAAGAGAAATATTCAGCTTTGCATACGCTTTTTCGTCAATTGTACTTATCATTTGAAGTGATATACTCTCATTTCGTAAGGTCTTGTTGTAAAGCCGTTGGAGATAACAAAATTATGCTCATAATTGCAGAGAACGGGTTCGGCGTTTTCAATATCATAAGCGCTTCCTGCCTCAAAGCGAACCTGCTCGTTCGTGAAGGAGCATATAACAAGGAGCCTTTCGCCCTCATATGCGCGCTCATATACATAAAGCTTCTTGCTCTCGGGCATAAGCTCACGATAGGTACCGTAGAGCACAACGGGGTTCTCTTTCCTGAATTTAAGAACGGCGCGGTAAAAATTGAGAAGCGAGTCGGGAGATTTTTCCTCGTCTGCGACGTTTATTTCGTGATAATTGGGATTTACGCTGAACCACGGCGTTCCGGCGGTAAAACCGGCGTTTCTGCTGCGGTCCCACTGCATAGGCGTGCGGGAATTGTCGCGGCTTGCACGGTGCACGAGCTTGAGAACTTTCTCCTTGGACATAAGCTTTGATGCTATCCTCGCCGCGTTGAATGTAAGCACGTCCTTATACATATCAAGGCGCGGCAGCGCTATATTGAGCATGCCTATCTCCTGACCCTGATATACAAAGGGAGTGCCGCGCTGGAGAATATACATCGCCGCAAGCATTTTGCCGCTTTCATTGCGGTATATCTCGCTCCCATAGCGGCTTATGATGCGCGGGTGGTCGTGGTTTTCAATGTACAGAGCGGCCCACCCCTTGCCTTCAAGCTTCGTCTGCCATTGGGAAAAAGCTCTTTTCATTTTTCGAAGACTGAAAGGACGGGGGAGAAAGTCGTTCAGGATGCAGTCCGCTTCCATGTGCTCAAAAGCGATCATCTCGTCAAGCACCTGATCCGGCCCCTCCGTTACATATTTAAGCGCGGCATCGACCGTTGTCGTTGGGCTTTCGCCGACGACAAAGCAGTCATAATAGTCGAGCACGTCGCGCTTGAACTCCATAAGATACTTATGGGCGTTGGGCTTGTTTGAATAGTGCTTCATCCCGTTTGCCACGGGGAGTTTCGGAAAACTGTTGGGAAGCCCCGGTGTCTTGGCAATATAGGTTATGACGTCCTCGCGGAACCCATCGACCCCCATGTCCAGCCAGAAGCGCATGATCTTCTTTACCTCTTCCCGCACCTTGGGGTTGTCCATGTTGAGGTCAGGCTGCTTTACGGCGAACAGATGCAGATAATATTCGTCCAGCTTCTCGTCATACTCCCACGCTTCACCCTCAAGCTGGCTTGTCCAGTTGTTGGGCGGCAGACGCTTTTTACCCACGTATCTTGCCGGACGCCAATAATAATAGTCATGGTAGGGGTTATCGACGCTCTTCCTGCTCTCCATAAACCAGAAATGCTCGTCCGAGGTGTGGTTGACCACCAGATCCATGAATACCCGCAGACCGCGCCTGTGCGCCTCGTCGAGAAGACGGCGGAAAATATCAAGATCACCGAATTCCGGGTTGATATTCATATAATCAGAGATATCATAGCCGTAATCGGCATTCGGGGATGGGAAAATGGGCGAAAACCAGATAGCGTCCACGTTAAGACTTTTTATATAGTCGAGCTTCTCTATGACGCCGAGGAGATCGCCGATACCGTCTCCGTTGCCGTCGCGGAAGCTGCGCGTCCATATCTGATAGATGGACATTTCCTTATACCAATCTTTGCCTGCCATCGGGCGATTCCCCCTTTGCTTGGTATGTTTTTCCGCGCGAAACCGATTGTGAGCTACGGCTTTCACGGACTTTTATAACCGTATATCGACATATTACAATTGATTGTAGCACAAATAAACCCGTATCTCAACCGCAAACTGCAAAAAACATAAAAAGCAGGAAGAGTAAAATATCCGGAAGGGGAGATGGATATATCCTGCCGGGGAAAATTTTCGGAAATATAAATAAAAATTTCACCAACAAGCTTTTTTACGAGAATTTTTCACATACAGGCAATAAATTTTCTGTTAACTTTTTTGCCGATATTTTGCGAAAATCTCATTAAACACACTAAAAAGGGAAATTAATATGAGAAAAATGAATTTTATGAAATTTGCCTAAAAAGTAACATGCGGCAGCGGGATATGCCCCCAATATACCGATATTTCCGCTTGCAGTTTGAACGGCGCGGAAGTATACTATAATATGTTAAAAAATATCATTGGAGTATTGTGCTTTGAAGCGGTTATGGCTGAAAATTCGCGGCATAGTTCAGGGCGTGGGGTTCCGTCCGTTCATCCATAAGCAGGTAAAAAACTGCGGCTTGAGCGGGTATATAGAAAACACCTCCTCCGGCGTGGAGATGGAGCTTGAGGGAGAGCGTGAGGAGCTTCAGCGCTTTCTTGAAGAGCTTCCATATAAAGCCCCGAAGCTTGCCGTCATTGAAAGCATCGAATCGAAGTTCTCGGAAGAGCTTAAAAATTTCAAAGGCTTTGAAATACGCAAAAGCAAGTGCGAAAATGAGCGGAATACCCTTATCTCACCGGATATCTGCATCTGTGACGACTGTCTCAGAGAGATGAGAGACAGAAACGACAGACGCTATAAATATCCGTTTATAAACTGCACCAACTGCGGCCCGCGCTTCACCATAATCAAAGACGTCCCATATGACAGGGCAAAAACCTCGATGAGCGATTTTCCGATGTGTCCTGACTGCGCGAGGGAATACGGGGACATTGAGAATCGCCGCTATCATGCACAGCCTGACTGCTGTGCCGATTGCGGCCCGAGGGTGTTTTTCTGCGATGCTGACGGGAACAGCGTTGATGGCGACGCGATAGAGATCGCCCGCAGTATGCTCAAGGCAGGGAAGATCGTGTGCATAAAGGGACTTGGCGGGATGCATCTTGCCTGCCGCGCCGACGGTGAGAGCGCAAAGGAGCTTCGCTGCCGCAAGCAGAGGGATGAAAAGCCCTTTGCCGTGATGTGCCGCGATACGGAAACTGCCGAAAAACTTTGCCGCGTCTCCGATGATGAGCGGGAAATTCTCGAGGGATTCAGAAGACCGATAGTGCTGCTTCACAAGCGCACAGGCTCAGAACTGCCCGAGGTGAGTGAAAATGGATATATCGGCGTTATGCTGCCGTATACGCCGCTGCATTATCTATTGTTCGGCGATGATATGGAAACTCTCATAATGACCAGCGCGAATCTTTCCGACACGCCCATTATGTACAGGAATGCCGAGGCGATAGAGAAGCTTCACGGCATTGCGGACGGTTTTCTGCTGCATGACCGCGACATCCAGACCCGCTGTGACGATTCGCTGTGCTGGGTGCTGGACGGTAAGGAATATCCGGCACGCAGATCGAGAGGCTATGTCCCTTTCCCGATAAGGCTTGACAGCACGGCGGAGGAGATCCTGGCGTGCGGGGCGGAGCAGAAAGCAAGCTTTGCCCTGAGTAAGGGAAATTATGTCTTTCCGAGCCAGCATATAGGCGATTTGAAGAATATGGAGACGTTTGAGAACTATTTGCAGCAGATACTCCATTTTCAGCGCCTTTTTGATATAAAACCAAAGTGTATCGCCTGCGATATGCACCCCGACTATATGTCTGCGGGCTATGCCGCCGAACGGGCGGAGAGGGAGAATATCCCGCTTATCCGGATCCAGCATCACCATGCGCATATGGCGTCCTGCATGGCAGATAATTCCCTCGCTGGGGAGGTCATAGGCCTCGTCTGGGACGGCACGGGCTACGGTACGGACGGGACGGTATGGGGCGCGGAATGTCTTACCGGCGGATACGGCGGCTTTGAGCGGCACGGCAGTATCCGGCCTATCCCGCTTATCGGCGGCGATAAGGCGGCGAAGGAGAGTTTTCGCGTTGCATTCGCGCTTCTGAGCGGCAGCGGGTGTGATACGGACGGCATTGAAAATGCCGGTTTGCTGGCCGCTATGCTGAAAAGCGGGCTGAACTGTCCGTTAAGCTCCGGCATGGGGCGGCTTTTTGACGGCGCCGCGGCGATACTCGGCATAAAGCGCCGCTGCTCCTACGAAGGACAGGGGGCGGTGCTGCTTGAGGCCGCAGCGGATATGGACTGTGAGGGACGTTATGAATACGCGCTTTCCGGTGAGCCGCTGTGCTTTGACTGGCGTGAAATGATACGTGCCATCGTGTCGGACGGCAGACCCGTCGGGGAAAAAGCCGCGATGTTCATGAACACGCTTGTTGACATGGCGGCGGCTCAGTGCGTATATGCCCGCGAAAAAACGGGGCTTGAGCGTGTCGTCCTATCGGGCGGGAGCTTTCAGAATATGTATATAATGAAGCGCCTGCCAAAGCTTCTCGAAGAAAATGGCTTTGCGGTGTACCGCCATTCAAGAGTATCCGCCAATGACGAGGGGCTTTCTCTCGGACAGATAATGATCGCGGATCACAAATTGAAGCGTCTGCTTTAACGGAGATAAAAATGTGTCTTGCTATTCCTTTAAAAATAACAGAAATAAACGGCAATGAAGCTGTCGGCGAGGCGATGGGCATGACGCGCAGAATGCGCGTGGATTTCATCGAAAACCCGCAGATAGGCGAGTATGTGATCGTTCACGCCGGCTTTGCGATCGAAAGACTTTCCGAGAGACAGGCGGCGGAGGATCTTGAGTCGTGGGAGGAGATCAAAGATGCTGTCACGCACCTCTGATAAGCTTCTTACGGAAATAGCCGCGCTCGGCGTGGGTGATGTAAAGCTCATGGAGGTCTGCGGAACGCATACCATGGCCATTGCCAAGTCGGGACTTAAAACCGTGCTGCCGGAGAATATAAAGCTGCTTTCCGGCCCGGGATGTCCCGTCTGCGTTACGCCGCCCGAGGTCATCGACGCTGTGCTTGACGCTGCGATGCGCCCCGATGTTATCATCACAACATACGGCGATATGGTGCGCGTTCCCGGCAGTGTGAGAGGGGACAGCCTTGCAAAGCGGCGCGCAATGGGCGCTAAAGTCGAGATCGTGTATTCTCCGATGGATGCCATTGAGATAGCAAAGCGCAGCCCGGATAAGGAGATCGTTTTTTTGGGCGTCGGATTTGAGACGACTGCACCCGGCACTGCCGCCGCGGTACTTGCCGCGAAAGCGGAGGGAGTAAAAAACTTTTCCGTCTGGTCGATGCTCAAAACCGTTAAGCCGGCGCTCCGTGCGCTGATCGCCGAAGAGGATTTTGACATTCAGGGCTTCCTATGCCCCGGACATGTCGCGGCGATACTCGGCGAAAAGGGCTTTGCCTTTCTTGCCGACGAATATAAAATACCGGCCGTTATAGCACCGTTTGAGCCGGAGGGGATACTTATGTCGGTCTACCGGCTTGTAAAGCAGATAGCGGACGGTACGCCCCGGCTTGAAAATGAATATAAGCGCGTTGTCCGTCCGGATGGAAATCCGCTTGCGGAAAAAATGCTTGACGAAGCGTTTGAACTGCGCACGGATATATGGCGCGGTCTGGGCAAAATAGAAAAAAGCGGCTTTGCGCTCAGGGAAAGCCTTTCGGAATTTGACGCGGAGAAAAAGTTTGACGTGCGCATATCAGAGGAGACAAAGCCGACCGCATGCCGCTGCGGCAAGGTGATAACCGGACGCATCGCGCCGGAGTTGTGTCCGATGTTCGGCGGTCTCTGCACACCGGAGGATCCGCTCGGCCCGTGCATGGTCTCTTCCGAGGGCGCATGCGCCGCGGCTTATAAATATCAGGTGATATGATGGATGAGATAATTACTCTTGACTACGGCAGCGGCGGAAAAAAAACCTCCCGCCTCATCGAAAATATGATACTTCCCGCGCTTGATAATCCGGCTCTGAACGAGCTTAACGACGGGGCGGTCATCACCGGATGCGGCAAGCTTGTTTTCTCAACAGACAGCTTTGTGGTCGATCCCATATTTTTTCCCGGCGGCGATATAGGCAAGCTTTCGGTCTGCGGCACGGTGAATGATGTTTCGATGTGCGGCGGCGTTCCGAAATATCTGAGCTGCGCTTTCATAATCGAAGAGGGCTTCCCCGTCGGGGAACTGGAGAGGGTTATCGCTTCCATACATGCCCAATGCGATAAAGCAGGTGTGTGCGTTGTCACGGGCGATACAAAGGTCGTTGAAAAGGGACGCGGAGACAAGATATACATCAACACCGCCGGTATCGGCTTTCTGAAATATCCGGGGCTGTCTCCGAAGAACATAAAAAAAGGCGATAAAGTCATTGTCTCCGGCACCGTGGGCGACCATGGAACCGCCGTCATGCTCTCAAGGATAGGCATGGAGCAGGAGGGAATATGTTCCGACTGCGCCGCGCTCAACGGCCTGTGCGAAGCGATACTTTCCACGGGCGGCGGCGTGAGAGTTCTGCGCGACCCGACCAGAGGCGGCGCGGCGACCACGCTCAATGAGTTTATCGAGGGTACGCCGTTGGGTATCGAGCTTGACGAAAGGCTCATACCGGTGCGTCCGGACGTTCAGGCGGCCTGTGATATGCTTGGTCTTGACGCAATGTACTGCGCCAACGAGGGCAAGCTTCTTGCCGTTGTTGCCCCGGAGGCGGAGGAGCGGGTGCTTGAGGCAATGCGCCGAACCGAGGAGGGCAGGAACGCTGCCACGATCGGCGAGGTCACGGACGCCTATCCGGGCAGGCTTGTCATGAACACGGCTTTCGGCGGCAGGCGCATCCTTCAGAAGCTTACCGGCGCGCAGCTGCCGCGGATATGCTGAGCGCTTCCGTGCGCGAGCCGCCGCAGAGAAAATAACCATGAATAAAAATCCTACGGGTTTTTAGATATATCAGCAATGCATGTGAGGTGAAATGAATGCAGGAGTACAGGAGAATCGACATCGGCAAGGATGAAATAGTACCCATTGCAGAGCGGATGGGGAAAGAAGGAAAATACCTCGTCATGATCCACGCCTTCATCAACACGGACGGACAGATGGATGTGTCTTACGAGTATGCTGTCGAACCGGCAATTGAGTCGTATCATGTTGTCGGCGAAACAAAGCTGCCCGATATAGCGCCCATTTACGATCTGGCCGCCGAATGGCCCGAGCGTGAGCTTAATGAGCTTTTCGGAATTGAGTTTGAAGGTCTGGATGTTTCCAAGAGACTGTTTCTGCCGGAGGATATGCTTGATCCGGAAGGCAAGGGACAGATCATGGTTACGCCGCTCAGAGAGCTGGTGGAGAAAAACATCAAGAAGCAAGGAGGAGCAGAATGAGCTATATTGTTCCTATCGGACCATACCATCCCGCGCTGGAAGAGCCTATACACGCAAGGCTTGTCACCGAGGGTGAGATCATCAAGGATGCGGAGGTTTTTGTAGGCTATAACCACCGCGGCATTGAAAAGCTTGCTACCGAGCGCAATGCCATCCAGACGCTTGTTCTGGTCGAAAGAGTTTGCGGCATCTGCTCTCACTCCCATGCCCTTGCATACGCGCTGGCTGTCGAGCAGATAAACGGCGTTGAGGTTCCGAAGAGAGGCGATTATATCCGCGCCATTACTGCCGAGCTTGAAAGACTCCATTCGCATTTCCTGTGGCTGGGCATCGCCTGCCACATCATCGGTCATGACAGTATGTTCATGCATATCTGGGACGTGCGCGAGGTCATTATGGATCTGCTGGAAAAGCTCTCCGGCAACCGCGTCAACTACTCCATGGTCACAATAGGCGGCGCAAGACGCGATATTGACGACGATCTCAAGCGCGAGATACTCAAGGGTATCGAATCCCTCAAAAAGCCTATGGACAGGATCGTTGAGATCTGTCTCCACGATAAAACCATTGCTCTGCGCACCAAGGGCGTCGGCGTCATTCCTACCGCAGACGCAATACGCATGGGCGCGATAGGCCCGCACGCAAGAGCCTCCGGCGTCAAGGTGGACGTCCGCAGGGATTCTCCCTACTGCTCATATGAAGACTTTGACTTTGACGTCCCCACGTGTGACAGCGGCGACGTTTTTGCACGTGTCGTTGTGCGTGCGCTTGAGTGCTACGAGTCTATCAGAATAATTGAGCAGGCGCTTGAAAAGCTGCCTGACGGCCCCATAAACCTTGGCAACAAGCTGCCCAAGATACAGTCTGGCGTGGCCGTTTCGCGCCATGAGGCGCCGCGCGGTCAGCTGTCCTATATGGTTGCAGGCAACGGCGGACTCAATAACCACCGCGTCAGCATCCATGTGCCCAGCTTCAAGAACACCCCCACCATTCCTTTCATGCTCAAGGGCAACGCAGTGGCGGACGCAGGTCTTATCATCGCAAGCATTGACCCGTGCTTCAGCTGCCTTGACAGATAAGCCATGCATGAAATGGCGATAACCCGCAGCATCATTGAAATAGTCGAATCCGAGGCCGAGAAGGAAAAGTTTGACCGTGTGCTTGAAATTTCACTGCGCGTCGGCGAATATTCCGGGCTTGTTCCCCAATGCATAGAGGAGTTTTTCCCAATTGCCGCGGCGGGCAGCATAGCCGAAGGCGCGTACCTTTCCATAGAGCCGGTCAAAGCGCGCTTCAAGTGTCTTGACTGCGGCTTTGAGGGGGATGCCGACAGGGTAAACCACTGCTGCAAGGTTTGCGGCGGCACGGCACTGAAAATGACTGCGGGACGTGAATTTTACGTGGAAAATTTAAAAGTAGAATAAAGGCGGGCAAAGTCCGCCCTCATGCCGGAAGCCGCGGAGGCAGGCATGAGCTGTCCCGGCAGACTGCGTTTTGCCGGGAATAATAAGGAAGGAGAGGTTTTCTCTTGCAAAAAACGAGATTTCCCGCTGTAATAAGCACCTTCATCGTCTGTTTTGGTTTCTGGGTACTGCTCACATGGCCGTTCGGTGTCAACGGTGTTGCGGTTCAGGAGCTGATAGCCGGTGGGGTGGTGAGCCTTGCGGTGGCTCTCTTCTCAGCCAGATTCTATATCCATGAGAATGCTTTCTGGCTTTTCAATCCCGTAAGGTTTTTCAACCTCCTTTATTACTCGCTCGTGACCTTCATGGGTGAGCTTATAAAGGCAAATTGGGATATGGCAAAGCGCTGCCTCGGCGGCTGCAAAAACATCAATCCCGGCATAGTCAAGGTTCCCGTCGGGCTTGAGAGCGAATACGGTCAGGCGATGCTTGCAAACTCCATTACCCTCACTCCCGGCACCATCACCATGGATATCACCGAGGAGGACGGGCAGACCTATTACTACATACATTGGATCGATGTGACCGCTCCCAGCGGCAAAGAAGCCGGCGACGCCATAAAAGGTACGCTGGAAAAAGGCGTAGGGAGGATCTTCAAATGACGATAGAACTGCTTATATTCGGAATCCTTTTCGGGCTTCTCGCCGTGATGTGCCTTGTACGCCTTGCAAAAGGCCCCACTCCGGCCGACAGAATGGTCGCCGCCGACAGCGCGGATGCGCTGCTGTGCTGCGCGATGGTGCTGTTTGCGCTCTTCTCCGGACGCGGCATTTACCTTGACATTTCTCTCATCAGCGCAATGATGGGTATTGTCGATACCATGCTCGTCGGACGTTATCTTGAAGGGAGGAAGGTCAAATGATACTCAGAATAGCAATAGACGTTCTTATTGCCGTGGGCCTGTTCTTTGCTCTTGCTGGAACAAAGGGCATCCTGAAAATGCCTGACACCTTCTGCCGTATGCAGGCTTCCACCTGCATTACAACTCTCGGTATGCTCTGCACTATGATAGGCGCGCTTCTGTATGCTGTCTTCGTGATGCAGTCCGCCGGCACGGCTGTAAAGGTCGCGCTTGTCGCGGTGCTTATACTCGTCACTAACCCCGTCGGTGCTCACGCTATCGCAAAGGGAGCCTATAAGGCGGGCATCAGACCCGAGAAGGAAATGACTGTTGATGATTACGGGAGGGATTTCAATGAGTAATATTGTTATTATCCTGAACGTTCTTGTCGTTCTCGGCATGGTCGTTACCGCGATCCTTGCCTCCAATACCGAAAATCTGCTCTCCGCGGTCATCTGCCTCGGAGCGACCGGTCTTTTTGCCGCCGCAGAGTTTCTCATTCTCCACGCACCCGACGTGGCTATCTCGGAAGCCGCCGTCGGCGCAGCGCTTACCCCCGTGATTTTCATCGTCACCCTTAAAAAGATAAAGGGGGGCAGCGGTAAATGAAAAAGTTTCTTACGTGGGTCAGCCTTGCTGTGTTCCTGTTCGCGGGCGTATATGCAAGCGTGACAATGGCGGCCATGCCCCGCACATATGACGGAAGAGACGCCGCCGTCTCCGTTTACGAGCTTCAGCAGAATCCCGACAGCTATGACGACAGCACTGCCACCGGTGCGGCTGACGCCATCGTCCAGCAGGATCTTGCCAAGTCCCATGCTGTGAACGACGTCACATCCATCGTTTTTGACTTCCGCGGCTACGATACAATGGGCGAGGCATTCATCCTCATTACCGCCGTTGCCGGTTCTGCGGTCATCCTCTCGACAGGAAAGAAGAAAGCGAAAAAGGAGGATGCGGAAAATGGAAAATAATAACATCAAGGTCAAGGGCGATGTTATCATCAAGTGCGGTACGGATAAGGTCATCCCCTTCGTCTTCATGTATATGTTCTATGTTATCCTTCACGGCCATCTGTCCCCGGGCGGCGGTTTCCAGGGCGGTGTGCTTATGGTTGCTGCGATCGCGTTTATCTACATGGGCTACGGCTATGAAGGTACCGCAAAGTGCATCAACCGCGGTTTCCTGCACAAATTTGAGGGCTTTGCTTCGATAGCATACATTTTCTTTGCAATGCTCGGCGTTTTCGGCGGCGCATATTTCTGTGAAAATGTTCTGTTCGATCACGGCAATATCGGCGACCTGTATTCGACCGGAACCATATTCTATATGAATGTAACCGTCGGTGCAAAGGTTCTGGCGGGTGTCGGCGTCCTCGGCCTTACCATGTTGGGACTGCTTGCCGTCAACGACGATGACGAGAAAGAATGAGGTGAATGATATGATACTGTTCAATTATATAGCGTCCTTCTTCCTCATCTCCCTCGGCTTCTATACGATCATCACAAAGTATAATCTGATCAAGACGGTTATCGGCCTTTCAATCACCGACTACGGCGTGAATCTGCTGATAATCTCCATCGGCTACAATCCCGGCGGCACCGCACCTATCTTCACCGCGGGTGAGCTTACCGCTGCAAGCTACTTTGTAGACCCGATACCTCAGGCTCTGACGCTCACCAGTATAGTTATCGGCGCCTGCGTTACCGCAATGAGCCTTTCGCTGGTCATGAAGCTTCATGATTCCTACGGTACGCTTGATACCAGAGAGATAAGGAGGCTGAGAGGATGAGTTTCTTTGATTACCACCACTTCCCAATCTACTCCGTAATGGTGCTGTTCCTCGGCGCGTTTCTTATCGTCATGTTCGGCAAGAACAAGGCTGCAAGAAACATCATCGCTTTTCTGGCTGTTTCGGCGTCTCTTGCTTGCATGGTGGCTCTTGTAAAGCCCGTTATGCTTGAGCATGAGATAATTTCCTACTGGATGGGCAACCGTGTTCCGGCAGGCGGCTATGCTATCGGCATCGCGCTTGAGGTCGATGCGCTGAGCCTGTTCTTCGGACTGCTCATTGCGACTGCGGTTTTCGTCTCCGGCGTATATTCGCTGCAATATATGGAAAAGGATGAAAACGTTCCTCAGTATTATACTCTGTTCCTCATGCTTGCGGGCGGCGTTATTGGTCTTGTGCTGTCGGGCGATATCTTCAACATGTTCATCATGGTCGAGATACTCACCTTTGCGGCAGTCGCGCTCACCGCTTTCCGCAACAAGGCGCATGGCGCGCTTGAGGCGGCATTCAAGTATCTGATCGTCGGCTGCATCGGTTCTACCTGCATCCTCACCGGTACGATAATGCTCTATGCTCAGGCTCATACCCTGAACTTCGCACAGCTTTCAGCACTTATTCCCGGACATATGAACAATGCCACCAAGCTTGCCTTTGCGCTTTTGTACATCGGCTTCTCCACAAAGGCGTTCATCGTTCCGTTCCATCCGCTGGCGGCGGACGCCCACGGTGCGGCTCCCGCGTCCATATCCGTTCTGATCTCCGGCGTTCTTACAAAGTCCGGTATCTACGGTATCATAAGGCTTACATACTTCCTGTTCCAGACTATGGGACTCGGTTCGTTCCAGTTCCTGCTGGTGTTTGTGGGCAGTGTCAGTATGTTTGTGTGCGTCACTATGGCTCTTGCGCAGCATGACTTCAAGCGTCTGCTTGCTTTCCATTCCATTTCGCAGATAGGCTACGTTCTTACCGCTGTGGGTCTCTGTACGGGACTTGGTATCTCCGCCGGCCTTTATCACGCGATGAACCACACCCTTTTCAAGGGTCTGCTGTTCCTTGCTGCGGGCGCTGTGCTCCACGAGACGGGAACGACCAATCTTGACGAGCTTGGCGGCCTTTCCAAGAAAATGCCATGGACGACAGGGCTGTTCCTCATCGGTGCGTTTTCCATCAGCGGCCTGCCTCCGTTCAACGGCTTTGCCTCAAAGTGGATGATCTATCAGGCCACCTATCAGAAAGCCGCCGAGACGGGCAACATCGGCTTCCTGCTTGTTACCGTCGTCGCGCTTGTGACATCCGTTCTCACCCTTGCATCATTTGTCAAGGTCGCACAGTCCGTCTTCTTCGGGAGACTTCCTGCACGTTATGAGAACGTTCACGAGGTCAAGCCAGGCATGATAATCGCAATGTGCATCTTTGCGGTGCTCTGCGTTCTCACCGGCCTTTTCCCCGAGTTTGTCACCAAGAACCTTACGGAACCTGCCGCACGTGCCGTGTTTGACGTTACCCGTTATATCGACACCATGATGGGCACCGGCTACGCCGCATCCGCAATGGGCGAAAATCTCCCCGTTGCCGCGACGGTAAGCTTCAACGCTCTCGGCTATTGGGCGCCTGTCCAGTGGCTGCTCATCCTCTGCATCAGCCTTCTTGCGGTCACGATCGTTGCCGTCTGCGGCAAGTACGACAGAGTAAGCGAGCCGAGACCCGAGTGCGCCGATCCCAAGTACGATCTGTTCTGGGGCGGCGAGGAGAGTGAGTTCTCTCAGGTCGGCGGCGGAGACCTTTTCTGGGGCTTCAAGTACAATTGGCGTCACTATTTCGACTTCATGCATAACCTGCACAGCGGCGTTGTGAACGATTACTCCCTTTGGGCGATTGTCGCGCTTGCCCTTGCCACTGTGTTCATCACGATAGTTCTTTAAGGAGGTGGGAAGTATGGAATTAGTTAAAACAGCGCTTGAATACCTTGGCTATATCCTCATTTTCCCCGGCTTCCTGTTCTGCATGATGACCGGACTTCTGCTCACCGGTATCGACCGCAAGATCGTCGCCAGAATGCAGAAGAGGGTGGGGCCGCCCATTCTCCAGCCTTTCTATGATTTCTTCAAACTCTGCGGCAAGGAAACCATTATTCCAGCCGCGGCGTCCAAAACGACCTTCCTCATGGCTCCTCTGGTGGGACTTGCGGCGCTTGTCGTGCTGCAAATGTTCATCCCTATCCATGGCTGGTCGGCTTTCTCCGGCATGGCGGACATCATTGTCATCCTCTACCTGCTGCTCATCCCTGCAATGGCGACCATGATGGGCGGCGCGGCTTCCGGCTCACCCTATGCCGGTGTCGGCCTGAGCCGTGAGATGGTAACGGTCATCTCGTGTGAGCTGCCTTTGGTGCTTGTGCTTCTGGCGATCGGCAAAGCGGTGGGTGGTGCATCCGTCACTTTCTCCTTCTCGCAGATATCGAATTATCAGCTTACAAACGGCAGCCTCATCCTCCGACCCAGCATGATACCCGCCGCTATCGCCTTCCTTATGATAATCCCCGGCGAAACCGGCAATCATCCCTTTGACACCGCCGAGGCGGAGACGGAGATATGCGAAGGTCTTCTGGCAGAGTACAGCGGCGCACCGCTTGCCGTGTACAAGCTCAGCCACAGCATAAAGATGTTCACGCTCACAAGCCTTTTCACGGCTCTGTTTCTTGGCGGTATCGGTACCGGCATTATCCTTGTTGACGGTATTATCGTGTTCGCACTGTCCGTCGTTATAACCGTTCTTACCATTTCTCTTGTTCACGCCATTACCGCACGTCTCAAGATAGAGCAGGTGTTCAAGTACTATTGGACCGTTGTTTCCGGCCTTGCGCTGATAAGTGTTGTGCTGGCATGGTACGGTCTGTAAGGAGGGGTGAAAATGTTTAAGAAACTGATTTCGGAAAGCACCGCAAAATCCCCGTGGCTGTTCCACATCAATGCCGGTTCCTGCAACGGGTGCGATATAGAGCTCGTCTCCGTTCTCACCCCCCGCTATGATGTCGAGCGTCTCGGCTTCAAGCTTACCGGCTCTCCCCGTCATGCGGATATCGTGGTCGTAACAGGCCCCTGCACCAAGCAGTCGCTCCCCAGAGTCCTGAGAGCCATTTCCCAGGTTCCCGATCCAAAGTGCGTCGTAACCATGGGCTCCTGCCCGCAGTCCGGCAACGTCTTCAAGGGCAGCTATTCCGTCTGTGCACCGCTGAGCCAGTATGTGCATGTCGATGTTGATGTGGCAGGCTGTGCGCCGAAGCCCGAGGCGGTCATTGAGGGACTTGCTCTTGCAACTGAAATTCTCAAGGAAAAGAGGGCACAGAAATAATGGATCTTCCTTTCATTAAAGAAGCAATTTCACAGCTTTTCAGTAAAACAAGCTGTGAAATGTACCCTGCTGTTCCCAAAGAGGCAGCACCCAATTACAGAGGGCGCATCAAGTATGACGCTTCAAAGTGTCTCGGCTGCGGTATGTGCCAGCGTGTATGCGCCGGCGGCGCTATCACCATGGATAAGGAAGAGGTCGAGGAAGGCACAAAGATCACTCTTTCCTTCAATCTCGGCTCCTGCACTTTCTGCGGCCACTGTGCGGGCTTCTGCACGACCAAGGCGATCGAGTTGACGGGAGACTATCATATGATAGCCACCAAGGAAGAAGACCTCATCGTCAGCGGAACGCGTATCAAGCCAAAACCTGTCAAAAAGCCTGCTCCCGCGGTGGCTCCAAAGGCAGAGACGGCTCCCGCCTGCACCGTTGCACCCAGAGACGACGGAAAGCCTGTTCAGGATCCCGAAAAGTGTGTTTACTGCACCATCTGCGCCAAAAAATGCCCGCAGGGCGCTCTTGAAGTAGACCGTGCCAATAAGGTGTGGAAATGCAATTATGACGATTGCGTTTCCTGCGGTACCTGCGCGGCTGTCTGCCCGAAGAAAGCATTGGTCTGCTGAAAACCCGCATAAAAATTTACCGGCGGTTCAGATGAACCGCCGGCAGAAATGCCCGGAAGTCTTGCAGAGCTTTTTGCCCGCAGGGAAAAATAGCTTTAATAAAAATCAGAATCTTTCAGAACCAGAAAAATGCTTCGGACGGTGAAATACCGGCCGAAGCATTTTTGTGACACGGAAAAATAATCAGGATCATATCTTTTCACGGCTTGCGGCGTCCGCAAGCTTCTTTTTTATCCTCTGTAAAGCTGAATCGACCGATTTTACGGGCTTTCCGATACCTTTTGCTATCTCCTCATATGAAAGACCCTCAAGATACAATTCAAGAACCTTGTTTTCAAGGCTTGACAGGAGCGATTGCGACAGCGTGCGCAGGCTCTGCATTTCCTCCTCACGGATTATCTGCTGCTCAGGTGTGAGAGTGTAGCGGGCGTCGGCAATTATCGCGTTCGGCTCCTCATCGTCGGAATACATCTCGTCAAGCGACAGACGGTAGTTGAGCGGCATATGTTTGAACCTGTTTGCCGCCTTTATCGCGGAGAGGATGCGCCGCTTTATGCACAGCTCCGCATAGCTTTTGAAGGTGCACTGTCTGTCGGGGGAATATGTCTGCATGGAGGTGACAAGCCCCATCATTCCCTCCTGGATCAGATCCTCCTCATCGCCGCCGACCAGAAAATAAGGGCGGGTGCATTTTTTTATGAGGGGTCTGTAACGCAGGGAAAGTTCATTTCCGGCCTCGTTGTCGCCGCGCTGCACAAGCTCAATCAGCCTCTCTTCGCTTAAAGCCGCGTAATCGGTCATTTTCGCCCTCCCGCCGTTTTTTTACAGTATATCATCTTTTGCAAAAAATTACATCAAAAAATTTCGGCGCAAGGTATTGCAAATCTCTCAATAAGAGATTATAATAAGGTAAATTATCCTGATAGGAGAGCAAAAATGTACACGGACAATAAAATATCGGCATTGTCCGCAGCGTTTCATAAAAATGAAGCAGAGCCTGTCGGATTTGTGTATGACAGCCCGAGGGAAAAACGGGTCATTCTCGGTGAGGATGCTCAGCAGGAACTTAACGCAAAGCTTAAAAGGCTTACGCGGGGAGACGCGGTAAGCGTTGAATATTATTTGTACAGACGCTACGTCACCTTTGCAGGCGTATATGAGTATATTGACGCGGTACGCCGCTTTATTGTGGTTTCAGGGCGGCGTATATCGCTTGACGATGTGAGGAATGTTTTCAGGGAGGATTGGCTGTGAACATAGGAAAGATAATAAGCGAGGCGCGGATCCGGCAGGGCTTGAGCCAGGGCGGACTTGCGGCGCGCCTTTCCATGCTTGGCGTGGAAGTAACAAATCAGGCGGTGAGCAAGTGGGAGAAGAATCAGACCATGCCCAACGCGAAACAGTTTATTATTCTCTGTGCCGCCCTCGGTATAGAAGATATTCTCGGTGAATTTACAAACGGTAAGCACGGCTGCTGGGCAGGATTAAATGGGGAGGGACGGAGAAAGTTGGAGGAATATCATCATCTCCTGAGAGAGAGCGGCAAATACGCCGCAAGAGGCGGGGAGAAGAAAATTATCAGAACGCTCCCGCTGTATTCGCTTGCTGTGTCGGCCGGTACGGGACAATTTCTGGACGGTGAGAATTATGAGATGGTAGAGGTCGGGGACGAGGTGCCGGAGGGCGCAAACTTCGGTGTGCGCGTTGCGGGCGACAGTATGGAGCCGAGCTATCACGACGGGCAGACGCTCTGGGTACGCCAGCAGAGAAGTCTTATGACTGGTGAAATAGGGATATTCCTCTACGACGGCTGCGCATATCTCAAACAACTCAAAGCGGGAGAGGGCTGCATGCTGCTCCATTCGCTCAACAAAAAGTACAGCGATATTGTGGTCTCAACGGAGCTTCCACTCAGAGTCCTCGGTAAAGTACTGAATTAAAAGAGGTAAACAATAATTTGGTTTACGGAAAATGATTAACTTAAAAACAATATTTGCCAAAATGCCGCTGAATTTACAGAATAATCGTAGAGAAAATAAAATAATTTACTTAAATTAGAAAACATATTTTAGTTTACCTAATTTTATTTACACAATATAATCTACATATTTTAAGGGACGTAAAACAGTAAACTTAATATTGGCAACAGAAAATATTTGACATAAAATGATTAACGGAATCTGATTTACTTAAAATGGAATACGTAAAATAATAAACGTAATTTAGATGACTTAATATAAATTACGTAAAATAGACAACATAAATTAAGAAACATAATTTGATTTACTTAAATAAAGATACATAAAACAAGCTACATAACAAAATAAACATAACCCATACTACGTAACTTAGAATACGTAATATGGGTTACATAATTTTGAACGCCAGGTCGGACTGCAAACTCAGACAGCGGCCATCTCAGCTTATCCTGAAAAACTCTATCGGCAGCAGCCATGCAAGCCGGCCGTATTCAAGGCAAATCGCGGTGATTGCCGACAAACAGGAATCACAGTTTAAACTCAAACATCTTATATTCCGTCCAGCCTGTGTCTTCGTAAAACATGTTTTTGGCCTCAATAAATTGAAAGCCGCAGGCCGTGTAGAGGCGTTCCGCTGCTTTGCACGCGCCGAGAACATCCAGCCGCACGGCTTTTTTCTTTTCGGCTTTTGCAAGCTCCAATATGTTTTTTACAACGGCTTTGCCGATGCCCATGCCCTGCAAGGCGGGGGCCACAGCAAGCGCGTGAGGTACAAGAACCTCTTCGGGTGCACACTCGACGCTCCAAGGGCAGCCGTTATAACCGTCGTTCCATTCGCCGTTCAAAACCACGCAGGCATACAGCGAGCCGCTTTCCGTAAGTGTGTAAAGCTCTCCGTTGGCAAGGCTTTTCAGCAGAAATTCATCCGAAGGGTAGATGCCCTTCTCCCAACCGAGGTTCTCACTGTTTACATTGTTTTTATGGATGCTTTCAGTCACATTCCAATAAAAGTTTTGAATGACCGGAAAATCCTGCTCATTTGCTCTCTGAAAATTCATGGGTTTACCTCACATTAGACCAATACTCATTTTCCGAATACTATCAGGTGCGTCAGGCCGAATGCTTCACGTATATAGCAGTTGAGCATATATACGGGATAGCCGGCGTTCCCGGGCACGGCTTTTGCCTCAACGCCGAGCAGCTTTGCCATTGCCTTCGCTCTGTACAGGTGATATGCGCTGGACAGGAGCGTCACATTCCCGTCCGGCTCGTCTCCGAGACGTCGGATTATCGCAAACGAATTTGTGAGATTTTCCAGCGTAGAGGTGGATTCTGCCTCCATTATGAGCCTATCGGAAGAAATGCCGCGCTCACAGAGCCAGAAATACATACATTCCGCTTCCGAGACGTTTTCCCCCGCACCCTTGCCGCCGCTGAGAATTGCGTCGGCATCGGGATAGCGTACAAGATAATCAAGCGCCCCCTCAAGCCGGTGCGTCAGCGCAAGCGAGGGGGAGTCGCCATGTACCGCCGCGCCGAGAACGATAAGGTACTTTCTGCCGCAGTCCTTATCACCACTGCTGCTGCCGATTATCATGAACTCAAGCGTGCAGAAATACAGAAGACCTATGCAGACAAGCACGACGATGACCCGCCAGAGAGAGCTGGGGACAAATCTGTGCAGCAGCAGAAGCGCCATGATGAAAAGCAGAGTGTAGCATATATAATCATAGCCGCGCATACAGAATTTGAAAAACATCGCCGCCAGCAGGAGCGCCGCAGGCGGCACAAGCCATGTGTGGGATATAAAGAACGATTTCATCCGCAAAGTGCCTCCCATTTTTCATACAGCTCTGTAAGCTGAGCATCAAACTCGTTTTTCCGAGCGTCGATTTCCATAAGCTTCTGGTAATCGGCGGCGTTTTCTTCGGCCAGCGCGTCAAGCTCCGCGATTTTTGCCTCAAGTCTTGCGATCTCCTTTTCAAGCTTTGTTATCGCTCTGTCGTTGTTTACCGGCCTGAATTTCTTTTCGGCGGCCTTTTTTTCCGGCACGGCTTCGGCGCGGGCATAAACCTGCTGCCGTTCGAGCCATTGCAGATAATCCCTGTACCCGCCGCGGTAATCGGTTATTTTCCCGTCGCTCAGCGCCCATATGCGGGTGGCAAATTTCTCAATGAAGTATCTGTCATGCGAGACGAAAAGAAGCGCCTGCTCATAGTCGGACAGCGCGTCCTCCATCCATTCGCGGCTGGCGATATCAAGGTGGTTTGTCGGTTCGTCGAGAATAAGGAAGTTTATATCGCTGCCCATTAGCATACAGAGCTTCAGTCGGCTGCGCTCACCGCCGGACAGCGCGCCGACGGGCGTTAGAACGTCCTCGCCGCGAAAGCCGAATGCAGCAAGTCTGTCGCGTCCTTCCTGCGGCTGACAGCGGCAGTCATAGAGCATGGTGTCAAGAGCACTGCGCCTGTCGTCGTAAAAGGTGACTATCTGCGGCAGATATGCCGTTCGCACGGCAGGACCTTTGTACAGATATCCCTTATCAGGCGTCTCCTCGCCCATGATGAGCTTTATAAGGGTAGATTTTCCCGTGCCGTTGTCGCCGATAAGCGCAATGCGCTCACCGCCGGTGACGGCGAGATCGAGTGCATCGAACAGCGTTCTGCCGCCGAAGGACTTGGATAGACCGTCGGTCACAAGCACCTCGTCACCGCTGAATTCACGCTGCCTGAACTTCACGCTGAGCTTTTTCTGCTCGATCGGTTTTTCGGAATGAGATAGGCGTTCAATACGCTTTTCCATGGAAAAGGCACGTTTATGCAGCTTGTCATTGCCCATAAACGCCCATAGATGCATCTGTTCCGCCGCACGGGTGAGCTGCTCTATCTTAGCCTGATCCTTTTCGTACTTTTTCAGCTTTTCGCCAAAGCGTCGCCGGCGTTCCTCAACATAGAAGCTGTAACCGCCGCTGTAAAGCTCAGCCTTGCCATCGTTTATCTCTATGGAACGCTGAACCACCTTGTCGAGAAACCAACGGTCATGGCTTATCGCAAGCACCGTTCCCTTGAAATGCAGCAGGTATTCCTCAAGCCACTGCGTAGCGCGCAGGTCAAGATGGTTGGTAGGCTCGTCCAGCAGCAGAATATCGGTATCCTCAAGAATGAGGCGGGCGAGGTTGACACGTGTTTTCTCCCCGCCAGAGAGCAGCGCAAACGGGCGCGCCCTCATGTCGGCGTCTATGTCAAGTCCGTTTGCCACCTTGTTCCGCTCCGTGTCCATGTCGTAGCCGCCGAGGCGCCGGAAGTCCTCCGAAAGGCGGTCGTATTCCCGAAGCAGCGCTTCGTCGCCGCTGTGCCCTATCTCTGTGGTAAGCTCGTCGATGCGGTGTGAAATGGCGTAAAGACGCTTGTGGGCGTCCTTGAGCACGTCCTCGGTCGTCCAGCCGTCCGGATAGACCGGGATCTGCGATATAAGCCCGAGACGCTTGCCGGGGCAGATCATTATCTCGCCTTCGTCGTAATCAAGCTCTCCGGTCAGGATTCTGAAAAGGGTTGTTTTCCCGCAGCCGTTGTGACCGAGAATACCGACGCGCTCTCCGGAATAGACCGTGAATGTCAGACCGTCAAGTATATTATTGCCTATCTCAAAGGATTTGACCAATGAGCTGACAGATATATCTATCATCTGTTATTCTCCAAAAAGTTTCAAATAATTTTGCAGTATACGGTTTGTCGTAAGGCCGGCAACGGCAAGGCCGTCCCCGCCTTCTTCGACAAACGTGACAAAAGCATAGGGATGCTCCTCGTCATCAAGAAATCCGGCAAACCATGAGTGTGTTGTTCCGGCACCCGTTTCCGCCGTACCGGTTTTTGCGCAGATATTAAGACCGGGGAAATTCTCGTCCCCATGGTAATGGTAGCTTACATTGAAGCTCATAAGCTCTTTGAGTTTGCTTGCTGTGGCGGAGGAAAGCAGACGCGTGGTTCTGACGCTGCTGCCGTCCCTTAGAAGCTTCGGCTCGTTGAGAAGACCGTCGTTTGCAATGGCCGAGACGATGCGCAGCATGGAGTACGGGCATACAAGATCGGTTGATTGCCCGATACCCGACCATGCAAGTTCCGGATCGCCTATAAATTCAGTCGGATAGCTGCCCTTGGCGGTAACGATGCCGTCAAGGTGGTGGTTCGACAGAAGCCCGAGATCCTTTACGTATTTTACCATTGTGTCCTGACCGAGAGATACGGCTATCTGCGCGAACGCGACGTTGCAGGAATTGGCAAGCGCCTGTTCAAAGTTCTGGTTATAGTGAACGCCGGAGCAGGTGATCGGTACGCCCGCGATCTCATATACTTTTTCGCAGTAATAGGTGCGCTCGTTCAGATCTTTGAGATTTTCGACCGCAGCTATGGCGGTCACTATTTTGAAAACCGAACCGGGCACGAATGAGGCGGAGATGCAGCGGTTTATATACGCCCCGTCCGCAGGGACGGCCTCCGCATCAAGCGGATCGACCGTCGGCATCGAAACCATTCCCAGAAGCTCTCCTGTTCTGTAATTGCAGACGAGAACCGCCGCGTTGTAGCGTTCGGCACGGATTATGACGTCGTTGCCCTCCTCATCAAGCAGGTATTCATCCTCCTGCCCGTCCTTTGTCAGCTGAAACAGCTGCCGGTATATTATATTGTTGAGACGTGAATCAATATTGAGTATGAGAGTGCTGTTTTCCGTCTGGGTTGTGCCGTGTATGAGGTCGAAGCCCTGAAGCTCACCGGCATATTCGGAAATCACGCCCGTTCCGGTCCTGCCCCAATAGTCGCCGGTCACATGGTAGTTTGCTATGCGGGTCAGCCTGTCTTCTGAAAAGGTGTTTTCATAGCCGCTGAAATACGCGAGCCTTGTCCCGTTTCTGTCCAGAAGCTCACCGGTGGAGCCGGAATTTGCACGGGAGAAATACATCGCCCATTTTGCCCCGTCGTCAACATAGCGTATGACGTATGTCACCATACCGCATATTACAAGTGCGGCAATAACGAGAACGGAAACTGCACGGTTGCTTATTTTTTTCAATAGTCTTCCTCCTCGCCGTCATCGTAGAAATCATCATCGTCGTCTTCAAGATGCTCTATCCTGTCTATATTGCGCACGGCGAAGCTTGCCTCACGGCGTGTGTCGGCGGCTTTGACATACGCTATCAGCATCCAGCAGCTCAGAAGCGACGAGCCGCCGCGAGAGACAAACGGAAATGTGACCCCGGTAAACGGAAGAATGTCGAGTGAGCCGAAGACATTCAGACCCAGCTGGATAAGCATCATGCTCATCGCGGCGCAGGCAGCTATGGAATAGAAGGCCGAACGGCCGTTCCGTGCGCTCCTGACGGCAAAAAAAGCGAGAGTAAGCACAGCGAGTACCATGCATATGCCTATCGACAGACCCAGTTCCTCACAAGTCTCCGCAAAGACCATGTCGGTGTTGGCGGCGAAAACGGTGTGCAGCCAGCCGTTGCCTGCACCCTTTCCGAAAAGCCCGCCAGAAGCGGCGGCCGACATTGCGCGTGTCTGCTGGTAGCCCTTGTCGTAAATATCCTCCCATACATGACCCCATATTGAAAAACGGTCGGCAATGTAGGGCTTTATGGATATGGCGAGAAATCCCGCAAGCCCTGCGCCGGACAGTGCAAGCATTACCGTTGCTATGGAGCCGGAGCGCATGAAGGAAATGACAAGAAAGCTTACAAAAAATACAAATGCCGTACCGAAGTCGCCGATAAGCGCGAGCGCGACTACGCAGGCGGCGGAGTAGAAAATGAAGCTGTACAGGTTTTTGGAACGGTAGAGCCTGTCAAGCGTGGAAGAGCCTACATATACATAGAATACTTTGACAAATTCGGAGGGCTGAAAGGAAAATCCGCCGATCTCAAGCCAGTTTCGCGCGCCGAAAACCGCATCGCTTGTCAGGACGTTCAGCCCCAGCAGGAGCATTGCCAGAATACCGACGGGCACGCGCATAGCTGCCGTGCGCTTCAGGTTCCTAAGCCACCAGCCTCCGAAAAGGAACAGAAGAACGCCGATGAGCGTAAGAATAAACTGCTTTGCGATATCTTCCGGCGTAGAGGAGGCGGCAATGGACATGCCGAGTGCCGACAGGTAAAATGCCAGCGTTTCCACCTCGAAGCCGGAACGCCCCATAAGGCGCATCGCGTAATAGCACAGCCATTGCAGCAGGACAAGCCCGGCGAATGCGAGGGCGATCGACGCGGCATATTCGCTCTGGGTATATATAAGATGCTCTACCATGAGGCACAGCTCAAAAAGCGAAAGCTCAGACAGCGTTACCGAGGGAGAGACGGCCTGCCCTGCTCTTGTGCGCCTTGCCTCAAGTTGCTTTTTCTGCTCGGTGCTGATGTCCGAAAAGCGCACGACGTTTCCGGCAAGGTTGAGCACGTCTCCGCTGCGCAGTGCCGTACCTCCCATGCCGACCTTTACGCCGTTTACCCATACGCCGCCCTTGGAGAAAATGTCATATATTTTCCAGATGCCTTTGTCGCTCCGCGTGAGAACGGCGTGTACGCGGTTGAGAGAAGGACTGTCTATGCGGATATCAGAAAAAGGGGAGCGGCCAAGTGTGTTTTCCCAGTGACATATCGGAATATGCTCCTTCCTGCGGGAGATGTACGCCCAGACCTCCGGTTCATAACGCTCATTGAGCATGGAGCGGATGCATCTTACGATAATGGCAACGGACAGGAGAAATATACCGTACTGTGCGATAGTAACGGTATACTCGAAAAACAGATTCAATGCCCCACGCTTCTTTCGTACTCAGATTGACCGCGCACCGCGTCCGGACAAAGCCGGACAGCACGCCGCATTGCGGTATTAACAATAAATTATAGCATATAAATCTACCGCTGACAACATGGCATGTACGAAAAGCCCCTCCTCCCGTAAAACGGGAGGAGGGGCTCAAAATAACGCGTTCAGTGATCCTTGGGGATGAGAAGCTGCTGACCTACTCTGAGAATGTAGGGATAGGGGATGTTGTTAAGGTTTGCGAGGTATGCGAGCCCATAGCCAAAGAATGTGGCGATCCCGGCGAGAGTGTCGCCGTATTTGACGACATAGGTGAAGTAATCATCGTACTTTACGCCGCCGGCTGCTTTGTCAAGAGCGTCATCGTTCAAAAGCCTTTCGTTGTCGGACATTGTGTTTTACCTCCGTTTTTATGTTGTTGCCCTTACTGATCAAGGGTGTTTTGTTTACACCATTAATTACGCCGGAGCGGGGCAAATGTTACGCGGTCAAAGGAATATTTTTTCCCTTTCTATCTGCATAAGAAACTCAAACGGCTCTGATGGAACGGAACAGTCCCTGCCGAGCGCCGCGAGCATGGCGCTCACGCGTTTGACAGCCCTGTCAAGCTCCTGTACCGGAACATAGTTTTCAAGCCGTCCGCCGGGGACATATCTATCGCCCTGCACACCTAAAAGCTTAGCGGCAAGTACCGCGTCATAGCGGCCGAGCGCGGCGATTATGCCGTTCATGTCCGCAAGCACCTCGTCGCGCACGGCGTCACGGTTATCCGGAAACAGCCGCCTGCTGACAAAATGGGCAAGCTCGTGGTATTTACGTATCTCGTGCGAGATGGAAAGCCACTGATCCGCGCCGAAGCACGCGCTTTCCGGACTCAGCGCGCTGTAATATCCGTGAGAAAGAATGATCACGGCGTCGCGGAAATTACGGCTGTCGGCCGTGAAAGCGGCAAATTCACTGTCCCAATCGCAGCCGCCGTCGGCGATGTATCCGCGCTTGTGAGCCCGTATTTTTTCCCAATTGATAAGCCCAGAGACCGTTGACGCACCCATGGACGGCGGAATGGGGCGCATTTCACACCGGTAGGCGAGGGCGCGGACGCAGTGCTCAAAATCAACACGGTTATGGAAGGTGACTATATCGACGCTGCCAGCCGGTGTTTCGGCGGTTTCAAGACTGTCGAGCGGAGAAAAAGAGAAGTCCGGTGCCCCGGAGATATCCTCACCCCGAAGGACCGCACTTCTGTATAGATCGCTGTGCCGCGTTTCGTCTGAAACGGGAAGCAGCAGCTGCGGATACCGGCAGCTGAGAAGTGTTACGGCATGCTCACTCATTTTCTTTCTGCCGTCCGGGGGAATAGTAACGCGAACCGTTTATATCCACGGAAGAGTCGTGTTTCACGATACCGCCGGCTACGTCGTCAAGAAGCTCGTCGGAAAGCTCATTGGCGGAGTATTTGTCTGTCATTATGGAAAGAGCATCCCGCCAGCCGGGCATTTTTAGCGTATCCGCGCATATTCGCAGAAGTTTTTCGGTTTTGTCCATTTGTTCTTCACTCCCATAATTTCTTTTCACACCATACAGTACGCGCCGGATACGCATTTGTTACAGAAATTTTGAAAATGATCATGAAAAAAAGTCTTCCGGTGAAAAATCGGAATCTTCAAGGAACTTGCTCATTTTGCCGATAGCGCGGCTCTGTATAACGCGGACGTTGCCCGGCGTCAGACCGAGACGCTTCGCGGTCTCATCGGGAGACAGTCCCTTGAGACAGCGCAGGACAACGATGCTGCGGCTGCGCTCGTCAAGAGTGCTGAGCGCCTTCGCCACTGCCTGACGGCAGGCCATCACATTTATTGCTTTGGACATATCGTCACGGCCGGGGGTGAGATCGGCCTCCATAGCGTCGAGACTGACCTGATCTTTTTTCGATCTGTAATAGCTTATGAGCTTGCGCTTTGCGATTATGTACAGCCATGCCTGCTCGTTGCAGCGCGCCGGATCAAATTCGGCGGCGTGCCTGTGGCAGCTAAGAAAAACCTCCTGCAAAATGTCCTCAGCGTCTTCACGGGAATTTGTGTGGTGCATAAGGTATTTAAGCAGAGCGGCAGAGTATTCAAGCATCAGGTGTTCGATCCACTGTTCATCCATAGTACAGCCCTCAATCGTAATAATTTACATAATCTGGTTTTCTTTTTTCCTATTTTACGTTATAGGACGGATATTTACAACTGTTTTTTTATTTTTGTAAAAATATGACAATATTTGGGCAAGATTTTTGCGCGTTTTGCGGAGACGGAGCGGGAAAACAGCCGTGCGCACTTGACGGCGCCGGTGCAGACGGGATATAATCATAATCTAACGGCAGGACGATAACGGCGCACCGTATGCGTTCCGCCGCTGCTTTGAAAACGGAGGCAGCAATGATAGTAAAGATAAAAAAACTGAGAGAAAATGCTCGTCTGCCGCATCGCGGCTCGTCTGCCGCAGCGGGATACGATCTGTACGCCTGCATCGATGAGCCTGTCAGCATCGAGCCGTATGCCACAGCCATGATAGGTACCGGCATTTCCGCTGCGATACCGGAGGGGTATTTCGGCGCGGTAGTCGCAAGGAGCGGACTTGCCGCAAAACAGGGGCTTCGTCCGGCAAACTGCATCGGGATATGCGACAGCGATTACAGGGGTGAATATATTGTCGCCATGCATAACGACAGCGGCGAAACACGCACCATCCAGCCTGGGGACAGGATAGCCCAACTTGTCGTTATGCCGTTTCTGGCTGTTGATTTTGAAGAGGCGGAGGAGCTTGACGGAACGGAGCGCGGTGCGGGCGGCTTCGGCTCGACAGGCAGATAAAAGCCTTGGGCAGATAAAATCTGCCCAAGGCACAGCTTGTCAAAAAAGTCCTTGCAGAACCTTTTTGACCGCGCTTTCTGCCGAGTATTTTGAAAGCGTTCAAAATACTGTTACCGAAAGCCTTGATATACCAGGGCTTTCGACGGCGGTTTATCTGATTTGAGGCGGGTCTTGCCCCCTCAAGTTCCACTGCTGATCTGTTTTCCGGCTTTTTTATAATATCAGCTTTCCTGATTGTCCGAAAAGAGGTCGGATTGCAGGATATCTCTGTACATGGATCTTGCCAGCTCTCTCACTTTGCTGTCAGGCATGTCCTCATCGGCGCATGCGTTGACCACGCCGAACAGACCGTTGGATATGAGCGCGGCGGTCTGCCTTATCGGGTACTTCGGCACAAGACTTGTGTGGCGCTGGATATAATCGTCAACACAGCGGAAGACATGGTTGAAAAATTCGGAAAACAGGTACGGGTTCTCGTTTGCCCCGATATGCGAAAAAAAGTCCTGATTGTCATAAAACAGGCACAGGATACACTCAAGCAGGTTTTCATATCCGATATGTCCGTCGTTGTTCGGGTTGTTGAGCTTCTGCATTCTATGATAGTTGACGTTCGCTTCCTTCATGTAGTCGGAGATCATTTCATTCAGCAGGGAATATTTGCTGTCATAATGTGTGTAGAAGGTGATCCGGCTGATCATGCCTACACGGCATATCTCTGCCACAGTGATTTTCTCAAACGGTTTTTCCTGAAGCATGCCGATGAGCGTACTTCTTATGTTGTGCTTTGTCTTAGTGACTCTCTTGTCTTCCATTGCGCTTTACTCTTTTTGAAATGTGTACAAATAACGAACAAATTGCTTGATATCAACATTGCATCAGTGGCAAGCTGTGAGTTATTATAACATATGGAAGTTTTTAGGTCAATTCGGAAACGGAATATCATACAATCGTTTTGAGCAAATGGTTGAGAACAGCAGACCGATTTTGTTGAACCGGGATTTAAACGGAAGGGGACTTTAAAATGTTCAAGGACAGAGCTGCAAAATTCATCAGGATAATTTCTATTCCGCCCATTGTTGTTTCGGCGCTGGCGTGGAGCCTGTATTCCGGCACGGATAATGTTTTCGGCAGCGCGTCGGAGGCTTTCTTGCTGATACTGTTTCTGGGAATCGTCCCTGCTCTGGCATATCCGTGCCAGATGCTTGTTCCCAAGTGGAAAAGCGGGGGACGCACCGCGCAGAGAAAGCTTGCTTTCGTGTTTTCTTTTGCGGGCTATACAGCCGCGCTGATCTGGTCGTTCGCCTCGGGCAAAAGTACGCCTCTGCGCACGATCACCATGTCCTATTTTCTCAGCGTCGTTATTCTGATCATTTTCAACAAGCTCCTGAAGATCCGCAGCAGCGGCCATTCATGCAGCGCCACCGCGCCTATAGCACTGATATTTCTTTATGTCGGCTGGACGAGTGCTTTGCCGTGGCTTGCTTTCCTTGCGGCTGTGGTATGGTCGTCGCTTTACCTGAAAAGGCATACTGCCGGACAGCTTTTCTTCGGCAGCATCACATGTCTGCTGTCAGTGTGTCTCTCCATGCTCCTGCTGTAAGCGCATATAATGTTTCACCGCCCCGGGATAGCTCGTATCTCAGGGCGGTGATGCGCTCGGCTTCCTCCGAAAGGAGGAAGCCGAACTTTTCTTATCAGCCCTTGACTGCGCCGGCGGTCATACCCTCTACAAAGTATTTCTGCACGGCGGCAAAGAGAATGACGACGGGAATGGTCGTTATCGTACCAAGCGCCATTATTATGCCCCAATCAATATGGGTGGAGCTTATGTAGTTTGAAATACCGACAGTAAGCGTCTTCATCGCCTCTTTGTTTATGAGTACGCTTGAGAGCAAAAACTCGTTCCACGACATAATGAACGCCATAATACCCGTGGACAGTACTCCGGAGATGCACAGCGGAAAGTCAATCTGCACAAAAACCTGCCATTCGTTCGCACCGTCTATCATGGCGGCCTCGTCTATTTCTCTGGGAAGCTTTCGGAAGAAGGAGATCAGCAGCCAGACCGAGAAGGGAAGCGTTATTGTAAGATGGCCTATGATAACGCCGACGTGGCTTCCGGTGAGGTGAAGCGCGGCCATTATCTTGTAAAGCGGTATCATAAGCATGATAGGCGGGATGCAGTACGCCGCGAGGATGCTCATTCTCAGAAGACGGCTGCCTTTATAGCTGAAGCGCGTGACACTGTACGCCGTGAGCGTGCCGATAACCATATCAACGACCATTACTATCCCAGCGATTTTCAGCGAATTGAGGAAATAATGTATTACGTTTTCATTGGAAAATGCCTGCTTGTACCATTCCAGCGAAAATACCTTGGGGAACACCTTCGGCGGAACATTGAACAGCTCCGTGCCGGGCTTGAAGGAGCTTATTATCATCCACAGAAGCGGGAAGCCGACCATAATGATAACGAACAGCACAAGGATGCACGTTATGATCGTGGATTTTATTTTCTGCTGCTTTAAGCTGCTTTCTTTCATGACCGTGCGCCTCCTTTTTTATTCATCCGCCGCACCGGTTCTGAGATAGAACACGATGCAGATAAACATCAGAACGCCGAGAACCATTGAGATCGCGGAAGCGGCACCCAGCTGGAACGAGCCGAATGATGTGCTGTAAATGAGTATCGGCAGATGCGTTGTAGAGCCGACAGGCCCGCCGCCGGTGATCATATAGATAAGATCGTAGTATGTAGCCGTCCATATCGTGCGCAGCACTATGAGAACAGCGGTTGTGCCCTTGAGCTGCGGCAGGGTTATATGCAGAAAGCTCTGCCATTTTGTCGCGCCGTCAACCGTAGCTGCCTCGTACATCTGCTTGTCGATCGACTTGAGCGCCGCCCAATATATCAGCATCGGGAACGGGTAGGAGCGCCATATGTTTATTATGACGACCACCCACATCGCAGGTCCCTTCATTGCGAGCAGCGACTGTCTTGCCTCTATCCAGCCTGCTTTCTGCATCCAATAGCTGAGTATGCCGTAGTCGGAATTGAGCACCCATTTGGCAATCAGCGCCATTGTGACGGCGGGAACGACATAAGGGATGAGCAGAAAGCTCCTGAGTGCGGTAGCGCCTTTCATCGGGCGGCTTATAAGCAGCGCCAGCGCAAGCCCCAGCACGATCTGGCCGAGGACGGACCAGAACGTCCATACGCAGGTGTTCCAGAAATATTTCTTGAACAGCCTGTTGGAGAACATTGAGATATAATTTTTCAGCCCGACAAAATGCATTCCCTTTTTAGCGGAAAGAGATGCGTCCGTAAAGCTCAGTACAACGTTGTAAACTACCGGGTAAAGCACAAAAACGAGCAAAAAGATAATTGCCGGAAGTGCAAAAGCCAACCCGATCATATTGTGCCTTTTTGCGTACCCACCTGAAAGTCTTCTTTTTTGAATAACTGTTTCGCTCATTTTTCTAATCTCCCGGTTTAAAGCAAACGGGAGGAGAGAGTTCTCCTCCCGTTCGGTTTTGTCAATTGATACTATTGTTCAGCGGCGAATATCAGCCCATGGTTGCGGCAAAAGCGGAGAGATCGTCATTGATCAGCTCGTATGCCTCTTCGGAGGTGTAGGTTCCGTCGCATGCGCCCTGGAGAGCTTCACCGAATATGGTCGTGCCCTCAATATGAGCGGACATCGGGGACAGACCGTTCTCCATGCCGTACCAATACCATGTGGTGTTCTCGAAAGCGTTCATGATGGTATCGACCTCAGTCTGGAACGCGGCGACCTTCTCGCTTGCCTTGTATATTTCAAATGCAGGCAGGTAGGAGGGGAATGCGAACATGGGGCGGCTCAGTGCACGCTCTGCCGCACGCTCGGGAGTGTAGAGCTTGGTGAGAAATTCGGAAACGAGGGCGGTGCGCTCCTCGGTTTCCTGCTTGGTGCCGACAAAGCAGTAGCCGGAGCCGAAGGATGCGACCTTGTTGCCGTCAACACCGGGGAAATCAAAGCAGCCGAGCTTATCGACCATCTCTGGGGCGTTGCCCTGCGCATTGCCGATGACCGCACCCATGTCAAGAGTCATTGCAACTGTGCCGGAAACGGCGAGAGCGTTGCGGTAGTCACCCCAGCTCCATGTGAGGGAGCCTGCGGGAGAAGCGGTCTTATAGAGATCGACGAGGTAGTCGATAACTTCGATCATCTCATCCTTTTCTTTGTCAAAGACGTACTCGCCGGTAGCGGGATCGAGGAAGAACACACCCTTGGAGCACATCAGCTCATAAAGGGTCTGCGCAGCGACCTGAACGCCGTCCAGAGGAACGGGAAAGCCCTTCATTGCGTCGCCGTCGTTGAGCGCTTCTGCGACAGCCTTGAATTCAGCCCATGTGGTGGGGATCTCAAGACCCTTTTCTTCGAACAGATCCTTGCGGTACCATACGGAGGTGTGCATTGCCCAGTCGGGAAGACCGTAGATGTGGCCGTCAGCGCCGGTCAGAACGGTTTTGTAGGCGTCGGAAAAATCATCTGCGCCGATGGTGTTGATGATATCGTCCAGAGGCATGAGAACCTCGTCGGCGTAGAGCTGTGCGGTGCCGCCGAAGTTGACGTGCATGACGTCGGGAACCTCGTCGGTTGCCGCAGCAGTAGCCAGCTTACCTATCATTTCGCTGAAGGAGAGCTTTTCTACCTCAACTTCAACACCCATCTCTTTGCCGAGTTCGGTGAACTGCTTGTTGAGAACCTCAAACTGTGCGTCCGCGGTGAGACAGGTCCAGATGACCAGCTTTTCAGGCTCGGCCGCCTGGCCGACAGCGGTAAGCGAGAACATTGTGAGAACTGCCAGGAGAAGTGCGATCAGTTTTTTTGCTTTCATGTTTTTGCGTCCTTTCATTTTGTTTGCGCAGTACCGCAAAATTCCCGCTGCCGGGAATGCGCGGTGCTGCTTTTGTTTATTTACACAGAGCCTTTGCTCTGCGAAAAATTCAAAGTGAAGCGGATGTAGAAACCTGTGCCGATCAGAGAATACCGCCCTGCTCGACGAGCTTTGCCTGAAGCGCCTTGATATCGACATTGCGTGCGGTAACGCCGGCTTTGACCGCCATGGCGGCTGCGGTGCCGACGGCTTCGCCCATTACCATGCACTGCGGCATGCAGCGGATGCAGTTGGCTACCTCTATTTCGTATGAAGCGCAGCGCCCCGCGACAAGCAGGTTTTCTTTGCCCTTGACGACCATGCAGCTGTAAGGGATCGTCATGGATGTGCCCGGCTCCAGATCGTAAACGACCATGGTCTCGCCCTCGGGGGTATGGAAGCCTGCGGGCATTGCACCGCGGCCTATGCTGTCGGGGAAATCCTTCGCGTCGAGGAAGTCCTGGAACTTGACCTCGTAATCGCATATCACTCGGCGTGATTCACGCACGCCAAGCATTGCGGCAATCGCGGTGAGATAGGAATTTTCAAATCCGGGAATGTAATTCTTCATTGCCCATGCCACGTCGTACAGGCACTTCTGGGAGAAATTCTCCTGTTCGGTGCGTGTTTCCATGCCGATGGTGCTGTTCGCCTCGAGTGCGCCGGAGCAGTTGATCGTCATTTCGCCGGGGTTGGGAGTGGAGGTAAAAATACCGAGCCAGTGACGGAGATATTCCTTGTCCGCCGGAAGCTTGACGTCTTTGAGCTCGTCCTTAAGACCGAAGTGCATAAGTCCGGGGAAGCTCCTGAAATCGTGCCATGCGGGGGGCATCATGGTGTCCATTACGGGCGGATGCTCCTCGTAGTATTTTGCGACCTTTTCCATGTCCACACCGGCCATTTTGCCGATGAGCGTCATAGGCTGGATATCCTCGTCGCGCCGGATATCATATGTTGCGCCAGCCTTTGCGCAGACGCCCGCGTCGCCGGTGCAGTCGATAACGACCTTGCCGTGTACCTCAATGAGATTCATTTCGGATACGACGACCAGACCGGTGACGGCATCGCCGTCCTGAAGCACGTCGATTATCTGCGTGTTCAGATAGGTTGTAAGATTAGGCTCTTTTGCCGCCAGATCATCAAGAACGACCTTGGCGACCTCTGTATCGTAAAGATAGCAGACGTCTTTTTCGGGATCCTTGTCAACGATCGCGCCCATGTCCTTGAGAATGTTTCTCAGTTCCCATGTCATACCGCCGACACAGCGCTTGAGCTTATCGGAAAAACCGACCCATGCGCCCTGCATACCGGAGGTGAACTGACCGCCGAGACACCTGTTCTTTTCTACCACGAGAGTTTTTGCGCCGTTTCTTGCCGCCGCGAGAGCCGCAATGCATCCGGCAGTGCCGCCGCCGGCTACTATGACATCAAATTCTTTAGCTATCATTTGGTTCTCCTCCTTTTCGCCGTTTCTTTCGCCCCTGTAAGAACGGGGCGAAAGAAGGGCAAAAATAATACTCAGAATGTTTTGTTTCTATGTTCCGTGCCGTTTCAGAGACAGCCGCCGGATCAGATGTAATTGTAGTGCTTGAGAACCTTCTTGAGTCTGTCGATATCCTCTGCGGGCAGCTCAGAGATAACGGGCTTGCGGCAGTAGCCTGCGTCAACGCCGCGCAGCTTCAGACCTTCCTTGATTATCTGGAGCCACAGCACGTCACCGTTGGAGTCGGCTTCGGTGAACAGCGGCAGGTAAGGCCATACCAGCTCTTCCTGAGCCTTCATTGCTTCGGCGGTCTTCTTTGCCTTTGCGAGGTTGTAAACAGTGGAGTTCTCTTTCGGGAAGAGGTTGCCGGTGCCGACGACCCAGCCGTCCGTCCAGCAGGACAGGGTCTCGACCGCGCATACGTCGTAGCCGTAGAAGATGTTGAAGTTCTCGTCGGTCAGACGGCGGAGATTCTGCTGCCTGAATACGTCTGCCTGACGCTCCTTGATAGCGTCGATGCAGCCCTCGTTGTAGAGCTTTGCGATGAAGCGGTCGTCAAGAAGAACGGTGGAGTAGTAGGGGTTGTGGTACATCATTACGGGGATGTCGATAGCATTGTGGATGGTCTTGTAGTGATCGTACAGCTCCTGCTTGTTCGGTCCCATGTACCACGGGGTAACAGCCATGATGCCGTCCGCGCCGTCTGCCTCGGCGGCCTTGGACATCTCAACAACGTCGCCGGTGCGGTATGCGCCGGTGGAAGCGACTACCTTGATGCCGCAGTCGTGGCCTGCTTCGATGTATGCCTTGTTGACGGCGATCTGCTCATCCTTTTCAAGCGCTATCATCTCGCCGGTGGAACCGGAGGGAATGATACCGGTGACGCCGTTGTCGGCCAGAAACTTGGTGACTTCCTTGATGCCCTGGAAGTTGATGGACTCGTCCTTATTGAACGGGGTTACTACCGGAATATAGATACCTTCGAGCTTCGTTCTTGCCATGATTTTTCTCCTTAAACAAAAGATTGTTTTGTTACGGAACGGTAATTCCTACGGAATGCTCATTCTGTCGGAATACATATTCCGATTTTGACTATATACTCTTTTTTCCGTGTAGTCAACCTTAAATTTGCGTTCAAAAATTTTTTGTGGATTGTGCAAAAAAACGAATATTCTCATTTGGCAAATAGTGACAAAGCAAATTTGTCCGTCTTTGGAAGCGGCGTACATAACTTGTTGACAGATACGGCAGACAAGGTATAAAATAGCCGAAATCAAGCTTTTTCGGAAGGGGGATTTCAAATGGAAGGGAATACACAGAAAACGGAAACTATAAAAATGGTCGAAAGCGCCATGGGCGTCCTTGACCTGCTCCGCTGTGCGAAAGCGCCGCTCGGGGTAAACGCCATTGCAAAGACCTGCACGCTCAATCCCTCAACGGCTTTTCGCATTTTAAAGACTCTGGAAATGACGGGCTGGGTTTACCAGCTTGAAGAAGGCCAATATATAGCCGGAGAAAAAATAAGCTTTGTCACGGAAAAGAACAATTTCTACCTTGCGCTCAGCGACGCGGCCAAGTGCCCTATGGAGCAGTGCACCGCGAAGCACGGTCTTGCTATGAATCTTATTGTGCGCACCGGGGCTGACTGCCGCATTATTCAGCAGTCGCTCACAAAGTCTATAATCAACTACGTCCCGCCGCTCAACTCCGTCCTGCCTTACTATGCCTGCGGCGGCGGAAAGATACTGCTTTGTGAGCTGCCGTCTGCGCTTATCGATCAGCTTCTTGAAACGCACAAGCCCGAGGCGCTGACGCCCTTTACGATAATCGACCCGGACGCGTACAGGGAGGAATTAAAAAAAACCGTTGCAAACGGCTATGCGATAGATTATCAGGAGAGCAGCATCAACGGCAGCTGCATCGCCGTGCCCGTCCGCGACAGAGAGGGCACGATCGTCGCTTCGCTTTCGTTCAGCGGCCTGATAGGCGTGTCAGATCCCAATAAGCTTCTCAAATATGTACCGTACCTTAAAGAATGTTCCGCTGCGATAACAAAAAGCCTGTATGATTGCTGGAAAATGTGAATAAATATAAAAAACATCACCCCTGCATCCATTTGGATGCAGGGGTGATGATGTCAGTTTGCCAAAGAACCTCATTGAGGTTCTTTGGCAAACTGAAGAATGTTACGCTTCGCCGCGTTCCCTGAGAGCGTCCTTGCGGCTGAGGTCAATGCCCTTCGGGCCGACGTTCATGACCTTTACCCAAGTCATGTCGCCAATCTTGAGGACGTCCTCTACCTTTTCGGTGCGCTTGAACTCAAGATCCTTGATCTTTACAAGGCCGTCCTTGCCGGGGGCAAGCTCGACCCATGCGCCGAAATCGGAGCGGATGTTGGAAACCTTGCCGTAGTACAGAGCGCCTACTTCAGGCTCAAACACTATCTGTTCAATGGTGGTGCGTGCGGCGCGGCAGGCCTCGATATCGGAGGAGGCGATAAATATGCTGCCGTCGTCGTTGATATCGATCTTGCAGCCGGTGTCCGCGGTGATCTTCTGGATGACCTTGCCGCCGGAGCCGATGACCTCGCGGATCTTGTCGGGGTTGATGTGCATCTGGATCATCTTGGGCGCGGTCTTTGCAAGCTCCTTGCGCGGCTCGGCAATGGCCTTGAGCATTATCGCGTCAAGGATCTGGAAGCGGGCTTCTTTGGTGATAGCGAAAGCTTCCTTGACTATCTCATGCTTCAGACCGTCGTTCTTGAGATCCATCTGGATCGCGGTGATGCCCTGCTTGGTGCCGGCAACCTTGAAGTCCATTTCGCCGTGGAAGTCCTCAACGCCCTGAATGTCGATGAAAGTGGTGAAATCGTCGCCGTCCTGAATAAGACCGCAGGAGATACCGGCAACGGGAGCCTTGATGGGGACGCCAGCGTCCATCAGCGCGAGCGTCGTGCCGCAGATGGAGCCCTGAGAGGTTGAACCGTTGGAGGAAAGAACTTCGGAGACAACGCGGATGGAGTAGGGGAAGTCCTCAACATCGGGGATGACCGCGTCAAGAGCCTTTTCCACAAGCGCGCCGTGACCGTACTCGCGTCTGCCGGTGGAGCGGCTCGCACGGGCTTCGCCGGTGGAGTAGGAAGGCATATTATAGTGGTGCATGAAGCGCTTCTCTTCCTCTTCCCATATAGTGTCGAGCTTCTGCGCGTCGGCAAGGGTGGAAAGGGTGGCAATGGACAGAACCTGTGTCTGACCGCGGGTGAACAGACCGGAGCCGTGGACAACGGGGAGAACGCCGACTTCCGCCGCCAGCGGGCGGATCTCGTTCATTGCGCGGCCGTCAACGCGTTTGCCTGCAAGCAGCCACTTTTTGACGACCTTCTTCTGAAGCTTGTAAAGGATCTCGTCCATGTAATTCATGAGGTCGGGATGCTCTTCACCGTACTTTTCCTCGACCATGCTGACCCAATCGTTAACGCGGGCTTCGCGCACGTTTTTGTCGTCGGTGTCCATGCAGTATTCCATGGATTCAAATTCGTTCTCAACGAGCTTTGCAAACAGCTCCTCGTCAAAGGAGGCGTGCTCATACTCAAACTTGGGCTTGCCGATCTCCTCGACCATCCTGTCGATGAGGTCAAGAACGGGCTGGAGATGCTCATGCGCCTGAACGATGCCCTCATACATGACTTCGTCCGGAACCTGATCGGCCTCGGACTCTATCATGACGATCTTTTTGTGCGTCGCGGCGATGGTGGTGGTCATGCGGTTATTCTTGCGCTCTTCCTTGGTGGGGTTGAAGAGATACTTCTCGCCGTCCCAGCCAAGAACGATACCGGCGATAGGACCGTTGAAGGGAACGTCGGAAATGGAGACGGCCGCGGATGCGCCGATCATTGCGGTGATCTCGGGGGAGCAGTCGCGGTCAACGGAAAGCACTTCGCATGCAATGACGACGTCGTTGCGGAGATCGGACGGGAAGAGGGGGCGCATCGGGCGGTCGATAAGGCGGGAGGCGAGAACCGCGGGAAGACTGGGCTTGCCTTCGCGGCGCATGAAGCTGCCGGGGATGCGGCCTACCGCGTAGAGCTTTTCGTTGAAGTCAACTGCGAGAGGGAAATAATCAATGCCGTCCTTGGGACGTGCAGAAGCGGTGCAGGTGACGAGGACGGTGGTTTCGCCGTATCTGACCAGCACTGCGGCGTTGCACAGCTCAGCCAGCTTGCCGACTTCCATGGACAGAGGACGGCCCTCATACATCATTTCATACTTTTTGTAGTTGGGAAACTGCTTATTGGTAATTATCATGTGTTTCTCCTTAATTTTATCATTACACTTTTTTACGCTCAGTACTTAGAAAAATGCTCCTGCCGGTCGGACTAAAGCACTTTTCTAAATACCAAGCCGTTAAAAAGCGTTTGTTTATTTGATCAGGCGAGAGAAAAAACATGGAGAGACAGTATTCACTTGTCTCCCCATAAAAACCTTCATAATCCTCGGAAAAGCTGAAATTACTTGCGGATGTTCAGCTTTGCAATGATTGCACGGTAACGCTCGATATCCTTCTTGGCCATGTAGTCGAGAAGACGGCGGCGCTTACCAACCATTTTATACATGCCCAGACGGCTGTGGTCGTCATTGGGGTGGGACTTGAGATGCTCGGTAAGCTCACGGATACGCTGAGTAAGGATAGCTACCTGAACCTCGGGAGAACCGGTGTCGCCCTCATGCAGAGCATTCTCGGAGATGACCTGGGTCTTAACTTCTTTTGTTATCATAGGATTATACCCCTTTCAAAATGTTACTATACCCTGCGTCCAAGCCATGGGCAGAAAGGACACCGCACAAACGGCATGAACCCCAAAGCTGAGCCCGCGGGCGCGTACTCGAATATAATAGCATCGGAAAGTACATGTGTCAAGCATTTTTTGCGCCGTTTCGGCGTGGATTGGGGCAATTGAATAAATGCCGTAATGGCGAATTACTACGGACTTGATCATGTCGCTGCGGAGGGAGAGCAGAGGAAAAAGCGTTTCAAAGTGATACTCTCGATTGACAAATATATTATTTAAATGTATAATACAAATATACTGATCAAAAATTCAAAATATGGAGAAAAGACTATGAAACGTATTATTTCCGTGCTTCTTTCCGTTCTGCTGCTCACTTTTGCATCCGGTATGTGCTTTGCTGACGGCATTGCGGACATCGACCTCAGCGGCTTGAGCTATGATGAGCTTGTTGCGCTTAAAGACAGAATAAATCTTGCCATGTGGGAAAGTGCAGATTGGCAGGAGGTGACCGTGCCTCAGGGAATATGGGCAGTCGGCGAAGACATTCCTGCCGGGCGCTGGACAGTAACTGTCGTCGATGAGGCGTCTTATTCTTATGTAAAAATCGGCTCTGTCCTCGACGAAACGGGGAGAGACGTGGCATGGTCGGATGATTATTACTCGGAAAATCTGACCAGTCCCAAAAACAACTACTACAATGAAAACGAGGATATTTTTTCAACAGACATTGATCTGAAAGACGGACAGTATGTCGTGATCGACAGCGGCAATGTGGTTTTTACGCCTTATCAGGGCAAGCCGACGCTCGGTTTCAAGTGATTTTATATATTTATCCAAAAAATATCTGATAAAATTTGGCTGCAATTCGTAAAAAACCACAAAAATGTATTTTTTGAAGTATTTGTGTTGACATACGGAAAAGCTGATGTATAATGTGGGCAATTGAACAAAGATGATAGAGGCGCGGTCGTCATCAGTAACACCGTTGAAGGATGCGGATACATCCGGTGTGAAAGGGGCTGCCGCCGAAGGGTACACGGTTTTCCGGCCGGGTATGCCTGGGGCTTGAGATAACATCTCAAGGACTGTCACTTCGTAAGGAGTGGAGGGCTGTCGGACATAGACAATGGGTTTATTTCATGTCATGAACAGTATCTTCTCTGTTCATGACATTTTTATTTTCAGGAGGTAAACTCTCATGTCTATGGTCGGTACTTTTTGGGCGCTTGTCCCGCCGATAGTCGCAATCGTTCTTGCGCTTATCACCAAGGAAACGTATTCCTCTCTGTTCATCGGCATTGTTGTCGGCGCACTGTTTCTGGGCGGCTTCAATCCTGTCGCATCCCTCAACACTATGCTTGAAGACGGCTTCCTTGCCGCTCTCGCCGATAATTGGAACGCCGGCATTTTCATGTTCCTTGTTCTTCTGGGGATCATGGTTGCACTTATCAATGCCGCGGGTGGCTCCGCCGCGTTCGGGCGCTGGGCTGTAAAGCATGTGCATACCCGCACAGGCGCGATACTTGCCACGTTCCTTCTCGGCGTTTTGATTTTTGTTGACGACTATTTCAACTGCCTTACGGTCGGTTCGGTCATGCGTCCCGTGACTGACAGTCACAAGGTTTCCCGTGCAAAGCTGGCATGGCTGATCGACGCTACCGCCGCTCCTATCTGCATGATAGCTCCCGTGTCCTCGTGGGCGGCGGCAGTTTCCGCTACTGCGCAGGATCTGGACACCGGCATCTCCGGTATTCAGCTTTTTGTTCAGGCGATCCCCTTTAACTTCTACTCTCTGCTTACCATTGCGTTCATAATTATCATTACTGTTATGGGCGTTGACTACGGTCCTATGGCAGCGGCTGAAATGAAGGCGCTTGCAGGCAATGTCGGCTCCCTCGGCAATGATGAGGAGACTGAAGTCGAAGGCGCAACCATCTGGGATATGCTCATCCCCGTTATCGTGCTTATTATCTGCTGCATCTGCGGTATGATGTATGTCGGCGGCTTCTGGTCAGGCGAGTCGCTGGTCGATTCCTTTGCAAACACCGATGCATCCGTCGGTCTCCCCTGGGGCTGCATCATAGCGGTTATCATAACCTTCGTTTACCTCATCTGCCGCCGCGTCATCACATTCAAGAACGCCTGCGCCTGCATTTCCAAGGGCTTTGTCGCAATGGTTCCTGCTCTGCTTATACTTACCTTTGCTCTTACACTCAAGAATATGACCAGTGCGCTCGGCGCTGCCGACTATGTTGCGGGGCTTGTTGAGGGCGCAGCCGCCGGCCTGTTCTCCATGCTGCCTGCGATCATCTTCCTTATCGCTCTTGGGCTTGCGTTTGCTACAGGTACCAGCTGGGGCACGTTCGGTATCCTTATCCCCATTGTTCTTCCCGTGTTCACGAACAACCCCGACCTGCTTATGATAGGAATCTCCGCCTGCCTTGCGGGCGCTGTCTGCGGCGACCATATCTCCCCCATTTCCGATACGACCATCATGGCTTCCGCCGGTGCAAATGTCGATCACATCTCCCACGTTGAGACCCAGCTTCCCTATGCGCTTACCGTTGCGGCGGTCAGCTTTGTGTGCTTCATCCTTGCCGGATTTGTACGCAATGCGGTCATCTGCCTTGCTGTCGGTATCGCACTGATCGTTGCAGTTCTGTTCGTCATTCGTTCAAGACAGGCGAAGAATGCATAATTTACAAAATCAATAAAGTTTAATAAGTTTTACCAAAGGGGCTGTCTCAATTGAGACAGCCCCCATTTTTCAAAGAACCCAAAAGTTTTTGGAACACCGAAAAAATCAGCCTGTTCTTACGAACAAGCTGATTTTTTGCGTTTTTTAGTGGTGCTGCGCACCCTTGGAGCCGACGCCGAAGTGAAGTTCCTTCATGCCGTCAACCTCTTCACAGACGTCCTTGAGCGCACAGACCGTGCAGTCAGTGGGCAGACCTTCAAGAATGTGGGTGAGGGTTCCGGTAACGGCGGCTGCTTTCTTTGCGATATCCTTCATTGCGGAATAATCGAATGACGGATCGGTAATGAAAATGACCATCGCAGCAACGACATTGGCGTTCTTCCTGTACTCGGCAATGTAATCCATGCCGACAGACCGAAAGCTGATGCCTTTCCTCAGCGCGTCCCGACTTACACGGATTTGTTCCCGATAAGACTCAGGGGACATACGCACCATATAGCCCTCAGGATAAACATGGTATTTGGAAAACTCAATATCCTTGAGCGTGCGGTAGATGACTTCATCGTCCCCGTCAATGTCGCCTATGCGAAGAAGGACGATACGGGCAAAATCACAGTCGCCCCTGATCTCACCCATGTCGGGACCGTACAGCAAAACCTGATCCTCGCTGACAAGCTCGGCCTTTGAAGTGAACAGGAGGTAGTTTGCGCTTCCCTTGCCGCTGGCGCCAAGCTCATAAGCGGCGTCCTTCTGGAGCACAAGCTCGCTTGAACCAAGATCGTGCCATTTGTCGTTTGCATTAAAGCTCCATTTTTTCGGAGAACCCTTTAAAAGCTCCAGTGTGTTTTCAATAAGGTGATTATACAGCTCCATACCTTAGAACACCTGGTCTACCTTCTTGCGGTCGAACATCAGATTGACCTGCTTATATGCCCAGCCGAGAACCTTCTGGTCAAGATTCCAGAAATAGACGATAAACAGAACAACGACAGTCACAAGAAGCACCTTTACCAGGGAAAATACGAATTTAAGGAATTTTTCCATTAAAAATTATATGCTCCTTTCGTTATTTGAGAAAAGCGTCAAAGACACTTACTTCTTTGCAAGACCCTTCTGGCGTGCATACTCGGCAGCGCCGAGAGCGCCCATGAGCTGAGGATCGGTGTCGAGGTTGACGACCTTGAGCTTGAGGACATGCTCGATAGCCTCTTTAAGGCCGTCGTTCTTTGCGCAGCCGCCTGTAAGAGTGATGGAGTCGGTAGCGCCGGCTTTCTTCGCCATAACGAAGCAGCGCTTTGCAACTGCCATTTCGATGCCTGCCGCGATCTCATCAGTGGGCTTGCCCTCACCGACAAGGGTGATGACCTCGGACTCGGCAAAAACGGTGCACTGAGCGGTGATGGGGATGACGTTCTTTGCGTTCAGGGAGAGTTTGGAAAACTCAGGCAGGGACAGCTCGAAGGAGCGCGCCATTGCTTCAAAGAAGCGGCCGGTACCTGCGGAGCATTTGTCGTTCATTGCAAAGTTCTTGACGGTGCCGTCGGTGTCGATGCTGATACCCTTGACGTCCTGACCGCCGATATCAATGATGGCCTTGACGCTGGGGTTGGTCACATGGACGCCCATAGCGTGGCAGGAGATCTCGGAGATGTTTTCATCGGCAAAGGGGACCTTGTTGCGGCCGTAGCCGGTACCGATGAGGTAGGAAAGCTCTTTGCTGTCCTTGAGGCCAGCCTGCTTGCAGACGTCTTCCATTGCCGCTATTGCGGACTGCTCGGAATTGATTTTGCTGCGGATGTTGGTGCTGGCAACCATTTTGCCGTTCTCGTCAAGAATAACTGCCTTTGTATAGGTGGAACCTACATCGCAGCCGCCGAAATACTTCATTTGTATACCCTCCAAAATGATTATTATCTTTTGATAAAATAAATAATTTTAATTTTTGCTTTCTTCCGGCAAATATTTCCCGATTTACCGGAAGAAAATATCTACAAAAGTTTGTATGAAGCCTCGCTACGCGGGGATTCGTTCCGTAAGCTTTTGTTTTGACGTATTACATGCACACTTCGTCTTCAAACTCAACAAGGGACGGATCGATAGGCTCAGCGCGCATAACGGTACGCATGTATTCGCTGACCTTGTCGCGCATGGTGCGGCGGGAAACGGTACGCGGGTCCATAAGATCGTGCTCGACCCAGATGAGGTCAAGGCCGCGCTGACGACCCTGATCGTCCAGAATACCCTGAACGGTTGCCATGTTCTTGCAGGCGACGTTCTGATACATAATAACGAGCTTGGCGTTCCAGTCCTCGCACTGCTTCCAGCACTCATCAACAACGTTCTGGTAACCGCCGTTGGTGTGACGGCGCATGACCATACGCTCATAGAGACGTGCAAGGTCGCGGAGAGCTTCTTCCTTATCCTCGGTCTCAAGGTGCTTTGTGAAGTTGAGGGATTCCATCTCAACCAGCACGTTGATACCCCAGCAGTTTGCCGCCCAGTTGGAGAAGTTTGCATAGTAGTGGGCAGGGCAGGACCACACGATAGCGCGGTACTTCATCTTGCCGGGATACGGCTCTTCCTTGGCTTCGTATGCCTGGAGCAACAGTTTGTTGACCTTTTCGCAGGTGTCGATAACTCTGGGGTCCGCGCCGCCGTCCATCTCGTAGTTCCACTTGCGGAACAGCTCGTAGCAGGGACCGAGAAGCTGAGGATATGCGCTCTTGTTGACTTCCCACTTGGTGAGCTCATAATCAGTCTCCTGATTGAAGCGCTTCATTGTGGCAAAGTATGCATCCCAATTCCACTTTGCGCCGGTCTGCTCTTCAATGAACTTTATGCAGGCTCTGATATCTTCTGCACCCATCTGGACAGTCTCCTCATCCATATAGCGGACGGGGAAGCACAGGTGGAACACAGGCAGGTTGGGGAAGCGGCGAGCCATGTAGGAGGAAGCCATTGTGGAGCCGTCGCAGGGCATGGAGGAGGAGATGAAGCACTTGCCCATATGAGGCAGGGCGTCTACGACGATAGCGCCGCATTCGGAAGAGGGGACAGGGCAGGTGTCCGCGGGCAGACCGTAGGATTCGACAGCATCGATATACGGAACGCAGGTGAGCTGGTCGATCTCGGAAACGAGGAACACGGGCATGAGCTGGTAGGGGATACCGAGCAGGTCGGGGAAACCGGCCATAATCTGTCCCATGGTCATCTCGTCGAAGAGGACGACCTTCTGGTTGAGAGCTTCGCAGTTGCCGTTCTTCCTGTCGCACTTTGCAAGGAAAACGAGGTTTTCCGCAACATAACGGAACACATCGTAAATAAGCAGATGGCTCATGCGCAGGTTGGCGCCGCGAAGACCCATGATGTTCTTATCCATGAAGCCGTGGCAGCAGAAATAGGAGATCATCCAGCGGTAGTAAAGCGCACTGTTGAGAGCGGGGATGAGGTCCTTGGAGAAGGTCATGAGGAGCATTCCCCACATTCTTGCCCATTCGGCAAAATCGTAAATTGTGTCCTTGATACCGCGCCACTCACGGCGGACGGTCGCCATGGAGCCCTTGCGGTAAAGACGGCCGAGAGAACGTTCGCCATTCTTGATACGGTCGATCTTTTCATCTGCGGAGAGAGCCATAAAGTCGGCATATTCGCCCTTTATGCGCTCAATATCGGACAGAGTATCGTTCAGAAGACCCTTGCCGTACTGCTTCCAATCGGTAGCCTTGAGCATATCCCAGAAAATGCCGCCGACTTCGATGAGGTTTTCTTTCTGGTCTTCCCATTTCATCTCGTCCTTGTAAGCCCAGAATTTGGGGTTGGGAAATTGTGCCTTAGCCATCAGTCAATACCCTCCTCTTTGTGAATACGTTTGATTTCAAGCGATTCAACAAACGCCTGAACACGGGTACGGAGCTGACCGGAGTTACCGTTGTTGTAGAGCCTGTCTATGGACAGAACGGGCCAGCCGTATTCGTCGTGCATGATATGGGAAACGAGCGCACGCTCGAAGCCCCAATAATCGCAGTACTTCATCTGTTCGTAGATGATGCCTTCCGCCTTGAACTCTCTTGCGAGGCGGTCGGCGGTCTCGCGGCGCTGAAGCACCTTCTCGTCCGCTATGTAGCGGGCGCACTCGGAAACCTGCATATAGTGGAGGCAGATCTGCTTGAGCGCATCCTCATCGTCCTTAAGCTCAATGACCTCGCGGCCGGGAGTAGAGCCGAAGCAGTAACGGTCGGAAACGACGAGCGCGCCGCAGTCCTCGATAAGCTTTGTGAGGTGGGGATCGTCTATTTCGGAGCCGACTATCGCCACGCGTGCGCGGAACGGGCTCTTTTCATCGGGCTTTCTCTTCTTGAGCTCCTTGAGCGTTTCGCGGAGCTTGGGCAGAATGAGCGCCTTGGGGCAGCAGTAGGTCACAAGGTTGAGAACATGGAATTCATAACCGGTGATAACAGGATTTTCTTCCTTACGCATCTCACTTATCTCGGAGATGATCCTGCAGACCTCATTGTGCTCCTCAACAGCCTTGCGGATCGCTGCGTCGGAGGTGTCCACACCGTACTTCTCGGTGAGAACGTCCAGCACGCGCAGGCGCATCTGCTTTACATAGGATTCAAGCGTGTAGTCGGTGATCTTGTAGGGCATGTCGCAGTGGGTCACGAAGAAGTTAGGCTTGGAATTGACTTCGAGTATCTCGAAGTGTTCCATTGCTCTGTTCATCATGGAGCATGCGTCAACACCGATCATTGCGTCCAGGAACTGATAGCCGCCCTCTATACCACGCTCAACCAGAGCTCTTGCAAACTCACAGGTGTAGTTGGACATGTAGTAGGTGGCGATGTCGATGGAACCGGTGTTGGGTGCACGAAGACGAACCGAGAAGCAGTTGTCGCAATTGAGCAGGACTTCCGGGATGTGGAAGCAGGTATAGCCGAGGGCAAGCTTGCCGTCAGCCTGTGCCTGCTGCACCAGCTCGTTGTTTGCGTTCTCAAGCAGGCTTTCGAAGTAGATCAGATGCTTAAGATCTTTCAAATGTTACACCTCTTTTTAAAGAATTTCTATTTTACGGAGCGCTTCTTTCACTCCGTTAAGCATAGCCGAATCCTCCGGCAGCAGCATGACGCTCTGACCTTTTATGTCGTTTGCGGCAAAGTCGCTGTCAGCCGGTATAAATGCGAGTATGTCCACCCCGGGAATGCTTATCATGTCTTTCAGCTCGGGATTGGTCATACGGTTCACGATGCAGCCGATCTTCTCGTAAGAGATAAGCTCGTCGGCGACATCCTTGATCGTCCTGATAACCTGCCCGCCTTTCTTGGACTGATCGGTTATCAGCAGCAGGTGCGTGACCTTTTCCATAACGCGGCGCTGTATCTGCTCGATACCCGCCTCGCCGTCGATCACAACGTAGTCGAAGCTGTTGGCAAGAAGTCCAATGACCTCTTTGAGGTAAGAATTGACCTTGCAGTAGCAGCCGGAGCTTTCCGGACGGCCGATCGCCAGAAACGCGAAGCCCGGCATTTCAACCAGAGCGTCGAATATTCTGAACCTCGCCTCGGACAAAAGCTCAAGCGCTTCGCGGGTCTCACCGTTTTCAACGCTGTCAACGATGCTCATACGGATATCGTCCAGCGTCAGCTTAACATCCACGCCAAGAGCAACGGACAGACCGACAGCGGGATCAGCGTCTATCGCAAGGATCTTCTTGTCCGGATATTTTTCCACCAGAAGTCTGACGATAGAAGCGCAGATGGATGTTTTGCCTACACCGCCCTTACCTGCCACAGTAATAATCTTGGCTTTATTTGCCATGTTTGTCCCCCCTTGTGCACAGTGATGATGAGCCACTATTCTTATCTTAGGCATTTTAACATATAGTTAAAAAATATGCAAGTTAAACACGAATAAAATATGTTCAAATTGTTAACACGGACATGATTACAGAAAAACAAGAACAAAAAACGGGCGGTGCATTTCTGCACCGCCCGGAGAGGCCAAAAAGAACCGTGACTTTTATATGTCAATTCATTTCAACGGGAATCCCCGTGACATAGCGCCGGATCATGTCATATGCGTGGTTGCCTGCCATTGTGCGTATGAAGCTGCGCGAACGGTGCGCCCCCATGTGCAGGGAACGCACATAGCACTTTTCACCCGCCGCCATTGAGACGAACACCGTGCCGACCTCGTGGACACCGTCACCGTCGGGTCCGGCAAGCCCCGTGATGCCTATGCCTATATCCGTGCCAAGAAGCGCCCGTACACGCGTCGCCATTTCATAGGCGACCTCGCGGCTGACGGCGCCCTTTTCCTCTATAAGCGCGCTGTCGATGCCGAGAAGCTTTGCTTTTGCGGCATTGGTGTATGTCACAACGCCGCCCATGAATACCGCGCTTGCGCCCGGCAGATCGGTGAAGCGCTTTGCAAGCTCCCCTCCGGTGCAGCTTTCCGCGGCCGAGAAGGTCAGCTTCTTTTCTGTGAGAAGGGCGATCACCGCCTGCTCGAGCGTATCGGTATCGACACCGTAGACATAGCTGCCCATGCGCTCCTTGACGTGCTCTATCACCGGGGCTATCATGGTTTCGGCAGCCTCCTCGCTTTCTGCTTTCGCTGTTATCTGCACAAGACAGTCGCATTCTTTGGCATAGGGAGCCATCGTGGGATTGACCATGACATTCATCTCATCGCGGAACTCCATATCCACCGCGCTTTCGCCTATACCGAATATATGCACCGAGTGGGACACGATATGCTCATCGGAAAGACGGCGCAGATAGGGAACGGCGCTCAGGGCGAACATTGCACGGCATTCCTTCGGCGGACCGGGCAGCATCACGACGACTTTTCCGTCCTTTTCAAAGGCACAGCCGGGAGCAGTGCCGCAGGTGTTGCGGAAAACGGTGCAGCCCTCCGGAAGATAGGCCTGTTTATAGTTGTTTTCCGTAAAATGGCAGGAGTTTTTTATATATTCGTAAAGCCCGTCGTAGGTCTGCTGATCCTTGACAAGCTCCAGCCCGAAGGCTTTGGCAAGGATGTCCTTTGTGAGATCGTCGCAGGTCGGCCCCAGACCGCCGGTGGTTATTATGATGTCGGCACGTGATTTTGCGTTTTCAACACACTTTGCGAGACGCTCCGGATTGTCGCCGACAACGGTGTGATATTTCACGTTTATGCCTATGCGCGAAAGCATTTCCGATATATCCCGTGCGTCGGTATTCGTGACGTGGCCGAGCAGAAGCTCCGTTCCGACAGAAATTATTTCTGTGTCATAGCTTTTCATTATTCTACGGTTATCCTTTCAATGCCCGCAATAGCCTCAGAGACAAGCGCGTCGATATCAAGTCTTGCTTCTGCGGCTTCGACGTCTTTGAGCTTGGGTCTTGTGCAGGGGTGCTTGGGTGTGAAGACGGTGCAGCAGTCCTCATAGGGGAGAATGGATGTGTCGAACGTGCCTATTCTGCGCGCCCACGCGATTATTTCTGCCTTGTCCATGCCGACGAGCGGCTGAAGAACGGGTGTGCTGACTACCGCCTGCGTTGACGCCATTGCATCCATCGTCTGGCTTGCGACCTGACCGAGGTTTTCACCGGTGACAATTGCCTTGGCCTTGTTGTCGCGGGCTATTTTCTCCGCAATGCGCATCATGAAGCGGCGCATGACGAGCGTGAAATAATCCTCGGGGCATTTGTCGCGTATCTCCTCCTGAATGTGGGTGAAGGGTACGACCTCAATCGTCATTTTGCCGCAGTACTGCGTGAGTATCTGCGCAAGCTCTACCACCTTGTCCTTTGCCTGCTGGGACGTGTAGGGGAAGGAGAAAAAGTGTATCGGGATGAGGCGTACGCCGCGGCGGCAGATCATATAGGTGGACACGGGGCTGTCTATGCCGCCGGAAAGCAGCGTAACGGCAGTACCGTTGGAGCCAACCGGCATACCGCCCGCACCGGGTACGGGGGCGGCGTGAACATATGCGGCAAGATCGCGTACCTCAATGTGCACGGTAAGATCGGGGTTATGAACATCAACGGGAGTGTCCGGAAAAGCTTCGGCAAGCTCCCCGCCGACGTATTGGCTGAGCTGGATGCTCGTCATGGGAAAGGCTTTGTCGCTGCGCTTGGATTCGACCTTGAAGCTTTTTGCGTTTTCAAGATCGTCCTTGAGGTATCTTTTCGCAAGTTCCACTATCGCGTCCTTATCCTTGGGGCAGGCGGCGGCGCGGACGAGACTGATAACGCCGAACACCTTGGTCAGCGCTTCAAACGCACCGTCCATATCCGCGTTGTCCTCCGCGCCTTCAACATAAATTATAGATTGCAGGCAGTATACCCTGAATCTGCCTATCGTGGAGAGTCTGCGCTTTATGTTGTTTACAAGCTTCTGCTCAAAAGTGCGGCGGTTAAGCCCTTTCAGCACGAGTTCGCCGAGTTTGAGAAGAATAATGTCATTCATTTATATATTCCTTTCCGTACCCTCGATAAACAAGGACACATACGGTTTTGACGGGCAGATATGCCCGAGTGCTTTTTCAAAGCCGTTTTCGGTAAAGCGATGAGAGCATCCCGCGGATTCGACCGGAATACGGCAAAAAACATAGTCATTATAGCACACGCCTCCCATAAAGTCCATGAAAAAACTCCTCCGGATTTCTCCGGAGGAGTGCCCCGCAAATGCCGTGCCGGCCCTGTTATAACCTGCACAAAAAGGCAGGTGGGTCGCCTAAGTTCTGTTTCATTGCTTCCAACATCCGGCGAAAGCCGGGAGGCCTGCAATCCGCAGATTCATATCGGCATCCCTTATAAGAGATGTGGGTTTAACGGGCCGTGAGGTTCAAATAGAACTGCACGTACACAGCAGGAACTTTAATCGTGTGCATCAGGTACGCACATCAGTAAGATATGCGTACTCCTGGGAACTTATTCCTGAGTTTCTTCGTCCTCATCATCGAAAAGGATTTTCATGAAATGCTGATAGACGTCGTCAAGCTCATCCTCATCGTCGATGGATTCAAACACTTCCTCGCCTTTTTCGTCTATCACGGAACGGAGAATGATAATACCGTAATCGGGGTCGTCCTCTTCCACGTCGGCGGGGAGAAAGGCCATGAAGGTTCCGCCGTTATAGTCCATCGTGTCAAGAACCTCAAGCTCAAATTCCTGGCCGTCATCATCGATTATCGTAACAAAATCGCTTCCGAATTCTTCACTCATATTGACCCTCCGTGCATTATAAGCACACAATCATTTTTTTGAAAAACCCACCTGCACGGAAATACCGGCGCCGCATCAGCGCCGCGTCTCCGTTCATCATGGCGCGCCGGATATAACACTGCCAGACGATCTTAAAAACGCTCAAGTGGGGTTAGTTATATTGTATACTATATGCGTAAAGAAATCAATAGGATTTTTCCGACGTTTATGATCCGAGATCCTCAAGAAGCTCCAGAAGCTGCACGTCATTTTCCACGGGGATTCCCTTGTCAAGCATCGCACGGTCAACGTCCCGCAGGAACGCCGTTTCAATAACGGTTATGTTCAGCGGCGTTCTGGGGTGCTCCGTGTCATAGACGGCCACATAGCCGCCGCAGCTTTTCAGGCAGTATGCCGCATTGTCGAGGCGGGTGGAGTATTTGAGATAAATATCCTCCGGCAGGACGGACAGCGCGTAAGGCCTGATGCTTTTATACGCCGCAATGCCGGCGCGCAGTGCGGCAAGCGACAGCAGAATGACAAGACCCGCTCTCAGTCTCATTTTCATTTCGGTTTATCCTCATTATTCTTATAAAAATCGGTAATACATGGATAATTATCTCTCTGATTCGGTAAAATATACCTGTGCGGGAGACGGACTGCACCGATCATCCCGTAAAAAATTTACATTTAATCTACCGCAGAAGCAGATTATGTGTTATAATAAATAATTAGTGTTACTGTGAGGCATTGTGTGCGGATGGCAAAACCGGGCTGCATATGCTCACGGTCTTCGGCTGACCGCGAAGCCAGAGCGCCGCGGCCGACCGCTATTCCCCTCATAAGGAGGTGCCCGATTTAATGAGCAGCAATGACGGACGCCGCGGCGGGGACACCGGAAGAATGTCCGATAGACATTCAACGGGACAGCTCGCCGGCAACTCCGGAAAAATAAAAAACACCGAAAAAACGGCCGGAAATCCCGCCGTCGGCGGAGGGCGGAAGAACAAACGGAGGATACCGCTTTTCTTCAGAGCCGCCGATGTGACGGTGGACTTTGCGAGCGGCTGTGTGAGTATGATCTTCAAAGTGCTCGGCACGGTGCTTCTGGTTTTTGTCATAACGGGAATGCTTTTTGCCTGTGTTTTTGCATATTATGTAAAAACATGCCTCACGCCGCGGCTTGAGCTGTCGCTTGAGGACTACAAGCTCAATCAGTCGAGTACGATATACTATCAGGATGCCGCCGGCGCGTGGAGGGAGCTTTCCACTCTTGCGGGCAAGCAGAAGCGTATATGGGTCGATTACGAGGATTTCCCGTGGTATCTGGAAAAGGCGCTTGTCGCAATAGAGGATAAGCGTTTCTATGAGCACAAGGGAGTGGACTGGTACAGGACGTCCGGCGCGTTCGTAGAAATGTTCGCTACGATGCAGAACACCTACGGCGGCTCCACCATAACGCAGCAGCTTATAAAAAACCTTACCGGAAAGGATCAGGTAACGGTCCAGCGAAAGCTTGAAGAGATCTTCGGTGCGCTTGAGCTCGAAAAGAAATACGACAAGCAGGAGATAGTCGAATGGTATCTCAACGCGGTGTATTTCGGCGAGGGCGCATACGGCGTGCAGATGGCGGCAAACACATATTTCGGCAAGGACGTATCACAGCTTTCGCTTGCCGAGTGCGCTGCGATCGTCGGCATCACAAATCTGCCTACCTATTACGACCCGTTCTATAACGAGGAAAACAATAAGGAGCGTCAGGAGACTATCCTGCGCGAAATGTATGAACAGGGCTATATCGACTATCAGATGTATAAGGATGCCGTCGCGGAGGAGCTTGTGTTTTCCCATACGCCGGAGCAGGAGTATACCCAGAAAATATACAGCTACTATGAGGAAGCCGTTATAGAGGACGTCACAAAGGATCTGATGGAGCGCAAGGGCATAAGTCAGGAAGCTGCCTCGACGCTTGTATATAACGGCGGATATAAAATATACTGCTGCCTCGACGTCGGCGTACAGACGGCTATCGACGCGGTGTATACCGATATCAACAACATTCCGCAGACCACCAGCGCACAGCAGCTTCAGAGCGCCATTGTTGTGATGAACCCCTATGACGGGCGTATTCTGGGACTTGCCGGCGGGGTAGGGCAGAAGGACAGAAACTTCCCGCTTAACCGCGCAACGGGCGCTTACCGTTCGCCCGGTTCGTCAATAAAGCCGCTGGCTTCCTACGGACCCGCCGTTGACAACGGCCTTATCACCCCGACGACGCTCGTGTATGACCAGCAGGGGATGCACCTGAACGGCACAAGCTGGTTCCCCGCGAACGACAGCAATGTATATTACGGGCTTGTCACCATAAAGCAGGCGCTGCAATACTCGCTCAATACCGTCGCCGCGCAGATAATTGATAAGCTCGGCCCGCAGACAAGCTACAATTTCATGACAACAAAGCTTGGCTTTTCAAACCTTGTGCCGAGTGATGCCGACTATGCGCCGATGGCGCTCGGTCAGCTTACAAAGGGCGTTACCGTCAAGGAAATGACGCAGGCATACTGTGCCTTTGTAAATAACGGCGTTTTCACCTACGGCAGAACCTATTCGCTCGTTACCGACTTTGACGGCAACACGGTTCTTGATAATTCCCCCAGAACGATCGACGCGTTCAAGCCGAACACCGCCTATACAATGACCTATATGATGCAGAACGCGGTCGAAAACGGCACCGGCAAGGACGCTGCCCTCTGGACGATGCCCGTCGCCGGTAAAACCGGCACTTCCGGCGATTATAAGGATCGTTGGTTCTGCGGCTGCACCCCGTACTATGTGGCGGCGGTATGGACGGGCTACGATACGCCGGAAACGATAAACGTCTCCGGCAACCCTGCGGCAAAACTGTGGAAAAAGGTAATGCAGCCGCTCCATGACGGGCTTGAGTACAGAAGCTTTACCTACCCGTATATCGGCGAAAACACGGGTATCTTCGGTGTGCAGGATTATTTGCAGGCTCCCGACAACAGCGGCTGGGACTACGATACCGGTACGGACGGCAGCGATTGGAGCGACCCTTGGTCGTCCGGCGGGCAGAATGATTTCTCCGGCTGGGGCAGCGATTGGGGCACTTCGCCCGACGGCGGGCTGTTCCTCGGATAGTCTGAGATCAGGAAAAAAATGTCAGTTGACAAATAAATTACGTTGTGTTACATTTTAATTACAAATTTGGAGGTGTCTTCATTGGCAAACACGCTTGAGTACAAAGGCCATCCCCTGCAGAGAAAGGGCAGCATCATTTATTACGGCAGTTTCGCGGATAAGTATGTGATAATGATGCAGATCATGGACACAAAGAAGGTAAAGGACCTTGATGTGGCGACAAAAGTCTCCGTTCAGCTTCAGCTTACGGATGCCACGATCAAGTCAAGGGATCGTATTGTAAAAAGGACTGAGAAAGACGGGCTGTATTCGGCAATAGACGTTGCGAGCGTATGGCTTGACCGTGCGCTGAACGCAAAATAGTCTTTTTCGGATCTTTTGCGGCGTGGTAAGCGGAAAGCATGCAGCGCCGTATAAATATAGAAAAAGGATCTGTTAAAATGTGCAGGAAACTTATAAGGACGCTTGTTTCTCTGCTTCTTGTATGCGCGATGCTCACCGTTCCGGCCTTTGCCGAGAACGCTGTCATTACGGGAAGCAAGGTCAATGTCCGCTCCGGCCCCGGGACAAACTATTTCGCAATAGTTACACTTGAGAGAAACACGGTGGTCGATATCGTAAACCGCTATGACGATTTGTGGTATGAGGTCAATTATAACGGAATACTCGGCTACGTCTCATCGGCTTATCTGAGCGTCTCGCCTTCAGGTTCGACGGGCATAACGGTCATTGAGCCGGTGCAGTCCGACGCGGGCAGCATCGGGAGCATTATCCTCCCGGACGTACCCGCCTCCGGTTCTGGCATCTCCCTTGTACCGGGCGGCACGGGCAGCGGCGGTTCCTCCTCCGGCACGGGCGGCAGTTCGTCTTCGTCTCCTGCAAATACTGACGGAAGCAAGTATTATATCAACGCGATGTATGTCCGCTTCCGAAGCGGCCCCGGTTCGTCATATTCCATTGTTGGTGAGTACAACCGCGGTAAGGAGATAACGGTCGTCACGACTGTCGGCGAATGGGTCGCAGGCTATATCGACGGCCTTCCCGGCTATGTACACCGGAACTACGTTTCAAAGGGCAGCGCGTCGGCTGCGCCGACGCCGGCACCGTCTCAGGGCATTACCCTTGTGCCCGACGCTACGGCTGACCCGTCTCTCCCACAGCCGGACGGCGGCGTGACTGTTGTGACGCCGACGGCAATGCCGACGCCGACGCCCATCCCCACAAATGTCATCGTTCTGCCTTCGCCCGCCGCGACGGCGGCGGTCACAACGCCGGGCGCGAATGTGAACGCAAATGGCGTCAAGGCGTACATAGTCGGAACATACGTCAGGTTCAGGACGGGACCCGGCACAAATTACTCCATAGTCGGGACATACAATACCGGCAAGGAGCTGACGGCTTATGCAAACGTATCCAACGGCTGGCTGTTCTGTTCGATAGACGGCAAAGAGGGCTATGTCCACGGCAGCTATGTGTATGTTGTAAATACGCCGTCCGCTGGCGGCGGCTCTGCCGCGGCCACGCCGACGCCGACACAGAACATCAATATAACCGTACCCACGACTACACAGCCCGTTATAAGCACGAATAAGACGGGATATATCATCGGCAATAATGTGCGCTTCCGTGCGGCGGCTTCAATGACATCGCAGATACTGAAGGAGCTGTTCTACGGCAACCAGGTCACTATCACCGGTACTGCGGGCGAGTGGTCGCAGGTGGTATACGGCGGCAAAGTAGGATATGTTTATACGAAGTACGTAAAAGAAGGCTCCTATGCCTCCTATGATCCCGGATCCGGCTCAGCCGGAACGACCGTAAGCTCCAATGCCACCGGTCAGGACATCGTGAACTTTGCCGGACGCTATCTCGGCTATAAATACCGCTGGGGAGGCACCTCTCCCGAAACGGGGTTTGACTGTTCGGGCTTTGTATACTATGTGTTCAAGCATTTCGGCATAACCGTAAACAGAGTTGCTTCCGATCAGGCGTCAAACGGCGTTCATGTAGACGCTGCCGCCATCCAGCCGGGTGATATACTCTGCTTCTACTCCGGCAGCAGCTATATCGGCCATGTCGGCATTTATATCGGAAACAATAAGTTTATCCATGCTTCAAATTCCACCACCGGCGTTATCATTTCCGAACTTTCCGGGTACTACGCCACCCGCGGCTATGAAGCAAGACGCCTTGTCGGATAAAAACCTCCGCCTAATGGCATCCCCTTTATAAAATAAACAAAATAAGCCCCCGCTTGTCGGATATACGCTCTGACAAGCGGGGGCTGTTTTGATTTCCTGCCGGTTTTACGTATCAGCCGCCGGTTGACGCCGCTGCGGCTGAGGATGAATCGGTTTCGGGAAGCTCTATCGCAAGGTAGTTGTTGATGATCTCCATAACGGTATCATCCTTAAGTATCATTGATATCTCGATGCGCCTGTTTGCGGCACGCCCTTCTGCGGTGTAGTTATCCTGCACCGGCCTTGTCGCACCGTAGCCCGCCGCGCAGAACATCTGCGCATATGCACCGAGCTTGCCGTTCTGGCTCACAAGCAGGTAGTTGAGCACGGAGTTTGCACGCGACGTGGACAAAACGCGGTTTTCCTCGTCGTTGCCTGTGCTGTCGGTGTGACCGGAGATAACGATGCTTTCAACATACTGCGCGTTTTCGCTGTCGGACAGGAACTGCATGAAGACTTCAACAAGCCTGTTGAGCAGCGGAACGCTTTCCGGCTTTATTTCCGAAGAGCCGACGTCGAAAAGAACACTGTCTGAGAGAATGATATTGCCCGTATCGCCTATGCTGACCTTTGAGGGATCGCCCATGACCTCGGCGATCTTGTCGCGTATCTGCTCAAGGATGGATACGCGAAGTCCCGCGATGGTCTCCATCTGCGCATGCATTGCCTTTATCTCCTCGTCGGCCTGCGTGAGGTAGAGCTTCTGCTGGTCGATAAGCGCAAGCTGCTGCTGCAATTCCTCGTTCTGACGGGCAATCTCCGTCTCCTTCTCTGTAAGGGTCATTTTTGCGCTGTCAAGATCCGAGGTCACGCTTTGCAGTTCATCCTCCGCCGTCTGCACGTCCTGCAAGGTGAGAAGGAGCTGTGCCTGCGTGCTGTTGAGCGTGTCCTGCGTCTTTTTAAGGTCGTTGCCGGTGATAAGGTTCTGGATATACGAAATAAGCATAAGGAAGAAAAGAATGAGCGCCACGGCGGACATCATATCCGCATAGGAGGGCCAGAAGCCCTGCTCGCCGTCGGAGGATGAGGTGAAAGAGCCGGAGCGCGCTGATGAAGCTCTCCTCATCTGTCACCTCTCCTCTCGATAGTACGTGCGCTCTCTCTCATTGCGGAAACTACGTCGCGCAGAGACAGATCCATTCTTTCGATAGTGCCGCGCAGGTTATAGTTGAATTCCGAAAAATCGTGCACACCATCGTTGAACTGCCCGACGGTCTGGTTGAACGCGCCGAGATATGCACGGCTCTGATCGAGCGTTTTGTTGAGATTGTCGGTCGCCTGTGCAAGGGAAGCCTCAATGCTGTCGGCTGTCTCGTGCAGCGCGTCGATGACCGCATCGACCGCAGGATTGTCGCTGCGGGCGACGTTGGTTTTGAGCTTGGGAGCGACCGTATGATCAAGCCACAGCTCCATCTGTATCTCAAGGCGCTGACGTGCGGTCTCGGGGTTGAAGATAGCCCTGAGAATGGTGAGGATAATGGAGCAGGCGACACCGACGAGGGAGGTGTAGAACGCTACGCCCATACCGGAAAGTGCGGACATAAGGCCGCCGCCGACGCTGTTGAGAACGCTGAGCCATTCGGATGTGTCGGTGAAGCTTATAAGCTCCGTCAGGGACGAGACGGAGAGGCTCAGACCCATGAACGTACCGAAAAGGCCGAGAGTGACGAAAAGGGAAACGGCATTGTTGAGAAAGCGTTCGCAGAGAAGCAGTCCTCTCAGACCCGTGCCGATGGCGTCGGTGATAATGGCGGGGGTGTTCACTTCCTTGCCGTTGATCTTATACGCATCCGCGTAGTCGGCGACCAGAAAGTGCAGGAACTTGCTGCTGTTCTGCGCATTGTCCGCAACAAGGCCGGAAAGCCGTCTGTATCTTGCGCAGACGTAGAAAAGCAGTACCAGCGCAAGCGCGAAAAGCGCAATGATGATAAGTATTACTACGGAGCCCTCCATGGGCATACTGTTAAGCTTGCTCAATTTGATATCCTCCTGAGTATAATATTGTGTGTTGCTGTCAGTTTGTCCCGTCAAAAAGCTCCTCTGCGCTGACGCCGTTTACGTATTGAAGCTTGTTTTTGACCGTTATGAACAATCGGCAGGCCGTGCCGATACTTGTTTTCATGTCGATATATGACGTACCGTCCGTGCGCCAGAAATAAAACTGCGTTTTTGCGGGGATTTTCACGGCGGCCTGTGTTCCGCTCCCAGTGTCGGGGTTGATGCTGACGGTGGAAAGCTCATTCTTGCTTGTGAGTATCTGCGGGGAAGAGAGCAGATAGAAGCTGTCGCTGCTCTCCGGCATACCGTCGCTCCCGATACGGTAGGTTTTTATTCCGACCTGCGGACAGAGCAGCTTGCACAGCGTTCCCATCACGAAGCTGTCCGGATTTGTAAGCACCGTGCGTCCCTCGCAGAAGCCGCTGTATGCGGCGGCGTGAAGGCTTGTCTCATACAGTCCGCCGACGAAGCCTGCACCGGTTTTATCGAGACGGAATATATTGATGTAACCGTAATCGTTCAGGTTTTCGCCGTCTATGAACAGATAATCCCGACCAAGTCCCGCGTGGATGACATAGCACTCGTATGCTTTAAGTCCTGTCTTTGTACTCACGGATCTTCCGTTGACGGTTATGTTCAGCACATCGGAATAACCAAGCTCCTCGTTGTAGCTGTCGTCCACCGTGATCTCGTCGCTGACGCCGTTGAGATCGAGGTCAAAATTATAGCATTTCCCGTCGATGAGCGGGGATACATAACTTGACGGAACGTCCGCATAGCTTTGATTAAGAAGCTCCTGATAGTTATCGAATCTCAGCGAAACCGTGAGAAGCCCCGCGTCATAGTCGGTCAGCTCATAGGGGTTGAAATATACCGTTATTCCCTGATAGTCAAGCGTCCACACAAACTGAGACGGATCCTCCATATAACGGTTCAGCCCGTCCATAAGAGCCGTGAATCTGACGTCCGGATAGCTGCCGGCAAGACCTGCCTCCAGAACATCGCGGAAAGCGGCCATGTCGTTTACGATGTTTCTTATATCAAGCTCACGCCCCGAAACGGCGTCGCAGTTGAGAGACGAGTATGTAATATCCTCGTGATCGCCGCCGGAAAGCATGGCCGAACGGCAGAGAATACTCACCGCTCTGCTGTCGCTTCTCGGCAGGAAAACGGAAACGGTGCGGCCGTAAGGGGCAAAGTCCTCCTTATCGGCAAAATATGCGTCCACGGCGGGGGCTGAAAGCTGCTCAAAAACCGTCTGACCGTTCTGGATGAACGCGGTGTTTACATTGTCCAGCGTCCGCTTCAGCGCGGGATATTTTTCCGCGTCGTCGGCAGAAAGCTTGAGCACCGGATATTCAACGCTGCAAACTGAAATATCGTCCTGCGTCAGATCAAGGGTCTGCGTATTTTTAAAAAAGCTCAGCGTTGAGGCAGGCTGCTTCAGCGCTTCAAGAGAAACGGCCGACTGCTCCGACGCCTCATCCTCAGGCACGTATACCGTTTTCTTTCCGCAGCCGCACAGGATCAGCGTCAGCGCGGCAAGCAGCAGGGAGAGCGATCTTTTCATGGCTCACCTCTCTCAAAGGTTACATAATACTGTCATTAACGCTGTTATTATAGCAGAAAGAAAACCGCTTTTCCATATATATTTTTTTAATTTTTTGCCGTCGGAAAATCCGTTAAGCAGAGACCGTCGGCAGCCGCCGGAAGGTTTTGCGCGCCGTAAAATTTTTTGTTAACGAAATTTGAAACTTCGGCGGAACATTTTTGGAAGCGGCCCGTCATAGAAAACACAGCAAGCGATTGAGGCGGATCGACAGCCTGCCGCGATATGACAAACAGGAAAATAATGTTTACGAAAAATTTTCAAAAAAGGTTGTCGCAATATCGAAGCTGTGGTATGATAAAGAGGTAAATTGTAAATAACCTCAAAGGGAGGACTTTTATATGAAAACCTTAAAGAAAGTATTGGCAATCGTACTTACTCTCTGCTCGCTCACAGCTATGCTGACGGTAGGTGCGTGGGCGGCAGGCAGGATCGAAGTGCCCGCAATAAGCGGTACGGACACTGTTACCGCTGTTGTATATCCGGATACGGGTAAAGAGATATATTCGTCTCATTGGTCACTCGGACCCGAGGCATCCGGCAAGCTTGAACTGACGGATCACGATAACTATGTGAGCTCCGCCGATGCATACATCAGATCCCTTACAAATGAAGCGGGAACATACAGCGTCAAGTGCACTCTTGAATACACAGACAGTACGACCGAGGACATCATCGGAAGCGTGACCGTTTCCGCGGCGGCTATTCCCGTTACAGGCGTGACGATAGTTGATCCCACCGGTTCGTCAACCATGTATCCCGGAACGACAAGACAGCTTTCCGTCAATATTGTTCCGTCAGCTGCAACCAATAAAAACGTTACGTGGGAATCCACGGATACGACGGTTCTTCTTGTTGACGGAAATGGCACGGTCAATGCGGTAAAGGCCGGCAATGCATCAATAATTGCAAGATCCGTCAGCGATCCGGCAGTTTTCGGACAGTATGCGATCACTGTTTCGAGCATACCTGTTGCTTCCGTAACTGTCGCACCGGCAACCGCTGATATCATGGTCGGCGGCACGGTCACTCTCAGCGCTTCTGTTCTTCCCGCAAACGCGGGCAATACCAATGTCATTTGGGGCAGCAGGAACAACGCGGTAGCTACCGTAAATAACGGCGTTGTTACCGGCGTCAGCGCAGGCACCGTGACGATCACCGCCGCAGCGGCGGACGGCAGCGGACACAGCGCAAGCTGCACCGTTACGGTCAGCGCCCCGATCCTCGTGAATTCCATTGCATTGAGCAAGACCTCGACCGAGCTTGCGGTCGGCTCCTCCGAAACTCTGACGGTTGCCGTTGCGCCGACGAACGCCAGCAACAAGACCGTTAATTGGAGCAGCAATAATACTGCCGTTGCAGCAGTAGATAACGGGACCGTAAAAGCGGTCAGCGCGGGCACTGCTGTGATCACCGCCTCGGCGGCGGACGGCAGCGGCGTATCCGCATCCTGCACCGTTACTGTCAAAGCGTCGGCAGCAAACACCTTTACCATCTCCGAGACCGCCGTGAACCTGACCGCGGGCAGTACCAAGCAGCTTTATACAAGGCTTGACAGCGCCGACGTCACCGCCGGTACCTCCTGGAGCAGCACCAACACCAATGTTGCCACCGTTGTGAACGGCAAAGTCACCGCAAAGAGCGCCGGTACGGCCACCATCTCCGCGATCTTTGACGTCGGCGGCACCAGATATACTGCGTACAGCACCGTTACCGTTACCGGCTACGCAGTACAGCACCAGATTACCTACGGCAACTACTCCACCTTTGACGGCAAGAACCCTCTCTACTTCATGACGAACGATCTTGCAAGCAACTTCAAGGGCGTGGCCGTTGACGGATACACTCTCACCAACGGCAATCAGTACTATGCCACCTCTTCGCCCGACGGACACATCCTTGTGGCACTTAATCCCGCGTATCTCAAGATGCTCTCCAGCGCCAGCGCGCACACCATCCAGATCGGTTCCGCAAACGGTATCGCTCAGGGCTACTTCAAGCTCTACGGCACCTCCTACAACATCTACGGTGTAAAAACCGGCGATGAAAGCAACCCCGGTTTGTGGGCGGCTCTCTGCTTCATGGCATTCCTTGGCGCGGCTGCGATAGTGGCCAAGAGACGCAGAGATATCCTCGGATGATCAAAACAATAACCTGATAAGATAAATCAAAAGCGGCGTATGCTTTGTTATGAGGCATACGCCGTTTGAATTTTTACTTAAATACGAACTCCGCCTCAGCTATCTTTTTTGCTCTTTCTCTGCGTCCTTTGTCTTGATAAAAAAATCTATGGCGGAGGTCAAGAGTTTTTAAGCGAGAGAGGGGCGGTTACTTATTTAAAAAACTTGTTAAATTGCATACCGTGTGATAAAATTACCTTTATGACTGAAAAAAATGGATTTGAAAGAGAATATATCGAACAGCGCAGGCGGTTTATCGAAAGCCGGTTTTCCAAGCTCAATGAAATGCAGTTAAAGGCGGTCATGGCCACGGAGGGGCCGTTGCTTATACTTGCAGGCGCGGGAAGCGGCAAGACCACCGTGCTTATAAACCGTATCGCAAATCTGCTGACCTTCGGCAGAGCGTCCGACAGCGATGAGCTGCCGATGTGTGCGGATGAAAGAGCGCTTGAACTGCTCAGATCGGACAGTGAGGACGCCGTACCGTATGCCGCGCTCGACCGTGTTGAGCCGTGGCGAATCCTTGCCATCACCTTTACCAACAAGGCAGCGGATGAGCTTAAAACACGTCTCGGAGACATGCTTGGAGATGCGGCAAACGACATATGGGCGTGTACCTTCCATTCCGCATGTGTCAGGATCCTCCGCCGCGACGCGGAGAGGTTAGGCTATCCGGCATCATTTACGATCTATGATACATCCGACAGTCAGACCGTAGCAAAGCATATTCTCAAGGACATGGATATTGACGAAAAACTCCTGCCGCACAAGGCGGCGCTTTCGGCGGTGAGCCGCGCAAAAGACGAAAAGATCGGTGCGGAGGAATATCTGAACCGTGCAAGGCTGTCCGGAGACATACGCTCAATAAAGCTGGGTGAGTTTTATGTTGAGTATATGCGCCGCCTCTTTGCCGCCGGAGCAATGGATTTTGATGATCTTATATACAACACGGTCGTTCTGCTTGAGCAAAACGAGGACGTCAGGGACTATTGGCAGAGAAGGTTTGAATACGTCCTTATAGACGAATATCAGGATACCAATCATCTGCAATATCTGCTTGCCTCCCTCCTTGCGGGCGGACGCGGCAATCTCTGCGTCGTCGGCGACGACGATCAGAGCATATATAAATTCCGCGGCGCAAGCATTGAAAATATTCTGAGCTTTGAGGAGCAGTACAAGGGCTGCCGTACGATACGCCTTGAGCGCAATTACCGCTCTACCGGGCATATCCTTTCTGCGGCAAACTCGGTTATCCGCCACAATACGGGGCGCAAGGGCAAGGAGCTGTGGACGAACTCCGACATGGGGGATAAGCTCAGGCTCACGGTCGCGGACAACGAGACAGAGGAAGCAATGTGCGTTGCGGCGTCGATAATGGCTGTGCGCAGCGGCGGCGCGAATTGGCGCGACTGCGCCGTGCTCTACCGCATGAATGCGCAGTCGAACCAGCTTGAATATGCCTTCAAGCGCAGCGGTATACCTTACCGTATAATCGGCGGCACAAGGTTCTTTGACCGCGCCGAGATAAAGGACATTCTGGCGTATCTCTGCGTTATCGCCTCTCCGGACGACGATCTGCGCCTTGCGCGCATCATCAACACACCGGTGCGCGGAATCGGCGGAAAGAGCATCGAAACCGCACGTGCGATCGCGGCGGAAAGAGGATGCAGCCTCTTTTCGGTCATTTCAAACGCTGATATGTATCCCGAGCTTTCGCGTCCCGCCATCCGTATGCGGCAGTTTGCGGGGATAATAAACGACCTGAGGAGCTTTTCCGCCGGGCATACGCCGGATGAGCTTTTTGACGAGCTTATTGAAAAGAGCGGGTACATCCATGCCCTTGAGGAGAAAAATACCCTTGAGGACACGACGAGAGCCGAAAACGTCCGTGAGCTTAAAACGAGCATCATAGCCTTTATGAAGGAATCCGGCGATATGACGCTTGACGGCTATCTTGCGAATGTCGCGCTCTATACCGATATGGACAATTACGACCCAGAGGCGGACGGCGTTATCATGATGACCATGCACTCGGCAAAGGGACTTGAGTTTCCTTACGTTTATATAGTGGGTATGGAGGAAACGATTTTCCCCGGCATAAGGGCTATCGGCGATAATGACGAGATGGAGGAGGAAAGGCGGCTATGCTATGTCGCGCTTACAAGAGCCAAGGAGCATCTTGAGCTTCTCTGCGCCCGGCAGCGTATGATTTTCGGCAAAACCAACGTGAACAGGGTCTCGCGCTTCGTCAGCGAGATAGACGATGATGATATTGAAAAGAACATACCCAAGGGATACGCTTACCGTGAAAGACCAGCACAGCAGGAGTACGCCGTCAAAGCCTCGTACAAGCCTGCCTACACCAGCGCTCCGTCTGCGGCGGCTGTGCGGACAGACTATGCTCTTGGGGATAATGTGTATCATAAGGCGTTCGGCGAGGGCGTGATAACCAAAATGTCGCCTATGGGCGGCGACTGGCTCGTGGAGATCAATTTTGTCTCCCAGGGGACAAAGAAGCTGATGCTCAGAGCCGCAGCAATGTATATGACAAAGGAATGAATTATGAAAAACAGAATGGGACTGTGGGGCAGACTTGCACTGCTGGCCACGGCTGTAATATGGGGAAGCTCTTTTGTTATCCTCAAAAATGCAATAGATGGTCTTGGAGTTATGTGGGTGCTGGCGATGAGATTTACGATCTCTGCCGTGCTTCTGCTTGCGCTTGCGGGAAAACGACTCAGAAGCATGAGCCGGGCGAGCGTCCGCGGAAGCGTGCTTATAGGCGTCTGCCTTGCGGCCGCCTATATTGTCCAGACCTACGGGCTTAAATATACTACACCCGGCAAAAACGCTTTTCTTACCACCACATACTGCGTGATGGTGCCGTTTCTGGCGTGGCTTGTATATAAAAGAAAGCCGGGACTGCACAATGTCGCGGCGGCGGTGCTGTGCGTTGCGGGCATCGGCTTTGTAGCGCTTGACGCGGGCTTCGGTGAAGTGAATACCGGCGATGTGCTGACTATTTTCAGCGGCGTTTTCTATGCCTTACAGATAATCCTCATGGAACAGTATATTTCCGGCTGCGATTCGCTCAGCGTTTCGGCGGTGGAATTTTCGACGGCGGCCGTCATATGTCTTGTCGGGACGTTTGTCTTTGAGGGAACGCCGGTCATGCCTGCAAGCGGGCAGATCTTCGCGGTGCTTTACCTTGCGGTGATGTGTACGGCGCTGTGCTTCTTCCTTCAGGCGTGGGGCATGAAATACACTCCGTCTTCCACAGCAGCGATGATAATGACGCTTGAAGCGGTCTTTGGAACGATCTTCTCAGTTATTCTCTACCATGAACAGGTTACGCCGCGCCTGCTTGCTGGTTTTGCGCTTATTTTTGTCGCGGTCGTGCTCTCGGAAACGGGAGCGGAGCTGCTGAAAAAGCTAAGAAAACAATGAAAATGACGGGGTGAGCTGCATGAAAGTGAATGAGAAAAAACAAAATACCGTGTGGCTTGCTCTTTTTGCCATGTCGCTTGCGCTGATGCTCTGGAAACTGCCGTACGGCTTCGGCGGGGACGATGAGGGTTTTTACCTCACCATAGCGAACCGCCTGACCGTCGGAGACAGGCTTTTTACCGATGAATGGCATCTCTCACAGCTGTCGTCCTTTTTCCTTTACCCGTTTGTGCGCGTCTTCAAAGCGGTGACCGGCGGTACAGAGGGAATATTGCTTGCCTCGAGAGTGTTGTATTTTGTCTGCCATTCGGCAGCGTCGGCGGCGGTGTATCTGCGGCTTAAAAAATACGGCGCACTGTCCGTTTTGGGAAGCGTTTTCTTCCTTGTCTTCACTCCCTTTGACATGATGACGTGCAGCTATAACACCATTGCCATAGATGCGCTCGCCCTCTGCGGCGCGTTCACCGCGTCATACGAAAGAGAAGCGGATATGATAACGGCGGGCGTCTTCCTTGCCTGTGCGGTCGTGTGCTGTCCGTATCTCGCAGCAGCGTATTTTTTCTATGCCGTCGTATGTATTGCTTACGGGGCGCTTTACCGGAGGAGCGGGAAAAAGTTTTTCGCTTTCAGGCCGTTTTCCCTGAAAGCGCTGAGATATGTGACGGTCGGCGCGGGTATCGTTTTTGTGCTGTTTGTCAGTTTCCTGCTTTCTCACACGAGCGTAAAGGAAATAACCGAAAGTCTTCCGGGACTGTTTTCTGATCCGGAGCACCCGAGCTATTCGGTCTTCTATATGCTCAAGCACTATGTCTACTGCATTGTAACGAGCCGACCTTATGTGCTTGTGCCTGTCGGGCTCTATGCCGCGTCGCTGGCGCTGCTTGCTTTTGATAAAAACAGAAGAAAGCGCGCGCTTTTGTATGTTTCGCTTTCGGCTGCCGCGGCGGCAATATGGTTCTCGCTCTTTATAGCGCAGCTTATCGAAAAGAACTTCAACGGTATCATGCTTCCGCTGCTGCCGCTGGGGCTTACCGCATATATCTTGCTTGAGAATAAACCGCGGGCGGTTTTCGACTTCGTTTTTCTGCTTGGCGTGTTCTATTCCGTCTGCGTCTGCTCGACGTCGAACATGGGCTATGATATCCTTGCGATCGGCTTTTCGGTGGTAAATATCGCAAATCTTATCTTTATCGGGATGCTGATAGCCGAGAGGGCAGGCGAAAGGGAAAAGTGCGTTTTTTCGGCGGTCTGCTTTATCCCTGTGGCCATGCTCTGCACCATGATGCTTACCGTGAAGATAAATCACTGCTTCTGGGATGCAAGCCCTGCCGTGCTTGACAGCAGATTGGAGAGCGGACCGGCAAAGGGAATAATCACAAACGCTTATTTCAGAAGCTCCTACGATTCTATCAGCGCGGATATGTCGGAATACGCGGGTGAGGGCGGAAGTATTCTGATTTATTCGCAGCAGGCGTGGGAATACTTCATACCGGACATGCCATATGCCACGTTTTCCGCGTGGCTGTCGGGGCTTGACGAAAAGACGGATGCCCGTCTTGCGCTTTATTTTTCAATGAATCCGCAAAAAATGCCGGAGCATATTTATATTCCCAAGACCTCGGCCTTTGGGGAGCTGAACATACCGCCGGATAAGATATATTCCGACGCGGAGAAATACGGATACGAGATCAATGAAAATGAGATAAGCTACAAGCTCAGTCCGGCAAAAAGCTGAAGTCCTTTGCCGGACGGCTCTGAACGTCAGGAACAAGCCAATTTTTCTTTGCTTTTTGGAAAATGCTGTGATAATATAAATAGATGGAAAAGTTTATTTTGAGGTAAAATATATGTCAGACATGCAAAAGGAGATCGAAAGGCGCAGAACCTTTGCGATCATTTCACACCCCGACGCAGGTAAAACGACGCTTACAGAAAAGCTTCTTCTCTACGGCGGGGCGATACAGCTTGCAGGCTCCGTAAAGGGCAAGGCGACCGCGAGACATGCCGTGTCCGACTGGATGGAGCTTGAGAAGCAGCGCGGTATTTCCATAACCTCTTCCGTTATGCAGTTCAATTATGAGGGCTACTGCATAAATATTCTGGATACTCCCGGACACCAGGACTTCTCCGAGGACACATACCGCACTCTTATGGCGGCCGACTCTGCCGTAATGGTCATTGACGCGGCAAAGGGCATCGAGCCGCAGACGCGGAAGCTTTTCAAAATATGCGCCATGCGTCATATACCGATCTTTACCTTTATCAATAAGCTTGACCGTGAGGCGAGAAGCCCCTATGAGCTTATGGAAGAGCTGGAAAACGAGTTCGGCATAGGCACATATCCGATGAACTGGCCGATCGGCTGTGGGCATGAGTTCAAAGGCGTATACGACAGGGAAAAGAAAGAGATACTTGCGTTTACGGAGTTTCACAGAGGGCAGAACAAGATAAAAGCCGTCGAGTGCACGCTTGACGATGTTGACGCGCTTGATGAGCTTATCGGTGAGCGCCTGAGAAAGACGCTGACGGACGATATAGAGCTTCTGGACGGCGCGGGTTATGATTTTGACCTTGACAAGGTGAGAAACGGCAAGCTTTCTCCTGTGTTCTTCGGCTCCGCTCTCAACAATTTCGGGATAGAGCCGTTCCTTGAAAGCTTTCTCCGCCTTACCATGCCGCCGCTGCCGAGGATTTCGGGCGACGACATAATAGACCCGTTTGATGAGCATTTTTCCGCATTCGTCTTCAAAATTCAGGCGAATATGAACAAGGCGCACCGAGACAGGATCGCGTTTATGCGCATCTGCTCGGGAAAGTTTGAGCGGGACAAGGAATATTTCCATGTTCAGGGCGGCAAGCCTCTGCGCCTTGCCCAGCCGCAGCAGCTTATGGCGCAGGAGCGTGCGATAATTGACGAGGCATACGCCGGGGACATTATCGGCGTGTTCGACCCCGGTATATTTTCAATCGGCGACACTATCTGCGAAAAGGGACGCAATGTCTGCTTTGAGGGCATACCCACCTTTGCACCAGAGCATTTCGCGGGAGTGGAGCGTGTGGATACCATGAAGCGCAAGCAGTTTGAAAAGGGCATCATGCAGATAGCGCAGGAGGGCGCGATACAGATATTCCATGAGCCGTATACCGGCGTCGAGGAAGTCATTGTGGGTGTTGTGGGCGTTTTGCAGTTTGAGGTTCTGGAGTACCGGCTAAAAACCGAGTACGGCGTCGATATCCGCCGCCGCGCAATGCCGTTTGAGCTTGTCCGCTGGGTCGAGAATGATAATATTGACATTTCCGCGCTCAATCTCACAAGCGATACAAAATGGGTGCAGGATTTCAAAGGAAACAATCTCCTGCTGTTCACGTCCGATTGGTGTATCAATTGGGCGCTTCAGAAAAACCCGGGGCTTGAGCTTGGAGAATTCAGCCGGGAATGACCCGGCAGTGCGGCCTGCCGTCTGCATGGAAAACGGCAGGCCCTCCGCGCTTTTATTCTTTAGTGAAAATGGGAGAAGAAATGTCTGATAAACTTGTGATCGAGATCTGGAAAAAGAAAGACCCCAATGAAATAACGAAAGAGCTTGCCTCTCCGCAAAGCCGTCTTGAGGCCGGAAGCGCTTCGGCGGTGACGGCGGCGATGGCGGCGGCATTTGTTGAGCGCACGGCGGAAGTCTGCCGTGAAAACGACGCTGACAGCGAACGGCTTGCGTATATCCTGAAAAACACTGAGATCATACGCGGCTATATGGTGCATCTTGTGGATGAGGATATAAAGAGCCGCGGCCCCATGCGTCAGGCACTCAAAGAGGGCGACGAGCGCCGCATAGACGCGACGCGCCAGAGCGCGGCCTGCATCGACGCCGAAATAATCAACATGATGGTTCAGCTCATGGGTTTTGCGGGCGAGCTTGCGGAGGTCTGCCCCAAGGAAAAAATGCATTGGCTGGGCGAGGCGGCGCACCTTATGATGGGCGCTGTCGGATGCGCGCGGGTTTTTGTTGTCAACATGGCGGACGGCAGCAGTGACGACACATACCGCTACGTCGTAAGGCGCGAGAACGAGATCACTCTTGAAGCTCTCCGCAAGGTGTTTGACGGCATTATGGAAAAAGTCGAAGCCGCGATTTAAACCGGTTTTTGCCGCCGGAATGCGGCTATATCTGAAGGAAGGGCTTTTCATGGACGGCAGTATTGAGAAACTGAAAAAAATGGTCAGGGAGAGCGGCAATATTGTGTTTTTCGGCGGCGCCGGCGTCAGCACGGAGAGCGGGATACCGGATTTCCGCAGTGTTGACGGGCTGTATAATCAGAAGTGGAAATATCCCCCCGAAACGATACTCAGTCATAGCTTTTTTGAGAAAAACCCCGAGGAGTATTACCGTTTCCATAGGGAAAAGCTTGTTGTTGACGGTGTAAAGCCGAATACTGCGCACATAAAGCTTGCCGGGCTTGAACGGCAGGGAAAGCTCAAAGCGGTCGTGACGCAGAATATTGACGGTCTGCATCAGGCGGCGGGGAGCAAAAACGTTCTTGAGCTGCACGGCAGTATTCTGAGGGCGTACTGCTCAAAATGCCGCAGGGAATACGACGCGGACGTCATCAACCGCGGAACGGGAGTGCCGCGCTGCAAATGCGGCGGCGTTATAAGGCCGGACATTGTTTTATATGAAGAACCGCTTGACGACGAGGTCGTGAAGAAGGCGATAATGTATATCCGCGATGCCGATGTGCTTATCATTGGCGGCACATCGCTGAACGTCTATCCCGCAGCGGGACTTATAAATTATTATCGCGGCAATAAGCTTGTGCTGATAAATCTGAGCGAAACACCGGCAGACAGCTATGCCGACCTTGTGATACACGAAAAGATAGGCAAAGTTTTTGCTCAATTGTAAAGAGGTATATACGCTATGGCAAAGGGGAAGCTTATTGTTCTTGAGGGCATAGACGGCAGCGGCAAGTCCGCACAGTACCGCCGCCTGTGTGAAAGAATGGAAAATGACAAAATTGAGTATAATCATATAGTATTCCCGCGTTATGACAAGGAAAGCAGCGCACTTATACGTATGTATCTTGGAGGAGAATTCGGCGAACATCCCGGTGATGTGAACGCCTATGCCGCGGCGACCTTCTTCGCGGTGGATCGCTTTGCCTCCTACCGCACCGATTGGGGGAAAATATATAACAACGGCGGGATCATTCTCTCCGACAGGTATACGACCTCAAACGCCGTGCATCAGGGTTCAAAGCTCAGCGATGAGGAGCTGCCTGCGTTTTTCGAGTGGATAAGCGACCTTGAATACGGCAAAATGGGGCTTCCCAAGCCTGATCTGGTCATATATCTTGACGTGGATGTGGAGACGTCGAAACGCCGTATGCTGCAAAGGCAGAAGAGCACGGACACATCCGCCGACATTCACGAAAAGGATTTTGAATATCTGGAAAGCTGCCTTCGAACCGCAAGAAAGGCGGCGGAATACTATAATTGGGTGAATGTGCCCTATATGAAAAACGGGATCGAGCGGGATATTGACGAGAAAAACGCCGAGATATACCGCCTTATCCGCGAATGCATTGACAAATAAAACGGGCTTCCGAAGAAGCCCGACAGGCAGTCAAAAACTATGTTTTAAAGTCAGATAACAGAGCAGCGGGGGAGCTTGAGGGGGCAAGGCCCGCCTCAAATTG
>CAVENX010000056.1:0-2962 GCA_963617275.1 bacterium
GCGCTCTCGGCGCTGCCGAGTATGCACGCCAGAAGGGTCTTGCAAAGAAGTAAGTTTATTTAAATTCATAAAAAGAAGCGGATATTACGTTTTTCGTAATTTTTCCGCTTCTTTTTGCACTGCGATATGGAAACAGGCTGTCAGCTGTGCTATAATATATTTTATATATACAGAACAGAAAATAACAGGTGTTTTTATATGAAAAGTGTTCGTGATGAACGTTTGATCTATGAGATACTTTCCGTTGTTGAGGAGATCCCTGCAGGCAAAGTCGCGTCCTATGGGCAGATTGCCGCGCTGATCGGCAGAGAAAAGAATGCACGTCTGGTCGGCAAAGTACTCAGTCAGGCACAGCTTTACGGCAGCTATCCGTGCCACAGAGTGGTCAACCACGCCGGCCGGACCGCCCCCGGCTGGTATGAACAGCGTTTTTTGCTGGAAGCGGAGGGCGTAGGCTTCAGGCAGAACGGCTGTGTTGATATGAAGCGCTTCCGTTGGGAGGAGGGATCTGTATGAAAAAAATTATACGGCTTGTTCTGTGTGCCGCAGCGGCGCTTTTCCTCTGCGCCTGCGGCGGCAGAGTTGACACGGTGAAGACGCACGAAGTAAGCTCGGAAATTTATTCTCAAGAGGAAATCGCGGCTGCCGTTGACGTGATAAAAAAGGAATTCGGGCGGCGCTGGAACGGCTGTACCCTCACTGAAATATATTACGCGGGCGACGAAAAAACAGCGGATCATCAGGAATGGGCCGACAGAAACGCCGCGGACGAGGTTATCGTGCTGATATCGTCATTCGACGTGGACTCTACCGGCGGTGACGGCTCTCTTAATCCGGACAGCACATACAAAAATTGGATGTGGATACTGGTAAGAACAAACGGCGGAGAGTGGGTACACGTTGACCACGGGTATTGAAAGCGAAAACATCTTTCGTTTTTAGCAGGCAAAGCAGGTTGTGAGGAGAGAACACTATGCGGAGAAAAGACAGAGAGATCACTGATATTAAGAAGATCGAAGCGATCATTGCGGGTGCAAGGTATATGCACCTTGGGATGTTTGACGGAGAGTTTCCCTATGTTGTGCCGATGCACTACGGATATGTAATGGAAAACGGAACTCTCACGTTTTATATGCACTGCGCAAAGGACGGGCACAAAATTTACTGTCTGAAGAAAAACAACAATGTTTTTGCGGAAATCGACAGAGGCGAAGCGCTTATTACAGCAGATACGCCGTGCAAATACGGAGCGGAGTATGAATGTGTCATGTGCCGCGGAACTGCGTCGATCATTGAGGATATATCCGAAAAACGCAGAGCACTTAAAGCGCTTATGAAAACGCAGACGGGCATGGAGCACGAGTTCAATGAAAGAATGGCTGCTGCAGTCAGTGTGATCAGAATCGACGTCATCTCATACAGCGCGAAAGCCTGCGTCAGATAAATGTAAAGCGCAGAACAAAAGAAAAAACCGCAGGTAAAACCTGCGGTAAAGCTAAGTCGGAGTGGGGAGACTTGAACTCCCGGCCTCTTGGTCCCGAACCAAGCGCGCTACCAGCTGCGCTACACCCCGTTGAAAACCAGCTTATTTATTATAGTTAGCTTTATCCAAAAAGTCAAGCAAAAAGTGCTCTGCAAAAAAATTTTGTTTCCGCGGCATTTCAACAGCTTTGATCTTGGAATCCAAAACTTGAATTACTTTAAAAATCTCACTCTTCCTGCCGGAAGCCGCTCTTTGCAAGCCGCTGCTGTTATCAGCAATATCTGATGTCTATACCGTGCTCATTCAAAGCCTCCGCTCAGGTCGCTGTACGGACAAGCCCGGCAAGCGGCGCGTGCCGCCTCAATGTCGTCTATTTCTGATAGTTCTTTCGTTGATGAGATTTTGTATTCTCCCGTTAAACAGCACAGGGAATCATAGCAAAGATCTTCGTCTATCACCCTTTTGTATGCAGGGCAAAAATGATCAGCTTCATAATCCAGCATTTTTTATAATCTCCAATATTTTTTTCTGTTTCTTCGTCGTAGTCTATGGCTTTCCACTCGGTTTTGCAAATTCCTTCCTCTTCGCGGCACAAAAAACAGCTCCCGGCAGGCGTTTTTCACAAGTTCCCGGTTGTCGTCGATGCGAAATTCAAAGCCTTTGCTCATTCCCCAACTCCTATGCTTTTCAAATATTCTTCATAGTCGTAAGGGATGCCTATATCGTAGTTCTTGTAGTAATGCAGAAACTCATAGGGAAATGTAAAGTCTCCATCATGGAAAACACCCGCTTGAATTCTTTCCCCCGTGAAAAAATCGTATGACGGCAATGATGTAAAGCCAGCCATAAGAGTCTCAATGTGGTCAATTATTTTTCCTTTAGGTATCGTGTTCTTCAGCCTTTTGTATGCAGCAAAGTCTTCATTTGATTCTTTGTATGGGAGTCCTTCAAAAAAACCAAAGTCTTTCATTTTCTTCTTTTCCTTTCGTTTGGCTTAAAACGCACCATATGCCCCTCACTGTGCATTCCTACTTCATGCACTCCATTCGGGTATATTATAAGCACATCATCCGGCGCCATTACTTCAACGCCAAGCGCATTTGCAAGCTCTTCCGCGAAACAATAATCATCGCCGTTTGCCGCCCCCGTGCTGCACGACAAAAGCCTTATCTTTTGCCCGTTCCACCCCTCGCTATGCCGGATCACGGAGGCAAGCAACCGTGCGCATGGAAGTCTTTATAAAAAGCGTTCCAACTCTGTAAAGGGAAAGCAAGGGAAACCTTAATATTTTGCGTTTTTTCGGAGCATTTCAGTACCTGCGCTGCGGAGTTTTGTGCGTGTATAGCAAAAAAGTCGTGAAATTCAAATAATTTCACGACCTTTTCATTTTAGTGCGCGAGGCGGGACTTGAACCCGCACGCCCGGAGTGAGCACTAGAACCTGAATCTAGCGAGTCTGCCAATTCCACCACTCGCGCAT
>CAVENX010000057.1:0-15495 GCA_963617275.1 bacterium
ACAGAGCGCAGTGCAGCCCCTTTTGTCAAAGAAGCTTGCTTCTTTGACAAGCTGACCTCACTTTTTATGATATGTATTATATCATAAAAAGTGAGGTTTTACAACGCCTTTGTCAGGCAGCGCACCGATTACACGACGCCCTGTGCCATCATTGCGTCGGCTACCTTTAGGAAGCCGGCAACGTTCGCGCCAAGCATGAGATCGCCGGGCTTGCCGCATTCCACTGACGCGTCATAGCAGGCCTTGTAGATACTGCGCATGATGCCGTGAAGTTTTTCGTCAACCTCATCAAAACTCCAGCTCATGCGAAGAGAGTTCTGGCTCATCTCAAGACCAGAGGTGGCGACGCCGCCTGCGTTGCTGGCTTTGCCAGGAGAGTAGAGCAGACCGCTGGCCTTTACGATCTCAATCGCCTCGGGTGTCAAGGGCATATTCGCGCCTTCAAATACCGCCATGCAGCCGTTGTCGACAAGCTTCTGCGCGCCTTCTGCATCCATCTCGTTCTGAGATGCGCAGGGGTGGGCGATGTCGCACCTGACGCTCCATATATTTTTGCAGCCCTCGTGATATTCGCTGCCCGGAACCTCGTCGGCATAGACGCTTATGCGCGCTCTGCGCTTCTGCTTGATGTCAAAAAGCTTCTCAAGCTTTATACCGTCTGGATCGTAGATATAGCCCTGCGAATCGCTCATTGCAACGACCTTGCCGCCAAGCTGCATACACTTCTGCGCGGCGTACTGCGCCACGTTGCCCGAACCGGAAACAACGACCGTCTTCCCGGCGTAGCTGTCGTTTCTGAGGTGCTTGAGCGCTTCCGCGGAAAAATAGCAGAGTCCGTAGCCGGTGGCCTGTGTGCGGGCGAGAGAGCCGCCGTAGGACAGCCCCTTGCCGGTGAGGACAGCCCCGTCATAGCGGTTCGTGATTTTTTTGTACTGCCCGAAAAGATAGCCGATCTCACGTGCGCCAACGCCTATGTCGCCAGCCGGGACGTCCGTGAACTGGCCAATGTGGCGATAAAGCTCCGTCATATAGCTCTGGCAGAAACGCATGACCTCCGCGTCGCTCTTGCCTTTCGGGTCGAAGTCGGAACCGCCCTTACCTCCGCCCATCGGAAGAGAGGTAAGAGAGTTTTTAAGTATCTGCTCAAAGCCGAGAAATTTCATAATACTCAGGTTTACCGACGGATGGAAACGCAGGCCTCCCTTGTATGGACCGATAGCAGAATTGAACTGTACGCGGTAGCCGCGGTTGACGCGGACGGCGCCGCAGTCGTCCACCCACGGGACGCGGAATTCTATGACGCGCTCAGGCTCAACAAAGCGCTCGATAAGACCGGCTTTTTCCCACTCGGGATGCTTGTCGATAACAAGCTCAAGAGATTCAAAAACCTCGCGGACGGCCTGCAAAAATTCGCTCTCATGGCTGTCGCGGGATTCGACCTGCGCATATACCTTTTTCAGGTACTCATTTTTGAACATGAGTAATACCTCCCAAAAGTTTTTTGTGTGTTAAAGGCAGTTTCATTATACCGTATCGTTTCGTGTCTGTAAATAGCTGCAATTGTCTGTTTTGTAACAAGTGTATAGTAAATGAGCGCTCATGGATGCGCAAAATATATATAATGTACAATATATGCGCGGGCGGAACGGATATGTTTTTCGCACAGAGTGAAAAGGAAAGAAAAAATTGAAAAAGGTGTTGACAAAAATAAAAAAATGTATATAATAACACTTGCGTTTAGCGGAGTTGTGTAAAGGTAGCACACCGGACTCTGACTCCGTTTGTGAGGGTTCGAATCCTTCCTCCGCTGCCATATCGCCGCAAGCTTATGTTTTGCTTGCGGCGTTTTTTTATGATTTGACCCTGCAAATTTATAGTCTATGGCCGGATGCAGCTGAAACATTCCGCGTTATGAATTTTTACAACTTTTTTGGCGGCAGATGCCGCATGGAGGATAATTATGAAGCTTCTTGTCTGCAATGTGGGCAGCACATCATTGAAATTCAAGCTGTATGAGATGCCGGAGGAGAGAGTGTACTGCCGTGCCGGTGTTGAGAGAGTAGGCAGCACCGACAGTGCGATTTTTACATATAAAAACGAGGAGAGCGGCCATTCCGTCAGACTTGAGGGACGATCTGTGCCTGAATACCGCCGCGGCATTTCGATGTTCCTTAAAACCGCTCTTGAGGACGCCGCGCTTCCGCTCAATGATATTAACGAGATAGAAGCCGTCGGCTTCAAGACTGTGCTGTCAAAGGGCTATTACGGCGTACATGAACTTGACGAAAACGTGATACAGGGGATGCGGGACTTTCTCTATATTGCGCCTGTCCATAACAGCGCCTATTTTTCCGCTGTGGGGCAGTTCAGGGAGCTTTTGCCGCACACCCCGCTTATAGGCGTTTTTGAAACCGCTTTCCATACCACCATTCCGCCCGAGCGCAGTATATATTCGATACCGTATGAGTGGTATGAGAAATACGGCATAAAAAAGCTTGCTTATCACGGCGCATCGCATGAGTATATTTCCGAACAGTCAGCAAAGTACGGCGAAAACCGCTGTGTAATATCCTGCCATCTCGGCGGAAGCTGCTCTGTCTGCGCGATACTTGACGGGAAGAGTGTGGACTCAAGCTTCGGCTTCTCGCTCCAGACCGGCGTGTTCCATGCGAACCGCTGCGGCGATATTGACCCATATATCATTCCGTTTCTGCTCAATGAGGGGATGAGTATTGACGAGGTGCTGGACGGGCTGAGCAAAAACGGCGGACTTTTGGGAATTTCCGGCGTCAGCAACGATCTCAGGCTCGTTATGCAGGCGGCGGACAGCGGAAACGCCAGGGCAAAGCTTGCGGTAGACGCATTTGTGTGCTCAATAGTGCGCTTTATCGGGATGTTTTATGCGGAGCTTGGCGGACTTGATCAGCTTGTTTTTACAGGTGGGATAGGGGAGCACTCCGCAGAGATACGAAGCAGAGTATGCAGCGCCGTGTCCCATATGGGCGTTGTTATTGATGAGAGCAGGAACAGCAATGTTGAACAGGGCGTGATAACAATGGCGGATTCTCCCGTCAAAGCCGTCATTATTCCCGCAAATGAAGAGCTTGGCATTGCACGGAAGAGCTATCGTTATATTTCCGAAAAGGGGATGGTCAAATGACGGAGATCCAGAAGCGGCTGTCTGCGCTTGCCGACGGAAAAAATGCGGAGTTTCAGGCAAAGCTCACGCCTAATGTAGAGCGAGACAAATTCATCGGCGTTCGCACACCGCAGCTGCGAATCCTTGCCGCGTCGCTTTCGGAGAAGGAGCGCGCAGAGTTTACGGAGGCGCTCCCGCATGAGTTTTATGATGAAAATATGCTCCACTCGGTAATACTTGAAAAGTGGAAGGATTACGGGAAATGTCTTGAAAAGGTCGAACGATTCCTGCCGTATGTGGACAATTGGGCGGTGTGCGATACCCTGCGTCCAAAGGTTTTTGCCGGACACAGGGAGGAGCTTCTGCCGAATGTCAAGCGCTGGATAGCTTCGGATATGGTGTATACATGCCGCTTCGGGATAAATATGCTTATGACGCACTATCTGGACAAGGCCTTCAAAGAGGAATATCTTGCCCTGCCTGCCGCGGTGGCAAGCGAGGAGTATTATGTGCGCATGATGGCGGCATGGTACTACGCAACGGCGCTTGCCAAGCAGTGGGACAGCACTATCCCATATATAGAACGCAGTCTCCTGCCGCCGTGGACGCATAACAAAACGATACAGAAAGCCTGCGAGAGTTATCGCATCACGCCGGAGCAGAAAGCATACCTCAGAACCCTTCGCAGAAAATAATATATAAAACGGCAAAACCGCTAATTTCAGGCGGTTTTGCCGTTTTGTGATTTACCAATTGAATGTTATAAGACCGTAGATGTAGATAAGAGCTACCGCGATAGGTACGAAATACTGCATGAGCGGCTTCATCCATGGCTTGACTTTCAGGCCGCTTCCGGAGTTTGCCTCGGCCACAAAGCTGTCCCAGCCCCAGCCGAATTTGTTGCAGCAGAACAGGGCAAGTGCAAGCGAACCGAGAGGCAGAACGTTTGTGGAAACGATGAAATCCCAGAAGTCGAGCCAGGCAGAGCCCTCCGCGAACGGCTGGAATGTAAACACGCTGTAACCGAGTGCGGTGGTGAGCGCAACAGCAAAAATAGCAAGTCCGCAGATAACCGAGGCTTTGGTACGCTTCCAGCCGGTGATCTCGCGTATCATGGCAAGAATGTTTTCGCACACGGCAAGGACGGTTGACATTGCCGCGAAGACCATGAACAGGAAGAACAGAGCGCCCCACCAGCGTCCGCCGTTCATGTTTGTGAAAACGGAAGCCATTGTGTCGAACAGAAGGCTGGGGCCGGAGTTGACCTCGACGCCGTAGGTGAAGCAGGCGGGGAACATGATAAGCCCGGCGACGATAGCGACAAAGGTGTCAAGGCATATGACGGTAACAGACTCGCCAAGCAGGGAACGCTCCTTGCCTATATAGCTTCCGAAAATGGCCATTGCGCCGGTACCGAGGGACAGAGTAAAGAACGCCTGATTCATTGCGCCGACGATCACCGAGCCGTTGATTTTTGAGAAATCGGGAACAAGATAGAAACGTATGCCCTCTGCCATGCCGGAGAGAGTAAAGCTGTGTATCGTCAGAACAAGCATTAGAACGAAAAGAGCCGACATCATATATTTGGTGACTCGCTCAAGCCCGCCCTGAAGATTGAAGCTGAGAACCGCAAACGCGATGACAACAACAATGGCAAGATATTCGACGTTGAGGGTGGGATTTGTTATCATGGAGACAAAGCCGAGATCTGATGTTCTCCCGGTAAGAAACTGAACAAAATAGCAGAGGATCCACCCGGCGACGACGGTGTAGAAAGCCATGAGTGCAAAGCAGCCGAGCAGACAGGTATATCCGATAACGCCCCATTTCTGCCCGGGTTTCTGGAGCTTTTTGTACATGAACAGGGGACTCGTCTGCGCGGCGCGGCCTACGGCAAACTCCATTGTCATCACGGGCAGACCAAGGACGATCAGGCACAGAATATATATGAGAACAAAACTGCCCCCGCCGTACTGACCTGTCATCCATGGGAATTTCCATACATTTCCGCAGCCTATCGCACAACCGGCCGAAAGCATTATGAAACCAAGTCGGCTTCCGAGTTTTTCACGATTTTCCATTTAATTGTACCTCTGAATAGTTTATCCGAATGTTTTTGAAATTGTATTGTAAGAATTTTCAGCTCTTCTTTTCGGGAATAAGGAAGATGAATACGAGGGAGCTGACAAGAAGCAGGAAGGGATAAATAAGGAAAGGGATTATCTCAAAGGCGGACACGGTGCAGTCAAGAGCTTTCGCCTGCGAGATCGCAACGAGCATCTGTGCGCCGTAGGGTATGATGCCCTGAAAGACGCAGGAGAACGTGTCAAGCAGTGAAGCGGTCTTTTTCGCGCTCACTCCGTACTCATCCGCCATTTCCTTTGCAATCGGATTTGCCATGACTATTGCCACTGTGTTGTTTGCAGTCGCAATATCCATAAGCCCGACGAGTACGCCCATGCCGAGCTGACCGCCTTTTTTGCCCTTGAACACCCTTTTGATTCCGTAAAGCAGCGCGTCAAAGCCGCCGTATTCGCGGATAAGCGCACACAGCGCCGCGACAAGTATTGCAACGGTTGCGGTTTCATACATACCGGATATGCCGCTTCCCATACTGCCAAGAAGCCCGAAGAAACCGTCTGCCGCACCGGTTGCAAGCATTATTGCGCTGCCGGAAACGATGCCTATGAGCAGGACAACAAACACGTTTATTCCGATAATGCCGCCGACAAGAACCAATATGTACGGAATGATCTGGACAAGGTTGTATTCGCCCAAGGTAAGCTCAGCGTTATGACCGGCGGTCATTAAAAAGACGATGACCAGCGTTGCTATCGCGGCGGGAAGCGCGATCCAGAAGTTTTCGCGGAACTTATCCTTCATCTGGCAGCCCTGACCGTTGCACGCGGCTATTGTTGTATCGGAGATAAAGGAGAGATTGTCGCCGAACATTGACCCGCCCATGACGGTGCCGATGCAGAGCGCCGGGTTATAGCCGGAAGCGACAGCGATTTCGACGGCAATAGGCGTGATAAGCGTGATCGTGCCGACGGAGGTACCCATTGCGGTGGACACAAAGCAGGCTATCACAAAGATCATTGCGACGGCAAACTTCGCCGGGACGATACTCAGAAGGAAGTACGCGACACTCTGTGCGCCGCTTCTGCCGACTATGCTGGAAAACATACCGGCGGTAAAGAAAATAAGAACCATTATAATAATGTTCTTGTCGCCGACGCCGTGCCCCATCACGGTCATTTTTTCGTCAAAGCCGAGGGATTTGTTCTGGAGTACGGCGACAAGTATCGCCACAAGGAAAACGGCGACGATGGGAATGTTGTAAAACCCCATTTCCTTGCCGAGTATGTACTCAAAAAGAATACCGAGGCCGAGATACAGGACAAGGAATACGCCGATAGGAAGCAGTGCTTTTACGTTGCCTTTTTTCATTTTTCTTTCTCCCGTTATTAATTAATATACTCATAAAAACGGCACCCGTCTGATTGCACGAGCGCCGTCAAACGGATGCCGAAATCATTAAAAAACAGGTATTTTATTCTTTCCAGATCTTCTCCGCGGTTATCTCCTTGAGGCTTGCGGCACCGCACATGGTCATGGTCGATTTAAGCTCACCCACGATCTTATCCATGTAGACTCTGAAGCCCTCCGCACCGCCGCCGTAAACAGCGGTCAGAATGGGGCGGCCTATGAGAACGGCGTCCGCACCGAGTGCAATGGCGCGGAACACATCAACGCCGGAACGGATTCCGCCGTCAACGATTATTACGGTCTTGCCCTTTACTGCCGCGGCGATAGAGGGGAGAACCTCGCACGTGGACGGAACGCCGCCCTGAACTCTGCCGCCGTGGTTGGAGACGACTATCGCGTCTGCGCCCGCTTCAACGGCTTTCAGCGCACCGGCGGGGGTCATGATGCCTTTGATTATAAAGGGCATTTTTGCGTAGCCGATTATTTCCCTCATCTCTTCGACTGTTTTGCTGCCGGCGTTGGGATTCATTTTCTTGAGGAAGGGGAGGCCTGCGCCGTCAACGTCCATCGCAGCGGCAAAGCTTCCCGCAGCGTTGAGGATATCCAGCTTTTCAAAAACCGCTTCCTTGTTCCACGGCTTTATCGTCGGAATGCTCATCCCGCCGATCCCCCCCGCGTCGCGCACGGCGGATTTCATGATATCCGGGTTAACGCCGTCGCCGGTGAGAGCCAGAACGCCGTAATCATATGCTGCTTTCATAAGAAGCGCGTTGTAGTCCTGATCGACATATTTATCCCCGTAGTGCATATCAAGCGCACCGAGGGGGGCGGCAAAGATCGGCGCTGAGAATTTATGACCGAACATTTCAAAAGATACGTCGGGGTCGGCAAAATTGGGGCAGAGCGTGTCCATATTCACGTAGATCTCCTGCCATTTGTCGTAATTGCGTGCCGCAACGTTGCCGGGAAACTTACATCCGGGACCGGGCATTGTATTTGCGCAGGCGCGTCCGTTGCACACGGGACAGGCTTTACAGTAGGGACCGACGCAATCCCTTGCGGCTGCCAGTACTTCCTGGTATGTCATAATCGCTTTCCTTTCTATTTTCTGCATATACTCTTGATCGACAAGGACAGACTCTTCTTGATCAAGCATATAATTATTATCGCGCATTTTAAATTAAGTGTCAATGAAATGTTTCTCAAAAAAACAAAAAACTACAGGTTTGCTTTGGGATTATCGGTCCGATAAAGAATATAATCAATGGATACATTATAGTAGTCGGCAAATTTTACAAGCAGATCATATCCGGCTTCGCGCTCACCGTTTTCGTATCTGCTTATGGTGTTCTGATTTGTGTTCAGGTCAAGAGCAACTTTCTGCTGCGTGAATTTACGACTTTCACGCAGCTCCTTTAAACGCGTTTTTATAAAAATCACCTCTTGACAAGAGAATAACAAAATGGTATATATATGAATATCCCGAATTGGGATAATATGTAGGTATAAAAGGAGAGTATGGCATGAAAAAAAGAATTACACGTGTATTATCCCTTGTTTTTGTGCTTGTAATCGTTGCATCTCTGATGCCGAGCGCACTGGCAGCCGGTTACAGGAGAAAAAACGGCTGGATAATTACCACCGGCGACAGGCTTTTCACAAAAACATCGACCGTAACGATAAAAAATACGACACCTGGTGAACCTATCAGAGTGACAATTACCGGAATTTCGGGCTGCACGGTCAAAAGAGGGCCGGGAGCGTCATGGGACGGCAGTTTGATTGGAGGCTCTTTTGTGATTTACCCGCGCGGGAGTGCGACATTTTACATCAACACAAAGCTTGGCAGAACCGGATGTGTGGATTACAGAGTTACCGGCGCTTGGGGCGGAAATGTTTCGTATAGAATAAGCGCGCAGAAGGTTTACGCTTACTGTTAAAGGGACAGCGGCAGTTCGAACGCAGGATTTTACAGGCTCTGAGCGTAAAATCGAATACATCGGCAAACACAAAAGGCTTGGAATTATGACGATTCCAAGCCTTTTGTATGTTATTTTATAGCTGCCAAATTCAGTCTTACCGTTTATTCCGGCTTTCTTAATTTTTCTATTGCCTCTATGATGACATCGCCTACAAGATCAATGGAAGAAGTCAGACCGCCCTTTAAGTATTGAATAATGGTATCTACACAGGCACTGACAAGAAAGAAGACCTGTACGGTGCGCTTTTCATAGTCCTGCGAAAAGCCCCAATTGTCTCCAACTGAGGTTATTTCCTTTGAAAACACCGTTTTCAGCTTTGACGTAAAATTTACAAGGTCAGAGGCGTTTATGACGAGACGATAACTCTCCTCATTTTTCTGTATAAAGGAGAGCACTTTTTTTATGTATACGGAATAATTTTCCGACCTTTCTTTGTTTATTGAGTCAAGTGATTCGCTTAGCTCTTTTATAAGCTCGTTTTCAAATTCTTCCGCAACAGCGTAAATATCATCATAATGATAATAAAACGTGGTTTTGGTTATATCGGCCCGTTCGGCAAGTTCGTTTATAGTGATTTTGTCAATGGATTTTTTTTCCGCGATAAGCTCCGCAAATGCTTTTCTTATCCATTTTTTTGTTCTTTCGGAGTTTCTATATTGCTTGATTTTTCAACTCCCCTTACAAATTTGCTATAAAGGTAAGAAGTCTTACCAAGAACGCAAAACAGTCATTCTCAACTTTAAGCGATTATATTACAATCGGCAGGAAAATGCAACCAGAGTTGTAAATCTTATAACAGGAGTAAATTTTATGGCACCTCAGAGAGCTGAAAAAACAGTAAACAAATGGCTGATCATAGCCATATTTATTGCCGCGGTAATTCTTTCGGTGAACACTATGAAGAATGTTGCGATCGACTACAATCTTGCCGATTATCTCGACAGCGGTACGCAGACAAAAGTTGCACTTAATATAATTGACGACGAGTTTGGTGCGGCAGGCAACATGCAGGTAATGGCCAAGAATGTTTCAGTAGAAACAGCGGAGAGTATATGCGAGAAGATAGAAAAAGTAGAAAACGTGCTCAATGTCAAATTCGACAGATATGACGAAGCATACTATAAAGACGGATGTGCACTGTTTATCATAATTATAGACGGGGATGATTATTCCGACAACGCAAAACAGGTGACTGCGGACATAAAATCGGCGCTTTCATCCTATGAGGGCATCGAATATGGCGGCACGACGATCGAGAAACAGTCTTTGCAGGAATCTATAACAAGCGAAATGGTCTATATTCTTGCAATATCGCTCTGCCTTGTTGTGGCGATCCTGCTTATAACCTCAGAATCGTGGCTGGAGCCGTTTGTCCTGCTTGCCGCTTCTGGCGTTGCGGTACTTATAAACAGGGGAACAAATGTGTTTCTCGGGGAAATCTCGTATATAACAAATTCCATTGCTGCGGTATTGCAGCTTGCCCTTTCGATAGATTACAGTATTGTCCTGCTGCATACATATCGCAGGGAAAAAGGAAAAAATTCGGACAATGACGCGGCTATGCACTCGGCGATAAAAAGCGTTGTAAAGCCCGTTTCGGCAAGCGCGCTTACTACCATTGCAGGGCTTTTGGCTCTGCTTTTTATGTCGTTCCGTATTGGCTTTGATATAGGTATTGTTTTGATGAAGGGCATCGTGATCTCTGCCGTCACATCCGTGACCCTTTTGCCGGCACTTGTCCTTTTGCTTGATAAGCCTATGAAAAAGCTGCACAAGAAGGCGTTTATACCGAAAGGAAAGCTGTTCTGCAAAATTTCTCTCAAGGCAAGCAAAGCGATCGTCCCCGCCGCACTCGTGCTTACCTTAGTCTGCGGAATTTTACAGTCTGGCAATCGTTTTATTTTTACCGATACAAAGGCCGAAAATACGGCTATCTCAGATATATTCGGAAACAATAATTCAGTCGCGTTGGTCTACAAAAATACAAAGGACAACTTTAATAACGAAAAGCGTCTGACAGATTCAGTAGGCGCGTATAAAACCACTGGCGGAAAAAGTGTGCTGACAGATTATTCGGCGTATACCAATACGGTGAGAGAACTGTATGACGTTGAAAAAGCGGCTCAGAAGCTTGAGCTTTCAAAGGCAGACGCAGAACTCTTGTTTACGATGTACAATCTCTATTTTTCACCGGCGGATGTTAAAATGACCTTTGCTGAATTTGTGGATTTTTCCTGTAATCTTATAAATACGGATAGTGACGCAAAGGAATTTATTGACGATGATACGTCACATACGCTCGAAGCCGTTAAACTAATTTCCGAGGTCGCATCAGATGAGCTGACGGCGGAAGAGCTTCATGAAAAGCTCACAGGCAGCGACGCGTTTGATATGAAAATAGACCCGTTTCTGATAAATCAGATATACGGTATGTATTTTTACGACGATGCAGCGGAGAAAACAGTTGATTTCAAAACAATGCTCGATTTCATCGTAGAATTGGCTTTGGATGAAAATTCAAGCGGAATGTTTGATGAAAAAATAGTGGAACAGATAGAGATTTTGCCAGCGGGAATCGAGCAGTTCGAAGCGCAAATGGAGATGAACATGGATAAGACTGCCCTCAAGGCGTGGTTTTATCAGAATTGCGGCAAAATGCTGCCGGATGAACAGCTTACGCGGATCTTCCGCGGATATTTTGCCGAAGAGGGCGAAGACGAGGGCGAAACCGTACAGTTTCTGCCGCTTATGAATTTTCTTGCCGAAAACGGACAGCTTACTGAAAAAGCGGCGGAGGAAATCGGCGGGTACTGCTCCCTTTACGAGACAATAAATTCCAACTATGGATATGAACAATTTATACCGGCACTTTCCAAAGCGGCATCGGCGCTTTCGGAAAGAGACATGAACATACGCGTGGCGGACGAGACCGTTCAGCAGGTATATATAATGTATTTTTATGAAAACGAATCGATGCCGCAGGGCAAAATGAGCGGGAAAAGCTTTGCTGAATATGTGCTGTCGGAGGATGAAAGCAATACTGTCGTGCGTGAACGCCTCACTGATGAAAACCGCTGCGGACTTGCGGATATGCTTACGGTCAGCAGGTACTGCACGGATGCTACAAGGCTGACGTACAAAACCGCGTATGAGACGTTTTCCATGCTCCAAAGCGAAATAAAGAGCGATATAACGTCTTCGGTGCTTGAGGAGGATAAGATTGCCGGAGTATATATCAAGTATGCGGTAAACAACGGAAAAGCGCTTACGTGCCCGGTAATGGCCTGTGAACTGCTTGATTTTGTAAGTGGGAATATGGATACAAATCTTCTTTTGAAGCAGAGAATGACCGACAGTAACCGCAAAAGGGTTGATGAAGCGCAGACTGATATGAAAAAAGCGAATGAGATGTTTTGCGGCGAAAACTATTCAAGACTGCTGTTCTCTGTCAATCTTCCTAATGAAAGCGAGGATACAAGCGAATTTGTTGCCTTTCTCTCAGATGAAGTGAAAAGCATATTCGGTGAAGACGCATATATCACGGGTGAAATTGTTACTGTGTGCGATCTTGAAGATGCGTTTGGACACGACAATGCTTTCATTACGGTCTTTACGCTTGCATCCATTTTTGTCATCATAATGCTGATTTTCAAATCGCTCTCAATGCCGGTGATCCTGGTTGCGATTATTCAGAGCGCAATATTTATCACGATGAGCACGCAACTGTACGGGAACGGCATTTTCTTTATGAGCTACATCGTCACAACCTGCATTTTGATGGGCGCGACGATCGACTACGGAATCCTGATGTCGAGCAATTATGTTGCCGACCGCGCCGATTATGATAAAACAAAATCGCTTGAAATGTCGGTAGAGGCTGCTGTGCCTACCGTTTTTACATCAGGACTGATCCTTACAGTCTGCGGGTTTGTGATTCACTTCATATCGAGCCAGAATTCAATTTCCACAGTTGGCCTCTTGCTGGGCATAGGAACCCTGTGCTCGACCGCAATGGTGACAGTCGTACTCCCGAGCGTACTGTATCTTTTGGATGATTTTGTACTGAAGCTCTCACTGAAGAAAAAAGTGAACAGACAAAGCTGAAAAAAGAAAAGCACCTGTAAAGGCAGAATCAATGCCCTTGCAGGTGTTTTTGTGTGTAACAGACCGCTATTTTACTCCTGTATAGTCGAAATCCGGGATCATTTCATCGGTTGCGGAGTTTTCGTCCTGCCAATATCCCTCCGTGAGACCGCAGTTGAGCATATATTTATACAGGTGACGGGCGGAAGCGGGGTCAACACGCCGCTGAAGCTCCGGGAAGCGTTCAAGTCCGGGCAGGGGAGTATACTGGCTCATTAAAGAAAAAAGTATGCTCCCGGCGGGAAAGTTATCGGATATGAGGTCAATTACATTCATTGAATCAAGCTCCTGCTCCGGCAGGATAAGATGGCGCACCAGAACGCCGGAGACGAGCATACCGCTGCCGTCCAGCTTATAGTTGCCGCGCTGACGGTACATTTCGCGGATCGCGGCAAGAGCGATTTCCGGATAATCGGGTGCGGCGGAGTATCTCCTTGAAAGCGCGGCATCGGCATATTTGAAATCGGGTATATAGACCTGCACAAGCCCGTCGAGCATCCTGAGAGTCTCGACAGACTCATAACCGGAGGAATTCCATACGACCGGTACTCCAAGCTCAAGCCCGTCCAGCGCCTCCGCTATCGCACGGGAAAAGTGCGTGGGAGTTACGAGGTTGATGTTGTGTACGCCCTCGTCCCTGAGGCGCAGCATGATATCGCGCATTTTCCGGACGGAGACTGTTTTGCCTATCGAGGCGGGACGGCTGATCTCACGGTTCTGGCAGAATACGCACCTTAGATTGCAGCCGGAAAAAAATATTGTACCCGAACCTTTCTGTCCGCTTATGCATGGTTCCTCGCCGAAGTGCGGGGCGGCTCTGGCAATCACCGGAAGAGAGGGACTTGCGCATATCCCGCCGCCGCTGTCGCTCTTTCTCAAAGCGCCGCAGCGCCTCGGACAGTCGCTGCAAATATACTCCATTTCCATGACACCTCACAGCAAAATAGCAAATATACAAAAATAACAAAAAAAGGGAATCTGGTGAGCTGATTATACCGCTGATTTGTCTAATATGCAAGAAAACGTGAAAAACGAAAAAAAGTACATGATTTTCCGAAAATTTGTGATAAAATAGACACGACATCAAGAAGATGTGATAAAAGCAACAGAAATTTGCTGTTTTTGGAGAAGCGATGCTCGATATTGTCCTTGTAGAACCGGAGATACCACATAATACAGGCGCCATTGCCAGAACCTGCGCCGCAACGGGCGCGGCGCTGCACCTTATCAAGCCGCTTGGTTTTGATATTTCGGATAAGGCTGTAAAGCGATGCGGGCTTGACTATTGGTATCTTGTGAATATTTCGGTGTATGAGAATCTTGACGAGTTTTTTGAAAAACACGGGGACACCAATATATATCTCGCAACGACCAAAGCTCCAAAGGCCTATCATCAGGTCGATATGACAGGGAATACGACGCTGATGTTCGGCAAGGAAACTGCCGGTCTTCCAGCGTGGCTGCGTGAAAAGTACCGTGACAGATGCATACGCATTCCAATGATAAGCGAGGCACGAAGTCTCAACCTTTCAAATTCGGTTGCCATACTTGCGTATGAGGCGCTGCGGCAGCAGGGCTTTCCGGGGCTGCTTGAAACAGGCTCGATGAGCGCAGGCACTGTTTGACCATGTTTTCCCACGGCGCGTGCCGTTTTGTCTATATTTATATGTATATTTTTTTGTAGGAGGCACTTATGAACTACAATAAGAAAACCGTTTGCGATGCAGACGTGAAGGGCAAGAAAGTCCTTCTCCGCTGTGACTTCAACGTTCCTCAGGATAAGACTACGGGCGAAATCACCAGCGACAAGCGTATCCGCGCGGCCCTGCCCACCATCAAGTATCTTCTCGATAACGGAGCAGCTGTTATTGCCTGCTCCCATCTCGGCAAGCCCAACGCCACTTATGAGTCTTTTGTAAAAAAGCAGACCGAAAAGGGCAAGGATCCTGCGACTCTTACCGAAGAAGCATGGAAAAAGTCTCTTAAAAAACTGACACTTGCTCCCGTTGCAAAGCGCCTGTCAGAGCTGCTCGGTCAGGAAGTTATCTTTGCTTCCGACACCGTAGGCGAGGACGCAAAGGCAAAGGCTGCCGCTCTCAAGCCCGGTCAGATCCTGCTTCTCGAGAACCTGCGCTTCGACAAGGGTGAGACGAAGAACGACCCCGCGTTTGCCAAAAAGCTTGCCGATATGGCTGACCTGTTCGTCTCCGATGCGTTTGGTACCGTGCACAGAGCGCACGCTTCCACCGCCGGTGTAGCAGAATATCTTGACGCCTACTCCGGACTCCTTGTTGATAAGGAACTGTCTATTATGGGCAAGGCGCTTGACAATCCTGCGCGTCCCTTCGTTGCCGTTCTGGGCGGCGCAAAGGTCTCCGATAAGATCAACGTTATAAATAACCTCCTTGAAAAGGCCGATACAATAATCATCGGCGGCGGTATGGCGTATACCTTCAAGAAGGCGCAGGGCTATGAGATAGGTATGTCTCTGCTTGAGGCTGACCGTATCGACTATGCAAAGGAAATGATTGCCAAGGCGGAAGCCAAGGGCGTCAAGCTCCTCCTGCCGGTTGACAATTACTGCGCGGCGGAGTTTTCCGCGGATGCGGAGCCAGTTCTCTGCGAAGGCGACATTCCCGCAAACCTGATGGGCATGGACATCGGTCCCAAGACCGTGGAGCTGTTCTCCGACGCTGTCAAGAACGCAAAGACCATCGTCTGGAACGGACCTATGGGCGTGTT